>NZ_AONC01000151.1 GCF_000585215.1 Imhoffiella purpurea | reverse complement strand
CCTTGAGGAGCATACCAAGCGCCAACTGATCGACTTTTTCCACGTCAGCGAATATGTCGGCACGCTGGCTCAGGCGCGCTATCCACAACGCCAGGCCGAGGAGCAACGTTCGCGCTGGCGCCATCAGCAGTGCCGCGATCTCAAGGACGATCCCAACGCGGTGAACCGCTTGATCGAAGAAGCGGCCACGCTCTCGCGGCGCACCTCCCTCTCGCAGGCACTGCGCGACAACGCTTACAGCGCCTGGACCTATTTCAACAATCATCGCCACCAGATGGACTACCCCGGCTTCCTCGCTGAGTCCCTGCCGATCGGATCGGGTGTGAC
>NZ_AONC01000150.1 GCF_000585215.1 Imhoffiella purpurea | reverse complement strand
CTGGCTATTTAGGCACCGCGAAACGAAAGGCGCGGAAACAGATAAGCCATGGCTACCGCGATGGGCGACCTGCTCTCTACTCTACCCTTTTTTACCAGTGATGCTGTAGACAATTGGAACATGGTTTCCCTTGTGGCTCAGGTAGAAGCGACCCGGCTCACGCTCAACCATACCCTCGAAACAGTTGTATGGACTGAACGGGAACTCGCTTACACGCTCAATCTGAATGCCAACATTAAGCAATGCGTTGATAACGCTAGACATTGGATGCGCCCAAGTTGCCAGCTTGGCTATCGCATCTGCGCCGTTTTCTGTGTACGTGCCTTCTTCATCCACATCAGGCTGCACTTGGGTGAAATACGAATATCCCGCCAAAAGATCATAAATAGGATGAAATTCCGCAATATAAAAACGGCCACCAACTGCAAGATTTGAAGCGACAATCTCAGCCCATCGGTTTAGATCTGGCAGCCAACAGACTGCGCCGTATGAAGTAAACACGATGTCGTATGGAGCTGAATCCGAACGCTGGAAAGAATAGACGTCAGTACACACGAACTCTGAGTTCAACTTGAGTTCCTGAGCCAGCTCCTGGGCCTTCTGGATGGCAACCGGCGAGTAAGCGTTCAGACCCTCCTCCTCCCTTGGGGACGTGAAGACAGACGGGCTCCGCTATGGCAAAGTCAAAACCACGACCTAAACGACGCCA
>NZ_AONC01000149.1 GCF_000585215.1 Imhoffiella purpurea | reverse complement strand
TGAGGCATTCCCAGCCCAGATGCACGCAGGCATAGCTGCCGTCGCCGATCAGGATCCAGCGTCGGCGCCCCAGCCACCGCGCCACCAGGCGCACCATCCCGATCGTCAGATCCACCGTCGTGCGATGACGTCTCCCCGCAGCGGCGTCGGCGCGTGCCGAACGCACCAGACGAGTGAGAAAGGGCAGCGCCCAGGGGCGCGCGCTCCAGGGCACGGGAACCAGCAGCGCCATGCAGATCCACTGCACGCCCAAGCAGGTCACCACCTGGCTGCGACTCGAACGGACCGCATCGCGATACATCCCCTTCGCCCGGATGC
>NZ_AONC01000148.1 GCF_000585215.1 Imhoffiella purpurea | reverse complement strand
GCAACGGAAACTCCGACGACGAATCCAGTCTTGTGTCGCAATCAAACAAGGAATGTGTGCGAAACTGGTCTGAGATATGGGTAAAGGGATGGGCTATTCCATCTCCACCCATGGAGGTGGCGTCCGAGCGATGCCATGAACGGCGCCGACGTTCACTGCGATTCGGCATCGCAAGCCTGAGCCGTTGCTCGAATCTCGTCATGACCGGCTTTCAATATTCGACCGCGCAGACGCTCGTGTCCGCCCCGGATTGCGGTTGAATCAAAAAAATAAATAAAACGGGTAATCCCCCGGCTTTGCCGGGGTGACAGTAGCAGTTTGACATTTCCGGGAGTCCATCGGGGACACTCCGCAGCGTGAG
>NZ_AONC01000147.1 GCF_000585215.1 Imhoffiella purpurea | reverse complement strand
GGAGTCATGAGTAGCCAGCTTCGTGAGACGAAAACCGGGTGCCGTAAGTGTCTGAGCGGGCACGCGGACTCGACTTATGGGTAAAGCTATGGTCTCAACTGACGATCGAATTGGATTTGGTGTCTATGGATTCGACATGGCCGCACTATCTCGCCACGGGTATCCTGCTCGGGATCTCCGCCGGTTTGGCCCCGGGACCTTTGCTGGCGCTCGTGATCTCGGAAACGCTGAGGCATGACGCGAGGGCGGGCGTCAGGGTGGCCTTCGCCCCGCTCCTGACCGACCTTCCCGTCATCCTTGTCACCTGGGTCATTCTGTCGCGGCTGGCGGGGCTCGATGCCGTTCTCGGGCTCATTTCGCTGGCCGGAGGCGCCTTCGTCTTTTCGATGGGGTATGAGAGCCTTCGGGTCAGAGGGCTCGAGGTGCGGTCGCTGGCGATCCCATCCAGATCGCTGACCAAGGGGGTGCTGGCCAACGTGCTCAGTCCCCATCCCTATCTGTTCTGGTTCAGCGTCGGCGGGCCGATCATCCGCGAGGCCGCGGACTCGAACCCCGTGTCTCCCTGGCTGTTTCTGCTGTCCTTCTATCTGCTGCTGATCGGGTCCAAGGTATTGCTGGCGGTCTTGGCCGGCCGGTCGAGGTCCTATCTGAGCGGGAGCCTCTATCGGGGCATCATGCGTCTGCTCGGCCTCTTGCTGATGGTGTTGGCCGGGGCTCTGGTGTATGACGGATTGCGGCGGTTGGGGCTGGGCGGGGGG
>NZ_AONC01000146.1 GCF_000585215.1 Imhoffiella purpurea | reverse complement strand
ATCGATTCGAGTGTTACTGCCAAATCGGGTAGTGTTTTAAATCTCAGTTCGATCGCTCTTGATGGAACGGATCTCTATGCCTATAGCGGTGCGACGCTAAGCACGGCGGTTAATTCTTGGAGTGGCCGAGGCCATAACGATTATAGCTATAGAAATTTCGCGGCATCTGGTTCGGAGAGCCTTCTCGATTTAAGCACGATCGAGACAGTTCGGCGTAATTATGTGGGTACAGCTGCCTTGCAAATTTCCGCTAGCGATGGCGGTTATGTGAATCTTTCGGGTCTTACGCAGTTTAAGGATTATTCCGATTCGCGGGTGGGCGGTGAGATCAGCATCAGCGTCGATGGCAGTGGCAGTGTGGTCGATATCAGCAAGGTCACGGCTCTTAAGAAGTCATCCCTGTCTGTTGGGGATGGGGGGCAAATCGATTTCAGCTCGCTCGAGAGTTTGATCGATTCGAGTGTTACTGCCAAATCGGGTAGTGTTTTAAATCTCAGTTCGATCGCTCTTGATGGAACGGATC
>NZ_AONC01000145.1 GCF_000585215.1 Imhoffiella purpurea | reverse complement strand
GAGGTTATGCGCGAGCGTCGTCAGGGGCGACCGGCTCCCGTTCTGCCGCCACCTGCTGCGGCGTGAGAGCAGGGGGGAACCGAACGGATACGGTCGTATTCAAAGCATATAACATTCAATAGACGGCAAGGCCGCCCAGGCTAAATTTTTCAACTCTAGAAACATTATTGCTCATCTAGATACTTGGCGTGTAAATCTAGATATGCTCAACGAATGAGGGTTTTCGGCTACTGTATAAATGCTCAAATTTAGCCATTATGGAAATCTCGCTGTCAGCTGAGTGCTTGAAACTCCGGTGAGGCGGAAAATTAGAGAAACTCAGGACGCCTGAACGCAGAAAATTGACCTTTAGCCAATTTTTTTACGCCTTGTAAATATTTGAACCATAGAGATTTTTTGATCGTGGATAATGGCCAAAATCGAGTAAATGCACGTCATGATAATAAAATGCTAATCGCAGTCAAGAAGCCGAAAATCTCTATAGAAAAAGTATACCTGAATGTAGATGTCTAGATGTGGGTGTCTGTATTTAGGTATCGGGATCGAGCAGGGCATGGGTCTGTGTGCAAGGGATTATTATCCAGAGAAAACCCCCGGCTCTGCCGGGGAGACAGTAAAAGTTTGACAGTTACGGGGGTGCGGCCTCGAAATGATGTCGTTTCGAGGGTATGCTTTGAGCTTCTGTAACAACGAGAGAAGGCTTCGTCGTGGCGAAAGTGGTCAG
>NZ_AONC01000144.1 GCF_000585215.1 Imhoffiella purpurea | reverse complement strand
TGACCACTTTCGCCACGACGAAGCCTTCTCTCGTTGTTACAGAAGCTCAAAGCATACCCTCGAAACGACATCATTTCGAGGCCGCACCCGTTCGATCCCTGATCAGGCTCCAGCCAGCCCAGCCACGTCCCAAAGCCCCATTCTGTGATAGGCGCACCCTTTCGACTAACAGCGATAGCCTACCATTCGATCAGAACTGCTCGAACAGTCGCGCCAAGTGCCCAGCACGCCTCCGCCGTTTGCTGAAATGGCTCAAGCCGCCATACACATGCCGCCGGTCGGAGCACAAGCAGGTCAGACCGTCAGCGACTTGAGCGCCGAGCCGTCCGAATGAAAGTCGTCGCCACCGCGATCGAGCAAGGAGAACTGACGTGTCGACCACGTTTGCGGTGGACCTAAAGCACCAGGGCTTTGAAGGTCACAGATCGTGATCATGAGCGACTTCTCTGATCGATCCCCTCAGGTTCGCGGGGTCTTTCGACGTTTCTCAAGA
>NZ_AONC01000143.1 GCF_000585215.1 Imhoffiella purpurea | reverse complement strand
GCCCCCAAGATCGAACGGCGCCAGCTCATCGAACGCTTCACCGGCAGCAAAACGACGAAGCCACCCTCGAAGGCGGCCTATTGCGCCCTACATGCCTCAGCAAAACCATCGCGGTCTAAGGAACCCGATAGCGCTTTCCGAAACCGGCGTAGGGCGCAATAGCGACAGCGTATTGCGCCGCAGGCAGACAAGCGATTTGGTCCGCACAGCGGACCCTACATCCTCGCGAACGGCGCAATACGGCCGCCCCCAAGATCGAACGGCGCCAGCTCATCGAACGCTTCACCGGCAGCAAAACGACGAAGCCACCCTCGAAGGCGGCCT
>NZ_AONC01000142.1 GCF_000585215.1 Imhoffiella purpurea | reverse complement strand
AACACCAAAGAGCGCATCGCGCTGATGGAGCGCTTTTTCGCGACCTTCCCGTGTCAGCCAGTGGCCTTCCTGTTGGCCGATCGTGAGTTCGTTGGGCGCGATTGGCTGGCGTATCTCCTGCGGCGCGAGTTGCCATTTCGCTTGCGCCTGAAGGCCAACGTCAACCTCACGTCCACCAAGGGGGCCTATCCGCTGCTGCGCGAATTCCAGACCCTGCCCGTCGGGGGCACACGGGTGTTGCGCCAGCCGCGACGCCTCTGGGGGCAGAAGGTCTTTCTCAGTGCCAAACGCCTGGAAACCAATGAATGGCTGCTCATCGTCAGCGAGTCCTACAGCCGCCAGGCCAT
>NZ_AONC01000141.1 GCF_000585215.1 Imhoffiella purpurea | reverse complement strand
GCTGCCGTATGGGCACCAGGCTGATGTCCCAGTCCCCCTTGGGCGTGCGGCGCCGGACCCAGGAGACCCGCTCCATCCACCAGCGCACGGCGGCCTCGTCCGTGCCGTGCAGGGTCGGATCCGCGCCGTGCTCGAGGAAGCAGCGATCCACCGCCTCGATGTACCGGGTCGCCTCGGCCTCCGAGAGCCTCAGCTCGTCCAGATCCAGACCCACGTGCGGGGAGAGGTTGAGCTTGCCGTCGGTCGCCCCGCCGGCGCCGCCGTACCTGGACTTGCGGTCGAGCACCAGCACGCTCATGCGGTCCGCCAGCTG
>NZ_AONC01000140.1 GCF_000585215.1 Imhoffiella purpurea | reverse complement strand
ACCACCGGGTTCTCAACCGGGCGCGCTGGTCGACGCCCCGCGCGGCCCAGATTCTGTTGGGTCTGTTGATCGCGATGCTGCCCCCGCAGTGGCCGGTGGTGATCGCGGTCGACGAGACGCTGGAGCGGCGCCAAGGCGCGCGCATCCGGGCGAAGGGGATGTATCGCGATGCGGTCCGCTCGCGCCGCAGCCAGGTGGTGACCTGCTTGGGCGTGCAGTGGATCTGCATGGCGTTGCTGGTTCCCGTGCCCTGGAGCGAGCGCCCCTGGGCGCTGTCCTTTATGACCCGTCTGGTGCGTTCGGCACGCGCCGACGTGCCTCAGCGCTCAAGCGACCCTGATCACCCGCCTGCGTCTCGATGCCCGTCTGTTCGCCTTTCCCGAACCGCTCGCGCCCGGACGACGCGG
>NZ_AONC01000139.1 GCF_000585215.1 Imhoffiella purpurea | reverse complement strand
CCCCGAACAGCACCCGCAGCCGCTGCCACTCGACGCCGCCGTAATGGCGGGCCAGGGTCAGCCGGCGCGTGTCGAGCTTGGCCGCTTCCTGCTCCCACTGGTGCTTGGCGACCTGGAAGGCGCTCGCCGCATTCCACAGCGAATCGGCCGGATCGATACCCTGGTCCACCCGTTGCTGCTGATAGGTGAGCTGATCGCGGGCGAACTGGTGCGCGGCATCCAGGGCCCGGACCTGATGCGCCTGCTCGCACAGCGCCTGAACGTCGCCCAGCAACGCCGCCCGGGTCGCGTCCTCCTTGGCCGTGGCGCTGGCCCGGTCC
>NZ_AONC01000138.1 GCF_000585215.1 Imhoffiella purpurea | reverse complement strand
TGAGGCATTCCCAGCCCAGATGCACGCAGGCATAGCTGCCGTCGCCGATCAGGATCCAGCGTCGGCGCCCCAGCCACCGCGCCACCAGGCGCGCCATCCCGATCGTCAGCTCCACCGTCGTGCGATGGCGTCTCCCCGCAGCGGCGTCGGCGCGGGCCGAACGCACCAGACGGGTCATAAAGGGCAGCGCCCAGGGGCGCTCGCTCCAGGGCACGGGAACCAGCAACGCCATGCAGATCCACTGCACGCCCAAGCAGGTCACCACCTGGCTGCGACTCGAACGGACCGCATCGCGATACATCCCCTTCGCCCGGATGC
>NZ_AONC01000137.1 GCF_000585215.1 Imhoffiella purpurea | reverse complement strand
AACGAATTGTTAAAGAGCTTTTCGAATCAGGCAGTTTGCGCTGCCAAGACCGACAATTCTACGCTTCCGTTCCGGTTTGTCAACCCCCTTTTCTCGGGGCCGCCCCGCTTCCGCAGAGCCCTCACCAAATTCCCAATCAGTGAGCCGCTTATCTTAGCACATCTCTAAGCCAGTGTGTCAACCCCTAGCTCAGAACTCCTTGCTCCAGCCTACCTTGGCCATCAACCAACGCCTATCCCGGCGCTACACTCCAACCCTGGAGCAAATCATCGCTTCTTCCATAAAGCAACAGCAGAAAGAACCTAAAAAAACAGCGCCTTGGCACCGCTCCTCCGTCCCGTCCACCACGCCAATCCCTCAGCAGAGCCGCGCATTCTAGCGACTTTAACAAGACTGTCAAC
>NZ_AONC01000136.1 GCF_000585215.1 Imhoffiella purpurea | reverse complement strand
CAGCTGGCGGACCGCATGAGCGTGCTGGTGCTCGACCGCAAGTCCAGGTACGGCGGCGCCGGCGGGGCGACCGACGGCAAGCTCAACCTCTCGCCGCACGTGGGTCTGGATCTGGACGAGCTGAGGCTCTCGGAGGCCGAGGCGACCCGGTACATTGAGGCGGTGGATCGCTGCTTCCTCGAGCACGGCGCGGATCCGACCCTGCACGGCACGGACGAGGTCGCCGTGCGCTGGTGGATGGAGCGGGTCTCCTGGGTCCGGCGCCGCACGCCCAAGGGGGACTGGGACATCAGCCTGGTGCCCATACGGCAGC
>NZ_AONC01000135.1 GCF_000585215.1 Imhoffiella purpurea | reverse complement strand
GGCGTCGTTTAGGTCGTGGTTTTGACTTTGCCATAGCGGAGCCCGTCTGTCTTCACGTCCCCAAGGGAGGAGGAGGGTCTGAACGCTTACGTCGAAGTAGCGTGCGAGCCGGAGCGCCGTGTCCGCGGTGATCGAACGGGTGCCGTTCAGGATTGCGGTGATTCGGTTTGGCGGAACGTGCAGCGCCTTGGCGAGTGCATTCGCCGACAGGGCTAGGGGCTCCATGAAGTCCTCGCGTAGGACCTCGCCGGGGGTAACCGGAGACATCAGGTCAAAACCCTCGGTCACGTCGGAGAAGTCGATTTGGTCCAGGTTGACTCTTTGGATGGCCATAGGTCTTTGAATACTGGATATCCAGAACCAAGGCAATGGGTATCCGTTCGGTTCCCCCCTGCTCTCACGCCGCAGCAGGTGGCGGCAGAACGGGAGCCGGTCGCCCCTGACGACGCTCGCGCATAACCT
>NZ_AONC01000134.1 GCF_000585215.1 Imhoffiella purpurea | reverse complement strand
AAAGCGGCTGAAACGCACGACCTGCGTCTTCTCGGGCGCCACGGCGAGGCCAAATTGCTCCAGCCGTTGCGGGAGCGCTTGGTAGAACCGCTCTGCATCGTCGCGGAAACGGAAGGCGCAGACGAAGTCATCCGCATACCGACACAGCAGCGCTTCGCCCCGACACTGGGGCTTGACCCGCCGCTCGAACCAGAGATCGAGCACGTAGTGCAGGTAGACGTTACTGAGCACGGGCGAGATGATGCCGCCCTGGGGACTCCCGCTCCCGGGATGGAGCACCTGTCCGTCGGTGTCCAGGATCCCGGCCTTGAGCCATTTGCGGATCAGCGTGAGAAAGGCCCGATCGTCGATCCTGAGACTGAGCATCTTGAGCAGCCAGTCGTGGTCCAATGCGTCGAAAAATCCGCGAATGTCGGCCTCGACCAGATAGCCATAACAGCCGTACATCAGCTGAAACGTCAGCTCACAGACGGCCTGCTTGGCGCTGCGACCCGGCCGGTAGCCGTGGGAGCCATCGAGGAAGTCTTCCTCGTAGATCGCCCCCAGCAGCTTGGCACAGGCCAATTGCACCAGCTTGTCTTCCAACGCCGGTATGCCCAGCGGCCTTTCCTTTCCGTTCTCCTTGGGAATGTAGACGCGTCGGACAAGCTTCGCCCGGTAGCGTCCGGCCTTCACGCGCTCGGCCAGGTCGGTGATGTTGCCGTCCAGATCAACGGCATACTGCGCCGCTGTCAGCCCATCGACGCCGCTGGCCGCATCCTTGTTCAAGTCGTGCCAGCAGTGCATCAAGAGTTCGGCATTCACTTCACCGGAGAGGTTGCGAAAGCGATGGTGTTTGCTCTCCTTCGCTCGATTGGCTATCGCCCGTAGTGAGGTTGGCTCGTGGTGCTCCGATCCTGCATGTCCGGCACGAGTGTCCTTTGCAGGCGGCGTACTTCCGTCGGGTCCTTCGCCATGTAATGGGCTTTCCCCATCGCCGACTACTATGCCCGATAAGACACCCCCTCGGCATGCGGCG
>NZ_AONC01000133.1 GCF_000585215.1 Imhoffiella purpurea | reverse complement strand
CTCTGGGGGCAGAAGGTCTTTCTCAGTGCCAAACGCCTGGAAACCAATGAATGGCTGCTCATCGTCAGCGAGTCCTACAGCCGCCAGGCCATTGAGGAGTATGCCCAGCGCTGGACCATCGAAACCCTGTTTGCCGCCTTGAAATCGCACGGGTTCCACCTCGAAGAGACCCATCTCACCAAGCCCGAGCGCCTCGAGCGACTGTTCGCGCTGCTGACGCTCACCACCCTGTGGGCGGTTCATGCCGGTGTCTGGGCGCACGAGCAACAGCCGATTCGCCAAAAAAAACACTCGAGCGCCCTCAGTTCAGCTTCTTTCGCTATGGACTCGACCTCCTTCAGCGCCTCATCACCCTGCAG
>NZ_AONC01000132.1 GCF_000585215.1 Imhoffiella purpurea | reverse complement strand
GCCCCGCGGATGATCCGTCCCTGGTGCTCCAACGGGCAGTAGATCCGCCCACCGCGCGAGCTCTGGTAGACGAAGCGCTCGACGCGCACCACTCCATATGGACTTTGGTAGTCCTTGGCATCACGCCCGCGCGCGGTCAGTTTCATCGCCCCGACGCGAATCGGACTGCCGTCGGTGTCGAAGCGCTTCAGCGCCTCCTCGGTGGCGCAACCTCCGACGGCATTGGTCGCTTCCTGGATCGCCCCTTCCATCTCCAGCAACGTGCCCCGAAGGTCCACCGTGACCTCAACCGTCACTGTCGTCCCCGTTCTTCTGACCACTTTCGCCACGACGAAGCCTTC
>NZ_AONC01000131.1 GCF_000585215.1 Imhoffiella purpurea | reverse complement strand
CCTGCGGCTCGAGGCCGACTTCGCCCGCCTCGCCAAGACCGCCCCCGAGCACGACGACGGCAGCCGCGCCGCCCGCCCCGGCAGACGCCCGGTGGACCTGGATTTCACCCGCCGCCGCTACGCCCTCCTGTGCCTGGTGCTGGCGGGCCTGGAGCGCGGCGAGATGCAGAGCACCCTGGGCCGCCTGGGCAAGGCCGCCATGGACCAGTCCGCCGAGCCCGCCATCCAGGCCAGCGGACTGGTGTTCGAGCTGCGCACCCAGGAGGACCGCCGAGACCTGGTGGCCGTCGTCCGTCTCCTGCTGAACCTCGGCGTGCTGGTCCGGGTGGCCGGCAGCGAGGACGCCTACATCCAGAACGAGACCAAGGACGTCCTCTACGACATCGACCGTCACGTGCTCTCCGCACTCCTGGTGACCCGACGCGGCCCCTCCCTGGTCGACACCCTGGAGCAGCCCGCGGACTCACTCGACCAGCGCATCGGTGCCATCACTGCCCGCTTCGTCGCCGACACCCCCGAGGCCCGCAACCGCGAACTGCGCCAGCGCCTCACCGAGCGTCTGCTCGACGACCCGGTGCTCTATTACGACGAGCTGGACGAGGACGAGCGGGCCTATCTCTTCAACCAGCGTCACGCCATCGTCCAGCGCATCCAGGAGGCCACCGGACTGATCCCCGAGATGCGCGCCGAGGGCATCGCCATGGTCGACCCGGAGGGCGATCTCGCCGACCAGCGCATGCCCTCCGAGGGCACCGAGGGACACATCACCCTGCTGCTGGCCGGCCATCTCGCCGAGCGTCTGTCACAGGACCGTGCCGTATCCTGGCCCGATCTCCACGATGCCTATCGGAACTGGGTGGAGCGCTATGGACGCTACTGGAAGAAGGCCGCCAAGGATCCGGACGCCGGGCCGTCCTTCTGCCGCGAGGCCGCCGAGCGGCTGGCGTCGCTGGGGCTCGCCAGGATCGAGGTTGACGGGGTTCGTCCGCTACCTGCAATTGCACGGTATGCGGTGGAGGCGCCGCGGATTAGTCGGGTCAGTAAGATTGGATGACGGATAATCCTCGTGTCGGTGGTTCGATTCCGCCCCTTTGTACCAACAAGACCTTGAAAATCAACGTGTTTCGTTGAGGCGCGGGGATTTTTTATGCCTGAAAGTCTCTGGCTCTGGTGCATTTCCGGTACCGGAGCCTGTAATCATCCCTTCTCTTCATTGCAGTTCCCGCTTGGTTTCTCGCCGCGTGTCGGGCTTCGCTTCAGTGTTATCCTGATACGTTCCCTAACGATCAGGAGCCGATTGACGTGACCCCGGAACAGTTGGCAAGACACCCCACCCTCAAGGAGCGCTCGGCAGCGCACGAGCATTTTCTTGACCTCTGTCGACGGGTGCGGCCTCCGCATGATGTCCTCAGCAGCAGCATTCAGCGCCAAATTGATCGATTTTCTCCCAGAACTGAGTCCAACGTCCGGTGGT
>NZ_AONC01000130.1 GCF_000585215.1 Imhoffiella purpurea | reverse complement strand
ACGGCCACGACGACAACGACCGCCACCCGCTCGACAACCCTATTTGACACCGCTGGCGGCATGAGTGTGGACCGGAGTTATGATCACCGCCAGATATATCGCCCCTCTCATGGACGAGGGGGGTGTAGCCAAAAATTGAGTATTGATTTTAGTTTGGATATATAATACCCCCACGAAATAAGTCGATGGGAGGTGGGTTGTTAATGAACCAGCAAGATAGGCAACGCCAATTTATTGAATGCGTGACCAGCGGAAAATAAATTCAAGCCCATCGCATAATCATCAGCAAATAAATCAATACCATTCGCCTCAACTTTTACACGCTCGTCCGAGGTCGTCTTCCTTGATCGCGTTGCCACACGGCGTTTTTTACATCTAACAGGATATGCCTGCTCTGCGCATCTTGATTTGGCGCACCGAAACGTGAATGCACCAGAGAGTTCGATGCGCGCTTTTTGGGTCGGCTTGTTTTAATTGTTATGCGATATTACGTCGCTTACCTATTCGTCTCTTCCGGCGGCAGGTGATATTTTGGGTCTGATGAAACAGCTGTTTCTTTTCTCCAATTAAACTTAATATCTGAACGCTCGCCATGTTCGTTTATAACACTAACTGTATTCTTTCTGTACTCTGGCGTTGCACTGGCGATGTGTTTTGGGACTTTTCCATCATCCCCTATTCCAAGTGTATTTAGCGTAGGTAAGGCATGGCCAGGATAAAGAGACAAAAAGAAGTCCAACCCTCGTATGTGAAAAAGAAACCCGCCAATCTGCTTGTCTATGTGTATCGGAGTAAAAGAAATGGAGCCAACGCGGAATCTTTCTAGCGTTTTATAGCTCAGCATGTAGAGTCCCAACTTGTGAGTGAATGGCAACTTTCCAAATACTACCTGGAGTAGGTATGGTGATGGCTCGCCAGGAACAGAATCCGCCATTCCCACGCCGATGTGAAACTCACTTTTATAGGAGAGATTTATAGCCGTTTTCAATAACCATCTTTCAAAAGTAACCATCCCCCGGCAAAGCCGGGGGCTTTGAATTCGTGAGCCGCTCAAAGCGGCAAGGGGTCGCTAACGCGGCCCCACGGTATTAGGGC
>NZ_AONC01000129.1 GCF_000585215.1 Imhoffiella purpurea | reverse complement strand
CTGACCACTTTCGCCACGACGAAGCCTTCTCTCGTTGTTACAGAAGCTCAAAGCATACCCTCGAAACGACATCATTTCGAGGCCGCACCCGTGATATGCCGTCCGAGAAGAATAGAGTTCGTGATTTCTGGAATAGAGACTCATGCGGCGAGGCGCTTTATCTATCGGAGTCTGATCGGAAAGGATACGAAAAACAGGCGAAAGCGCGCTATGAATTGGAGCCCTACATCGCCGATTTTGCACGTTTTGAACAGGTCCGAGGAATGCGTGTCCTAGAAATTGGGGTTGGTCTTGGTGCTGATCCTCAGTACAGTGCATTTCATATTAAGTTTTTGATTATAATGGCATCGTCTTGAGACTCTACCCCCAACGTTACGATGCCCGAAGCCCGCACT
>NZ_AONC01000128.1 GCF_000585215.1 Imhoffiella purpurea | reverse complement strand
TCATGCTCGATGGGCGACCGTTCAACGTCCAACATGACATGAGGCGCGTGCTGTATTAGCTGGGGGAGCTATTCGTTTTGTACTGTACTGAGAGGGCGGATAATGGGCGATGCGCAGTCGCAACCCCAATCGTTGCGAGAGCGCGATCAGGTCTTCCTTGAAGCGCAGCGAGCGGGCCGCGTTGGCCCCACCGGCATCGAACAACACCAGGATCTCGCGCGCGCGGGGATAGCGCTTGGCGAAGTGCCTCTCCCAGGCCAGGGCGATGGCATCGCAGACGAAGGCGCTCGTCTCGCGCGAGGTCCCCAAGGTGATAAATCCCTCGTTGCGATGGAGATCGTAGACGCCGTGCGGGATGAGTCGACCGGTGGCCAGGTGCGGGAAATCGTGATCATAGACCGGTTGCGGGGCGCTGCTGTAACAGCGACCGGGGCGATACAAGGACCCGAGAGGCTCCTTCTTTTTGGTGTCGACACTGAACACCGGCAAGCCCTGCGCGAGCGCCAGGCGCCGCCGGGTGTCGATGGGGCGGTGATCATAACTCCGGTCCACACTCATGCCGCCAGCGGTGTCAAATAGGGTTGTCGAGCGGGTGGCGGTCGTTGTCGTCGTGGCCG
>NZ_AONC01000127.1 GCF_000585215.1 Imhoffiella purpurea | reverse complement strand
GTCACACCCGATCCGATCGGCAGGGACTCAGCGAGGAAGCCGGGGTAGTCCATCTGGTGGCGATGATTGTTGAAATAGGTCCAGGCGCTGTAGGCGTTGTCGCGCAGTGCCTGCGAGAGGGAGGTGCGCCGCGAGAGCGTGGCCGCTTCTTCGATCAGCCGGTTCACCGCGTTGGGGTCGTCCTTGAGATCGCGGCACTGCTGATGGCGCCAGCGCGAACGTTGCTCCTCGGCCTGGCGTTGCGGATAGCGCGCCTGAGCCAGCGTGGCGACATATTCGCTGACGTGGAAAAAGTCGATCAGTTGGCGCTTGGTATGCTCCTCGAGGAAGCTCCAGTTGCTGGCGGCACCGTCAGCGATCCCCAGGTAGAGCGCGTCGGGATAGCGCTGCTTGGCCCGGTCAATCTCACGTGTCATGCGCTGATAAAAGGCGTGCTTGCAGTACTCGGATCTCCAGCAACGTGCCCCGAAGGTCCACCGTGACCTCAACCGTCACTGTCGTCCCCGTTCTTCTGACCACTTTCGCCACGACGAAGCCTTC
>NZ_AONC01000126.1 GCF_000585215.1 Imhoffiella purpurea | reverse complement strand
ACCGCTATGCACCGCAGCTGCGTACGCTGCTTGCTGAGAACTTTCAGATTGTCGGTCATTGAGAGCCGAAATCCTGCATTCGCTAGGTATAACACATTAAACAACAATGCCGCTGTGGTCTAAAGAAGCGGAGTCATACCATGAGTACATCCAGCGATCATGAGTGTCTATGGAGATGTTGGCTCTACGAACTATGAATCGACGTTCTTAACCATCAATAGGAGCAGCAAATGATAAAATCGCTTTTGGCTCTTCTACTTCTATCTTCGTTTTCAGTAGTTGCTGTGGCCGATAGATTTCCATCGCAAGATGAATTGGATGGGATAATCAAAGGTTGCGGAATAGGCGTGTCGAATAAAATTCAGGCGGACGTTTCTGCTTCCGTCAAGTCTTGGCGCAAGGCGGCGGTGAAAGGAGAGGCATCTTATAGCGAGCTAGGTGCAATCCTGCAGGAATCGCACGATGGGACGATATCTTCCGGGAACTACAAGACATATACTTCCTGCGTGATCGACTTGGTAAGAGAATTCAACAAGCCTTTGCCTCCCCTGCCTGCTTCGTCTTGTTCAAAGTCATCGCCATGTGCCATTACAACGGATACAGGCTATTGGGTATCCAATGAAATGTCAATTAGGCTTGAGTTGGTGGCAATAGATGTTGAGTCGTCACCATTGTCCCCAGTGGCGTATTTTCGCAATTCTCTTGGAATGAAGGGTTTTCATATAACCGGATCCGGGAATATAACCGGATACGTGGAGGAAGATGGCTCTAAGATACCCGTTACTCTAAGTGTATTAAAGATAGTAATTGATGAAAAATTCAATAATAAAACGCATCAAAATGTCTCTGGTAAGGTGTTATTCGCTTTAGAGTATTGACTGCAGCTCGATTTTGGGTCCGCTAGGCGAATGCGGGTCGTATACATGAGGGGGCTGGTCGTGTGATTGAGCCTCGAAATGAGCCTTGAGGATCCGACGTTTTCCAAAGGTATCCGTTCGGTTCCCCCCTGCTCTCACGCCGCAGCAGGTGGCGGCAGAACGGGAGCCGGTCGCCCCTGACGACGCTCGCGCATAACCTC
>NZ_AONC01000125.1 GCF_000585215.1 Imhoffiella purpurea | reverse complement strand
TCCGTGCTGTTGAGGGTGATCGTGTAGTGGGTGTCGGTCTCGACGTCGAGTGCGAACCAGTCGACGTCGCCCGCCCAGTCGATGTGTCCGGCCTGGTCGGCCGACCCCACCGTCGCCGCCGTCTTCGCGGTGTCGCCTTCCTGGTCTTCGACGATGCTGATATCCAGGCCGTAGCCGCCCAGGTCGCTCGTATCGGCACCGGCCACTTGGATGTAGTAGGTCCCCGCCTTGGCACCGTTGGTGAAGATCAGTCCGTCGAGGTCTCCGCTCGCCACCGAATGCTCGTAGAGGTCGCCCTGGTCTTCGCCCTTCTTGTCGAGCAGGCTCAGGCTCCCGGCCGCCAGCGCATCGGCGCTGCCGTCGCCCGCCAGACGGATGGTGTAGCGGGTGTCCGCCGCGGCCTCGAGTTCGAGCCAGTCGAGGTCGCCTTGCCATTGCACCTCGCCGCTCTTGGTGGTAGGGGTGTCCGCCGTCGGGGCGGTGAGTTCGCCCGCCGTCTTGGCCGTCTCGCCATAGTCGTCGGCGTCCGTCACCAGGCTCAGGCTGTAGTCGCCCGTCGTGGTGGTCGCATCACCCGCAACTTCAACGTAATAGGTGCCGCCCTTGGCGTCGGTGCGGAACGTGAGTCCCACCAGCTGCGTGCCGCTGACGCTGGCCGTTTCGGTGGCGATCTCTTCGCCTTTCTTGTCCACCAGACGCAGCGCGCCGCTGGTCGCCGAATCGCTCGAGAGGTAGATGGTGTAGGCGGTGTCGCCCTCGGCTTCGAGTTCGAGCCAGTCGACGTCTCCCTCCCATTGCACGCTGACCGGGATCGCGTCGCCTTGGCTGAGCACGCCCTCGGTCTTGGAGGTACTGCCGTAGTCGTCGGCGATCGTGACGACCTCGAGGCTGTAGTCGGCGTCCGCGTCGCCTTCCGCTCCGACCACTTCGACATAGTAGGTCTGCGCCTTGACCCCGTTGGCGAAGGTCAGCACGGA
>NZ_AONC01000124.1 GCF_000585215.1 Imhoffiella purpurea | reverse complement strand
AGTAACCATCCCCCGGCAAAGCCGGGGGCTTTGAATTCGTGAGCCGCTCAAAGCGGCAAGGGGTCGCTAACGCGGCCCCACGGTATTAGGGCCGCCTAAAGGCGGCAGATCAGCGCCACAGTTGCAACTGCTCCAGCCGATGATCTTCGCGCTCCTGGTGCTGGATATACGCACGGATCGTCGCTTCATCGCGACCGACCGTCGAGACAAAATACCCCCGAGCCCAAAAATGCTGCCCACTAAAATTGCGTTTACGCTCCGCGTAAACCCGCGCCAGATGGATGGCACTTTTGCCCTTGATATAGCCAACCACCTGAGACACTGGATATTTCGGCGGAATCGAAATGAGCATATGCACATGATCCAGCATCAAATGTCCCTCTTCGATCCGACTCTCTTTTTGCCTGGCTAACTGATGAAACACTTCCCCAAGGTGGGACCGCAGTTGCCCGTAAAGCACGCGGCGGCGACATTTTGGGATGAAGACAACATGATATTTGCACTCCCATTTGGAGTGACTTAGGCTCTCGAACTCGTCCATCGGGACTCTCCACAATCGTGTGCTTGGCGGCTCACGCTGCGGAGTGTCCCCGATGGACTCCCGGAAATGTCAAACTGCTACTGTCACCCCGGCAAAGCCGGGGGATTACCCGTTTTATT
>NZ_AONC01000123.1 GCF_000585215.1 Imhoffiella purpurea | reverse complement strand
GACCTCACCATGGCACCGGAGCGCATTATCGAACTGTTCGTCTGGCGTTGGTCGCTGGAGGTCACCTTCGAGGAAACACGCCGGCATCTCGGTGTGGAAACCCAGCGCCAATGGAGCGACTTGGCCATCGCCCGGACCACCCCGGTGCTGCTGGCCCTGTTCTCGCTCGTGTGTCTGATGGTTTATCAGTGGCGCGAGCGCTGGGACACCCTGGCACGCTCCACCGCTTGGTACCTCAAGCCGCAGGCGACCTTCTCGGACTGCTTGGCCCTGGTGCGCCGCACCCTCTGGGCCGAGGACAATGACAGCGACTCAACGTCAGAGCCCGACCGGGTCCTAATTTCTGCCAAACGCCTGGATCGCTTGCTCGACCAGCTTGCGGCGACGGCCTAAATTGGCCAAAGCCGAGTTAACGTAACCGGAGGTATCTATATGGCAAACCTGAAATCGATTGCTATATCCGTAACGTTTGCGATAGCTTCATTTGACGCAAATGCGAATCTTCTCGTCAATTCGGGATTTGAAGATGATCTTAACAACTGGTCTATTTTAGGCACTGCACGTATCCGCGCATCAGATCCTGCGCCATATGAAGGCACAAGCTATTTATACGGCCGGGGATCACAATTTACAGTGTGGCAGGATGTTGATCTATTAGATAATGGCTACTCCGTTTCAGATCTTGACGCTGGGATGCTAACTTTGCAGTACGGAGGCTGGCGGCCTTGATCATCGATTGGTCCACCGTTGCTAAGCCGCCACAGCGAGCAAGTGAGGCGATTTCGCTGGCCGTGGTCGTCGTTTCGCGGGCCGCGCGGGCCATGGCATCCGCTCAAGCACCTGCTCGAATAATGAGGGATGCGCTTGCGCGAAGAACCGTTCAGCCGCTGTGGTGCCATCAGGGCGTTTGATCGCGAAGTTGTGGATCGCCGTGAGCACGGCCTGCTTACGCGGACTGAGGCGGTGATGACCATGCTGATACAGGGAGAGAAAGCCATTACGCCCTTCGACGCAGGAGCTGCTGCGCTGGAACAGATCGGCACACTCCTGGGCGACCTGCTCGAGGTGACAACGGGTCTCGCGGTCGAGGGCTTGGATCGGGTGCGACGGCTGCTGGAGCGGTGCGAGCCGCTGGGCGCTCAAACGCTTGAGCCGATGGCGCTGCTCGGCGTGGGGGCTGCGCTCGGCGACCCGCTCCAGGTAGAGCGCGGGGATGAGGTCCTCGAGCATCGCCTGCTCGATCGCGGGAGCGAGGTTGAGGGCATGCACCCGAGTCGTCACCGTCATGAAGAAGAACGCCAGCGTGGCCACCAGTGCGTTGGTGAGTCGCTTTGCCTTGGCCAGATGGGCGCACAGGCGCTCGGACAAGGCCGCCTCCTCGGCGATCCTCTCCAGGCGCTCGAAGAGCGTCCCGAGCCGTTGGGCGAGGTCCTCTGGGGGCCGCGCCTGTCCGTGCTCGAGATCGTAGGGGTGATCGAGCGCACTCACCTCGGCGATCAGCGTCTTGGCTTCCGTGCGACGCGCCTCGGCCCGCTCGCGTACCAGGCTGAGCTGGACGTCGTCACGCAGGGCGCGAGCGGTGCGTGCAGCCAAGTCCGGCGGGCGTCCCGGACCATGGGGGTGGCGATGATACTCCTGCTCGGCGGCGCACGCGTCCTGCCAGCGCGCCTTGGCCTTAGCCTCCTCGCTGTCCGCCTGCTGCTGGGCGCGCGCCAACGACAGAGTCATCGCCTTGCTGATCTCATGCTGCAGATGAAAGAGATCGGTGGAATGATGCGCGCCGAGATCGCGCTTCACATGCGCCAACAGTCCCTTGGCTTCGTCACTGGTGCCTTGCACGACGGTGACGTTCAGCCCTTCGAGCCCGTGCGCGAGCGCGTGCGTCCAGGTCGCCGCCGAGCGCTCCTCGGCCACCTCCTCGACCAGGATCAAGCCCGAGACAGGGTCGATGGCCACCAGGCGCATCCCATCCTTCCAGGTCTCGTCTTCGGCGATGCTCAGGGTGCGAGGCGGCATGGTCGCGGCCAGTTCAGTGCGCTGCTCGCGCGCGCAGGCAAGGATGTGCTCCTCCAAGTGGGCATGGAACGCTTGCTGGGTGCCGTAGGAGGCCGCGATGAAGTCCGACAGACCGCTGAGCTCGAGGAACTCATCCACCACGCGGATGCCTGCGCCACCGATCTCGGTGATGCACCAGTGCGCGGCCATCAGGATCCGACGCAGCCACACCACGCCCTCGGGCGTCTCGGTGAAGGCGAGCAACACCGGCGGGGCTCCACGTCCCTTGGCTTCGTTCCAGTAACGCAGCGTACTGCGGGGCACACCGGCGCCAGCCGCCGCGCTCCGTTGACTCTGTCCGCCATGCTGCGCATGGCCCACCACGCTGAGACACTCGGCGCGATACCGCCGATCATGCATTGGCGTCGGATGTCTGGGTGCAGTAGAGTCAATCGCGGCAGGGGCATCGGGCAACGGCGTTTCCCTCGGTCAGTTAGCGCTTCCAAGGGTACGCCTCCCCGTCGCTCCTGCCACACCTTTTGCCCCTCTTCATCACCTACCCAGATACTCGGTCTTGGACCAATCGATGACCAAGGCCAGGCTGGCAAAGCGGCTGGGGTGATGGAGATATTGGCCAAATAGTCATAATGCAGTTAGCCTCAGATATGTCGGTGATTAGTAGCGCTAACCTCGATAGGTTTACCTCCAATAAAATCTGGGAACAACAATCAGGTGAAACCGGATTAGTTGCAGGAACAAGATACGTGCGTTTTGAGTTCGTCGGCAATCGGAATGCAGGTTCGAACAACGATGCATACCTAGATGCTGCATACTTAAATGTTGCTGCGGTGCCAATTCCATCGACGGTGTTGCTATTCGGTTCTGCTTTAGTCGGCTTCGCTGGCATAGGACGAATGAGACGGTTGAGATGGGTGCGGCCTCCGCATGATGTCCTCAGCAGCAGCATTCAGCGCCAAATTGATCGATTTTCTCCCAGAACTGAGTCCAACGTCCGGTGGTGT
>NZ_AONC01000122.1 GCF_000585215.1 Imhoffiella purpurea | reverse complement strand
GACCTCACCATGGCACCGGAGCGCATTATCGAACTGTTCGTCTGGCGTTGGTCGCTGGAGGTCACCTTCGAGGAAACACGCCGGCATCTCGGCGTGGAGACCCAGCGTCAATGGAGCGACTTGGCCATCGCCCGGACCACGCCCGGACTGCTGGCGCTGTTCTCGCTCGTGTGTCTGATGGTCTATCAGTGGCGCGAGCGCTGGGACACCCTGGCACGCTCCACCGCCTGGTACCTCAAGCCGCAGGCGACCTTCTCGGACTGCCTGGCCCTGGTGCGCCGCACCCTCTGGGCCGAGGACAATTACAGCGACTCAACGTCAGAGCCGGACCGGGTCCTAATTTCTGCCAAACGCCTGGATCGCTTGCTCGACCAGCTTGCGGCGACGGCCTAAATTGGCCAAAGCCGAGTTTGTTTACGTAGCTCAGTAATGCTGTCAAGTTTGAGAGATGATTGTGTATTCTGATCAGAAGCCCTGACGACACTATCGCTAACCGGCAAGGAACGAGAGAGTTGGCAGGAAGGGAAAACTTGCCGTAGAGTAAAAGCCGTCCGCCAGGGTGCTACCAACACCCCGACGGCAAAGCAAGACCGCCACTAACGGCTTGCACCGGCTCGGACATGATACCGCCCTAGGGGTTGGTCTGTCCGCTCGCGGCCCAACTGCGCCGATCCCTGGCCAAGTTGCGCCCGGAGTTCCCATTCCTTCCTCCTGGGAGAGCCTCTGCCCCTGACGCTGTTGCTTCACTGACAACGTCAGACTGCCTGTGTGAGCGGTCGATTTCTCAAATCCAACTCTTGGAGAGATCGACCCATGAAATCCCGCGAACAACTCCTCGCTCCCGGTTCCACCGACAAGACCGTCGCCACTGCCGACCTGAACATCCGCAGCACGATCAGCCTGGACGTCTACGCCGGGACCAGATCCTGGATGTGGAAGGTCTACCTCAACAAGGCCGAGCTGACGAGCCAGAGTGGCTACTTCACCCACGCCATGGCCAGCGAAGCCGGACTGGAGGAGTGGAACCGGATCGTCTCGGCGGTCACCGGCTCAAACATCAAGGCGATCAGGACGACCGTCGCTGCCGCTGAGGAGGAGGCATCCGAATGAGTGCGAGCCCCTTCCTTGCCGAGGGGGTGTCCAACACCTCCAGGCATACTTCCGCCTCCAGATCCTCTGGAGCCTCTGCACCCAGCAAAGCTGGAGCCCTCGACACTCCGCTCCAGGAGTTCACCCCAGTCGCCACCATCCGCCGACCCGATGATCAAGAGACCCAGGTCGTCCGCGACCGCTGGGGCAGCCATCTGCTGCAGTCTCCCTACAATCCAGGCTGGGTCCGGGTCCATCGAGACGGAGCGGGCAACTGGATCGAGCGCGAGACCGGAATCGTTCATGCCACCGATGGCAGCGTGATCCATCCCAGAGACATCTTCGGCGCATCATCCGAGGGATTCATCGACGTGAACACCAAGGCTGCCTCGACTATCAAGCCCGATCCCGTGCGTTGGCTCTGGCCCGGATGGCTCGCGGCTGGGAAGGTCCATCTGCTCGCTGGAGCCCCAGGCACCGGGAAGACCACCGTCAGCATGGCTCTGGCGGCGACGGTCTCGCTCGGGAGCCGCTGGCCCGATGGAACCGAAGCTCTCCAAGGCGATGTCCTGATCTGGTCAGGAGAGGACGACATCAAGGACACCCTGGTCCCGAGGCTCATGGCTGTGGGGGCTGATCTCAATCGCGTCCACTTCATCACGACCACCAACACCGAGGATGGTCTGAGAGCCTTCGATCCTGCGGTCGACATCGACCTCCTGGCCGACAAGATGGCCTGGATGGATCCTTGTCCGTCCTTGCTGATCGTCGATCCCATCGTGGCAGCCGTCTCTGGAGACAGTCACCGCAACGCCGAGGTCCGGCGAGCACTGCAACCCTTGGTCGACCTGGCTGCTTCCCGTCACTGCGCTGTTCTGGGGATCTCCCACTTCAGCAAGGGCAGCTCGGGACGAGATCCGATTGATCGGGTGACCGGATCGCTGGCCTTCGGTGCCCTGGCGCGGGTGGTCATGGCGACCGCTCGGCTACCCGACGACCATCCCAGTGGAGTGAGGCGGATCCTGGCCCGAGCCAAGAGCAACATCGGCGAGGATGGCCAGGGGTTCGGATACGACCTGGAGCTGGAGGAGCCGGTCGAGGGGATCGAGGCGACCCGAGTCCTCTGGGGCGAGATGCTCGAAGGCAGCGCCAGGGAACTCCTGGGCATGGCCGAGCCGGCTCCCGATGGCGAAGGTGAGAGCAACGCCGATGTCGAATCCTTCGTTCGAGGGCTCTTAGCCGAGGGTCCAGTGACAGCAGGGCTTTGAAGGTCACAGATCGTGATCATGAGCGTCTTCTCTGATCGATCCCCTCAGGTCTCAGGTCTCAGGTCTGCCGCGTCTTTCGACGTTTCTCAAGAAGACGCGCGACGGAGACATGCGGTTTGGTCGGATCATGGGTTCGCGCCGGAGCCGGCTTCTTGGGGGCGCGTGAATGCTTGCGGTACTTGCGCAACTGCACGTGCTGGGCGGTGGCGAGCAGCCAAGCAGCCATCGCGTCTGGGGAGAGGGGGGGGAACTCGCCCCATTCCTCGGGCGTCACCAGCGTCTCGAGACTATCGCTGACCCGGGCCATTTCGTTGACCAGATAGTAGCCCGAGACCTGCGTGTCGATGGTCTCGGCGCCGTGGACCTGACGCAATGCGGCCTTGATCACGGCCAAGGCATTGTAGGCGACGATGGCCAT
>NZ_AONC01000121.1 GCF_000585215.1 Imhoffiella purpurea | reverse complement strand
ATGGCCATCGTCGCCTACAATGCCTTGGCCGTGATCAAGGCCGCATTGCGTCAGGTCCACGGCGCCGAGACCATCGACACGCAGGTCTCGGGTTACTATCTGGTCAACGAAATGGCCCGGGTCAGCGATAGTCTCGAGACGTTGGTGACGCCCGAGGAATGGGGCGAGTTCCACCCCCTCTCCCCAGACGCGATGGCCGCTTGGCTGCTCGCCACCGCCCAGCACGTGCAGCTGCGCAAGTACCGCAAGCATTCACGCGGCCCCAAGAAGCCGACTCCGGCGCGAACCCATGATCCGACCAAACCGCATGTCTCCGTCGCGCGTCTTCTTGAGAAACGTCGAAAGACCCCGCGAACCTGAGGGGATCGATCAGAGAAGTCGCTCATGATCACGATCTGTGACCTTCAAAGCCCTG
>NZ_AONC01000120.1 GCF_000585215.1 Imhoffiella purpurea | reverse complement strand
GCGTCGTTTAGGTCGTGGTTTTGACTTTGCCATAGCGGAGCCCGTCTGTCTTCACGTCCCCAAGGGAGGAGGAGGGTCTGAACGCTTACGCTCCAGTTTGGTTAGGTATACATAGGCATTAAACTTTCAATCAGGTTTGGTGATGAATATTGAGATCGTAGAAAAAGTAGATCATCTTAAGCTAATAGAAATCTGGGAAGCCTCGGTCAGGGCAACCCATGATTTTCTGGATGAAGATGATCTGCAGGCGTTAAAGCCGTTAATTCTGGAGCAGTATTTTGATGCTGTTGATTTGATATGCGCTAAAAATGCTCATGGTGAGATTCAGGGATTCTGTGGTGTCCATGAAGGTAACATTGAAATGTTGTTCATCTCACCTGATGTTCGCGGAAAAGGCATTGGTGCCATGTTATCAGCTTATGCTATCAAAGAGCAGGGGGCATCTAAGGTCGATGTGAATGAACAGAACGACCAGGCGCTGGGTTTTTACCAGCATATTGGCTTGGCTCTTTCTGCGTTTCAGACAGTTCCGGGATTGGGTGACAGCGAACCGGAGAATCGAGCAGGTCGCGCATAACACCAGCGAGAGGGCTAC
>NZ_AONC01000119.1 GCF_000585215.1 Imhoffiella purpurea | reverse complement strand
GGCTCAATCTGCATTCCGGACAGTTACGCCACCAACGTTCCCAGGAGAGCAGGTAGCAGCCCTTTGCCGCGTACGCGAGCGTTGTGAACGAACTGGAAGAAACTCAGGTACAACGGAAGATGTTCCTGGGAGATCCCTCGGTGTGGACGCAGCCAGGAACGGAGCAAGGACCAGACGCCTTCGATCGTATTGACGTGGATCTCGTGGAAGCCGTCACCGTCCTCGTCTCGGGCATATTCGCCGCGGCTGTGGCAGACGGTGTGATGGTCGTAGCCCCAGGCAGGCAAGCGGACGTAGATGTCGTACTCATCGGTGTAGAAGCGTGTTCCTTTGGTCACGGTGGCGCGAATCAACGGTTCGATGGTCTTCTGCTGGACGTTCTCGAGCATGCGGAACACGACCTCGCCGCCGCGTTGGATCAGGCCGAGAATCGGCGGTTTTTCCTTGGCCAGGGTGCCCCGGCCGCGAGCGCCCTTCAGGCGGCGACGACGGCCTTGGCGCCCTTGCTGTCTCACCGCCTCGGGATGCCCCTTGTGCCCGGCGACCACGTACACCTCGTCGGCTTCGACCTCGCCACTGAGTTCGGGGAGAACCTGCTGGCTGTCGATGCCCGCGCGCAGTTGCTCGGTCATGCGTTGAGCATCATCCTTGTGCAGACCGAGTTCGTGGCTCACTTGACGATTGGACAGATTCAAGCCCATGAAATACAAGCACAGCACCCAGGTGCGCAGCGGTTGATGATGGCCCGCGAAGACGGTCCCGGTCAGATCGTCGAACCAGCGCCCGCAGTCGCTGCAGCGGTATTTTTGCCGCTGGGGTTGCGTCGTATCCCGACCTTGCTTGCTGACCACCGCAGAGTCGCAGTGCACGCAACGCGGGCCTTCAGGCCAGCGCAGGGTACGCACGACCTCGAAACACTTGGCATCGTCGATAAGGTTCAGGATATTTAGCATGAGACGGGCGGACCGATCGCAACGAAAGGGCCAGAATTGTAGCCCTCTCGCTGGTGTTATGCGCGACCTGCTCGATTCTCCGGTTCGCTGTCACCCAATCCCGGAACTGTCTGAAACGCAGAAAGAGCCA
>NZ_AONC01000118.1 GCF_000585215.1 Imhoffiella purpurea | reverse complement strand
CTCAGGTGCCCCAGTCCCTCCTCCATCCGGCCACGCTCGACCTCCAGCACGCCGAGCCCGTGATGCGCGCCCGGGTGGTCGCCCTGCTCCGCCAAGACCTGTCGATACAGCCCCTCGGCCATCTCGAGACGCCCACCACCATGGTGCGCCACGGCCTGATCGAACACCTCCTGCACGCTCATGATCCACCCTCTCCCGGCTCGCCCCGGTGACGCCCTTCGCCGTCACACCAGCATCGCCACATCTCTCGGTAAGCCCGCTCGACCCGGCGCGCAAAGCCCGCTTCGTCACGCCACGGGCCGGACTCCAATTCGCCGCGCAGACCGGCGCGAATCTCGGACAAAGACGCCAGATCGCCGGCCAGCGCGACCGCCTTGGCGACGTATTCCGCTTCGCTCCCGGCGATCCACTCGCCATGACCCGCGCCTTCGAGCATCAGACTGCCAATCCGACCGACGCTCGGGCGCTCGGCCAGCGTGATGAAGGGAACCCCCATGTAGAGGGTTTCGATCAGCGTGGTGCCCGAGTTGTGCGGGAAACAGTCCAGCCCGATATCGATGCAGCGCAGCAGATCCCAGGGCGGACTGTGGTAGCCGATCGCAAGCCGCTCGGGACCGATGCCGTGCTCCGCGAATCGCGCCTGCAGCGCCGCTCGCATCGAGTCGGGCGCGAAATCCTTGCTGTCGATCACCAGCCGCGAGCCGCCCACCCGGTCGAGGATCTCGGACCAGACGCGAATGGTGCGGTGGTTGATCCGCACGCTGCGCGTGAGCGTCCCAAAGGTGATTCCACCCCAAACACGCGCGGGCAGGGAACCGACCGGTCCCATTCCAGGCTCGGGACGATACACCAGCGAGGGAACATCGAGGCGCCAGGGGCGCTCGGCGAATAATCCCTCGCTGCCCGCCGGGGTCATGACCCCGTCGGTTAAAAAGTAATCGATCGCACTCAGCCCCGTGGTATAGCCATATCCCATCCAGGAGACCGATACCGGGGCCGGCCGACGGGCGAACACCCCGAGCCGATTGCCCGCCGTGTGTCCCGCGAGATCCACCAGGATATCGATCCCATCGGCGCGGATCCGCTCGGCCAGTTCCGCATCGCTCAGACCCCGGGTCCCCACCCAGCGGTCCACGTGACCTCGGTAGCGGGAGGTGACCGCGTCTTCGACGCTCAGCTCGGCATAGGCCGTGACCTCGACCGCCTCGCGGTCATGATGCTCCAGCAGGGGCTCGAGAAAATGCCGCGAGGAATGACAGCGAAAATCCGGCGAGACATA
>NZ_AONC01000117.1 GCF_000585215.1 Imhoffiella purpurea | reverse complement strand
ATCCCGCGCGTCAGATCCCCGCGCGCGATCGCGTCCAGCACTCCGGCCACGTCGCTCAGCCCCGCCGACATGATGTCGAGCAGCCGGTTCAGCCCCTCGCTCAGCTGACGGAAGAACCCCTCCTTGCCCGCCAGATCCAGCCGCGCCGCGAAATCACCCACCGCCGCACCCTCGACCAGACCCGCAATCTCGCGCTCCGCCGTCACCTCCGCCGTGCGGTCCTGCCACTGCATGACCTTGCCGATCTGGTGACCGCGATCGTCGCGCACCGGGCTGGCGGTGAGATGCAGATGCCGGCCGGACATGCGCGTGTCCAGGACGAGCGTGCCTTCCAACTGGCCGCTGAGGGCCTGACGCTGCCGGTCGTCTCCTAGATAGCGGGTCATGCAGGTGCGCATCAAGGCATCCGGATCCAACTCCGGATGGTGTCTGAGAACATCGTCGGAGAGCGCCCGCCACAGCCCCTCCCCGGCGTGGTTCAGATAGGTGACCCGATCCTGCTCGTCCGAGAGGCTGACCGGGATGGTCACATGATCCAGGGCGTAACGAATGGTCTGATTCTCCTGGGCGATTCGGCGCGTCTCCTGAATGTCGTAGTCCAGACGGGCCTGTACCGACTTGACCCCGAGGAGCATCTGACCCATCTCGTCGTTACTGTGGACGCCGATGTGCCTGCTGTAGTCGCCGTCCGAGATGGAGGCCAGATGACCGAGCGTCTGACGCAAGGGCCCGCTGATCTTGCGCACCAGCCAGATCCCCAAGACGGCGGCCACGAGCAGCGCGAGCAGCGCGACCAGGACGACCTCGCGCTCGGCCCGGGAGGCATCCGCCAGATAGGCCTCGCGCTGGCGTGCGGCATCCTCCTTCACCTGCTTCACGGCCGCCATCATGAGCGACTTGTAGGGACGCCAGATCCCGGCCTCCTCGGCGTTGTAGAGCCGCTTTGCGCCGAGCAGATCGCCAGCCTCGATCAGCTCCAGGATGCGTTTCTGGAGCTCGCCGTGACGCTGGCGTCCGGCGCCGATCTCGTCGAGCCGGCTCAGGGCCGTCTCGAGACCGGCGGTGTCGGCGCGGTCCGTAAGCCGACGGATTCGCTCCAGCTGCCGATCGAATCCCTCCTGGGCCATCCTGAAGGTCTTACGGACCGGAAGGTCGTCCGGGTCGAGCAGGATGAAGCGCATGGCCGACACCATCTGCAGACCCTTGGCGTACATCTCGCCGTAGGCCTGCTCGAGCGCCTGGTCGTGCTCGGTGAAGTGGCGCAGCTGCTGATTGGACTGGCGCAGGTTCAGGATGGAGACCAGGATCGCGGCCGTGAAGAGCAGCGAGATGAGGATCAGCCCGGCGGGCAGTGCACGCACGATGCGGGTGTCCTGGATCCGGGCCGCCAGACGCCCGATCAGAGGCCGGGCCGGTTTTCCCGCCCGCAGCCGGGCATAGAGCGTCTCGGCGGCGTCGATCTGATCGCGCGAGGGCTTGCGGCGTACCGAGATATACCCGGTGACGCGGCCCTGCTCGCGCAGCGGAGAGACATTGGCCTCGACCCAGTAGAAATCGCCGTTTTTGCAGCGATTCTTGACGATCCCGGTCCAGGGCCGACCCGCCTGGATGGTCTTCCAGAGATCCTCGAAGGCGGCGGGAGGCATGTCCGGATGCCGGATCAGATTGTGGGGCGTCCCGATCAACTCATCCAGACCGAAGCCGCTGATCTCGACGAAGTCGGCGTTGGCGTAGGTGATCCTTCCCTTGAGGTCGGTTCGCGAGACGATCAGCTGATCGTCCCTCATCAGATGTTCCGTCTCGGTGACGGGTAGATTCTTCCGCATGCTCCAGACTCCCTTTGCGTCCGGACTTCGCTCTGCATTCGAGCCCCCGGCATGGGACATCGTCGGCCTCATCGGAGACAGGGCCGACGAACCTCAGGATGCCCTAGAACTCCTCCCAGTGATCCTCGTCGCCCTTCCCGGCAGCACGGGTTGGACGCCTCTTGTCCGGGGAGGATCGCAAGGGCGTCGACTTGGCCTCCGAGCGAGGGCCTGGCTTGGCCCCGCCAGCCGAGCCGGAGACCCTTGGAGTGGACGCCTGGGCGGCAGCGGACCCAACCGCCGCGTTCCCCAGATCGAACATGGACACGGCCTGGGTGAGTACGCGGGTCTGGTCCTCGAGGCTCTCGGCCGCGGCCGCCGCCTCCTCCACCAGGGCCGCGTTCTGCTGCGTCACCTCGTCCATCTGCGTCAC
>NZ_AONC01000116.1 GCF_000585215.1 Imhoffiella purpurea | reverse complement strand
AGGTTATGCGCGAGCGTCGTCAGGGGCGACCGGCTCCCGTTCTGCCGCCACCTGCTGCGGCGTGAGAGCAGGGGGGAACCGAACGGATACGATCCAGCTCCAGTTGCTGAGCAATCTTTGTTGTCCAATCAATGGAACTGAAGTGGCCTATCTTCTGCGGACGACTCTCGTTTCGAGATCCTCGCTGATACAGACACTGAAAGCTACATCCAAATTGCTTGGCCAACGACTGAACGAAAGCGGTCCAAAAAAGTAGGGCCGACTCCTTCTAACGAAAGAAGGAGGTCATCCGACGCTTCCGCTAACTCGCCTATTGTATAAATGCCAGCGTTTTGAAGTACCTCAAGTTTGCGCTCTGTTAACCCATATGGATATGCGGGGCTCTTGCGCAGGAGGTTTACCGGCAGCTGCAGGATCTCCAAATTGCTGTTAGGGTCTGGCTCCGGAACGGCTATGTTTGTAAAATGCTCTCCGCGTTCGTGGAGTTCTATTGCCTGGCTACCTCTGGTCAGCCAATGATTGAAAAGCCTAGAGGTAAGGCGCGAGCCGGATGTCCGCTCTAACAAATTACATAGATTTACCGCAAATCGAGGGCCGCGTCCGCCTGATCTAAGTGCACGAGAAGCTTCTCTTCGGGTCAGAAATCCAGCATACTCCAGTATTTCGAATGGTTTCCCGTATCTTGCAACCAGCTTTCTATGTACGATGGCGGATTGGGCTTCAGCGGATGCGCATGCTTGAAACATAGTATCCGCGATTTCATGCGCGGTCTCTACGGCTGGCGCATACCGGCCAAGCTTGGGTCGCACTTCTTCAAGCAATGGCCAATAGTAAGTGGCAGCCAGTCTCAACAAAGACTGACCAACTGCGTTATAGCCGATCTTTCCATCTTGTTCTAGATGGTCTAACAGGTCATTAACTGCGAAAACAAATCCTCGCACGTTGCCAAGAACGGTTGCCCCAACAAATGCTGCAAGTTCAGGTAAAGAAAATCCCGTAACACTTTGATCGGTGAGTACTGGGTAACGTGAAGTTAGTATGTCCAGAAAAAGCTGCGAGAAACCAGCTTGCTCTGGTGATCGGAGAACGTCTATAAGGCTAGCGTCATTGTAGACGTCGAATCTAGTGCCAAACTCTGTTACGCCTGGGTATATTGCTGCTTTGCAGCTAATTGAGTCACTTGAAAGAGTACGGAATATGTCAAAGAATACGCCCAATGAAGTTTCGCGCCCAATGTGCGCGGCATCGTCAAATAGCAGAACAACACGCCGATCCGCGCGCTTAGATAAGTCCGAAAGATTTGCTTTGAGCTGAGCTAGATCGTGAGAGTCTGCGAACTCGAAAGAAGTATGAGCTAAAGATTGTTGAATTCGCCCGCTGACCCATTGGCAGAAGAGCCTTTCATAGGCTTCGCCAGTCGCTTTAAGTAATGGAACATACCGTAGGCTTACATACAAACCGAGGATATCAGACTCGGGGTTATGAGGCGCCATTTGCCGAGAAGCCGCGATCATAAAAGCGCTCTTACCTGTGCCTCGCCCCCCCTGAAGCAAGACGGGCCCGTGCGCACGGAGTTTTCGGATCGTTCGTTGATCATGATCCGAAAACTTGTGTATTTCATCAAACAGCTCCGGTCGGCACTCCTCGGCGGCTAGAACAAGGGAGCGCTCTTCCGTCAACTGGTGATTTATTGTGTCGCTCAAAGCCCGAGCTCCTCGTAGATCGTCACTGCGCGATTGTGATTGATGCGGAATGCAGCGTTCTCGCTAAAATTGATAATAAGCCCCATTGTTGCGACAAGCCATAGCGTTTCATTTGCTAGTTCTGCTAGTGTTGCGTCGTCGTAGTATGATGAAATTGAAAGCACAAACTCGTGATGAATCCCTTTCGATGCTCGCGAGTAGAGTCTGCTGGCAGTGCCCCTTAGGCGCGGGACTATTGATTTTGGCTCAATGTTAACGATATCTTGGAGCGATTGACTTGCGCCAGAATAACCGGCTAGGTGGTCTAATAGCATAGCAAAAGCGGGTTGCCAGAGAATTTCGCCCTGGTGATCACTAAATAGTGCTCGATCAAAATTATCCGGCTTCTTTTCCGTATCCCAAAGCTTGGAGCCTCCGTGGGCCTTGGACAGTACATCTCCCGACCATTGAATTGCGGACGCGACCTTACGAGACGGATCGTAGGTGCCTTGTGATTGAATCTTTGCCAGGGCCAATACTCTGAACGGATCCCATCGTGCGATGATGCCGGTACATGCGACTTCTAGGACACTACGAGCAAGAAACGGAGATATGAGTCTATCGACAGTACGCACTCTAGTGCGCGGACCCAAGTAGTCGCCTAGAGTGGACAAGGTTGACCCAAGGTGCTTCAAGCAAATGGCTAGATCACCGTTTCCACTTGGTACACCACAAACTAAATGACTGAGAGGAATCATTTAATCACAAGAGCAAGAAACAAAAAGAGAGTGGAGCTCAAAAGCTTCGGGCCCCTGGAGTATGGCGACAATATATTCGGCCGAATGTTGTCGCAAAGTTGTATCCTAGCGGGATCGCACCATAAATTAATGGTTTTGTCCAGTTGGATGGCATGCAAATTGAGCCTGAAGGGGGATATTTAGGCCCGCTGATTCGTGGGGTAGTAGATAGTACTCCTGAACAAAGGCTTGCGTTGGCTGTGGACTCCAGCCGACGAAATTTCAATGTCAGCTCCAGTGGTATACCTGTCTCATACAGGTTTTCGGCAGAGTTCCCTCGTGAACAGTCTGGCCCCATGGTAAGCTCCTCATGATGAACGACTACCGACTGA
>NZ_AONC01000115.1 GCF_000585215.1 Imhoffiella purpurea | reverse complement strand
GGCGTCGTTTAGGTCGTGGTTTTGACTTTGCCATAGCGGAGCCCGTCTGTCTTCACGTCCCCAAGGGAGGAGGAGGGTCTGAACGCTTACCTCCAATTCTTCAACGCGCCTCTTGATAGTCACTGGATACGCTCCGGTTCGATGAATGAAATCATAATTGTCGTGGCCGCTTGAGGTACCGCTGCATGGTTCTCGCAGTCGGCGTCATCAAGACTTGGGATAGGTTGGCCGCATTCCCGGCAGCGAAAAGACAGCGCGATCTTCGACTCGTTCTCGCCCATGCTCCGCTCCAGCTTTTCAATTCTGCTCTCGATCAGATTCGGCATATCGTTTCTCCAATACTTCAATGCGTTTCAGTAGTTCATCAGTCTCGACAATGCGTGCCAATGACCCAATTCCGGTCAAGATCGCCTTACCCTGTTCAGGTGTCGCCATTCCAGCCCCTACAGCGGCCAACACAGCGCGGCCGGATTGTGTCAGGTCATTGTCGAGCGGGATCTGTACGGGCGTATCCTGGGGCCGTAAAGCAGGCATGACGCGATCCAATAGGATCTTGATTGCCTGGACATCGCCCGACTTGGCCTGATCCACCAAAGCCGCCAGCACGTCGGGCAGGTCTTTCTCCAGGGATCGCCGGAGCTTCGTGACCTTATTCTCCGAGCCGAGTTTGCGCCCGGAAGGATTGCCCGACTCGCCGGGTTTGAATCGCGCCATGTTCTGTACTCCTCCTGCACTCAACAGGGCGACAGATCAGACCATCGCCCCTGCTTCGGTCGTTTGCTTACCGTCTTGCGTTCACTTCTGGTACACCCCTCGGTGGTGCATTGACTGCTGTCGCTGCTCGGCTGAACGGATGCGGTGACGAGTCACTCGGCTGATCAGGCGCCTCCTCACTCACTAGCTCGGGCGTCTCGACGCCAACGGGCGTGAATGATTCGACGTTCAAGCCAAGCCAGCCAAGACGCTCAGAAAGCCTCGCTTTGGACAGCGAAACCACAAGGATTGGCTCTTGGCGGTCTTTAAGCGTCACCGCGTACAGCCGCCCCTGAGTGCGCGCTTCGCTGATGATCATGTCCCTATGCCTCGCGCTTCCGTCGTCGCGAAGCACGCCGAAACTTCGGTTGTGGCCCCATAAACTCGGCCGTAGTCGGCGGGCGATCGATTCATCCATGATCGCAATGCCGGAAGAAGATAGTTGTTGCTCGGTGTAAATGGCCCAAGATGATTCTGTCACGGTCGATGCCTCATGTGTTTGTTGAATGATGAATTATCTAACAGCTTAATTAAGATTGCGTCGCTGACTCTTTCTGTATCTGATGTTCTGATGCTGGATGTACCGTTCAATCTCCTGTGTCGGTTCCATTGGTGGAAGGTTGCGCCACTCCCACGGCGCCTCGAAACCTTTGTATTTAGATTTGGTGAGCCAGTAGGCACGGCTTGGGTTTCCGCCCTGCTGGTTCAATAATCCCATGCAGCGTCGATAGAATGTTTTCCGCTCTTCCATAGGCGACTCCCTCTCTATTCCTGCTGCACCAAATTCTATAAGCTCACCGTCGCGATGGATCACATTAGATTTGCGCTGCGGGCGATCCATTCCGCATTCAGGGCATTGCCATTGATCCCGCTCCATGAGTGCGCCGCAATGAGTGCATTTGATGAGCGTATCCCTGTCTTTTTTCTTGCGGACCTCGCCATTTCCTTTCTCGCTGGTGTCGAGATCAGGAACCTCGAAATGAATCGGAAGGCCGTGCTTGAGGGTGTTTCCTGAATGATCGAGGACCACGCAATCGGTCTTATCGGTGGCTCGGCGAATACCTCGGCCCATCTGCTGGATGTGCAGCGACTCGGATAGAGTGGGACGGGCCAATATCAGGCAGGAGGCGTCCGGCACGTCGAAACCGATCCCGAGCACGTTGACCGATGTGAGCATCCGAATCTCGCGGGCCTTGAAGGCGGCGACGATCTCGCGACGTTCATCGTCTGGTGTGTAGGCGTCGATGTGGGCGATGGAGACGCCCACGGCTTCGAAGTCGTCTCGAATGGCTTTGCTGTGCGCGATGGACGCGGCGAAGCAGAGGGTCTGCCTATCCTCTCCGCGCTCCTGCCAGGTGCTCACGATGTCGCCAACAAGCGACTTCTGATTGATCGCCTGCCCGAGATCCGCCTCGGCGTAATCGCCACCTTGGACTTTGACGCCTCGAATAGCATCGGCTACAGCATCCGATGCGGGAGCGAAACCACGGACGGGAACAAGAAATCCATTCTCTGTGAGCCAGCGAATCGACGGACCACGAACGAGATTGGTGAAGTGGCGCCCGAGTCCTTTTCGCAATGGCGTAGCGGATAGGCCGATGAATGGAAGCGCATTCCATCGTTCCATGAGCTTGATATGCGCCTGGTGCAAGATGTGGACCTCGTCAATGATGACGACATGCACCCAATCCGGGGCCGACCGCGCCCGGATGGTCTGGATGCTGGCAACGACCAGATCGTCTTCGCGGCTGTATGACGTGTTCTCGCCTTGGAGCACGCCAACGCGAAGCCCCAGCTCGGCGAACGTCCGAACGGCCTGTTCGACGAGGGCGATCCGATCCACGATGAAGAGGACTCGCTTGCCCTTCTGGACGGCAGAGAGCGCCAGGCGAGCGGCAACAACCGTCTTGCCGAAACCACAAGCACCGGCGAGGACTTGGCGCTTGTGGCCCTGCCGGATGCCGTCGCGTAGCTCCTGGATGACCTGGGCCTGATGCGGATAGAGTTCGTACATCACGCGGCCCTCTTCGGGTGGAACTGTTCGGAGCAGTAGGCATCGGCATCGCCCCAGAGGCGCATCACGTCGCGGATGTCGCGCCCGGCGCAATGGCTGTGCTTGCAGGCGAAACCTGCCCATCCGCCATCCGGCTCGAAAATGACGGCGTCGGAAGCATTCCTCGGCGAGTCGCTGGTGTGCTCATGGCTCCAGGGACAGCGGACGCCATGCTTGTTCCCGGCGAGACGCCCAACGTAGGCGTCATGGGCCTGGAACCAGCGCACCACGTCTAGCGAGGCATAGTCGCCCTTGCCCGAGACGCGGACGGCTGTATGGGGCTCCTGTGGCGTCTGAGAGGCATTCGAGCGAGTCTGACTCGACTGGCGGGCGTAGTAGTTTGCTAATGCCTCGACTTGGCGTGGGTGAACCTGCTTCCAGTCTGACGGAATCCAGCAGATCGATTGCCGGTGAGGGCGGTCCTGGGTATTCGGTCCCTTGCGCTTGCGTGAGCCGTACAGGGCGCACAGACGGGCGGGGTTGCGAACCGTGACATCGAACGTCACCACGTCGTCGGTCAGCTCGGAGTTGAGCCCTTGGTAAATCGTCCGCAGGATCTCGCGCCATTCCTGAGTGCTGGGTAGCGCGGTCCTGTACTGGAGATGCCAGCCGTTACCCGACATCGCCATCAGCGGCAGCGGCCAGCCAATACCGAGCAGACGATCCTTGAGTCCTTTCGCTCGGACCTCGGCTTCCCGTAGTTCGGCGGCGGTGCTGCTGGTGCCCTTGGGTCGCTCAGGATCGAGGTCAAAGAACAGCCGGCTGAACCTCGTCACCACATGGTCTGGCGTTCGGGGTTGCTTCCGGGGATCTACCTGTCGAGCATCGGTGACGTACTCATCCAAAGCGGCAGGGTCGATCCGATGCAGCGTGGTGAAGAGGTTCCCAGTTTTGGACCAATCCTGAGCCTGGGCGAGCATCGCGTCTGCGTCCGTGTGCCATGCGATCCGATCCGGGCCGTGATCGCCCATGTGGCACAGCTCTGCGGTCGCAGCGTCACGGATCAGCCAAGCGAGGTATGTGCGGGTGTCTGCCTGCTTCATGACACCACCTCCTCGATGTCCAGGCCGTTTTCGTCCTGCTCGCGGAATTTGGGCGCTGGGGTGCGCTGTGCCCCCTGGAATGAGGAATAAGGGGATGAGGAAGAACAGGAAGAAGAAGAGGGCTCCCCCCCTGCCTCCCTAGGAGCCTCTGGGGGAGCCTCCCCCCCTGCCTCCCTTAGCAGGCCGTGATAACGCCGGAATAGCTCAACAAGGCGGTTGCTGGGCGGCAAGTCGTCAAGGTGGCGACGGGTGGATTTTACCCACGCGGGATTTTTCTCGATCCCTGTCGTTCCGAGCTTGTCGAGGATATTCCCGGCTCCGCGAATCCATACCAACGGATACTCGACATCGCACCAACCAATATCCGCCAGGGTATCGATGGCGTTTCGTACCTCATCGGGTTCGAGCCCGGTGTCCTCTGCGATTGCACCGACGCTGATTCTGTAAAGCCCGGACAGATGCGCAGTTGGGCCATAGGCCAGATGCAGGAACACACGGAAGTGACCGGCGGGTAATTCCCACAGCTCGTCCTTGATGGATGAGTCCCAGAAATTTCTAGGAAAGAATGCTCCCTTAGCCATTAGTCGCCCCCTCCTTGGTCTCGAACCGAGCCGTGAGCCGATCCAGCACTTTGCGCAGCTCACGAATCAGGGTCTTGGCGTCCGATTCCAGCAGCGCACTATCGACGCGGTAGAGGGCGGAGATTGCGCCAGCGACGCCATGAGCGGCGTGCATTGCATCCTTGGTGGTCGGTCCCTTCAGGACTGGTTGGTCTGCGGGCTTGCTCGACTCTTGGAGCTTCGCCGTCACCGAGCGAATGGCGTCGAGATCATCACCTAGAACGTCCTCAATGACGGGCGGCTCCTGCTGGGGCTCGTCCTGGTGGTCGGACTGCTCCGGTGCTGGCTGGCGCGGCGGAGTTGGGTAGGTCTTACCGTCGGTGCCGATGCGCTTCTGGGTCTCGCCTTCAGGTGCGGAATTTCCGCACCTCGGCAGGTCGCGACGAACAGCGGCAACGGTCTTGTCGGAGACTCCAACTTGCTCGGCTATCCGACGATCCGACCACTGAGACCACTCGGGGTCTCGGAGCAGCGTCTCGACGGCTCGGCGCTTGTCGGCATTTGTCCTGCGCAGACCATGTGCCTTGTTCGCGCCAACAGCGTGGAGCAGGGCGTCACGCCGGGTGCCGTCGAGCTTGATTGCTGGCACCTCGTAGGCCCCGAGCTTCTGGAGTGCTGCGACTCTGTGAAAGCCGTCAGCTACCCATCGAGTGCTGGTCTTGGGGTTAAGGTGGGCGTCGCTGTAAACCGTGATAGGAGCCGACGCGATCCACTCGGCGATGTCGGCCACGTAGGCGTCAACCGTCTCCGGGTCGAGCCCTCCCGCGCGCTGCTGAATGTCATCGTCCAGCGTCAGGCCGTGAATTGGGAGCTTGATCGGGGAGGAATTGCCGGGGACCTTGGTCTCGCCGATGTTGGGCTTGAGGCTGATCCCTTTGCGGGCGGGTGATGTATAATTAGCCACGACGGCGCTCTCCCTTGCCTTGGTGTCCGTCGATTCCGCTCTTGCTTCGCTTCGCAGCATCCGCGCCTCGGTCCCGCCAGACCGGGGCGCAATCGTTTCTGGACCTCATTGGGCGCCTCCTGCCAGCCGCGTCTCTCTCTCGGCGGCTATTCTGTTGGCAATGAAGCGTTCAAGAGCCGCGTGCGTGACATAACGACGCGATCCGACCGTGTAGGTCTCAAGCTCGCCCTCTTCGATCAGCTCATAGCCTTTAGTGCGGCCGACCGCAATCTTCTTGAGACCGACATCGAGAGGGTAGGCGATTTGAGTGGTGCCTCCTGCCAGGAAGGGCAGGGGGTGTGCTGGAGATTGGATGGCTTGTTGCTGCATCGTTCGCGCCTCATCGTGTGAACATGGGCGGAACGATAGGGCGGGTTTTCGGCAGATAACACGGGGCTACTTATCTGCCGAAATTCGGAAGGGGAACGGATTGATGCTCTTGCGGATCTCGTCCAAGGTCTCGGCCGAAGAATTGGCCCACAAACCCAAGTCAGGCGGGCATCGATTCAGCGCTTGCTGGACGCGCCGAAGACTGCAACCGAACCAGTTGGCAACCTTCTTCTTCGCGCGCGTCCGCTTGCCGCGACCGGGATCTTTGATCTCGAGCAGTGCAACACACGCAGACATCTGCACGTCGCGCTCGAGGCTAATCCACTCCGTTTCAGAAGGCCGATGTGGCGGGTTCGCCCATCCGAATGCCTGATCCGGGCGAATGACTTGAAGAGTTTTCCGTGGCTCCTCGGCATCCCCGCTTTGTCCTGTCATCCGCAAGGCGACGATGCGCGCGAACCATGCTGAGTATTCTTCGAGTCTGACGGCGCCATCCCAATCCCGGAAGAGCGCATCCTCGATATTCACATTGCGCGGGAATACGGTATCAATGTAGTGCTGTCCTGCCCACGCGAAAAAGAGGCAAAGGCGCTCGAATGCCTCTTTGACCACTTCGGGCTCATCGCTACGCTCAAAGATTCGCAGAAGGCTATCAAGCTCCTCGCGACAAAGCTCCTGATGTGGCTCTGATGCGTTCATCCCGCTACCTTCGCGAACGACACCACATTCGAGACCGCCTCGCCCGTCTGGATCGCCTCAAGGTGTCGTTCCCAAGCGAGCAGGGCTTCTCGCTTCTCGTCGATGAAGCCGTACCTTTCATAGTGTTTGCCCTGTACTCCGCCTAGGCCATGCGAGAGCAAAACCGCCCGGACATCGCGGCTGATCCGCAATCGCTGCAACTCGGTTTCCACTGTTCGTCGCACGTCACGCAGATTGAACGCAGGTATCCCTAGCTCGGTGGCAATCTCCACTGTCCGCTTTCCAGGTGTGCTATCGACAACCCGAGCCCCGCCGATGCTCAAAAATAGGGATGGGTCCGGTTCGTTTGACCGCTCACGCGCGCGCTGAATCAACCCCTCGACCAACTCGGCCCCGCGTGGTCCAAGGGGCAAAAGATGCTCTCGGGCATCGGTTCGTTGGCCTTTGCCGTCCCAGAGTCGCAGAATCCCGTGGTCCCAATCACTCACTGTCGCCCGCAACAGTTGCGCCATACGCTGCCCCCCGGCCAGCAGCGCCAGTCGGAGCGCCTGGTCCACGATGCCATCGTCCAGCGAATCGAGGTATCCAGCTAGTTCGGCATGAGTCAGGAGTCTATTACCCGCACGGACGGGGATTGCTTCAATCCCTGATACCGGATTCGCCTTGATGTCGAACCCTTTGAAGTCCGCAGTTGGCTCTGTACTCAACCTGGCTTTGATTGCCGCGTTGAACGCAGCATTGAGATAGGAGCGCACGATTCCCGCCGTTCGATCTTTGCCTTGCTGCCTGATGTTCGTCAGCATGTCGGCAATCTGTTCGGCCTGGATCTCGTTTGCTACCAGATTGGCAAGGTCAGGATTTGCCCCGTGCAGATGGACCCGGAACGCGGCTCGTGCATCCTTGGCGCCCTTGGTCTTGCCTTTGGCTTCCAGCATTCCGCAGTAGGCATTGGTAAGTGCTCCCAATGTGAACCTTGCCCGTGCCTCGACTTCTGCCTGAGCGGCTTTCTGTGCTTGTCGAGTAGCTTCCTCTGCGTCCCGCTTGGCCTGTTCCTCGGCTTCCAGGTGGCCGCGAATGTTCTTCACGCCAGATTGATACAGCCGACGCCACTCGTCCGCCTTGGCGCGGATCTCGTCCAGCGTCATACCGTCCCTGCCTTTCTCGTCCCACTGCCCGATAGCGAGCGTGTCTCGCTTGCCGCTGGCTGGCGCATATCTGAAGTAGCCTCGAACGATCTTGCCAACCGCCCGAAAGAGCAGGGTGCCCGCTCCTCGCTTGCCGTCGTCGGGCAGCCAAGAGACCGGCTTACCGTCGTCCCGCTTGAGATTGCCGGCCTTGAGCGCCCGCAGTTCCGCGACCTTGACCGCCATAATCGCCCCCCGACTCGCTGATTTTCGTTGCCGTCTGGTTGCCGTTAGTCGCTGGTTGTTGGCGAATGTCTACGAACGGCAACGAACATATGATAGCACTAAATGGCTATTTTTGAAGGCTTTTGAAGTGCGTGCGTGTTCGCGGGATTTCGGGGGTGTTCAGTAGAATCTGATTTGTAATCAGTAGGTCGTCGGTTCGAATCCGTCCGCCAGCTCCATAAAATCAAACACTTAAGTGGCATCCTGGCTTGGCTTTTTTCTCATGCCACAGTTTTGCCCCAGTTCAGCATCGATTTCGGCTCTTTCGGGTCCAAACGCCAAAAGCCAGCCGTCCGAAATAAAGCCACCACTCCGACCAAACCCACCACGTCGCCCGCTGCGACTTCCGTGACTCTGCGGCTTTCGCGATCCTGCGACTCGCAATGGGAAGGTGAGACCTCAGAGACGAGGAATCCGCCATGCGTGCGGGTCATGAAACGACTTGGGCGATTCGGGTATGCCCACCTCTCACGCCATTGCCCACCACCGCAGCTGGTGTAGGGCTACGGCCAGAGCTCATCCGCGAGAACGTTGTCGATGTGAAGCGAGGCAACTGACTGTCAGGGAAATCTGATCGCAGTTTCAGCACTGTCTGACGAAGACTTGCAGAGCCCCCTGATATTTTTTGCGATATCTGCTGTGTCATTTTGGCCGTGTGACGCCTTGACGGGATCTTGCGAATACGCGCCTTCATCGTCGATGAAATTGTGGGTCGTTTCTAGACGGGCGCTCGAAATGCTCGGAGCCCTGACGGCTATTCCCATGGCTTTACCCATAACTCGCCCCTGCAGAGCGCTGAGCCTCAAGAGCGAGCACGAAATCAGCCGCGCGCTGCAGCCCGATCCACAGGGA
>NZ_AONC01000114.1 GCF_000585215.1 Imhoffiella purpurea | reverse complement strand
ATGGCCTGGCGGCTGTAGGACTCGCTGACGATGAGCAGCCATTCATTGGTTTCCAGGCGTTTGGCACTGAGAAAGACCTTCTGCCCCCAGAGCCGTCGCGGCTGGCGCAGCACCCGTGTGCCCCCGACGGCCAGGGTCTGGAATTCGCGCAGCAGCGGATAGGCCCCCTTGGTGGACGTGAGGTTGACGTTGGCCTTCAGGCGCAAGCGAAATGGCAGCTCGCGCCGCAGGAGATACGCCAGCCAATCGCGCCCGACGAACTCACGATCGGCCAACAGGAAGGCCACTGGCTGACCCGGAAAGGTCGCGAAAAAGCGCTCCATCAGCGCGATGCGCTCTTTGGTATTGGAGTTGCCGGCCTTGGGCAAAGCGGTCCACAGCAAGGGGATCGCCAATCCTCGGTAGGCGACACCGAGCACCAGCAGATTGATCTCGGCGCGTCCGAGTTTCCAGTTGGTGCGATCGAGCGTCAGCACCCATGGGGTCGCGGGCAGGAGATCAGCCACCGTACGGGCGATGTCCGCTTGATCGATCGCAAAGGAACGCATGAAGCGCTGTAACCGGATGTAGTTCGAGCTGGTTTTCGCACGACTCGAGAGTACTGGCGCCAGGCGGGCCAGGTTGACCGAACGCACTTGCAGGACGGCCAGGATGAAACGGGC
>NZ_AONC01000113.1 GCF_000585215.1 Imhoffiella purpurea | reverse complement strand
TCCGTGCTGTTGAGGGTGATCGTGTAGTGGGTGTCGGTCTCGACGTCGAGTGCGAACCAGTCGACGTCGCCCGCCCAGTCGATGTGTCCGGCTTGCTCGGCCGCGGCCAGCTCGCCCGCTGTCTTCGCCGTGTCGCCGTAGTCGTCCGAGATCGTATCCAGCGTCAACCGATAGTTTCCGACCAGGTTGGCATCCCCGGCGACCGCGACGAAATAGTCCGAGGCCTTTGCGCCGTTAATGAAGGTGAGGCTGTAGAGCCCCGTGCTCGGATTCTCTTCGACTGTCAGGGGTAACTCGTCGGTGATCTCTTTGCCTTTCTTGTCGAGCAGCCGCAGGGTACCGTCGGAGAGGGGGTCGGACGTACCGTACCCTTCGAGAATGACCTTGTATAAGGTATCCCCTTCGGCAGAGACTTCAAACCAATCGACATCGCTGATGTAGTCGATCCCGCCATAGGCCAGATCATTGTTGAATTTTCCTGCCGTCTTAGCGGTAACGCCCTGATCAGCCATCTTCGTCTACTCCATCTCCGTGCTCCAAGCGGCTATAACCCAACCCGACGCCCTGGGCCGAGTCTTGGAGCGAGCTTAATCATTCGTGTGCGCCAAGGATGTGCGCCACTACACAGACTGCTTAACGGCAAGCTCGAAGCATGCTTGAGCGAAGAAGGCCGAATGATGATGCGAGATGGCCGCGTCCAGGCAGCCGGCTCCAGCCTGGCTGGATCCGTCCCGACGGGCAGGCGGCAGAAATAGGACGATCAGTCGCCGAAAAGGAGGAAGACCGCCGATCGACGGCCTTCCTATCGGATTTGAGAGCGGAGACCAGCAGAGAGCCGGGGCGAGCGCGATTCCGAAACCGGTGAGATGATCGAGATCAGAGATACTGCCGTCGGCTCTCCAGCCCCGAGGGGGTCTCGTGCTCGACGCAGAAGCTGTGATCCCGCAGATTCGCCTCGAGAGTCGCACGATGCCCCTGGTGGCTCCAGGTCAGCTTCAGGGTGTGGGAATCGGCCCGCTCGACGCTCAGTTCCCCGAGGAATGCCTCAGAGGTGTTGCGCAGCCGGATCAGGTCGAGCTGATCCTGGACCAGTGTCTTGCGCAGGGCCTCTTCGGCCTGCTCGAGCGTCAGGTTGGTGCGGTTGATCTCCTTGTGCCCACCGGTACCGCCACGGTCGGCCGCGGCATAGTCGTTACTGCCGGCGAAGAGATCGAGATACCAGACCTGAGGGATACCCGGCATGAAGAGCTGGATGGCCCGTGCGAGCAGCAGCTTGCGCTCGTCCTCGCCGAGGGCGCTGAAGAAGGTGGCGTTGACCTGATAGTAGGAGATCTTCCTGCCGTCGGGACCATAGAGACTCTTGACCCGGCCGCCGCGTTCCATGATGCGGCTCATGACGGCCTCGATATGCTCCTCCGCCAGCAGACCGGGACGCCGGATCCCGTCGACCTCCTTGCCGTTCAGATCCAGCACCGGGATCCCATCGTGGCAACCGAGCATGTTGATCGTCTTGAGGCCCTTGTCCTGGATCTCGCCGATCCATTCCAGCAGATGCTCGTTGGTCCCGCGCTCGAGCGCGTCGATGACCAGACCGGGGAAGAAGAAGTCGTAGATGGGGAATCCCTTTCCGGCCACCTCCTCGTGCAGACCGCTTCCGTACTCGGCATGAACCTCGGGAAAGACGATGAGGTCGTATTTCTCGGCGATGCCGCGCAGACGGTCGAGATAGTCCCAGGTGCCGGGCCGGTTGAAGAAGTTCGGCTCGCCGGGCGCCTTGTGCAGATAGGCGAAGGCATCCAGCCGGATGATCCGGGCGCCATAGTCGCGGAGCTTGCGCAGCGTCTCGTCGTAGAAGTGCCAGACCTTCTCGGAGCGTGCGTTCAGGTCCATCTGACCCAGGTAGTCGCGCTTGCGCTCGACGATGGAGACAACCTTGTCCTTCAGGCTCGCATAGCCATTGAGATCCATGGTGCCGAGATCCGGCTTCTGGCGAAGACGAGCGTTGACCATGTCGACGAGCAGTTCCACATCGGACTCGGAGAGCCCCTCGATCTCGCGCAGGTCGTCGGGCGAGACCTCGGAGTAGCGGATCTCCTGGTAGAAGGTATTCCAGTACGGCCGCTCCGATCCGTCCGGAAAGCGGACCTTCAGGATCGGGATCCCTGGCTTGCGCATGAAGAGCTTCTCGAGGTGCTCGGGCTTGGGCATCAGGTATCCCTCGGCGGTCGGCTCGCCCTGATCGGCCCAGAAGTCGTTCCAGTCGATGAAGAAATCCCGATATTCCGAACGGTCTCCCAGATGCAGCAGATCCTGGAACTGCGGGGAACGTACGGAGAGATGATTGAGCACCAGATCGAGCTTGAACATGATCTCGAGCCGGCTCAGATCACGCAGATCGTCCTCGGTGACGAGCTCGGGATTGTGGTCGTAGTCGATGACCGAGAAGCCGCGATCGAGATCGCTGTTGAAGAAGGTCGGCAGGATGTAGAAGAGCGCGAACGTCTTCTCGAACTCGGGTCTCTTGAGCAGATCGACCATTCCGGACAGCCTGCCCCCCACGCTGTCCGGATAAGCGTTGAGCATGACACCGTTCGGAAGCGACGGCGGAGCCCCATTCGTTTCTGAGTGCATGACCTATCCCCCCTGTTTTTGGACACATTATGCATAGACGAGGCGAGGTTTGAAGGCCGAGCCGTTCACCTTTGGTGGAACGAGCGTCGCTCCGGCTGGCAAAGGGGCCAATTGCCCCGTCATTGCGACGGGGCGGAGGCATGCCGAAGGGATCAGCCGACGATCTTCTCGCAGTCGGCGATCAGCTCGTCGAGCAACTGCACCGACGAAGCGGCATCTCGCTTGATTTCTTTGAGAAAATCAAGCTCGCTCTTGGAGACATGGCCATCGTCGAGCAGGGCCTTGCGCAGGATGTTCACCTCCTTCTGACTGATGTGGCCATCCGCCAGTGCAAATGCCTTCGCAACGTCACGCCATTGAGCCATAGGATCCTCTCCTCATTCGTGAAATGGATTGACAGCGTTCGGATCGAACCGATCCGTTCCGCGTCGCTCGGCCAAGGCGACCGAAATCGAGTTTGGCGACGAGCCCGATCTTTGACGGTATTCCGGCATCCGGGTTCATCGCCCGAGCCGTTCCAGGAGACGCGCTGGCGCC
>NZ_AONC01000112.1 GCF_000585215.1 Imhoffiella purpurea | reverse complement strand
GGGTACGCACGGGAGAGGGTCCTGCCAATTCTTGTCACCCTAATCACCTACATCCGCACTCGGTCTTGGCCAGGGTTATGATCATGGCCGACGTCGAATATGTCATCTGAAAAGCATAGATTCTCTGCATCGCCAACGACTAGGAGCCTGTCCGACTTGTCAGTCTGGCATTGGGATACAATAGGGCCAAGTTTGCCTCGGCGAGAGTATGCGACATGACGGTCAACTTCATATCGGTGGATCGGGAGACGCCGGACCTGTTTCCGGCGACGGTCCAAGAGTACCTGCCGGAGGACCATCTGGCGCGGTTCGTGGTGGAGATCGTCGATCAGCTGGATCTCAGCCAGGTGGTGAACGCTTACGCCGGCACCGGCTCGCGGCCTTACCACCCAGCGATGCTGGTGGCGCTGCTGTTCTATGGCTATGCGACCGGGGTGTTCTCCAGCCGCAAGTTGGCGCAGGCAAGCCATGACGCGATTGCCTTCCGCTATATCTGCGCCAACACCCATCCTGACCACCGCACCATCGCCGACTTCCGCAAACGCTTCCTCAACGAACTGGCGGGGCTGTTTACCCAAGTGCTGCTCATTGCGCAGGCGATGGGGCTGGTGAAGCTCGGCACGGTCAGTCTGGATGGGACCAAGGTCAAAGCCAACGCGAGCAAGCGCAAGGCGCTGAGCTGGGAGCATGCCAACCGTCTGGAGGAACAGCTCAAAGGCGAGGTCGAAGAGCTGATGCGATTGGCCGAGCAGGCCGACAACGCGGCGCGACCCGAGGCCTTGGACATCCCGCAGGAGCTCAAGCGACGCGGACAGCGCCTGGAAGTCATCGCTGCCGCCAAGGCCGAGATCGCCGCCCGTGCCCAAGCGCGCTTCGAGGCCGAGCAAGCCGAATATGAGCGCAAGGTGGCCGCGCGTGAAGCCCGTGCCGAGCGCACGGGCAGGAAGCCTGGCGGCAAGCCGCCGAAGGCCCCCACGCCTGGTCCAGGAGCCAAGGACCAGGTCAGCCTCACCGACGCCGAATCGCGGATCATGCCCACAGCTGGCGGTGGCTTCGAGCAGGCCTACAACGCCCAGGCCGGGGTCGACACCGAGACGCACCTGATCGTCGAGCAGCACGTCACCGATCACACCAACGACAAGCAAGAGGTCGTGACGGCCCTGGCGCGCCTCGAGGCCCTGCCCGAGGTCCTCGGAGAGGTCGAAGCCCTGCTGGCCGACACCGGATATCACAGCGCCGCGAACCTTGATCACTGCGAGGCCGCTGGCGTCGAGCCGTATATTCCCGAAGCCCGCCAGTGTCACAACCCGCCGTTGGCCGAGCGGCTTGCCGACGATCCGCCAGCCCCCGAAGGTCAACCGACCCCGGCCGAGGCCAATGCACATCGGTTACGCACCCGCGCTGGCAAGGCCCGCTACGCCAAGCGCAAGGCTACGGTCGAGACCGTCTTCGGCATCATCAAGCACGTGCTGGGCTTCCGTCAGTTCCTGTTGCGCGGCCTCAAAGCCGTGCAGGGTGAGTGGGCGCTGGTGTGTTTGGGATGGAATCTCAAGCGCCTCTTTGCGCTCAGAGGATAGGAAAACGGGCAAAAGCGCGCGTTTTCACGAAAAATACCTGCAATTTCGCCCCGACGCGCCCGATATTAGTCTCATTTTTACCAATACGGAATCTTCAAGCCCAGGCTGGAACCAAGTCGGACAGACTCCTAGAGCCGATCGCAAACCAGATACCGCAAATCTTCGCGCCGTGTGTCTAATTGCACGTTCCGTCAAGTCAACCCCAAACAGTTCTGCCCCAGATCCAGCAAACCGCTCATGATCAGCACCTCAGTACAGTACAAAACGAATAGCTCCCCCAGCTAATACAGCACGCGCCTCATGTCATGTTGGACGTTGAACGGTCGCCCATCGAGCATGA
>NZ_AONC01000111.1 GCF_000585215.1 Imhoffiella purpurea | reverse complement strand
GGTTATGCGCGAGCGTCGTCAGGGGCGACCGGCTCCCGTTCTGCCGCCACCTGCTGCGGCGTGAGAGCAGGGGGGAACCGAACGGATACACTTCGACACGACACCTCAATCCTGGCTGAACCTGCAGAAGAACTACGAACTGGAGGTGGCTAAACGGACCTTTGGCTCAACCATCGAGGCCGAGGTCGAGCCTCGCGCAGCCTAGTAGGCTGTACTTCTTGGCATGGCTCCCGCCTATATCGCAATGGAGTTCACACATTGATCACCAAGGATGGAATCGGTCCCGCTGCTACAAGACTGATTCTCGCAGGTGACCGAATCCGAGAAAAAACTGGTCGACCATCAAAGGTGTGATAGGCCGCCTCCTAATCAATGAATGCCGAGTTGAATTCCATGTATTCCGATTTCAAGACGATTTCGACCTATTACGATGCCTTGTATGTGAAAGACGAGGAATACTCGTTGGAGGCCGCCAAAGTAAAAGAGCTATTGATCAAGCATGGCGTTCGCTCGCAGAGCGAACTGCTCGTTCTAGCCTGTGGCACGGGGGGTCACATCCCCTATTTCAAGGACGATTACCATGTTTCCGGACTGGACCTCAGCGAGGATATGCTTGCACTGGCCAGAAAGAAGTTCCCCGGCCTCGAATTTCATTCCGGAAACCTGATCGATTTCGATCTGGACAGGGATTTCGATGCGATCGTCTGCTTATACGGCTCGATTGGATTCGTCAAGACCCTGGACAATCTGCGTGCCGCCATGCAACGTATCGCCGCTCACCTAAGGCCCGATGGATTGGCCTTGATCACCCCATGGAGCACATTGGAGGATTTCAAGGATGAGATCGTCGTCGACGCCACCAACAAGCCGGACTTGAAGATTGCCAGAATGGAAGAGGTACGGCTCAAGGAGCCAAAAATCGTGGAGGTCAGGTTCCATCATCTTATCGGTAGCGACGATGGTGTCGCTTACCATGAACAATCCATTGAAATCGGTCTTTTCTCCCATGAGGAGTACCTTTCTTCCATGAGCGATAGCGGATTGGAAGTGATAGAAGAATATGGAGGAAACGATGTGCGTGGTGGAGCTTTTATCGGAAAACGCCATTGAAGTAACTGGTGGGCGAAAAATAGACAGAGCCATTTGTCGCGATAAATCCGAAATCCATTCCTGATCGCAAGAATTACCGTCAATCTGACGGCAGTGACACCAAAGTCGGTATAAGACCACCTTGTCACGCAAGAAACCAAGCGTCCTGACAATCTCGCGCACTAGATGGATTGCGCACAACAACCCAGAAGATGGAAATTAGCAATGACGAAGCGTAATGCACTGATCACGGGTGGAGCACGAGGGATTGGAGCGGCGATCTCGAAAGCGCTGACCGAAGATGGCCACCGGGTATTCATCAACTACTTCAGCAACTCCCAAAAAGCGGAAGAGCTCGCCGAAGAGATCAAACGCAACGGAGGCGAGGCATTTACCCTGCAGGCGGACGTTCGGGATGACGACCAGATCAAGGCGATGTTCGATCGAATCGACGCAGACCATGGGGGCGTAGACATCCTCGTCTCCAACGCCAACATGCACTTCACCGCCAAGCCATTCATGGAGCTGACTTGGGAAGAGTTCGCCCAAAAGCTCAATGACGAAATGCATGCCGCCTATGTGACCGCCCGGCATGCCGCCGTCAACATGGCCCAACATCGGTTCGGACGCCTGATCTTCATCTCAAGCACCCTCTCTGAAAGTCCCGCGCCGAGCTTCATCGCCCACGGCTCGGCCAAGGGCGCGCTCGACAGTTTCTGCAAGTATCTCGCCCAGGAACTGGGTCCATCCGGAATCACCGCAAATATCGTCGCCCCGGGATTGATCATCACGGATGCGACCCAGAACGCGCCGGAGGAATTCAAGGAGATGATCAGGATGCATACGCCAACCGGTCGGATTGGCGAGCCTGCAGATGTCGCCCATGCGGTTCGCTTTCTGGCCAGCGAGAACAGCTCGCATATCACAGGGACATACATGCCTGTCTGTGGAGGTGCTTACCTTCCATAGGCAAAAGGGGCCGTTGTTGCCTCGAATGAAGTCCTTTCGGCGCAATACGCTGCGCTATTGCGCCCTACGACGTGGGAACCTGCTTCACTCGGTTTCTGGCGTTCGACGAGAGCGAACGGCTCACGCGGGCTCGAACGGAGCGGTACTGAGGCGCTGGCCGATTCAGGTACCGAGACCGCCGGCGTGTTCCTCGTAGGCCACGAATCTGCCGTATTCCATCTTGTAGACACGGTCCGCGGCATGGAAGTAGCGGTCGTCGTGGGTGACGGCGATGACGGTCTTGCCCTGAGCCTTGAGCTCGGGGAGCAGCACGTCGTAGAAGAACTGGCGGAAGACGGGATCCTGGTCGGCGGCCCACTCGTCGAAGATCATGACCGGCTTGTCCTCGAGCACGCTGGTGACGAGGGCGAGCCGCTTCTTCTGGCCCGTGGAGAGATCGCAGTTGGTGATCTCTCCGTGCTCGATCGAGGTCTTGTCCGCCAGCTCCATTCGCTCCAGCAGGGTCTGGATCCGATCGCCGTCGGGGGTATCGATGCCCACCAGGCGGCGGAAGAGATAGTAGTCGGTGAAGATGGTGGAGAAGAGGTCCCGGTAGCTGGCCCGGTTGTAGGGCGTGATCTCCCGGTCGTCCAGCCGGATGTGACCGCCGGTGGGCTCGTAGAGGCTGGTCAGCACCTTGAGGAAGGTCGATTTTCCGGAGCCGTTGCCGCCGACGATGAAGGTGATCTCGCCCTTGTGGAAGATGAGATCCATGGGGCCGATGCTGAAGGGGCGCCCACCCTCCCTGAGCGGAAACTGGAAATGGATGTCGTCCAGACGGATGGTGCCCCAGGAGAGCGGCTCGATCGGCTGGCGCTCGCAGATGGTCTCGTTGCGGCTCTGGCCCTGATCGATGAGCCGCTCCAGGGCGCGGATGTTGTCGATCGCGGCCTCGGCGCGGGAGATGGCCGGAATGGCCATGGCGAAGTCGCCGATGGGGCCGGACGCGAAGAGCAGCAGGGCGATGAGCTTGGGGATGATGGAGATGTCGGAGCTGTCGAACTGGGGCAGCAGGAAGAGGATGCCGCCGATGGCGATCAGCAGAAAGGTCTGGGCGATCAGAATGGTGACGTTGAGGCCCAGGCCGGCATCGGTTTTGAGCTCGGCGGAGTCGTCGATGACCCCTTCGAGCTCCTCGCGGCTGAAGTCGTCGTACTTGCGCCGGTTCATCTTGAGCTCCTTGAAGCCGGCGAGCAGCCCGCCCAGGTTGTTCATGAACCGGTTCTCGGAGACCGAGGACTTGACCAGGGCGCTGGAGATGCGCTTCTCGTTGCCCAGATAGAAGAAGATCAGCAGACCGATGATGCCGCAGCTGATGACCAGGGCCTTGGTCGACATCACCGCGATGTAGAGGAGGATGAAGACGAGCATGATCGACGAGGAGACGGCATTGACGGCTGTGACCGTGGAGGTCGAGATGGTGCTGGTGTCCGCGGTCAGGGAGGAATAGAAGATGCCCTTGTCGATCCCCTCCTGTCCGAGCAGCCCGGTCGTGCGGAGCTTGCCCAGGATCCGCAGACGCAGGGTCCGGACCACGCCCTCCATCATCCGGGTGCTTTCGTTCATCGAATAGCGCTTGCAGTAGACGAAGAGCGCCATGAGCGAGACGAAAAGCAGCAGCTCGCGGAAATGCAGGCTGCCCGGCTGGAGCTTTTCCGCGGTATGGATGGCGGTGGCCACGGCCAGTCCGTTGGCGATGCCGGCCACGGCGGTCATGAGAACCGTGAGCCGGTCGATCCGGCCCGCCTCGGCCCTGACGAATTCGAAGTAGCGTCTCATGGGTCGCAGCCCGCCCCGGACAGCCCCTCTTGCCGTTTCAGATCCTTGGCGAAGTCGATGGGCGCAGTACCGCCCCGGAAAAAGCCATCCCTTGGCAGCGGCAGCTTGACCAGCGAGGGCAAGGGATCGGCCTCCAGGACCCGCTTCCAGGCCGCCTCGTAATACCGGATGCTCTCGCCCACGTCCTGGAGGAACTGGCGGTTCTCCTCGTCCGGGAGGAGATAGCCCGGACCGTTGCGCACGATGGGCTCGACGAAGGGCATCGACAGCGAGTTGCTGTTGGGGAAATGGTTGTAGTTGGTCACATGGGCCATGACCTGCGGGGTGAGGAGAAAGTCGATGAAGAGCTCGGCGGTCCGGACTCGCCGGCTCTCGGCTGCGATCACGAGGTTGTCGTAGGCGACCAGGACCTGGCCCTCGGGGAGCAGGAAGCGGATATCGGTATTCTTCTTCAGCACCTCGGCGCCCAGACCGTTCCAGGTCAGGGCCAGGAGCACATCGTTGTCCGCGAGCGCCCGATCGCCGGCGTCGGCGCCGAACAGGGTCATCCCGTAGTGTTCCACGGCATGGACCAGCCGATCCCCAGCGGCGGCGATCTCGGCCGGGTCCCGGCTGTTGGGCGAGTGGCCGTCGAGAATCAGGGCCATGCCCATGGCGAAGCGCATTTCGCCGACGATCCCGAAGCGGAAGGCCAGATACTCGTTGCGCACCTGCTCATGGAGATAGTCCCAGCTCCTGGGAATCCCGCTGACGTACTTGATGTTGAAGGCCACCCCCAGGCTGATGCGGAACAGGGGGATGCTGTGCCTCAAACCCCGGTCGTACCAGACCCTGAGCATGTCCTCGTCGAGGCTCTGCACGTTGGAGAAGTGGGCATGGTCGATGCCATGAAGCAGCCCCTTGCCGATCATGACGGCGACCATGTAGTCGCTGGCAGTGAGCACGTCGAAACGCCCGGGCTTCTTTTCGAAGCGTTCGAGCATGTCCTCGTTGCTGCCGACCAGGGTCGGCTCGACCCGGGTCCCATAGGTCTTCTCGAAGAGCGCGAAGACGTCGTCGGGGATATAGTCGGTCCAGGTGACCACCTCCAGCCGCTCCGCCGGGGTGAAATCGGCCTCGGGCAGGTTCAGGCCCTCGCTCCAATCCTCGCCGTCCAACTCTCCCACCAGATCGGTCTCGTTGCATCCGCCCAGGAAGAGGCCGCACAGGAGCGACAGCAGGACGAACCGCTTGAGGAACGGATTCGGCATTTCCGGTCACTTCCCGCCTGAGGACTCGGCAGGGGTCTGATCCGGCAGGCCGATGTCCATCTCGCCCAGATACTGCAGGATCCGGTCGACAAAGGGCGCGTTCGGTTCGACGCCGGGCGGAAGTATCGGGTCCGAGGGTGACGGGGCGGCGCTCTCGACGGGGCGATCCTCGTCGCTGGCGGCGGGCTCGGCCGACGCCGCGCGCCCCGGGGGATCCATGTTCATGATCAGGGGCAGGCCGCCCTCCCCGCCGCCGACCACCACGACCTTGGAGTTGTTGGAGCTGGCCAGATTCAGGGTAGCGTCTATCCCCTTGTACTGCAGATATTTCTCGAAGAAGTCGCTGGACTTGACGATGTCCTGGAAGCGCTTGATCCCCTCGGCCTCGATGGCCTTGCGCACGGCCTCCTTGGCCTCGCGCTGGATGCGGTAGTCGTACTCCTGGACATACTGCTCCTGGGCCAGCTTGCGCTCGATGGCCTCGACGATGCTCTTCGGCAGGATCATGCGGCGAATGAGCAGGTCGTCGAGGACGATATAGTGCTCGGCGAAGGCGCCTATGGCCCCCTGCATGATGATCTGCAGCAGATAGCCTTCCGAGGTGTAGATCTCGTCGGGCAGATAGTTGGCCACTACCTTGCGAAGGTGTGCCTGAACCTCGGGCTGAACCACCTTGTCGACATAGTCCGGGCCCACGGTCTTGTGGAGTTGAGGCAGATGATTGCGGTCGGGGAAGTAGCGGACCGAAACCTCGAAGTCGATCGGCAGACCGTCCTTGGAGAGTGCCTTGAACGCGAAGGGACGGTGCTGGATGCGGGTATCGTAGACGTACATCTTGTCCCAGGGAAAGATGATGTGCAGCCCTTCCCTATAGATGTGCTGCATGTCGGTGCCGCCACCCAGGCGTTCCCAGAGCACCCCGGCCTCGCCGGGATAGATGTTGATGAAGATGCGGTTGAAGAAATAGGCGCCGAGGACCAGAAGGACCAGCAGCGAAAAGGTCAGGAAGACGCCGAAACGTCTGCGGACGAACCTCCAGTTGTGGGCCATCTTGGATAGCATGCCGCGATAGGTTTCCCGTTCCTGAAATGCCGAGCGGCGAGGAAGACGCAGGGGAACGCAGGCCATGGACCCGAAATCCCGCAGGCATTGGACCGAAACGCGCCCGAATGACGCGCTTCCCCGAGACGGGCGCCGACGAGTATAGCTCGATCGACCCCATACCCGCACGGACCCGGGATCTCACGATCTACCGAACGTCGCGGCCGACTCATCACGCCGGGGCACCGAGCTCCCTCAGGAGATACTAGACATAGGTCTTCAGAGGATCCAGACCTACTCCTTATAGGTCGTCCAGCAACCACAGAAACGAGGATACGTCATGCAGTACATCAAGAACCCTCTATTCGCGCTCGCATTCGTCGCTCTGACGCTTCCGGGCTGCGGAGGCGACCTGGTCGCACCAGAAGGAGGCCGGTCGAACGCCTTCCTCGACCGCGTCGCCGCCAATTGCGGCAAGCTCAACATCGGAGATCAGCCGATCGACTATCTGCTGGGCGTCGAGAGCAACGACGTCTATTTCGTCGACGAGGCCAGCAAGCTCTCAGCGGGAGAGATCGACGCGGCAACATTCTCCAGCGATATCGACGCCTTCTATCCGACCGGCACCAACCAGCGCGCCCTGGACTGCATCCTGTCTCAAATGGAGGGGCGCTGAGGAGCCGATGAAGACCCGCGCACTCGGCGCGAGGTAGGCAGGTTCAGGCGATCTCGAAACGGTCCTCGGGCCGATCCTGGAGGAAGACCCGCCCGAAACGCCCGCGCTTGCCCTCCTCGAACCAGTCGCGTCCGGTCCGGCGGCAGTCCTCGCAGGCATGCGGCGGGATATGCACGGCGAGCACCGGCCAGCCCTGGTCGGCGGTCGACTCGATCCGCAGGGCGCCGCCGCAGCGCTCGCACAGACGCACCGTCTCCTCCTGACGCTCCGAGATACCCGAGGTGTCGTAATGGATCCGGCGGCTACGGCGCTGGAGCCTCTGGCCGTTGGCGCGCAGGGCGGCCATGCGGTCGTGACGCTCGCGCCAGTTGCGCCGGGTGAGCTCGCCCAGACGGCGCACATAGTCGCCAACCTCCGGGGACTGGGCGATGGACTCGGGACACAGATCGGGCTCGATCACCTGACCGTAGTCCAGACCGGCCATCGCCAGAATGATGCCCATGTTGACATAGGGCAGCGCGCCCTCGATCGAATAGCCTCCCTCCAGCACCGCGATGTGCGGCTTGAGCAGGGTCGTCAGCTCGGCGTAGCCCCGGGCGGTGAAGTTCATGTTGGTCAGGGGATCGCTGAAGTGATTGTCCTGACCGGCCGAGTTGACGATCAGCTCGGGCTCGAACTCCTCCAGGATCGGCAGCACCGTGTCGCGGACGATCTCCAGATAGCCTGCGTCCGAGGTGTTGGGCGGCAACGGGATGTTGATGGTGGTCCCGAGCGCATTGGGTCCGCCCTGCTCCTCGGGGAAGCCCGAGCCCGGGTAGAGGGTGCGTCCGTCCTGGTGGATGGAGATGAAGAGGGTGTCCGGATCGTGCCAGTAGATGTCCTGGGTGCCGTCGCCGTGGTGGCAGTCGGTGTCGACGATCGCGACCCTGCGGATGCCGTAGCGCCGGCGCAGGGCCTCGATCATGATGGCCTCGTTGTTGACGTTGCAGAAGCCGCGACCGCCGTGGACCATGCGCATGGCGTGATGACCGGGCGGACGGACCAGGGCGAAGCCGCGCTCGATCTCGCCGTCGAGCACTGCGCGGCCGATGGTCATGGCCCCGCCGGCGCTGATGTAGTGCGACTCGGTCATGGCCGAGTCGACGTCCGGCACGCAGAAATGGACGCGCTGGACGTCCTCGACGCTCGCCAGCTCGGGGCGGTATTCGCGGATCCCCTCGACGTCCAGGATGCCCTCCTCGAACACCTGGTCGCGCGTGTAGAGCAGACGCTCCTCGCGCTCGGGATGGGTCGGGCCGATGGCCCAGTCGAAGGCCGGGAAGAAGACCAGTCCGGTCTTGTGGGATGCCTTCAGCATGGGTCGCTCCGAGGGGTGCTGGTGGACGGCCGGTAGCCGCGGATGAGACCGGGCTTGATCTGCAGACCGATCCGGATGTTGCGCCCGGTGGTCGAGAAGCCATTGACGATGTTGAATTGGAGATCCTCGGTCACCTCCATGTCCATGTCCTCGGCATCCGCGCCGGACGCGAGGGCCAGGGCGCGCAGGGCCTCGCCGGCCTGGCGCAGCGCATCCTCGCGCGTATAGCGGCGGTCGCAGCGCCACTGGGCGTCGCCGTTCGAGAGGCTCACCAGACCGCGCTCGGTGTCGGCCACCAGACCGACCTCGCAGGTGGTGCGGGCCATGGCGGCACCGATGGCGTTGGCCACGCCCCAGTCGGGCACCAGGGACACCGGCAGGCGCGCCTGCGCGGCCAGATGGGGCGCGAAGCGCTCGGCCGGGCCGCCCAGCACCAGGATGCGCGCGGGCCGGACGCGATACCCCTCCAGCATCTCGTGGACGGTGTAGACGGGCTGGCCGTCGATCCGCGCCAACATCCGGTCCACCGCGGCCAGGATGCGCTCGCAGGCGATCTCGACGATGGATTGCGCGGCGGATCGCTCGTCCAGTCCGAGCGCCGCCCCGATCTCGGCGATCCCCGCACGCGCCAGCGCCGGATCACCGGACTCCAGCTCGCCAAGCGCTACGAAGGCGTCGGTCGGCGTGACCTCGGGACCGCCCAGGGCGCGCGGCGGACCGCCGCGGTCCGGACCGATCTCCAGACGTCCCTCCCGAACCCGGACATGGCTGTCGCCGCCGATGCCGATCGACCGGGTCTCGAGCGAGCGGATCAGGGTCTTGAAGGGGCCGATCTCGATGCCGAGCGGCTGCAGCAGCGGGACGCCGCCGACCAGGACGGCGATGTCGGTGGTGGTCCCGCCGATGTCGAGCACCACGACATCCTCGTCGGTGCAGGCGGCCGGGAGGGCGCCCATGATGCTGGCCGCCGGTCCCGAGAGGAGCGTCTGACCCGGAGACTCGATCGAGGCCTCCAGGCTCATGGTGCCGCCGTCGGCCTTCATGACGTGGACCGGCGCGGTCAGCCCCTTCTCGCGCAGCGCGGCGCCGACCGCCTCGAAGAAGGCGCGATGGATCGGATAGACGGAGGCGTCGAGGAAGGCGGTGGCGATGCGGCGCGGAAAGTTGAGATTTCCCGAGGTCCGATGCCCCATGAAGACGCGCTCGACATAAGGCGCGATCAGTTCGGCGATCCGCGTCTCGTGGGCCGGATTGCGGCTGGAGAACTTGCCGACCACGGCGACGTGACGGATGCCCTGCTCGCCGAGACGCACGGCGAGGGTACGGATCTGGTCCTGGTCGAGCGGCTGGATCTCGCGGCCGCGATGATCCATGGCGCCCGAGACCCGATGGTAGTGCGGACCGGCGCGAAAGAGCTCCGGATCCATCCCGGGGCCGGCGCAGACCAGCACCCCGGCCGGCTCGACCCGGTCGCGGACGATGGCGTTGGTGGTCAGCGTGGTGCTGAGGACGATGCGCTCGATGCCGCCCGGATCGCGGCCATCGAGGATGCGGTCGAGCCCGGAAAGGATGGAACGGAAGAGGTCGGTCTCGTCGGTGGGCACCTTGGTCCGCTCGACCGGACCACTGGGGTCGAGCAGAACGACGTCGGTGTGGGTGCCCCCGACATCCAGTCCGATGATCATGATTTCACTCGTTTGAGCTGTCGGCTTCCGGCCGCCAGCCCCCAGCTGAGGAGGGCTGATGGCGGCCGTGCAGCGCGTTGTCACATGGCTCGGCATGCTACACCCTGCACGGGGACAGCCCCAATCCCCGCCCTCAGCCCGCCAGCGACCGATACAGCTCCCCATACTGCGTCATGATGGCCTCGCGGCCGAACTCGCGCTCGACCCGCTCGCGGCCGCGCTCGGTCATGGCACGCATCAGCGACGGATCGGACAGCGTCCGCTCGATGCCCTGGGCCAGGGCGGGCGCGTCCTCGCAGGGCACGCACCAGGCGTCCTCGCCGTGACGGGCCAGCTCGCGCGCGCCGCGGAAGCTGGCGGTGACCAGCGGACGCTCCCAGGCCCAGGCCTCCAGGATGACGTTGCCCAGGGTCTCGGCATCCAGCGAGGGGAAGACGATCAGGTCGGACATCTGCAGATAGGGCGCCGGATCGCGCTGCCAGCCAGTCCAGAGGATGCGGTCCTGCTGGCCGAGCTGCTCGGACTGGCGCCGCAGCTCGGGGCCGAGCGGACCGTCCCCGACCATGAGCAGACGCAGCGGCCGTCCAGCGAGGGTCGCGGGCAGACGCGACATGGCCTCGACCAAATGGCGATGCCCCTTCACCGGGACCAGCCGACCGAGCGTCGCCAACACCCATGCGTCCTCGGGAACGCCATGCGCGGCCCGGCACTCAGCGACCCGCTCCGGGGGCACCGGACGCGCCGGATCGGCGAAGTTGTAGATGTGATGGACCCGCCCGGCCGGCAGACCCTGGCGCACCATCCAGTCGCACAGACCCTTGGTGTTGCCGATCCAGGCATGGGCGTGACGGTAGGGGCCGAGTGCGTAATAGCCGCCGAGTCGCGAGACATGGACCGGCCCGCCCCGCTCGGGCAGACGGGTGAGCCGGGTCGCGCGCCCCATGTAGGTCTGGACGACGTCCGGCCGGATCCGGCGGATCAGCCGGTCCACCGCATGGCGCGACCAGGGATCCCAGGTGGTGCGGAAGGGCAGACGATGGATCGGCAGCCCACCGAGGTCGAGCCCGTCCAGCGCACTCCCGGCACGGATCGCCAACTCGGCCGGCGCGCCGCGCTCGGCGAGCGCCGCGCAGAAACGGATGAACCAGCGCTCGGCTCCGCCGAGCTCCTTGCTGGCCACCATCTGCAGGGTCGTGGGTTCGGACATGGGCATCGAATCCTTGGAGATCTCACATCAGGATACCGGAAGAGGCATGATAGCCGACCGGCACCGCATCCCCCTCGTCCAGCGCAAATCCGTGCCGGATCGGCAGTGACGGACGTCATCGCTCGGCGCAAAGCCTCGCCGAGACGTCCGTTCCCCGCTCGGACGGATTCCGGTTCGTCGAATATTCGGGATCCGGCCGCAAGAAAAGTGGCCAGTCGCGGCATTCCACACCGACGAGAATAGTAAGGGCCATCAATATTCTTAACGCATACCTTGGATATCCAGGTATGGGGTGAAGGCAATGGAAACTGAGTTCTATCTCGTCAAGCTCGACTTCAGACCGGAAATCGCTGGCGCCGGCTCGATGACGCTTCAGCTTGCGGTGAATCCGAAGCGCGGCACCCTAAACGGACGGGCCGAAGGTTTGATGCGCCTGGGGATACTCCAGGGTTCGCACTTCTCGGCCAACGCCTCCGGGAACCTCTACAAGACCGGGTTGAAGTCGATGACCCGGGTGGTCGGGATGGAAGGCCGTGCGACGGTCAGCGTCCCGCCCCCGGAAACCGGATGCTACTTGACCACGTTCAAGGCGAGCTTTGCCATCGACGACGACTGGAATGGTGTCGGCAGCTTCGCGGCGGGCGCCAACATCTACGATTGCCACGTGACCAGGGCCGGCTGACCGCCGAGCACGGGGATTCACGGACGAACAAGCCCTATTTGGCATCGAAACGAACCACACGGATGCCGTCCACCAGCGGCGGGCGCTGACCCGAATCCGCGCAGAGCCCGGCGAAGAAGCGCGAGGGTCCGTCGTCCCGGCGGCGCGCGAGCGTCTCGAACCCCTCGCCGGCCCGCGTCCAGTCCCCTTGCTGCATGGCGGCCAGGGCGTCCTCGAAGTCGCGTATCAGATCCCGGATCTCCCCGTCGCCGTCGTCCGCCCGCCCCATGAGCTCGTAGAGATGGACCGGGGTCCGTTTCCCGGCGAGCCCGAACCATCCGAGATCGCGGATCGCGAATCCCTCCAAACCCTCCCGAACCTCCCCCGACACCAGGATCCGGGTGCCGAGCCGCTTGCTCGCCTGCTCGATGCGCGTGGCGGTGTTGACCACGTCTCCGACCGCCCGGTATTCGAAGTGCTCGCCGGCGCCCACGTCGCCCAGACAGACCTCGCCGAAATGCAGACCGATGCGGATGGGGATGCCGCCGTCCGGCCGTGCGGCGTTGAAGGACTCGACCGCCGCGAGGATCTCGAGGGCCGCCGCGCAGGCGCGTCCTCGTTCGCGCGCCATCCCGCCCGCGCCCGCCGCGATCCAGAGCCCCAGACAGGCGTCCCCGATCACGTCCGAGACGAAGCCGCCGCTGCGGCGGATCGGCTC
>NZ_AONC01000110.1 GCF_000585215.1 Imhoffiella purpurea | reverse complement strand
GGCGGCTGGCGGCTGGCGGCTGGCGGCTGGCGGCTGGCGGCTGGCGGCTGGCGGCTGGCGGCTGGCGGCTGGCGGCTGGCGGCTGGCGGCTGGCTATGGCATGGAGTTCAGCTCGGCGCCTTCCTTCTTGACCGGCACGGGTATCAGGTCGGCCTTGCTCAGTCCCAGCCAGATGACGATGGCGGTCGCCACGTAGATGGTGGAGTAGGTACCGACGAAGATGCCGACGATCAGGGCCAGGGAGAAGCCGCTGATCGCCTCGCCGCCGAACAGATAGAGGGCGAACAGCACCAGCAATGTGGTTCCCGAGGTGACGATGGTGCGCGAGAGGGTCTGGTTGATCGAGTTGTTGGTGATCTCCATGACCGTGCCCTTGCGCATGCGGCGGAAGTTCTCGCGGATGCGGTCGAAGATGACGATGGTGTCGTTCAGCGAGTAGCCGATGACCGCCAGCACCGCCGCGAGCACCGTCAGGTCGAACTGGATCTGGAAGATCGAGAAGACGCCGACGGTGAAGAGCACGTCGTGGACGAGCGCGGCCACGGCCCCCACCGCGAAGCGCCACTCGAATCGCAGCGCTACGTAGATGAGGATGCCGATGAGCGAGAAGAGGACCGCCAGTCCGCCCTGCTCGCGCAGCTCCTCGCCGACCTGCGGTCCCACGTATTCCACCCGTCGCAGTTCGACCTCTCCCTTCGCGTCCTGACTGAGGGCACGGAACACCCGGTTGCTCAGCTCGGCGCTCGATTCCTCCTCCGCTTGAGGCATGAGACGGATGAGGATGTCGCGGTTGGATCCGAAGTACTGGATGGTCGCGCCGGGGAAGCCCTGCGATTCCAGCGACTGGCGCACCTCGCTCAGCTCGGCCGGCTCCTGATAGCCGACCTCGATCACCGTGCCTCCGGTGAAGTCGAGCCCGAAGTCGAATCCGCGGATGAGGATCGACAGCAGGGCGACGACCAGGGCCGTTCCCGACAGGATGGCCGCCAGCTTGCGCCGGCCCATGAAGTTGATGTCGAAGTCGTTGATGGTTCGCTTCGCGTTGGTGTTGCGTTTCGATGTCATGGCGATTTCCCCCTAGATGGCCAGCTTGTCGAGGCGTTTGCCGCCATAGACGAGGTTGACCAGGGCGCGCGAGCCGAGGATGGCGGTGAACATGGAGGTGACGATGCCGATGAAGAGCGTCACGGCGAAGCCCTTGACCGGACCCGTGCCGAAGCTGAAGAGCACCACGGCGGCGATGAGCGTGGTCACGTTGGCGTCGACGATGGTCGATAGGGCCTTGTCGTAGCCGGCGTGGATGCTCGCCTGGGGCGAGTTGCCGTTGCGGATCTCCTCGCGGATACGCTCGAAGATGAGTACGTTGGCGTCCACCGCCATGCCGACCGTGAGCACGATACCGGCGATGCCGGGCAGCGTCAGGGTGGCCTGGAGCATCGAGAGGACGGCGACGATCATCACCAGGTTGACCACCAGCACCAGGTCGGCGATCAGGCCGAACATGCGGTAGTAGAGGGCCATGAATCCGACCACCAGGGCTAGACCCACCATGACCGAGAAGAAGCCCTGGTCGATGTTGTCCTGACCCAGGCTGGGACCGATGGTGCGTTCCTCGACGATCTCGATGGGTGCGGCCAGGGCGCCCGAGCGCAGCAGCAGGGCGGTATTGTGGGCCTCCTCGCTGCTGTCGAGACCCGTGGTCTGGAAGCGGCGGCCGAAGGGCTCGCGGATGCTGGCGACGCTGATGACCTCCTCGACCTTGCGAGTGGTCTTGACCGGCTCGCCGTCGACCATGCGCGTGGTGGTGCGGTTCTCGATGAAGACGACCGCCATCGGCTTCCCGACGTTCTCGGTGGTGACGTTGCGCATGCGGCGCGCGCCCTGGCCGTCCAGGTTGACGAAGACCGCCGGGGTGCCGCTCTGGCTGTCGAAGCCGGCCGAGGCGTCGGTGATCTGGTCGCCGGTGACGATGACGCGGCGCTTGAGCAGGATCGGGGTTCCGTCACGCTCGTAATAGAGCTTGCTGCCGACCGGAACCCGTCCGGCGACCGCGTCGGCGACGCTGCCCTCGGTGTCGACCAGGCGGTATTCCAGGGTCGCCGTGGCGCCGAGGATCTCCTTCAGACGTCCCGGATCCTGGGCGCCCGGGAGCTCGACGACGATGCGCCGGTCGCCCTGGCGCGCGATGCTCGGCTCGGCGACGCCCAGGGCGTTGACGCGGTTGCGCAGCGTGGTGATGTTCTGCTGCAGGGCGAAGTCCTTGATCTCCTTCTGCTCGGTCTCGGGCAGACTGGCATCGATCTGGAAGTTGCCGTCGCTCTCGCTCGACTGCAGCTGCAGGTTGCGGAACTCGCGGTTCAGCACCTTCTCGGCCTTGTCGCGGTTCTCGGCGTCCGAGAACTTGAGGGTGATTTCGGTGCCGTCGCGCAGGATGGTCAGATAGCGGACCTTGGCCTCGCGCAGCTGGGAGCGCAGGTCGCCGATGTAGCGTTCGAGCGCCTGATCCAGCGCGGCCTCCATGTCGACGTCGATGACGACGTGGATGCCGCCGCGCAGGTCGAGTCCCAGGGCCATCTGATTCATGCTCAGGGCACGCATCCAGCCGGGCAGGTCGGCGACCTGGGTGAGCGCGGTGCGGTAGCGCTCGGCGAGGGTGCGGTCGATCGTCTCCTGGCCCTTCAGCTGCTGGCCCGGGGTGGCGAAGCGTACCAGCAGCTTCTCTCCCTCGCGGGGCTCGATCCCCTTGAAGGGGACCTTGGCGTTCTCGAGCGCCGCGCTGATCTCGCCGATGCTCGAGTCGGTGACGGAGGCGCCGCGCGCGGCACTGATCTCGATCGATGGGTCCTGAGGGTAGAGGTTGGGCAGGGCCAGCAGCAGGCCCAGCAGGATCACGCTCAGGATGAGCAGGTTCTTCCACAAGGGATATCGGTTCATTGCAGTTCCAATCTCAACATCGCTGGTCGCGACAGCCTGGAGGAAAGGCGGGGAGGGGACTTGGGGACGACCGCCGATGAGCGGTGGCCGCGACCTCATTGGAGATAGAGCGGCAGCGCAAATGAAACGGCTCGGATGCCTGAGGCCGCCGAGCCATGTTCGTGCCGTCTCTGCCGGTGATTCAGAGTTCCTTCAGGGTACCCTTCGGCAGTACGGCCTCGACCGCCATCCGGCGCACCTTGATCTGCACGCCGTCGGCGATCTCGACCAGGATGAAGTTCTCGCCGAGGTCGAGGACGCGACCGGCGACGCCGCCGACCGTGGTGATCTCGTCACCCTTGGCCAGCGCCTCGATCATCTTGCGATGCTCCTTCTGGCGCTTGGCCTGGGGGCGGATCAAGAGGAAATAGAAGACGACCGCGAACAGCACCAGCGGCAGCAGTGCCATGAAGGGGTCGCCGGCGGCAGCCGCCGGGTCGCCCTGGGCGAGGGCGTCGGAGATGAAAAAGCTCATATCTCTTCCCTAGTGGTGAAAGGATCTCTGAAGCGGATCCAGTTGCATGAATAGCGCTCCGTCGTCGGCCGGCGCGTCCGCCGCGAACGACGTGGCCGCGGATTATCGCACAAGGTCGGTCGCGAGTAAGAACCCATTCTCGGCGAAAGGTTCGTCAACCCGGACGGCGCGAGCGGTAATGTTCCCTGAAATCAGCGACGAATGCGTCGAGCCGGCCGGCGGCGATGGCCTCGCGCAGGCCGCGCATCAGGGTCTGGTAATAGTGCAGGTTGTGGATGGTCGCCAGACGCGCGCCCAGGATCTCCTTGCACTTGTCCAGATGATGCAGATAGGCCCGGCTGTAGTGTCGGCAGGTGTAGCAGTCGCACCGGGGATCGAGCGGGCCTTCGTCATAGCGGTTGGCGGCGTTGCGGATCTTGACGATGCCCTGGTGGGTGAAGAGATAGCCGTTGCGGGCGTTGCGGGTCGGCATGACGCAGTCGAACATGTCGATGCCGCGCTGGACCGCCGCGACGATGTCCTCCGGGGTCCCGACCCCCATGAGATAGCGCGGCCGGTCGGTGGGCATCTTGTCCGCGAGGAAGTCCAGCACCCGCAGCCGGTCCGCCTCCGGTTCGCCGACCGAGAGCCCGCCGATGGCATAGCCGTCGAAGCCGATCCGCGTCAGACCTTCCAGCGACTCGGCGCGCGGACCCTCGTGCATGCCGCCCTGGACGATGCCGAACAGGGCCGAGGGATTGTCGCCATGGGCCTCGCGCGAACGCGCCGCCCAGCGCAGCGACAGCTCCATGGAGGCGCGCGCCTGGTCCTCGTCGGCGGGATAGGGGGTGCATTCGTCGAAGATCATGACGATGTCCGATCCCAGCTCGCGCTGGACCCGCATCGAGACCTCCGGGCTGAGGAAGACCTTGCCGCCGTCGACCGGCGACTGGAAATGGACGCCCTCCTCGGTGATCTTGCGCAAATCGCCCAGACTGAAGACCTGGAAGCCGCCCGAGTCGGTCAGGATGGGTTTCTCCCAGTGCATGAAGTCGTGCAGGTCGCCGAGTTTGCGGATGATCTCGGTTCCGGGTCGCAGCATCAGATGGAAGGTATTGCCGAGTACGATCTCGGCGCCGACCTCCAGCAGTTCCTCGGGCGTCATGGCCTTCACGGTGCCGTAGGTGCCCACGGGCATGAAGGCGGGGGTCTCGACCGTCCCGCGCGCGAAGCGCAGACGGCCCCGGCGCGCCAGACCATCCTGCCCAACCAGATCAAATTCCATCATCGTCTCCGGTACGACCGTCCTTCAGCCAGGCGGTCAGTTCATACAGATGCGTCACCGTCAGCGACGGCGGTTCGAGCGTCTCCGGCCAGTCGCGGCCGGTGCGGTTGACCCAGATCGCGGGGATGCCGAACGCGCGCGCCGCCTCCACGTCGGTCCAGGGGTCGTCGCCCAGGTGCAGGCATTCGTCGGTGTCGCAGCCGGTGAGTTCGAGCGCCCGGCGGAACATGGCCGGATCCGGCTTGGCCGCGCCGATCCCGGCCGCCGTGAGATTGTGGGCGAAGATCCCGCGCAGACTCGTCACCTCGACATCGGCGTTGCCGTTGGTGAGGCTGACCAGTCGGTAGTCCGGTGCCAGCGCGCGCAGCACGGGCAGGGCGTCCGGATAGGGTTCGACCCGGCTACGGTGCTCCAGGAAGAGCGAGACCGCCGCGTCGGCCAGATCGGCCGGGTAATCGAAGGACTCCAGCAGCTGGATCAGCGAACGGTGCCGTACCAGCCCCAGGTCGTGCGCGATCTCGGGCATCGACTCCATGACCGTGCGGCGATGCGCGCGCATGCTCTCGATGTCGTGCGCCTCGGCGAGCCGGGGCGCCTTGTCCCGCAGCCAGCCGTGGAGCACCTGTTCCGCCGCCTGGATCGCCGGCAGACAGGGCCAGAGGGTGTCGTCCAGGTCGAAGGTGATGAGGCGGATGCGTGATCGGGACATGGCCTAGCGGGTCGGAAAAGGGACGCATTGTGCCTGTAAGCCCGATCCGACGCCAAACCGGATCGGCCGATCGGCAGGGCTCGTCCCCATCCCGCATGCGACTCTGCTAGCCTAGTCTCAAGCAACGAGACACAGCAGGTATCCCGCGATGGAAGCCCTGGATCTTCATAACCCCATTCACCGCGTCAGCGTGGATCGGTTCCACCAGATGATCGACGCAGGCGTCTTCGCAGACGGCGATCGCGTCGAGCTGATCGACGGGGAGATGCGAGACATGTCGCCGATCGGACCCTTGCACAACAGTGCAACCAATACCCTGAACATGATTCTGGCGCCGCTGCTTTCGGGCAAGGCCATTGTCAGCGTTCAGGGCCCTCTGGTTCTGGACGACGGCACCGAGGTCTATCCCGACCTCATGGTGCTGCGCCAGCGTGCCGACCGCTATGCCGAATCCAACCCCACTGGCGAGGACGTGCTGCTGGTCGTCGAGGTCGCGGACTCCAGCCTCGCCGCCGATACCGGGGTCAAGCTCGCCAAATACGCCCATGTCGGCATCCGTCTCTACTGGGTGGTCGACATCCCGAGCCGCGCCTTGCACGCGTATCGTGATCCCAATGCGTTCGCCGGCCGCTATCGGCAGCTCCATTCGGTCGGCGAGGGCGCGCTCGGCATATCCATCCAGGGCGTCGATGTCCGAGTCGAGGTGGCCGACCTCTTCCCCCGTTGAGCTCCGGCTGGATTCCGGGAGAGGCTGCGCCGTTCCTCGGTCAGCGGTGCATGGGCCGATCCGTCGCTGCTTCCTCGCGCAGGGTGCCGTGGACCAGCTCCACCCAGTAGCGGACGCCGATGCCGATCACGCCGTCGTTGAAGTCGTAGCCCGGGTTGTGCAGTGCACGTCCGTGGGCGCCCTGGGTGCCGTTGCCGAGCATGACGTAGGCCCCGGGACAGGCGGCGAGCATCCAGCCGAAGTCCTCGGCCCCCATGGTCGGCGGCAGGTCGCGGACGATCCGCTCGGGACCGACCGTGCGCTCCATGGCCTTCAGCGCCACGGCTGCCGCTTCTGCGTCGTTGACCGTCGAGCGGTAGCGCCGCTGGTAGTCCAGATCGACCTCGACGCCGTGGGCGGTCGCGATCCCCTCGGCCATGCGCCGCATGCCCTGCTCGATGTTTTGCTGCACCGATTCGTCGAAGGTGCGGACGGTTCCGCCGAGCGTGACCCGGTCCGGGATCACGTTCTCGGTGGTTCCGCCCTGGATTCGGGTGACGCTGAGCACGGCGGCCGCCAGCGGGTCGCTGGATCGGCTGACCAGGGTCTGCCAGGCACCGATGATCTGGGCCGCGGCGACGATGGGGTCGCGCGCCCGGTGCGGATAGGCGGCATGTCCGCCCGTCCCCGAGATACGCAGCTCGAAGAAGTCGGCCGCGGCCATGACCGGACCCGAGCGCACCCCCATGCAGCCGGCCTCGATCCCGGGCCAGTTGTGCAGACCGAAGACGGCGTCCATCGGGAAGCGCTCGAAGAGCCCCTCGTCGACCATGCGCCTGCCGCCGGCCAGGTTCTCCTCGGCGGGCTGGAAGATGAAGTGACAGGTCCCGCTGAATCCGCCGTGCTCCGCGAGCCAGGTAGCGGCGCCGAGCAGCATGGTCGTGTGCCCGTCATGACCGCAGGCATGCATCAGACCCGGCTGGCGCGAGGCATATCCGAGCCCCGTGTGCTCGTCCAGCGGCAGCGCGTCCATGTCCGCGCGCAGACCGATGGTCCCGCCCTCGCCGCGACGCAGCGTGCCCACGACCCCGGTGCCGGCCAGGCCTCGGTCGACCTCCAGTCCGAGGGCCGCGAGACGCTCGGCGACCAGGTTCGAGGTCCGCTCCTCGCGGAAGGCGAGCTCGGGATGTGCGTGCAGGTCGTGGCGCAGCTCGGCGAGATCGGCGCACAGCGCCTCGAAGGCGGTTCGATCGTTCATGTTCAAGGCATTTCCGTGAATCGAGTCCGAGTCAGGCGCCCATCCGCGCACTGCCAGGCCCGTTTCCTCGCAGATTCGTAGGGCGCAATAGCGCAGCGTATTGCGCCGAAAGGACGTTGGCACAGGCCCAGCAGACTCATGGCTCAAAGACAGGGCTCGATGTGCGAGGGACATGCGCCAGTCGTCGTGTCTTGTGGCGAGCAGCCTACCAATCATGCGGCGCAATACGCTATCACTATTACGCCCTACGCGAGTGAAGTGCATCCTGATGCTTCCGGACTTAACGTGCGGCGGCTTTCGGAACACTTTGCGCCGACTGACTGGTCAAGATCCAGCGTAAGCGTTCAGACCCTCCTCCTCCCTTGGGGACGTGAAGACAGACGGGCTCCGCTATGGCAAAGTCAAAACCACGACCTAAACGACGC
>NZ_AONC01000109.1 GCF_000585215.1 Imhoffiella purpurea | reverse complement strand
GGGTACGCACGGGAGAGGGTCCTGCCAATTCTTGTCACCCTAATCACCTACATCCGCACTCGGTCTTGGCCAGGGTTATGATCATGGCCGACTTGATCGACCGCGCTCCAGAACCCCAGCGCCCCGTCGCCGACGGCCAGGCGCGGCCCCACCTGCAGACCTCGGGCCTTGAGGTCGCGCAACACGTCGAGCCAGGATTCGGTGGATTCGCGCAGTCCGTCGCTGATGGCGACCCATTCCTTGGTGCCATCGGCCCTGACGCCGATGATCACCAGCAGACAGAGCTTGGGATCATCGCTCTCGCGCAGCGTCGTGTAGATGCCGTCGACCCACCAGTAGGCGTACTGCTGCCCTTCGAGACAGCGCCCCGTCCAGCCCTTGTACTCCTCGGCCCACGCCGCCTTGAGCCGGCCCAACGCGGCGGCGGAGAGCCCCTTGGCGTCCTCGCCTACCAAGACCTCCAGCGCCTCTCCGAGGTCGCCGCTGGAGACCCCCTTCAGATAGAGCCACGGCAGTGCCGCGGCCACTCGGGCACTGCGGCGGATGTACGGCGGGACCAGCGCCGAGTTGAACTTCACGCCACCGCCAGAGCGATCACGCACCTTCGGCACCTGCACCTCGACCGGCCCCACCGTGGTCAGGATTTCGCGCGCCGGCAGATGGCCGTTGCGCACCACCGCCCGGCGTCCATCCATCAGCGACACCCCGGCAAACTCCTCGAGCAGTTGCTCCACCTCCGCCTCGAGGGCGCACTGCAGGATCTCGCGCGCTCCGCGGCGCGCCAACTCCTCCAGCGGCAGTCCCAGCTCTGCCAGCGCCTCACTCCGATCACCTCTTGCACTGCCTGCCCTCGTACTCGTATCGTCGCTCATGGCGCACCTCTCTCGTTGCTGCTTTGGGTCTCGACAACCACATTGTCAGCAACGGTGCGCCGCCTGCTCAAGCTCTATCAGTCCCCGCTCATACACCAGAATCGAGCATAGCTCCTCCACAACACACATATCGGTAAGTTGTTGAAATTTATAAAACAAGATCCGGAATGTGTTCTATATAAATCAGTTAGTTGCAGACTTGTGTGGAATGCGATGGGTTAACTCAGGACTATTCCTTGATAGCAGCTCGCCGCTTTGCCATGCATTATGAGATCGCTTGGTTCGTTCGTTATCTTCCACGGCCTCGATTATCGAATCGGGTGCGGCCTCCGCATGATGTCCTCAGCAGCAGCATTCAGCGCCAAATTGATCGATTTTCTCCCAGAACTGAGTCCAACGTCCGGTGG
>NZ_AONC01000108.1 GCF_000585215.1 Imhoffiella purpurea | reverse complement strand
TATACCTAGCGAATGCAGGATTTCGGCTCTCAATGACCGACAATCTGAAAGTTCTCAGCAAGCAGCGTACGCAGCTGCGGTGCATAGCGGTCCAGCTCCGCAAAGAATTCTTTGCAGGCTGTTCGAAACTCGGCAAACCGCTCGTAATATCGGTTGTATAGCACTTGCTTCTTGAAAAACTTCCAGAAGCGCTCGATCAGGTTGAGATTTGGGCTATACGCCGGTAATGGCTCGAGCTGAACGCGGGAAGTCTCCAAGTATTTCGCCACGACCCGGGCTTTGTAGTAGCGGGCGTTGTCGCAAATCACGATGATCCGTTCAGCGTCCGGATAGGCGCTCTCCAACTGTTTGAGCAAGGCGATCGTCGAGATCGCGTCGATGGTGTCGTCCATGCGGTAGGTGAGTTGCAGCGTCTCGAGGTTGATCGCACCGTTGATGTTCAACCGTTGCCGTCCAGTGTTGCTTTGGATCGCCTGGCGCTTCCCGCGCTTGATCCAGCCACAGCCGAGCACTGGATTGTGCTGCGGATGCACCGCATCCATGAAAACGATCACATCCTCCTCGGCCTTGTTTTCCTTGAAATTCTCGTATTTGGAGACGAATGCCTTCTGGGTCTCGACCGAGGGATTTTTGCCCGGCAGCAACGTGGGTTTCTTGTAGGCGTAACCGAGGCGATGCAGCAGTGCGGTCATGCCGCTGGGCGTGTAGCGCACGCCCCAGGTCTGCTCGACGTAGCGGGCTACCTCCGCGGCGGTTTGGTAGATGGTGCTCTGCAGATGCGCATCCAGCGCACGCAATTGACTGCTGTTGAGCAACGCTTCGCTGCCCACATAGCTCATGCACAGCAGGTCATCGAGACCGCCTTTCTTGTAGCGCTTGAAATAGCTGCGCACCGTGTCAGGATCCAGCAGCAGTGCATCGGCAACGTCCTTCACCCCGCGACCTTGACCAAGCAAAATGACCGCATTGATGCGGTACGCCTCGCGGATCTCGCGCACCCTGCGGTGGGCAGCACGTAGCTCAGCCAGCTCTTTATCGCTCAGTCGGTAGTCGTTCATCATGAGGAGCTTACCATGGGGCCAGACTGTTCACGAGGGAACTCTGCCGAAAACCTGTATGAGACAGGTATA
>NZ_AONC01000107.1 GCF_000585215.1 Imhoffiella purpurea | reverse complement strand
GTGCGGGCTTCGGGCATCGTAACGTTGGGGGTAGAGTCTCAAGACGATGCCATTATAATCAAAAACTTAATATGAAATGCACTGTACTGAGATCCGCCCTACACATCGAAGTGGAATCCAATCGAACATCGGCTGTTCTGTCACATCGAGCGTACCTGGCAGGGGCTGATCTTCGATGCGCCCGAAACGGCTCTCAAAGCCGTCGAGCGCACGCGCACCCACACAGGACTGAGAGTGACTGCCTGCATCCTTGATACAGTCTATGAAATCGGGCGTCGGTGCTCTGACACCTTTCGCGAGATCAAGGATCGATTCATTTGCCATGACGAAAGGCTCGGACAATGGAATTACGTTGTCGATGCCAACGGTTTCTGCAATTGATATGTACGGCTTATTTTTGAATCATTACTAATTGAACGAGCGAAACCCACCGAGAAGATGGAGACGCAGAGTGGAGCAGTCAACGCAGGGCTACCGCTAGCATGTTCTGCGAAAAGACTGCTCTCCGATCGATTCCACCTGTCTCCACCGCGATATAGAATACCAAGAATATCCGGATAATCCGCCATAGTATAGCCCGGATCAGGCTCCTGAGCCCGTGAGGCACTGGACGGTCCTCAAAGCAGTCGACATCCGAAAAGCCGCTAGCTTTCAAGAGTTGTGTCAACGAGGTTCTCGTAAAGGCAAGCTCGTGAGTGAAGTCGGAATAGCGAATTTTCCCGGCAAGGGGACTTTCTCCATTCGGAACATGGAGGATCCACCGGCCGCCGGGACGAAGCACCCGGTGGACCTCATCGACGAACGGGATCAGCTCCGACTTGGTCAAGTGCTCGATGAAATCGAAGGTAATAATAACATCCACTGAGGCTGTCCCCGTGTCGGACAAAGCTGTCATTACATCCCCCTGAGTTATCCCAATTACGCCTAGCTGTTTCGCAGCCTCGACTTGCTCGGCAGACCCGTCGACTCCACGTGCTTGCGTATAACCAGCCTGCAGAAGTGCATATAAGAGTGCACCATGTCCGCAACCAAGCTCCAGAATCGCTGCTCGCCGGTCACTTGGTAGGTATCGGCGAATCATATGCCGTAAATAGGGCATACGCGTCTCAAGCCCTGCAAGTGTACGTGGAGCCAACGGCTCTTTGCGGGCGTTCACATAGCTGGCGTAGATGCGCTGGCGGTAGCGAGCGCTTGAGTCAGTTTCCATGGAAAGCTCGGCCAAAAAATACATTGACGAGATTAGGCAGGTCGAGAACCGTGAGCAACAATCTCGAAGGAGAGATTTGAATGAAGCGGGTTGTGACTCCGATAAGATATATTGCCATAAGTCCGTCCATGAAGAGCGAAGCTAGACCAGCATTGGCAAGACGTCCTGAAACTTGTAGTAACAGCGCCGCAAGCAGTATAGATACAAGAGCGCCGCCTACGTACCATACAGCAGCGCGCAGATGGCGGTTCACCGCCCTGAGAAGGTTAAGTCCGCTATACCATAAGACGGACACGAAAGCGGACAATAGCAGCCACTTGAATAGGATGTGGTCCATATGGACATGTCCACCCGTCCAAAACTCCAGGATCCAAGGGCCAATCGCATACAAGGCTATCATGCTAGCGAATCCCAACCAGAAGGCAAGAGCGAAGCCACGCACATAAAGCCGTCGCAAGAGATCCTGGTTGCCTGCGCCCCAAGCCCGTGCGAGTTCCGGCTCCAGGGCCTGGCAGACTGAAATTACCATTTGCAGCGTCAGCCGGGTGAGGGTGCGCTGAGTGGAGAAGATGACCACAGCGGTCGGCCCAAGCAGTGCGCCGATAACAAGAACAAAACCCTGGGTGTTGGTGGCTTGAGCAAGAGGTATGGCAAGGTTGGCAAGCGCGGGGCGGACTAGCGCCTTAATCACCGACATGCTGGCGTGTGTGACACCGAATCTTAGATGCGGATGACGTACTACCAAGATCCTAGCAACGGATGGTGTCACTATACAGCGCACAAGTAAAGAACTTAGAGCAGCAACCACGGGGGTGTAGCCGAGAGACGCAAGTAGCCATATAGACGATTGTTGAACAAAGGACGTGGTGTAATAAACGCTGGTATGAAAAGCATAGTCACCATTAGCTCGATATCCAGCATGACTGACACCATCGGTGAGCTTGACAAGCACCTCGGCGGCCAACAGCCAAAGGATCCAGCGGACATCGGAGGCGCTCAATCGTGACAGGTCAAGCCATTCATGAAGAGGCAGGGCTGTTAGTAGCACGGCAGCTAGAATGATGCCTAGCGCAGCAACGGAATAGACTAGGATGGCAAGGCTTTGAAAAACACACAGCATCCCTGCAAAGTCACCGCGCCCCCCGCGCGCGGCCATATCGTTCCCAGCGGACTTCGAGAAGCCCAGATCCGTCATCGACAGGTACACGGGAATGGCAGACAAAATCAGCCATTCGCCATACATTTTCAGCCCCCAGGCATGAAGCAGAATCGGAACCCCGACGAGCTGGATCAGGATCACTATGCCCTGACCATACACATTGGCGCCAAAACCGCACCGGAGTCTTCTGCCCATTTCACTGAGCATCGCTACGGCTCATGTCAATTTGGGAACGGATATGTCTTATGCCTGACATTGAGTCGCGCTCAGAGCCGCGCATCGACCGCTTCGCGCGGGAGCACCGCCTTGACGTCGTAGAGCACGGCGTCCGGCTTGCCGAAGGCGCGGATCCGCTCGGCGCCCAGCTCGACGAACTGGCGATGCGCGACGGCGAGGATGACGGCGTCGTAGTGCGCGGCCGCGGGCTGCTCGATGAGCCGGATGCCGTATTCGTGCTCGGCCTCCGCGGCGCTCGGCCAGGGGTCGTGGACGTCGCATTGGATCCTATAGTCCTCCAGCTCGGCGACGATGTCCACGACGCGCGTATTGCGTAGGTCCGGGCAGTTCTCCTTGAACGTCAGGCCGAGCACCAGCACGCGGGTGGTCGCGTTGAGCAGGTGGCGCCGGCTCATCAGCTTAATGACCTGACCGGCGACATAGGCGCCCATGCTGTCGTTGAGTCGTCGGCCGGCCAGGATGACCTCGGGGTGGTAGCCAATCTCCTGCGCCTTGTGGGTGAGATAATAGGGGTCGACGCCGATGCAGTGCCCGCCCACCAAGCCGGGGCGGAAGGGCAGGAAGTTCCACTTGGTGCCGGCCGCCTCGAGCACCTCCTGGGTGTCGATGCCGAGCCGGTTGAAGATGAGGGCGAGCTCGTTGATCAGGGCGATGTTGAGATCGCGCTGGGTGTTTTCGATGACCTTGGCGGCCTCCGCGACGCAGATGCTGCTCGCCAGATGCGTCCCCGCCGTGATGACCGAGCCATAAAGGGCATCGACGAAACGGGCGACCTCGGGCGTGGAGCCAGAGGTGACCTTCTTGATGGTCGTGAGGCGGTGCTCCTTGTCGCCGGGGTTGATGCGCTCCGGACTGTAGCCGGCGTAGAAGTCCTGGTTGTACTTCAGGCCCGAGTGCTCCTCGATGATGGGGATGCAGACCTCCTCGGTCGCGCCCGGGTAGACGGTGGACTCGAAGACCACGACGCAGCCGGGCTGGATGACCTTGCCGAGCAGGAGGCTTGCGGATTGGAGCGGGCGCAGGTCGGGCTGGCGGTGGGCGTTGATGGGCGTGGGCACGGTGACGACATAGACGTCACAGCCGGTCAGCGCCTCCGGTGCGTCGGCGTAGCTGAGCTGGCTGGCTTGTTGCAAATCTTCGGGCTCGACCTCCAGCGAGGAGTCATAGCCTTGGCGAAGCTGCGCAACGCGCGCCCGGTTGAGGTCGTAGCCGAGTGTCGGGAAGCGCTTGCCAAGCTCGACCGCAAGCGGGAGACCGACATAGCCGAGGCCAAGGATACCGATCTTCAGGTGCTTTAGGTCCAGGGCTTTGAAGGTCACGTAAGGTGAACATCCTGGCCCCAGCTGTCTTCGGGCTCGCCCGCTGTCGACTCGTTCGTCTGCACGGTGGCCA
>NZ_AONC01000106.1 GCF_000585215.1 Imhoffiella purpurea | reverse complement strand
GCCCGTTTCATCCTGGCCGTCCTGCAAGTGCGTTCGGTCAACCTGGCCCGCCTGGCGCCAGTACTCTCGAGTCGTGCGAAAACCAGCTCGAATTACATCCGGTTACAGCGCTTCATGCGTTCCTTTGCGATCGATCAGGCGGACATCGCCCGTACGGTGGCTGATCTCCTGCCCGCGACGCCATGGGTGCTGACGCTCGATCGCACCAACTGGAAACTCGGACGCGCTGAGATCAATCTGCTGGTGCTCGGTATCGCCTACCGAGGATTGGCGATCCCCTTGCTGTGGACCGCTTTGCCCAAGGCCGGCAACTCCAACACCAAAGAGCGCATCGCGCTGATGGAGCGCTTTTTCGCGACCTTCCCGTGTCAGCCAGTGGCCTTCCTGTTGGCCGATCGTGAGTTCGT
>NZ_AONC01000105.1 GCF_000585215.1 Imhoffiella purpurea | reverse complement strand
CGACTCGAGAGTACTGGCGCCAGGCGGGCCAGGTTGACCGAACGCACTTGCAGGACGGCCAGGATGAAACGGGCGAGAAAATCGAGACGAGAACCATGCCAGTCGAGGTGTGTGGCAAGCAGGGTTCGGAGCAGTCTGACAGTGCGGGCTTCGGACATCGTAACGTTGGGGGCGGAGTCTCAAGACGATGTCATTATAATCAAAAGCTTAATTTGAAACATACTGTACTGAGATAAGGCAGAGGTGAATCGTGGAACCAATCAAACGCGGAGAATTAAAAAGCCATATCGAGTGGGCAAAAGTGGAATTCTTGAATACAGGTGAAATTGTCGAGCTAGAAACAAAAGAAGATAGTGTTTGCCATTTTTTTGACCCATTCGAACACGAAAACGACCGGATCGTTCTTCGCTTAGATTGGTCTGATCCCGACATACATGGAAACCCATCTCTCGACGCTGATTTTTATGATAAGAATACAAAAAAGAAAAGAAAATTAAAAGGAGAGAGAAAAGAGGTTCACCATACTCAAACAACGAAACCTGGAGAGCGTATTTATTGCTGGCAGTTCAATGGGTATAAGGAATCATTTAAGGTAATGATTGGGTGGCTTCTGTCCGCTACTGCATCTTTTGGGGTTAGTTGCTCTGCGGAGATCGAAGTAGTGAAGGGAAATCAAAATCAGTCGTAATGTATAGCTAACAAGGCAAATCCAGCCGATGCGCCAAAGGCGCGCGCGGCTGATTTGCGGCGTTAGGTTGTGGAGCGTCATCCATGCTACAGGACGACAATTCTTTGCTCTCCTGCAACATCGCGAATCTTGGCGTTGAAGCACAGCGAGAAGCAAACCGCTTGGCAAAGGAAAAGATTGATTTAGACCGCCTCGCCTTGGCCGAACAAGAAAAAGTTACACGCGCCCAGAGAATGTATGCAATTAGTGCAGTAATAGCAGCGATAGCCGCAGTTATTGCAGCAATTGCATCCATAGCTAACTTGATATTTTCAATATTCATTGGTTAGGCGTAATTTGATTCGTCAAACACCGGAGTTCACAGTGTCTTTCTTCGCGCTGATTCTTGGGATTGCGTTATTCGTTATTGGCATCGCTATCACACATCTCGCGATAAGAGTAAGTTTGGAACCGCGCTGATAGTAATAGGGTTAGTAATCTGGGTTCTCTCCATTTATCCGCCAGGTTAGTTGAAGACATCAGGAGCACGCCATGAGTATAGAGAAAACAGATAAGCGCGAAATTGTATATTACAAAGATCATAGGATATCTGTGTACAATTTAACCAAGAAAGATGATCTTTGGTATTTTGAAGTGAAAATCACAACGCCAGTTGATGCGCCAGCCGTACGGCGTCAGTTTCAAAACGGCGAGTGCGCCTGCTCATCTGCCGATGAAGCAATAAAATTTGGCGTGCAATCGGCCATGAAGTACATAGATGAAAATATGTTGTAAAAATTATTCACACATGACGATGAATGCATCGATATCATTTCTCATTTCACGCAATGCATTTTGGTAATGTGCTTTATCGGCCTTTTCTTCGCCGTATCTATGTAAAAGCCCTTCTGGGTCGAACTCAATTAGAATCGTGCGCGCCTCCTTATTCAGCGTTAATGAGTACGAGTTCTGTATTCTACAGTTACACATAAGTCACCTAACAATTGGCTCAAAGCGACGCCCAACCGCGCGTCGAGCTATTGATGTTATTCGGCATCCATGCCAGGCGCGGTTGGGCGCGCCTTAGCCTTGGCGTTATCGCGCCGAGCAAAGCTCGGCGTCTCTTGCCAGGTGAAAGTCCTGGTCGGGTAAGGGTTAGCCACCCACCCGTATCGAGTGTTGGTC
>NZ_AONC01000104.1 GCF_000585215.1 Imhoffiella purpurea | reverse complement strand
AAGGGTACGCACGGGAGAGGGTCCTGCCAATTCTTGTCACCCTAATCACCTACATCCGCACTCGGTCTTGGCCAGGGTTATGATCATGGCCCTTCTTCATGTTGAAACGTATGTGTTCGATTTCTCTGGATCCCCTTCTGCCTTCTCGTTTTGTGAACGCAGATGGGCTGTAAGGGTGGGAAGGCTTTACTGGTCCTGAGGTGCCTGGCTGGATGTGGCGCCCACAACATTGAGTCCATTATTGGAGCTACCTCATAAGCGGATGTTTTTGTCAAGACACAACCTCAAGGAAGTTTTATTCGTTAAGGCCGCGATTTTTAAACTTTAATTTTCGGGTAGCTACTTATAATGGGCGATATATTATATTTGGGATATGTGAAAAATGATGCTATCAGGCTACAAAAATTTCGAGTCTGATGCATCTACCAATGTCGCCACCCCGGCAGAGCAAACGACAAGTGTAGCTGTCCCCATTGACGATGGTTGTGTAGCCCTTCGGATATATTTGGGGTGTGAGAAAATTTCTCTTGTCTGGTGGTGTGATCTGGGCTAAAATTCGCAGCTCTTCTGGCTACGTAGCTCAGTTGGTTAGAGCATCGCACTCATAATGCGAGGGTCCCCTGTTCGAGTCAGGGCGTAGCCACCACAATTCAAAGCCTTTCGGAGCGCATGGATGCGCTCGAAACGTCTCTATCCCCCCTTCTCTCTCTGCATTCCTTGGTGTCGCTTCGATTGGTGCCTGTCTGGAGATGCCAGGTTGGTCTAAATTATCCAACCACCTGCAGCCTCCGGTTGGGGCGTCTGTTTCTGGTCTTCCTTCCTCGCCGAATACTGCCGTCGGTTCTCAAGCGAATCCCAGCATCAAATGTTTTGGTGTGGATGCTTTCGGTCTGGGCATGATTTGATGAGTCAACGCGGTGGCGCCAAGTCGGGTGCTTTGATGCTCGACAGCCCCGCGCTGCGCGACTTAACCTAAACGGTCTAGTGGCCTGGGCTATCGATGCCTTGGGCTTGCGGTCAAGCTATGTTCACAGGTGTCAAATGCTCAAAGACTGGTCCGACGTCTACCTCATCGGCGTTCCCGAAATCGATCAACAGCATCAGGGTTTTTTTGCGGCATCGCATCGATTGTACGAGGGAATCTTGGATTTGGAGGGCAAGGCTGCCGTTGGGCCGGCGATAGCCTTCATGCGCACCTATGCCGAAGAGCATTTCCGTACCGAGGAAGCGTTCATGCGGCTGCATGCCTATCCCGGCCTCAAGGATCATCTGTATCAGCATGCTGCTTTTTTTCGGCGCCTGGGAGAGCTGGAAAACGATCTGATGATTTTTGGCCCGAGCCAGCGGCTGGCGGATCGAGCTTTAGATATAACCCAGGATTGGCTGATCGACCACATTGCGGATGAAGACATGCTGTATGCGCTGCATGTCAAAGACGGTGCGCGCAAATTGCAGGATTAGTGGTTGGCAATGCTTCTGTCGGCTGGTGTGAGCGTCCTATTCATATTAATGGTGGCGGGGAATAGGTTATAGGGCGCTTGCCATCGTGTGGTTTTAATTGGACGTATTCAAAAAGTCTATTGCTTCCTTCTCGTTCGTGCAAGTCCCGCCAATCCAAGTAAAGCCGAGCCAAACAGCCAGCTGGCTGCGGGTAGAGGTACTGATGAGGAGCCGGCGGAAAAAGTGGCCTCTAAAGAATCGCCTTGCGTCGTCAGTGTGAAGGTTCCTGCAGTGCTCTGGTATTTGGGGTCTATGCTGGATATCGTCCCGCTGATTGCTACGAATAGATAACCTGATCTTTGATCGTATTGGGTGATTTCGGTTGCCGTGAATTTAAGCGTATCATTATTGTAAGACCATATTGTTTTGCCGGCTACGTCATCGGGATTCCAGCTGAAGCCGTTGAATTCTGTGAGAGCCTTTGAAGCGTCGTGGAATGGGAAATCTGACGTCGATGCGAGATACATCTCGGAGAGATCTTCAGTGGCGTTGGATGTGTAGACCTCGGAGAAGGTTATGCTTGTGGCGTTGAGCATGGAGGCGTTCAGGGTCATTATGCCGCTGAACGACACGGTGCCGTTGATGGATGATATGGTCGCTGCGTTCGTTACGCCCGCTATCGAAATTAGGAAAAGAACTGCTGCTGCTTTGAATATTCTCATGGGGGTCGGTTCCGGCGTTCTTTAATGTGCTGGGTGGAATTTAAATGTTCCTGGGCTATATTTGAATAAGCAAAAGTTGAGCCAAAACATTGGGTGTTGTGCCGGGTTTGAGCTTTGTATTTTTTGTTTTTCAGATACAGCGTCTTAGTTTGGTTTTTAGGAAATAGGGCTGTTTTGGCCAGGGCTTTGAAGGTCACGTAAGGTGAACATCCTGGCCCCAGCTGTCTTCGGGCTCGCCCGCTGTCGACTCGTTCGTCTGCACGGTGGCC
>NZ_AONC01000103.1 GCF_000585215.1 Imhoffiella purpurea | reverse complement strand
ACGCGGGTCTGGTCCTCGAGGCTCTCGGCCGCGGCCGCCGCCTCCTCCACCAGGGCCGCGTTCTGCTGCGTCACCTCGTCCATCTGCGTCACCGCCCGCGTCACCTGATCGATCCCCGATTCCTGCTCGCGCGAGGCCTGGGTGATCTCGTCGACCAGGGTCGCCAGCTGACGGAACCGGCCCACCACCTCCTCCATGGTCGAGCCCGCCTGACCGGCCAGCTGCGCCCCGGTCTCCACCTTGCCCACCGAGTCGGTGATCAGCTCCTTGATCTCCTTGGCCGCCTGCGCGCTGCGCTGCGCCAGACTGCGCACCTCCGCCGCCACCACCGCGAATCCGCGCCCCTGCTCGCCCGCGCGCGCCGCCTCCACCGCCGCGTTGAGCGCCAGAATGTTGGTCTGGAAGGCGATCCCGTCGATCACGCTGATGATGTCGGCGATCCGCCGGCTCGACTCCTGGATCGCACCCATGGTATCGACCACACGACGCACCATCTCGCCACCCTGGGTGGCGACCGCGTTCGCCCCCTGCGCCAGACCGTTGGCCTGCTCGGCGTTCTGCGCATTCTGCTTGACCGTGGCGTTGAGCTCCTCCATCGAGCTGGCCGTCTCCTCCAGACTCGCCGCCTGCTCCTCGGTGCGTCCCGACAGGTCCGAGTTGCCCGCCGCGATCTCGCCCGCGGCGCTGCGGATGTTCTCCGAAACTTCCAGGATGCGGCCCACCACCTCGCGCAGCCGTCCGACCGTGAGATTGGTGTCGTCCTTGAGCTGACCGAAGGTACCGGCATACTCGGCCTCGATCCCGCGCGTCAGATCCCCGCGCGCGATCGCGTCCAGCACTCCGGCCACGTCGCTCAGCCCCGCCGACATGATGTCGAGCAGCCGGTTCAG
>NZ_AONC01000102.1 GCF_000585215.1 Imhoffiella purpurea | reverse complement strand
CCTCAAGGAAGGTCCAATTGCTGGCGGCACCGTCAGCGATCCCCAGGTAGAGCGCGTCGGGATAGCGCTGCTTGGCCCGGCCAATCTCACGCGTCATGCGCTGATAAAAGGCGTGCTTGCCGTACTCGGGCGCGGCGGCGAGGTAGATCGTGTGTTGGCGTTCGCCTTCGGGGTCGTAGAACGAGAGCGTGCCGACCATCGCCTCGCGGTAGCCAGCGCTGTCGGCCATCGGGATCATGGCGCCATCGAGGCTGACCATGACCGTACTGATGCTCGCACTCAACGTCGGCATCTCGTACTCCCAATCTTCTTCCTTGGCCGCGGCGATGGTGCCCACCCACTCGGCAACGTTCTGAATGTAGGACGTGGCTACCTGACGACCGTGGTTGTGTTCAAGGTCCGTCTGCACCGCACGCACGTTGAGCTGCGCGTATTTATGGCTGAGCTGACTGGCGAAGCGCGGCGTGGCCCCGCGGATG
>NZ_AONC01000101.1 GCF_000585215.1 Imhoffiella purpurea | reverse complement strand
CGTTATCGCGCCGAGCAAAGCTCGGCGTCTCTTGCCAGGTGAAAGTCCTGGTCGGGTAAGGGTTAGCCACCCACCCGTATCGAGTGTTGGTCCTGCTGCGGAGTGGCGCAAGCCGCGAACAAGAGGCAGGGCAAGCGTACACAGAGAATCCTGTAGGCCGTAGGGGTGGTCGCGCACCCTGAAGTGCTGGTACAGCTTCGAGATAGCAACCCGCGGATGGCGACAGTGTTAACGTCCTGGAAGCCAACATGAAGCACGCGCTACGTGGCAAGTGTGTGGATGTCCGCCGGAGTCCTCAGGCCGTGGCATGCAGGAAGAGAGACGTCAGAGAACTCGGGAAGCCCCGAAGGCTCCTGGATGAAGTGAAATGATGA
>NZ_AONC01000100.1 GCF_000585215.1 Imhoffiella purpurea | reverse complement strand
GGTTATGCGCGAGCGTCGTCAGGGGCGACCGGCTCCCGTTCTGCCGCCACCTGCTGCGGCGTGAGAGCAGGGGGGAACCGAACGGATACACTGGAGCGTAGTGGAGCGCATAAAATGGCTTAAAGCCATAGTCGAAACGGAGCTGAGGTTTGGCTTCGGCATGACACATTTGTTAGGCAATATCTCGAATAACTTTACAAGGATTGCCGACAGCCAATACCCCACTTCCTATGTTTTTCGTAACAACACTCCCAGCGCCAATTACAGATTTTGCTCCAATAGTAACACCAGGACATATAATAGCGCCCGCCCCAATCCATACGTCGTTTTCTATGACTACTGGTATGCCAAATTCTTGACCTTGCCTACGAAGTGTTGAATCAAGCGGGTGGGAAGCTGTAAGAATCTGTACACCAGGCCCAACTAGCACATTATCTCCAATAGATACTTCTGCCACATCCAAGACGACACAATTAAAATTGAAATAGACCCTTCGTCCCAGCCTAATATTCCTACCATAGTCACAATAAAATGGCGGCGTGAGTGAAATATCAGTATCCACACCAAAAAGCTCATTGATGAGAGATCTCTTTTGATCGCTCTCTAATGTCTGGCAATTTAGATTTGAACATATTTTTTGCGCAGCGGCCCTCTCTGCTACAAGCTGAGGATCACTTGCGTCGTATAATTCACCAGCTAGCATTTTTTCTTTTTCAGATTTCATGGTATCTACTTGCTCTGCCTAACGTTAAGGATCACCCAACCGCCAAAAGCGCGACAGCGCTCTTGGCGGTCGGATGTATCCGTTTGTTGGGCGAATGATTTCTCGCTTTAACTTAAAAATTCAATTTCTTGCGTATATAGACGTCGAATTAACTCATTTAACTGTACGGTCATAGCCGTTAACTCCGGCACACGCAGACCCTCGTGGACTATTTTGCTTCTGGCGCTATATGCCCCTTCAACAAACACCAATTCTTCGGCCGTAAAACCAGCCTCGCTGAGTTTTCGCTTTATAGCGCGACGAATAGACTCGCGCTTAAGGTTTTTGACTTGACCATGAATTGACGCTTTTATAGACGCGTCTTCTATAGCAGCACTTTCAATTATGGGGATCATACTGTTGATGAGGCTTTCAACCTCGCTTCCGTATTCTTCTTGATCCGCTATCGCTTCTACAGCACTTACCAACAGAACGAGTTTCGCGCGGCTATCTAGCTCGAATTCAGCAGAAGCACATAATTCCATAGAGAGGAGTAAGCGATAAGGCACTTTCGCCAGCTTGCTGAAGCTATCTTGAAGTGCGGCAGCAAAATCTGATAATGCTAAATGTCCTGTTACTGAACCGAACGCCTGCCCTGTGAGCCCACTGGAAGCCGTGCGATCTACTACCCTGCACGGCAAAGGCGTATCAGGCCAAGAAAGCCTCACCCCCCATACTCGATCTATTGCAACCTTCAGCAGCGCGCATGCCAATCGTTTTCCAAGTTCTTCCGCTTCGCACGCAGTTTGCGTCGCCTCCAAAATCAGACGATATCCTGTTGCTCCGGCCCCTTCGAGAACCGGATGGATGCGTTGCTTATTTAGCGTGAGTAAGAGATTCTCGTTCCAAGGCACAAGAACCGAATCGGAGTCAACATCCTTGAACCCACCTCGGCTGTTCAGAACAAAGTCGACCTTAGCTGACCAGCTATAAACATTCGGTTTCCCAGATATTTCATCTAGTGTTGGCATCGGTTCCTGATCCATGAAGTCGGCTAGCTGATTTCCACAATTTCTAGAACGGCCCAACGGCTAGGCTAAAGTGGCCGCGCGCGATACGGCCGCAGATTGAGCTGCGGCGCGTCTTCGCGGCTCGCTTTGAGCCTGGTGTTAGGTGCTATACGTCGTCTAATCATGTTTTGTGAGCGCATATATTATTATTGCCATGGTTGATATTCCGAATATTCCCTCCAACCCTGCCAGAAAACGAGTTAACCAATCTATCGGCACTACATCGCCGTAGCCTATAGTGGTAAACGTAATAGCAGAAAAATACATTGAATACGGAATTCCTATCCAACCCGAGATTTCTTCATTATTAGTTGCCAAACCAAAACCCGGCACCAGCAGAAAAGCAGAATAAATGATTGCAAATATAAGCCAAATAGCAAACAGCGTGTAAACACCTCTTTCAGGCTTATACCCATATCCACAAGTAATTTGCAGTAGCCTAGGAAATACTCGCTTAGATATTCTAGGAATGTTGTTAGTTATTTCCTTTTGATGCAGATAAGAATATTCATGTTGCTTCTCCGTATTTCTAGCGTTACGATAAGATTCAGCAAGTATTTCTAATGAGGAACTGCCTCTCGATAGAACATTGCTCTCATATAATTCAAAAACTTTAACCAGTGATGCGTTAGTAGACTCAAATTCTTTTACCATAGAGTTCTTTCTGCCATGCATAACTTCGATGATTGAGTCGTTGATTTTAAATTTCTCGACTGTGGCTCCAATATTAATTCTTTGTATTGAGCACCCTTGCCATACATGAAGATCAGTAATGGATGAATTTATCTCTAGTTCGCCCACTACGCTATCTTGAATATTCACTGCCCCCTGTCCTGTATATGTTTTCAATTTTCCAACTCTAGATCCCCGAATATCTGTTTTGCTCTCTCTTTCAGTGCGCTGGTTAGCATCTATTTTATCAGGCCTTTCTTGATGCCATGACTCTATTCCAACGTAGACTTCCTCAACTTCACACCCAGCAATTAGAGCATTTGCAAATTCTGAATCCATCCGTCTTATTTGCAAATTATTGAGCCTATAAAACTGGCTGGCATTATAAACTTTTAGGTGACTCAATATAGGTTCGGCGTTTGAATATGCCGCTAAAGTAAAATATGGGAAGTCCTTTACAATTATTGTATTGCGTTCATCGCAATAAATATTTGCATTGAATCCCCAAATATCAGTCTTTTTAATTTTCCCTTTGCTCGCCTGAACAAATAATTCAGGAGTGAGCACGTTAACGCCAGCGGATAGTTGTAATTCAAGGACTATAAGCGTTTCATGATTCCCCTTCTCAACCTTTTCGCTGAAAACATCGAGTTTTATATGATTATTAACCATCGACTAGATAAAACTCCATTTTCTCACCTAACAGCATGTTAGGCTGATATTTATTGATATAGCGCTAGGCCGCAGTCAGCCTAGCACGCTATCAGATGACAACCAGCCCGCTTGGAAACTATACCGATCTCGCCACCGAGAGTTTAGCCGGGTGCGGCCTCCGCATGATGTCCTCAGCAGCAGCATTCAGCGCCAAATTGATCGATTTTCTCCCAGAACTGAGTCCAACGTCCGGTGGTG
>NZ_AONC01000099.1 GCF_000585215.1 Imhoffiella purpurea | reverse complement strand
CTCGCCATAGGCGACCTGGATGGCGCTGTAACCGTCGGTCTCGACCGACTTCACCTGGCTGATACGGTTCGGCGTCATCTCGATCACGGTGACCGGAACGCTTTCGCCGGTCTCCTCGAAGATGCGCGTCATGCCGGCTTTGCGGCCGATAAGTCCAATCGACATCGTATCGTCCTCAGCTCAGCTTGATCTGGACGTCGACGCCGGCGGCCAGATCCAGTTTCATCAGGGCGTCGACCGTCTTGTCGGTCGGGTCGACGATGTCCATCAGGCGTTTGTGGGTCCGCAGCTCGTACTGGTCGCGCGCGTCCTTGTTGACGTGCGGCGACACCAGGACGGTGAAGCGCTCTTTCTTCGAAGGCAGCGGGACCGGACCACGCACCTGAGCGCCCGTGCGCTTGGCGGTGTCGACGATCTCGCGGGCGGACTGATCGATCAGACGATGATCGAACGCCTTCAGTCGAATTCGGATTCTCTGATTCGTCATGTCCTTACTCGATAATCTTGGCAACGACGCCGGCACCGACGGTACGGCCGCCCTCGCGCACCGCGAAGCGCAGACCCTCTTCCATCGCGATCGGCGCG
>NZ_AONC01000098.1 GCF_000585215.1 Imhoffiella purpurea | reverse complement strand
GAGCCGGTCCTGCTGGCGCGGAGAACGGGGGGCTTGGTGGTGGCGGGGCCGGATCGGGTCGCGGCGGGGCGTCTGGCGCTCGAATCGGAGGACTGCGATATCCTCATCAGCGACGACGGTCTGCAGCACTATCGATTGCAGCGGGATCTGGAGGTGGTGCTGGTGGACGCCGAGCGCGGTTTCGGCAACGGGCGCTGTCTGCCCTCGGGGCCGCTGCGCGAGCCGACCGGACGGCTGGAGAGCGTCGATCTGGTGATCTACAAGGCCGCGGCCGAGGCGCCCGAGCCCGCCATGCGTCTGGTGCCGGGCGAGCTGGTCAGCCTCGGGCATCCCGAGTCGACCCGGCCGCTCTCGGCCCTGGCCGGGGTGCGGGTGTGCGCTGTCGCCGGGATCGGCAATCCGGGTCCCTTCTTCGCCTCGCTGCGTGAGGCCGGGCTCGATCCGACCGAGCGGCCATATCCGGATCACCACGACTTTTCGGCGGAGGAGGTGGCCGCATGGCCCCATCTTCCCGTGATCATGACCGAGAAGGACGCCGTCAAGTGCGCCCCCTATGCCCGGGGCGACCACTGGTACCTGCCGGTGGAGGCGGAGCTGGACGCGTCGCTTCTCGATGACCTCTTATCCAAACTGGCAGGACCGACCCATGGCTAATGGTTTCAAGGTTGTCATCCCGGCACGCTACGGATCCACCCGTCTCCCCGGGAAGCCGCTGCTCGATATCAATGGCAAGCCGATGATCCAGCACGTCGTCGAGCGCGCGCTGGAGAGCGTGGCCGAGGAGGTCGTGGTCGCGACCGACGATCAGCGGATCGCCGATGTCTGCGCCCCGCTGGGCGTCCGTGCGATCCTGACCCAGCAGCATCACCGCACCGGGACCGATCGGGTCGCCGAGGTCATCGCCCGCTGTGGCTGGAGCGACGATACGGTGGTGGTGAATCTGCAGGGTGACGAGCCCTGCATGCCGGCCGCGCTGCTCGATCAGGTGGCCGGCAATCTGGCCGCGCTCGACCGGACCGGCATGGCGACCCTGGCCTGCCCGATCCGCGATGGCGCCGAGCTGTTCGATCCCCACGTGGTCAAGGTCGTGACCAACGCCGCCGGATTCGCGCTCTATTTTTCGCGGGCGCCCATTCCCTGGCATCGCGACGAATTCCTCGGCAAGACCGCCGCGCTGCCGTCCTCGTTCGGCTTTCTGCGTCACATCGGTCTCTATGCCTATCGTGCAGCCTTCCTCAAGCGCTACGTCGAGATGGATGCGGCGCCGTTGGAGTTGGCCGAGTCGCTCGAGCAACTGCGCGTGCTCTGGCACGGAGAGCGCATCCATGTGGGGCTCGCGGTCGAGCAGCCTGGGCCGGGCGTGGACACCCGGGACGACCTGTCGCGCGTCGCGGCGATTCTGAGCAAGATCTGATCCGGCGTTGGCCCGGCGACCGGGCAAAAAAAGCCCCGCTGACGCGGGGCTAATCACCACTGAGGAGGTCAGAGAACGGAACAAAAAGCATGAGAACGATGTTTCGCCAAAAATTAAGCATAGAACGTGCCAGTTTGATGGGAAACCTCCTCTGTTCCTTTATCAATAACTTAAATGCAGTCTCCTTCGAGCATGTATTGAGCCCTCCCTCTTCTTCGCACGATGAGGACGCGTATGGGGGCCTCGTTGCACAAGAGTAGTGCGGAAAGGTGACGCTGGGATGCTTGATGTGTCTTATCCGCAACGCATCCCTTCGAGATATTCCCGATTCGCCGAACCGAAGGCTTACGCCGGGCGCTGTGCGGCGATGCGCACCTCGGAACCTCGAGTGCGATCTGGACGACTGGATTCAGTGCGGCGTCATGACCGTCCTGGAAGCCGCCGATCGCGCTACATAAGCGACGACGCCACCTCTTGTCGCACCCAGAACTGATACATCCCGGCAAAGGTCTTCGGGTGTTCCTGTTCGAACTGGTGCCAATGTTCCAGATCGGTCGCCGAGGGATCGTCCGGAAAGCGCTCGGCATAGCGCGCCATGACGCGCTGATCGAGGATGAATCCCACCAGACTCAGGTCCAGTTCCTGCAGCGTCTCGCCGAGTCGAGGCAGCGTGAAGCGCTGTTCGCTGACATGGAAGAGCAGATCGCGGCAACCACTGAGGCTGTAGAAATCGGCACTGTGGGTCAGGTGCCAATAGTCCGGCTCATCGCGCTGCTGGAGCAGTCGTTGCCGCAAGGCGCGTATTCCGGATGCCGTCGGCTGCCGGCCTTCGCGCGCGATCTGCTCGCGCGCCCTGACCACGGCGTGGCGCGCTCGTTCGCTATAGAGTCCGATCGACATGAAGCCGCCCGGACGCAGACGCGCGAGCAGCATCTTCCAGCCTGCGACGGGGTCGTGCAGATGATGCAACACGCCTACCGATTCGATCAGGTCGAAGGATTCGTCGAGTGCGTCCAGCCGCAGAATGTCGGCCTGGACGTACCTGACGTTCGTCACGCCCAGCTCGCGCGTCTTGCGCTCTGCGTAGGCGAGGCTGGTCAGCGACAGATCGACGGCCAGAATCCGCGCCTCGGGATAGCGCCGAGCGACATCGAGCGAATGCAGCCCGGTGCCGCAACCGGCCACCAGGATCGATACCTTTTCGTTCTGTTCGATCGGCGACCGAAGGCGTGCGTTGGGGAATTGCTGGCGGATATAGGCGGCGATGGTCGGGGCCGGCGTGACGATCCCGGTCCGCGTCCAGCGCGGATAGGGATGCTCCTCGTATTGCGCCCGCACCTCGACCGAGACGGAATCGGCGATCGCGGTCAGACAGGGAATGTAACGGCGATATTCCGTCTCCAGCAGCGGTTCGCGCACCTGTTCGATCAGCACGCTCGCGACCGGCTCGGACCAGTCGCGCTCCAGCAGCCTGGCCGGCTCCGGCAGCGTCAGCAGCGGTCGGTAGGCCGCCAGCGCCAGCAGATAGGGCTCTGCGATCGGTGCCTGTTGGCCCAGCATCGGCGACAGCGCCCCGTGCAGCGTCTCGACGTGTGCCGTTTCCGGTTCGCTCTCCGCCCAGGCGTGATCATTGAGATGGCATTGCCGCGCCAGCGCCGCCTGCAGACGCAGCGCCGTCGCGTCGAACAGCCGCATTGCACCGTTCAGCCACACCGCCTCCAGCAATGCGCGCCGAACTTGGGTCAACAGCCGCTCCAAATCAGCATCGGCGATCGGGCAGGCTTGCAGTAGACCCATCAGCAGCGCGTCGTCCGCCAGCTTGACCAGTCCGGTCGTGCCGAACAGATCCGCCGCCGTCAGCGCCGCATCCCGATCGAGACGGGCGATCCTGGGCGCGATGAGCGGATTCAGACGGATGAAATCGATGCATGTGGCCATGAGCTCATGCGGACGGCACCAGGATTCGCGCAGCGCCTGAACGAGCCGCGCGCGAATATCCGGGCGATCCTGCGTGAAACTCAGCCGCTTGAGACAATGCGCATACTGGCTCTTGGCCAGGGGGCAGGCGGGTTTCAGGTCGAGGGCGCGGCCATAGTGCGCCAGCGACTCCTCGAAGCGCCCCAGGTCGCTCAGTACCGCCCCCAGGTTGTGGTGCGCCTCGGCGAAATCGGGCTTGAGTTCGATGGCGCGCGCGTACGCCGCAAGCGCCGCGTCCACACGTCCGAGCGCCTTGAGCGCATGACCCTGATCGTTATGGGCGCTGGCCGAATCCGGCCGCAAGATCAGCGCCTTGTCGAGACACTTCAGCGCCTCGTCGGCTCGCCCGAGTTGCACCAGGAGATTGCCGCGATTGACGAGCGCGCTGCCGTAATCCGGGCGCAGACTCAGGGCGCGCTCGACCGACTCCAGGGCGGCATCGAGCTGCCCCAGATCCTGGAGCGTCTTGCCCAGGCTGTTGAGCGATTCGCTGTCGTGCGGATTGAGCTTGATCGCCTGCCGCAGCACGGGCAGCGCCTCGCGCTGACGATCGGAGGCCAGCAGGATCGTCCCCAGCGCCTTCCAGCCAAAGGGGGCTTCAGGGTAGCGTTGAGTGAAATCGCGCGCTATCGTCTCGCCCTCGCTCAGACGCCCGGCGTCGAACAGCGCCACCAGGGCGTCCTGTTCGGACCGGGAGGGCAGGGGCGCGATAGCCGTGGCGCGCGTTTCGCGATGCTTCCGAACCCTCGGCCTGGGTGTGCGGGTGTTCTTGCGCATGGTCGGTGAGAACGCAACAGTTGACGAGGGATCCAAGCATTCTAGCCGTGATCGCGGCCTTACCCTAGAATCCAGGCAATTCCCATCGTCGAACACCCGGCGAATCCATGCCATGGTCGTGCGATCGGGCCGGTCACAGGCTCTGTCGAACAGATGCAACATGCGCAGTCAGCACGCTCCTCCGCTCGGGAGCCGGTCCGCAACCGGCTCCGTCAGGCACTATCAACGAGAGCCGGATCGCCCGGTCGGTGCGCCTGACCGTCGGGCAGGTCGAGGTGCTGCGCTGAATCGAGCCGGGGACGGGATGCGTCATCACACATTCAAAGAGGTTGGTTCCAAATGAGTGAGGTCAGGGTGAAAGTCCTCTTCGTCTGCATGGGCAACATCTGCAGGTCTCCGACGGCTCACGGCGTTTTCAGGAAGCTGGTCGTGGATGCCGGGTTGTCTCGTCTCATCGAGATCGACTCGGCCGGGACCCACGCCTATCATCTGGGCGAGACGCCGGATCGGCGGGCGCGTGAAACGGCGCTTACGCGCGGGATCGATATCGGCGATCTGCGTGCCAGACGCGCCATCGCCGAGGACTTTCACCGCTTCGACTACATCCTGGCGATGGATCGGGACAACTATGAGTGTCTGGCCGAGATCTGTCCGGCCGGGATGGAGCCGAAGCTGAGGCTATTCCTGGACTTCGCGCCCGATCTGTCGGTGCGCGAGGTGCCGGATCCCTATTACGGGGGTCAGAGGGGCTTCGAACGGGTGTTCGACATGGTGGAGTTGGCCGCGCAGGGGCTCCTGGCGGACGTGACCAGCCGGTATCTCTGATCGCCTTCGGCGTCCACCGCCCCATAGTCGGCATGGATCGGGAAGCGCCGGAGGTCCTCCTCCAGATCCTCGGCCAGTCTCAGACGGATGTCGTAGGGATGGATACCGATCCGGATCCAGCCGGCCGTCTTGGCGCGGTGCCGGTTGATGCGGTTCCATAGACGCAGGGCCGGTGTGCGCGATCCCGTGTCCGCCTCGTAGCCGAGCAGGGGCATGGGGTGCAGCCGGCCGGTCTGGGCCGAGAGGATGCCCGAGAAGAGTTCGTATTGCAGGAACGGCAGGTCGGCGAGCGCGCTGCGTTCGATCCGTCCCATTGCCCAGGCGGGCGGGACGTAGAGCGACGGCGATTGCAGCCCCTGCTCCCCGAACCAGGCGTGACAGCGCTTCATGAGGGCGACGATGCCCTTGGCATCCAGCGCCATGTGCTCCGCGACCTGGCGCGAGATGAGGGCGGCATGGATGCGGTGACGCAGTCCGCCGATATGGCTGGCCCGATGTCTCCAGCCGTGTCCTGCCAGCACGTAGCCGCGCCGCTCGAAATCGTGCAGGACGTCGATCGCGGGCGGGGTCCAGTCCGCTCCGGGCACCACGAGCAGGGTCGCGGCGCTGATGCGCGCGGCGGCGAGTCGTTGCAGGACGGTCTGGACGGATTCGAGCGTCTCGGGCATGACGTCGTGCACCGAGACGAGGGCGCGGATGCTGTCAGTGTTTTCCATCGACGGTGCTTGCATGATCGCCTGCGAGCAAGGCCAGCCAGTGTCGCAGGTTGCGCTGGTTGATGATGGCGGCGGCCTCGCGGGCGCCCTCGGTCGTGCGCTGGCGGACGGCCGGGTCGAGCTGGCGCAGCCGCAGCAGTGCGTCGGCCAGGTGTTCGTCGTCGCCCACGGTGAAGATTCCGCGCGAGAGGATGTCCCAGCTGAGGATGCCGCAGGCCGCCGACACGATGACGGGACGAGCACGCGCCATGGCCTCGAGCGCGATGGTGCCGAAGGATTCCACCCGGGACGGCAGGACCAGTGCATCGACGCTGTCGATCAGACGCAGGATCTGATTGCGTTTCAGCCAGCCGACGAGCTTCAGATTCGGCACCTCGCGCGCCTCTTCCTCCAGCCAGTCGCGCAGCGGGCCGTCGCCCGCCACCACGAATTCGAGATCGGGCAGGCGTCGCGCGGCCTCCACGACCGCCTCCAGGTTCTTCTCCGGGGCCAGGCGGCCGGCGAAGAGCACCCGCTCGATCTGGGGCCGCGTGGGGGTGGGCGGGAGGTCGAGAAAGCGCTTGGCGATAGGGGTCGCCATCAAGGTCGCACGCTTGGCGCCGATGGCGCGCGCGACCTCGACCATCTCGGTCGAGTTGGCCAGCACGACCTGGCTGTTGCGAAAAAGCATCCGATGACAGCTGCGCAGATAGGCGTTGGCGACGCGGCTGCGCCAGCCCCAATCCTTGAACAGATCCGTCAGGGCCTCGAAATGGGTGTGGAAGCCGACGACCAGATGCACGCCGAGGCGGCCCGCCAGGTGCATGCCGAGCATGCCATAGGGTCCGGGCGTGGGCACCACGATCACGTTGGGACGCAGACGCTTGAGCCGCTTGTCGATCAGCGACCAGGAGGGCACCAGGATCCTCTGGGTCGGGTCGCCAGGGAGCGGCAGACGCAGGCCGCCGTGCCAGCGGCCGTAACGGAAGCGCGGCGCGACCAGGGCCACCTTGGCGCCGTTGGCGCGCAGATGGTCGGCGAGGTCTCGATAGTAGGCGCCGACGCCGTTGCGCTCCGGGGCGGCGTCCGAGAGGATGGCGACCCTCAGGTCCCGGATCGCGATATCGCTCTCGGCTGGGGCGCGCGCGCGGGTCAGCATGTCGATGCTGTCTCTGGGGCGAGCGCTCCAGTGTTCGAGGGCCTGTTCGAATCGGCCGCTCGGCGGGCGGTGCCCGGCACGACGGATCTCGCGGCGAGTCGGCGATACAGGGGGCCGAGCTCTTCGGCGATCCGCTGCGGCGCGGGACCGAAGGTCTCCAGCCTGTATGAGTGATTGCTGCGGTACTCCCGAGCCTGAGTCGCCTGATGCTGCAGACTGTCTCGGTAGGCCGTGGTCATCTCCAACCCCATGCATTCGTACATGCGTTCGATCGCGTTCGGCAGGTCGGTTTTCAATGCCTGCATGGTAACCCAAACGCAGCGGCTTTCGGGGGCCTCGGCGAAGACACGGTCGAGATTCCGGTAGTAGAAGCCCAGCTGCTCGGTCAGGCGCGCGTTCAGCGAGGGTGAGACCGCGTGCGCGTCGAAAAGTGCGGCGCCCGAGGCGATGGAGCTGAGCTGGGAGGGCAGGGTGCGCTCGGGTTCGCGCAGGCAGAGGATGAAGCGGGCGTCCGCGAACTCTTCCTTCAGGCTGCCCGCGAGGGGGGCGAAGGCGGCGTTCTTGGACAGCAGGCGCCGTTCGGGGCCGTGGACGTAGAGATGTCTCTGGAGACAGCGCCGGTAGAACCGGATCAGACGCTCGCGCTCGCGCGGCGGCATGTCGCGGTCGAAGGTCCCCATCCGCCACAGGAACTCGGAATTGGGAAAGGGCAGGATGAGGATGAAGCATGCCAGCACCGGCATGAGGGCGAAATAGTCCTCTTCCGGATCGCTCAGACGCATGCTGTGGACATCCTCCAGGCCGCCGAAGAGATGACCCTCGAACCAGTCCAGGAGTCTCTTGCCGAATCCCCCGAGCCTGGCGTCCAGCCGACCGATGCCGAGCCAGAAGCGGCGTGCCGTGACCGAGAGCGCGAACAGACACTCCCAGGTGGAGAAGGTGGTGTAACGCGCGTCCTCGGCCAGGACTCGGTGCAGATGCGTGGTGCCGCTGCGCGGGACGCCGAGCACGAAGAGCGGCTCGCGGATATCGACCCGGCGGTAGCCCGGAAACAGGATCTCGTCGAGCAGGAATCCGATCCAGTGGATGCACTGTACCAGGGCGAACAGCGGGATGAAGGCCGACATCAGCAGAATACGCCGAAGGCCGGGGCGCGGCTGGCCCCTGGGGGGAATCAGGGTGCGATAGCTCAGGTGCAGAAAGCGGGCCGTGCTGGCGAGGAATAGCTGCAGCATCATGGCTGTGTCTCGATTCGGCTGGATCGGGCCCGACCTCGGCGGCCGGGCCCTGAGTGCGTGTTCGCGCGGCTAGGCGCGTCTCGAGAGAGGGGCGGCGGTCAGGGGGTGTTCGTCACCTGACCCTCTTCACGCGGTGTCGCGGCGGCTTGCGGTGCCGGCTCGCCGTCGGTCTGTGCCGGCCTCGGTTCCGGCGGCTCGCTCTTGGCGGCCGGCTTGGGCTCCTCCGCGATCACCGGGGTTGCGGTCGTGGGCGCCGGCAGCATGGCCTGCGGCTCGGTGGGTTTCTCCCTAGGCTCGGGTTTGGGCTCGGGCGGTGGATCGTCGCTTCGAACCGCCTGAACGGGTTCGGGCGACGCGGCTGGCTGCTCGCTGGCGGCCGCCGGCGGTTCGGCCGGCTTGGCCTGGGCATCCTTGTCGGCAGTCGTCTCCGGGACGTCCTGGTCGGAGTCGCCCTGGTCGGCGCTCTCCTGGTTCGACCCGGATGGGTCGTTCGAGGCGCTGGAGGATGAGCGGCGACGGTTGCGTCCGCCGCGCCGCCGCCGCGAGGAGCGGGGGCGCTCTCCGTCCGACTGGCCGCTGTCGGCGTCCGCTTCGGTGTCGGTGGATCGGCTCTTGTCCGCGACCTCCTGATCGTCGGACGGATCCCAGGCGTCTGGACCATTGACCTCCTCGGAGTCCCGGGGCCAATCGGTCTCCCTGTCCTCGGCCTGATTGCGGTCGGACTGAGACGCTGCGGGGGCCTCGCGTTTCTGACCGCGGGCGCGGCCGTTCTCGTCCGCGGCCTTGGATCCGTTGCTGCGCGCCTCGGAGCCCGATCCGCCACGACGTCCGCGACCGCGCGATCCGCGCCGCGAACGATTGGTCCGCGGCTGTTCCTCGGTCTCGCCCGAATCGTCCTGATCGTCGCGCGCTTGCGTGTCCTGGGAGCGGCGGGCGGACTCGGTGGCGCCGGATTCGTTGCGTGCCGAGCCGTTGCGTGCCGAGCCGTTGCGCGTTCGATCCTC
>NZ_AONC01000097.1 GCF_000585215.1 Imhoffiella purpurea | reverse complement strand
TACCCCGGCTTCCTCGCTGAGTCCCTGCCGATCGGATCGGGTGTGACCGAGGCCGCCTGCAAAACCCTCGTCAAGCAGCGTCTGTGCGCCTCCGGAATGCGCTGGAAAACCAAAGGAGCCAAAATCATTCTCAGCTTGCGTTCGCTGGTCCACACCACCGGACGCTGGACTCAGTTCTGGGAGAAAATCGATCAATTTGGCGCTGAATGCTGCTGCTGAGGACATCATGCGGAGGCCGCGCCCGCATATCACGCTCCCTCAGTGTTTCACCGTTGAAAAGTCATCGACAAAAGCTCTGAGCCAAATTTCGATGCAAAGCAGGGAAAGCAGTGTGTAGCTGCCATCAACCTGACCGCTGTCATTGGCACGGATCAGCTGCTGCACCGCCCACGGATCGAACAGTCCCCGTCTACGCAAACTGGCCTCCGACAGTAAATCACCGAGGAGGTGTCGCAGCTCGAAGCGCATCCAGCGTCGAATTGGCGCGCCGAAGCCAGACTTTGCACGATAGATCACAGGTCGCGGCAAATAGGGCTCCATCGCTTTCTTAAGTATCCATTTGCTAATTCGGCCCCTCTGTTTGAGCACCGACGGAACACGTGCAGCGAAATCCACCAGATCCATGTCGAGAAAGGGCACGCGTACTTCTACCCCCGCGGCCATCGACATCTTATCGGTATAGATCAAGTTGTGGTCGCTGAGGAAGAACCGTTGCTCAAGCGCCAGAGTCCTCTCCAACGGCGAGACATCTCCTGGCAAGGATTCGAGGAACTCTAAGAGAGGCGCAGTCGCAAATGAGTCTGTCAGGTGCTCGGCGAAGTCACGCGTATAGAGGCTTATGAGACTTTGCTCACGCGCCCACATGAAATAGTTCGCGATACGCGCATCACCATCGAGCGCAGCACCACTGAGTAGCTTGGTCAAACGGCGTTTCCATGCGCGGCGTTGATCGAGGCCCGACGTCCACCTCTCCAGGAGGGAGCGAAATCCGCGAGGAAGCCACTGCCAATAGGCATCGAGATGCACGGCACGATGGCGACGATATCCGCTGAAAAGATCGTCGCCGCCAGCTCCGGAGAGCAAGACTTTGACCCCCCGCTCACGCGCTAGCTCCGCGATATAGAGCACATTCAAAGGCGCCGGGTCGGCAAGCGGTTCGTCTAGCTGTAACACCATCTGGGTCAAGTCATCCGCCATGCGCCCAGGCTCAATCCGAACAATATCAAGCGGAACGCCCAGGTGATTCGCAACTTTCCGAGCATAAGGAAGGTCGTCCGTAATGCCTTCTTCCTGGTCTCCTACTGGATCGATCGTGAAACAGTGAATGTTTGGATTCGTCTCACGCGCGAGAGCAACAATTGCACTAGAATCCAACCCACCGGACAAGAACGCTCCGACCGGAACATCGGCCACGAGCTGTCTTTGCACAGCCTGCCGCAGGCAGGACACAAGCCTATCCAGCGAGTCAGACATCCCCAAATATTCGATATGACCGCGAGAGACAGGAAGGCGGTACCAAGTCCACCGACGCATCACCTGCCCTGAGGAAACCAACATCGCCTCACCGGGCAACAATTTCCGCACAGACTTAAGGGGAGTTCCATCGCCTGGACACCACAGAAAGCTCAGATATCGGTGAAGAGCCAGCTCATCGATTGGGCCGACGTCCTGCATCATTGCCAACAGGCCCTTGATCTCACTCGAAAAGCCAAACCCACACGACGTCGCGGCATAGTAGAGAGGCTTAACGCCCAAACCATCCCGAGCGACCAAGAGCGACCTAATGCGAGCATCCCAGATCGCAAAGGTGAAGATCCCATTGAGGCGCGGCAGCATCGCTGCGCCTTCATTGAGATAGAGATTCAACAATACCTCAGTATCCGAGCTTCCCCGAAACCGATATCCCGAGCCCTTAAGCTCACTGCGTAGTTCCCGGAAATTGTAGATCTCACCGTTGAATACGAGCACCACTTTCCCGTCTTCGCTCAGCATCGGCTGGTGGCCAAGCGGCGAAGGATCGAGGATAGATAGCCTGACGTGACCTAGACCCACACCGGCGGGGGAATCGATGAAGACGCCCGAGTCGTCTGGACCACGATGCGAGATGCGGCCAAGCCCCGCACGCAGTGAGCCTGGATCGAATTCACCGCAGAACCCAACAATTCCACACATAGATAAAGTGCCCGATGAAATGCTTAGTGCTTAATCATACTGTGGCACCCGAGGATCAGGCTTGCCGGACCCATAAGATCTCTTGATTGGCAGCGTACCGGTAAGCTCGATCTCGCGGCATTTATACTCAATAAAGCGCATATGATCTGATCGAAGTCTTGCCCACATATAGCCAACTCGACCCGATTTCCACGAACCTTTCAAAATCCAGTTGTATAAAAAGAAAAGAAAGAAACGGAACGGAATATAACGAAAATATTTCTTGATCAGCATGCGACGCTCGAATGCCGTTCCCAATAATCGCGGCGTAAAAGCGAGGCGAGCCTTGCGATACGCAACGACTGCCTCCGCGGTCGAATAACGATTCTGCTTCTCTAGCCAATGTTCAAGATCCGGGCTATCATGATGCTCCAAAAAACCGGGCACGTGCAGAATGGAAGCCCTAACGATAGCATGCTCATTCACATCAACGTCCGAGAAGCTACAAAAGCCCGTGGGCCATGCTCGAACTAATCCCATGTTTACGGGCAGTGGCCTACCCATAAACCACAAGCGTATCTTAACGGAGATCGCATAGGCTGCCGCCTGATCAAAAATCGACATCAGATTTTTTTTTAGTTCGTCCGATAACCGCTCATCAGGATCAAGCTTCATCGTCCAGGAAGCAGAGATCGGCAGGTTGCTCAGGGCGAAGTTCCATTGATCGCCATAACTCCTGAAAGGTCGCTGCACAACATGGACACCGTAGCGTAGTGCAATGTCGACGGTTTCGTCCTTGCTAAAACTATCAACGAGAAAGACCTGTTCTGCCCAACCACATAAGTTCTGGCACACGGCATCCATGTTGTGGCCTTCATTGAGCGAGATCATAACGACCGCGACAGGCGCAACCCCTGCTTTCCAGGCGCCCGATTGAGATTCCACGCCAGTGTCTCGACACATCGACATTCAATCCTCGATAACCCAACTAGGTCTATTAGACCATGAATACATCCATTCGTAGGTCTCTCGCATCTGGCGACCGATCCGCTCCCAGGAGTAGTCTCTTTGCATCCAATGCCTCCCCTTATTACCCATAATCCGTAGATCCGAACGAGTCATTTGCATGACATGATCCAGACTGGCAATTAATGGAGCGAGTCCGATGTCGATCCACCAGCCCGCCCTTTCTCGTTCGAGTCCAGCCCATGGCGCCCCCTTGGAGACAATAACAGGGGTGGCTGATGCCAATGCCTCAGCGACTACCATGCCAAAGTTCTCCGAGAGTGACGGCAAAACGAATACATCGGCTTGTTGGTAGGCATCCATCTTCGCGGCGCCATAGAGTGGTCCAGAAAATGTCAGCCTAGGGAGCCGCAACTTGATCGCGAGGGCCTCCATCCTGCGCCGATACTCACCATGCACGGGACCCACGATTTTCAATTGCCAGTCAGGATGCCTTTGGCAAACAACCTGCCAAGCAGAAAGCAGCAAATCTACACCTTTTCCAGGGTGGATACGACCTAGAAACAAGACAGTTCGGAATCCATCTCGGTCATGATCCCTTAGGGTAGGAATGTCAACACCGTTAGGAATGATAGCAACCGGCTGCATGAATCCTGCTCGGCGTATGTCCTGATACTCAGCTTTGGCCGTCGCGTGGAAACACGTTGTTGGTTCTAGGGCCCGACGCTGAACTAAAGGCCAAAACACACGCTTTACTCTCGAACCAGATCTCATCGCCCAAGCCGACAATGTACCGCGTGGCGAAACGACTAAGGGCACCTGGTACTTTTCCGCGACGCGCCCAGGGTAAATATTCGGCATCATCCAAAGGCTGTGATTGTGCAACACATCGATAGAGCCCGCCGCAGCTTGCAGCTTCAGCCATTGATACATCGCATCCGAGTGACCCAATCTACGTGGTCCAAACCCTAATGGGAAGCTGTGCACATAAGGATAAAGCCGTTGAGGCGAAAGCGGACCATCATCAAGAATCGCTAGATTCAGCGACAGCCCTTCCGCAATCAGAGATTCACAAAGTCGGATGACCGAATAACTTGGGCCGCTCGCTTCTTCGGAAATAGCGGGAACGACATGAGTGGATTTCATCGCTAGATGTGACGCGTCGGCAACCGTCGGTGCACGCGGCCTATCAAAGCGCGCGCGAGCCGATTCCGGCCTCCGTGAGGGCGGTCTACGACAAGCTCAGCGGGCTCGAAACCGAGGTCTTGGCGGCGTTGGTCGGTGACAGCGCCGAGCAAGCCAGAGAGCTCATCGGCGCCCTCGACGGTGTACGCGCCCCCGTGCTGGCGGACTACCGGGTCAAGATCCTTGATGGCAATGCGTTGGCCGGACGTGAGCACCGTCTGGCCGATACGCGTGCCCAGCGGGCGGCCCCCTTGCCGGGCAAGGCGCTGGTGGTCTTCGAGCCGGCGCTGGAGGTGATCACGCAGCTGATCCCTGAGGTGGACGCCTATACCCGGGAGCGCGCCCTGCTGCCTCAACTCGAGCGCACGATCGAGGCGGGGGATCTGTGGATCGCCGACCACAACTTCTGTGTCGCCTCCTGGATCTGGACCCTGCACCAGCAGATCCCGGTCCGTCCGCTCGAGGCGCTGCGCCCGGTGGGGCGCAGCCACCAGGGACAGCTCAGCGAGCAACCCGTGACGATCACCGCCCCTGACGGCCAGCAGACGCTCGAGCTGCGTCGTATCCGTCTCGAGCTGGACACGCCCACACGTGACGGCGAAACTCGACTGTATCTGTTGACGACAGTGCCCGAGACGAGCGCCGATTCCGCGCAGATCGCCGCGCTCTACCGCGAGCGATGGACCCTGGAAAAGGCCTTTTTGCACCTCACCACGCAGCTGCGCTGCGAGCTCGAAACCTTGGCCTATCCGCCCGCGGCCCTGTTCGGGTTGACCATGGCCATCGTCGCCTACAACGCCTCGGCCGTGATCAAGGCGGCGCTGCGTCAAGCTCACGGCGCCGAGAGCATCGACACGCAGGTCTCGGGCTACTACCTGGTCAACGAAATGGCACGGGTCAGCGACAGTCTCGAGACGCTGGTAACGCCCGAGGAATAGGCCGAGTTTCATACCCTTACCCCCGAGGCGATGGCCGCTTGGCTGCTCACCATCGCCCGGCACGTCGAGTTGCGCAAGTACCGCAAGCACTCACGCGGCCCCAAGAAGCCCGCTCCGGCGCGGACCCATGATCCGACCAAACCGCATGTCTCCGTCGCGCGTCTACTCGAACAACGTCGAAAGACGCCGCGAACCTGAGGGGGCCGATCAGAGAAGAGACTCATGACCACGATATGTGACCTTCAAAGCCCTGGTTCTTGGCTTCTCTCCAACCGATCGCCCTACTTGAAGTTTAGGCCAGTGGGGCTGAGTCGGCTGAGATTCGTGAATAATCAGGCACCCGGAATCACTATTGAAGATTCTCTCTAGCAATTTCCCTGTATAAGATAGCGTATTGCTCGGCAACAACACCGACACGAAAGCGCTTTACATTCTCTAACCCTTGCCGAATAAGATCATTTCTATAATTCTCATCATGAATCACACGCTGTACCCCAGCGCGAATACTTTCAATATCGTATGGATCAACCAAGCAGGCTGATTCGCCAGCCACTTCTGGCATCGACCAAATCTGGCTCGTGACTACCGGCCTACCAACTGCCTGTGCTTCCAATATAGGTAATCCGAACCCTTCATAAGTTGACGCGAAAAGAAGGAGATCGGACTGCATATAATGTCTAACCACCTCCTCCCTCGTGATATCGATATAATTCTCGTATGTAATTCCATGCCTAACTAGTGCAGTCTCTTGCTGCTCAAGAAGCTTACCGATAATAACCATTTTGCAACTTATGCCTTCTAGAGCTGACGCATGCCGCTCCAAGTTCTTATTCAATTTTGTTCCTACATGCAAGATACGAGGACAATGTATTCGGAAGATGCGGGGCTGAAATTTAAACTCTTCAAAAACAAAATCAGGCACGACACGAACTTTATCTGCGTGGCAGCCCGTATACTTGAGAACTTGAAGCCGAGTGCTTTCCGATATTACGCTAATTAAGGCACAACGCCGAGCAGGCACCCAATACCACAGTAACCAAAATATCCATTTTCTAAGTCCTTTAAGCCGCTCATCGAGCGAAACACAATCATGAATAGTAAGCAACGTTCGACGCGATCTAAGGAAATACGTCAGATAATGAACATCGCCGGTTATATGGTTAACGTCGCCCTGAAATTTCACTACCCGTAGTGAATCTAAAATACGGTTTAAAAAACCTCGAGACTCGAATCGATTTATGACAACAGAAACCTTAATGTTTTGAGTTAGATTACCGCGAATATCTTCAAATAGCCTTTCAATGCTATATGATGAATTACTGGGGTGACGCATGAAATGAGTAACCCTAAGCATTCACACCTCGCCGACGATCAAAGTAGTCTTTAGACTGCCGATACCAAATCTGAGCGATAGACTCGCAAACAACCGCGCCGGCCCCACTTGAACTGTGGGCAGTGAGGGAGCAGACGTTTTCACCAAGGCAATAGGCTCCATATGAAACGCCGCTCCCAATTAGAAATCTATTCAGCGATGCGAAGAGCTGGCTTAGATATTACACCCCCAGCGGCATTGCGCACGGCAACGAAACCTGGTTCGTCCCCTAAGTACAACATTTTGCCGCTACCCGGTGCGATACTAATTGCTACACTCTCACCCCCAGACAGTTGTTTGCCTGTAGAAATATCCCATAAAACAGTCCCTTCTGGCCAAGCGGCATCTAACTTAATTAAGGCATCTTGCGTATTAGGCATATAGTTTTCCAACTCACCACCGTCGTCAATCACGAATTTCTTAGTACTCCCAATTAAGCTCCCTACAGAATTTGAATCCCACCTCCCAACGTCTGCATTAACTACGACAATCACCTTTCCTGGATATCCGATAAGATCGTAAGAAGCAGCATACCCGTTACCGCTTGACACAGCGACATCTAAAGAATTAGCTGGCGCACTTAGCCGATGTATATACCACGCGAAATTTTGTAACTCTTGTACTGCACTTGCGTATTCAGATACAGCAGGAACCGGATTAACGAGATCTGAACCTTCTACACCAGGCATAAACAAGCGCAAACTCAAATCAGTTTTGGACGTACTTTCACTTAATGATTTATATTGAGTCACGTCTTCTGGAAGGGTAGGAGTTGCATCCCAAAGTAGAACGCTTTTGGCACCACTCAATACGGATAGCCACACCATCGCACTGACGGCGTTCTCCGGCGCTCGATAGTATTTCGTAAACTTCACTCGACTTTCATCCACTCTCGACCAACCCTGGTTCCTGCTTTCCACGAACTCCTTTATACGCTCCACTTCACCCATAGCCCCCGACTCTACCTTCTCATTAGAAACAATCATCTCGTTGGCCAGCCCAGCAAACACAGCTGTATAAGGTATACCGAGATCGTTCGCATATTTAACATATTTTCTTGTCTCGTTCGTATACCATTTTAATGCCGAAGAAGGAGTAGCGGAATATCCACCGGCGCTTCCATCCCAACCCCAAAACGCATACCGATCAGAACCCAGCATATCAGGATATGGCCTTACAAGATGATCGATCGTATTACCCTGATTCAACAACAAGAATAAATTAGCGTCCGGCACTTCTTTCTTGATTTCAGAAAAATACACACTTACCGCATTTAGGTAGGCAGGCGTAGGCTCCTCCTTTATAGAAAAGGCAAGTATATTGCTTTCACTCTTATATTTCTTGATAAAGTCAACCGCAGACGGGGCTTTTGTTCTAGCCTCTTCTTCGCTTGGTGAAGAAAGATATGCAAAATCCAATTGCAATATCATCTTGAAATTGTATTTCTTAGACCATGCCACCCAATCGTCAATGTTCTTTCCGACGGCAACATGGTAGAAATTAAATCCACCTTCACTCATTCGCCTAAGAAATTCCTCCATATAACTCTCGTAAGTTACACCTGAAAGCGACGACACCTTCTCCATATGGTACGGATAGATATAGAAACCAGATAGAAACCTATCGGCGCTCGCCTCCGACGCTTGATCCACGGCATATACGCTTTTCGTGGAAAAAATAATTCCTATCGAGCAGATAGCAAACCATACTAAAGCTCGCAAAAGGAAAACTAGCGAAAACCGATATGAGAACATTTGTCTTCTCCAAACTTTAGACGCTGTATAGAATTTGCTTCTTAATAAACTCGACCTGGACCCCGCGCAACCGAAGCGAATTATCTATTCATAGGCTATTTGATTGTTGCAGAGTTAACGAAGCAAAAGACGCGACGATGCGAGATAGACTTGCGATTCACTTGATCTTGGCTCTCTCTCATGATCTTTGCTCAGTCGACGTGACCGACCAAGCCAAGCAAATGTGCGTTCTACGACCCAGCGACGTGGCAACACATGAAAACCTTTCTTTCCTTTCTGCCTCTTCACGACTTCGAGGATGCAATTAAATTCAGCTAATACCCAGTCAAAAAGCTCACGGCCACTGTATCCGCAATCAGCCCAAATGATTTTGACGCTCTGCAAGATCACAAATAAATGCTCAAGGACTTGACGAGCGGCTTTTCCGTCAAAGATGTTGGCTGCATGCACACAGACGACCAGCAGGCAACCTACTGTATCGACTACGATATGCCACTTCCTACCCTTGACGAGCTTGCCACCGTCGAAGCCAGACTCGATCGATGATTCCGGTGTACCTTTGACGCTTTGACTGTCAATGATGGCACCACTCGGGTCTGGATCTCGGCCTTTCTGTTGACGCAAACGCACCCGCAGCGCGACATTGACCTGCTCCAGTATTCCTCTGTGCGTCCACTTGTTATAGTAGTAATTAACAAGGTGGTAAGAAGGAAAATCTTTTGGCAAATAACGCCACGGGCAACCTGTTTTGTTCAAATAGAAGATGCCATTCAGAATCTCACGTAAATTCGACTCACGGGGGCGACCTGTTGTATAGGGGTCAAGCTCGTTCAAAATTGGCTCGACGATTGCCCATTCGTCGTTCGACAGGTCGCTTGGATAGCGTACAGGTGTATGAGTAGTATCTGTAGTCATATGGATCTCCCCGAATGCAAAGAAGGCATTCGTATTAAATCGTCTTCTCCTTACAAAATTTTTGACTACAAAACAGTGACTTAGCTCCTGTACAGCGTCTTAGTTAATCCTTGATTAGCGTATAATCAAGACACTTCTTGAGAACCTGAAAACGCGAAACTAAATTTTTTATTAATTACCTGGCTCCGTGAACTAAATGACGGCCCAGAATAGGAAAATATTTGTAGAACAAAGGGTTGTGATTGAAAAATCGAATTTACGGCATCACCCGCTGGGTGAAGACGAAAGTCGGCTTTTTCTGTTCGTATATGCTTGTTCTGTAGGCTGTTTTTTATTCCACGCATCATTCAGTTCACGGACTCAGGAATTAGATATTTTTGGAACTGCCATTCGTTTCTTTCCTAACAGCAGCACTCCGCCAGCCATCCCACTCCCCAAAAACATCGGTAAGGAGTTAGCAAATACATCTGCTGTGTTGCACCAAAACAGTAAAGCCGAAAGCCATATCATGCAAAATGCCGCTGAAACACCACGAGAATCAGCACCTCTTTGCCGGCTAACCTGAATTGCTCGAATAATAACTGTTACAATCATTACGGCCCCCAACAGCGCACCTATCAGCCCAACTTCTGCAGACAATCGTATTAGTGAACTTTCACCTAGATGATAATGTTTCAGTTCATCGTATACCAGGCTGCCACCGAACCGCTGTGCGCCAAAAGTATATCGACCAAACCCTTCACCAAATAGCAAATAATGATCTAATATTCCTTGCATAGAGTATATTAAATTTCCATTCAACCTCTTGGGAATATCATACACCCCCCCTAAAAACCGCGCCACCACCGCATCCGTGTAATTCGGATAAAGCATTGAATACAAGAAAAAAAGAGAGAAAGCAAACAATCCTATCGCCATTATGTTGAAAAGAAACTTTAATTTACTCCGCTGATAGACGAATAACATCAAACCAAGAGCACCCACCAAGAAAAGCATAGCAGCTCTTTGGCCAGACGCAATGACAACCGCCAGATCGAATAAGATCAGGAGATAGAGTGGTTTCGAAAGGCGGATAGCTGATGAGGCATGAGCCAACCATCTGAAGAGCACTAGCAAGAATATGACCTGACCGAATTGCCCAGTGTGCATATAGATCGAGGTTGGTCGAAATAGACCCTGAATACCCTCTTGATTTTGATCTACGTAGTCACCGATGCCAAGCCCTTGGTGCCCCCAGGTACTATTAATGGGATTGTCTGGGCCAAGGTATATTTGAACCCACGCCATCAAGGAAGAGATGACGACCCAGAATGACGCGGAGAGGAAGAGATATTGTATGCTATCTTTATATTTATTAATAAAGAAACCAGACACAAACAGGAGAATTATTGGCATGAACGTAGCTCTCAGCCCGACACCAAGGATTCCAATATTAGTGCTGCTAATGAACTGCTGAATCAGCACCCATGACAAAAATGTCGCAAGAAGAAAGTAATAAACAATGGGCAACGTGCAGCAGGCAAGCTTCGAACGCACAAGCAGGACAAGAAAAGTAATAAGTATGACAATATCGGAAAATATAAGCATTGAATCATGCTGATAAAAGTACTTACGGATGACCATTGCAATTAATGGAAGATTCAAAACGAGTAAGAAATAAAGCTTCGTCACTTTACTAAACGCTGGTATGTCAGGATGTTGACAAGGAGTTCATGAGTTAGAGTTGAACCGTTCTATTTTCGGTATATTAGGCGTATCTGGTTAGCTCCAGCGCGCACAAGAGTTATTATCAAATCTGGTGTATGACCATGGGGTCAGAGTTTTGTCAGGCGGCTTCCCGCTGCTCCTTTTGGGTATCCGGTGGGTCGTCAGGGACCGGAATCCCGTCTTCGTAACGTGCCCCACCGAGTAGTTCGGCCACTTTCTCAGGAGCACGAATACGTCGCCAGGCATTGGCCGCCTCCTCGCTCATCTTGAAGGCCAGGCCCAAAAAGCTCGCGCGGGTGACGCAGTTCTTGGTCCGGCTGGTGCGATGGCGGACGGTGGCGAACGTCGACTCGATGGGGTTGGTGGTGCGCAGATGCACCCAGCGCTCGGCCGGGAAGTCGAAGAAGGCCAGCAGGGCCTCGTGGTCCTTCTCCAGCTTCTCGGTGGCCTTGGGGTACTTGGCCTCATAGCGACGGATGAAGTGCTTGAAGGCTTTGTTGGCCTCCTGACGGGTCGGCGCCATCCAGATGGCCTGCAAATCGCTTTTCGCCTTGCCGTGCAGTGACTTGGGTAAGGCATTGAGCACATTGCCCATCTTGTGGAACCAGCAGCGCTGATGCCGCGTCTCGGGGTAGACTTGATGGCGGTGATCATAACTCCGGTCCACACTCATGCCGCCAGCGGTGTCAAATAGGGTTGTCGAGCGGGTGGCGGTCGTTGTCGTCGTG
>NZ_AONC01000096.1 GCF_000585215.1 Imhoffiella purpurea | reverse complement strand
GACCAACACTCGATACGGGTGGGTGGCTAACCCTTACCCGACCAGGACTTTCACCTGGCAAGAGACGCCGAGCTTTGCTCGGCGCGATAACGTCAAACCTAAGCCGACCCATACTGCGCTGCGATGACGCTAAATGAAAGCACTGAGCTACGTGCGCAGTATGGGGTCGGCTTGAGGTGCGTGTTAGGCCATTGTCGCCATGTTTAATCAGAATGAACCAACCTTCCAGCTCCAGTTCTTACCTACTGAGACAAAAAATTTCCCTTTTACATGATATGATTTAAATAGCTTTTTTAGCTCTTGCGTCACAAAATCAATGATTTCCGATGTGTGGTCAACATCATCATCAAACTCGGCTACATAAGTATTAGCCGGAAGCTGAATATCTACCTTTTTCTTACCTCGCACTATTTTTGAGTAATCAAGCATGTCAAGCGCATTAGTGATTTTATTGTACACGCCTGTCCCATGTAGAGATGATTTTGCGTCTCTTAAGTCGAAAGTGATTGTCACGAAATAGCTCAAGTGATCTCTCCTGGATTAGACGTCACGCTTCAAGAATCCCGCTAGAACACCAACTCGGAAACACCATTGGCTTCTAGCGAAACTTTTACTCAGTTTTCGACTAATTTATTTTCTTGATTTCCTTCTTCTTACAGACTCTGCAAGGCAATTGAGTATAGTTTCCTGGAGCATTTCCACCTGTTTGAGAAGGACCGTTACACTTAAGGCATCTCACATCTCCGCAATTGTTGCACCGAAAGAAATAGTTGACGCTATTGCCGCAATTTGGACATTTCATTTCCAGTTTCTCCTGTGAGCCTAACGTCACCCATAAGCCGGGCCATACTGCGCCCCTACAACGCTAGAACACTGCTCTTAGCTTGATGCGCAGTATGGCCTCGGCTTGATGGGCGTGTTAGGCGAATTCCCCGCTTCGGCTACTCCGCCCGATGTTTGGAATTCACAAGAACATCTCGGGAACCAGTTGTACGGTTATCGAGTTAGCTGCCCCCAATGCTACGTAGACTCTCGGGCTTGGCATCCGAAATATTCGACGGAGAAACGTCACAGGTATACGTGATTATATTGCTTTGTTCTCCGGTACTTATCTTACTGAATCTTGTCTTGTAGGTGTGTTTATGCCCGGGCGCGGCGCAAAAGCCGTCGAGGACTAAGCCATCAGGGGTTGTATATTTGACGGGGGTAGTGTGTGGCTTACCGTCACTTGAGACGCGTGTGTACATCAAATCATTCAGATCGACTCCACTAACACTATAGTATTCCCTTACTAGAATCATGCCGGCTCGGCAGCCGGAATTTTCAGCGGAATAATATTTGACACCTCGAAATTCTGCCGAAAAATCGGCCGCATTGGTATGTGTATTTGCTGTTAGCAATGCTAGAGCAGCAATGAGAAAAGACCTTTTCATACATTTCTCCTTTTGTCTTAAGTTGAATGTCAGACCCTGGGGATGATGTTGGCCTCCGGCGTAGGGACTCCGGTTACCCGGAGCCCCCGCCACAGACCCGGACGTGCGGTTTTCTCGCATTCGGTTCCTCGGTTGTACTCGCATTCGCGCGAGCGATGAATTTCATGCAAACACCCGCGGCGCGTGGGGCTTTTCGGTGATGCGGGGTTTGGCGATTCCAAGCTTCTGGAGTGCGCGGCTGAACACCGCCCAGGTGAAACTCTTGCGTTTTCCCCCACGTCGATTGAGCCACTTGAACGCCGCTTTGACGGCAGCCTGAAAGAAGCACCAGAGGTCTTTGGAGTTACCCCGTAGACCGTAATAGTTGTAGTGCCCCACCAGCCGCCGATTCAGTCCCTTGATGAACTCCCGACCCGGCAGGTGCCGGTTACGCTTGATCCACTCGGTGATGCGCCGGATCGCTCCTTGAAGCTTCTTGCGGGCGGTTCGACGCATGACGCGCACCGTGCCTCCTCGGTCTGGAAACCAGAACAGCTCGAAACCTAGGAAGGTGATACGTCGGCGACGACTTGGATAAAAGCGGCTGAAACGCACGACCTGCGTCTTCTCGGGCGCCACGGCGAGGCCAAATTGCTCCAGCCGTTGCGGGAGCGCTTGGTAGAACCGCT
>NZ_AONC01000095.1 GCF_000585215.1 Imhoffiella purpurea | reverse complement strand
GGCCATGATCATAACCCTGGCCAAGACCGAGTGCGGATGTAGGTGATTAGGGTGACAAGAATTGGCAGGACCCTCTCCCGTGCGTACCCTTGGACGTGCCAACGCACCGAGGGTATTGAGCGATGTTTGAAGATCCTGCCAAGGGTGACTGTAGCGCAGTCGCGAAACCGCGACCAGAGGTATCAGGTGCCTTGCTTGATGCACGGCGCGCATGAAGTTGTACACGAGACTGGAGCGAGCCGAGCATCTCGCTGCGGCCGAGCAGCGCGTCTCGGGCGGACAGGCGCAGCGGGCGATCGCCGACGATCTGGGGGTGGCCCGCAGTACCCTGCAGGCATGGCGGGCGGGCTTACCGAGCCCAAGCCTGCCGGTGGAGCTGGCCGCCTTCTTCGAGACGCCCGAGGGGGTGCAGTGGCTGCATCGGGTGGTCCTGTCGGCGCAGTTCGTCATCACGCTGCGCGCCGGCGCTGGAGTGCGGATGGTTTGTGAGTTTCTGCACGTGAGCGGCCTGTCGGCGGTGGTGGGTGCCTCCTACGGCAGCCAGCAGGCGCTCAATGCGGCCCTGGAGACGGCGGTGGTCGAGGTCGCCGACGGTGAGCGCACCGTCTTGGCCGAGGGCATGACGGCGCGGGCGGTGACGGTGTGCGAGGATGAGACGTTCCATCCGCAGCCCTGCCTGGTGGCCCTGGAGCCGGTCTCGAACTTCATTGTGCTCGAGCAGTACGCCGCGGATCGCTCGGCGCATACCTGGACGCAGGCGCTGGAGCGCGCGCTCGAGGGACTGGCCGTGGAGGTCATCCAGGGCACGAGCGATGAGGCGCAGGCGCTGCGCCGCCATCACCTCCACGACTGCCAAGCGCATCATTCCCCGGATCTCTTTCATGTCCAGCACGAGGTCAGCAAGGCCACCAGCCTGGCGCTGGCTCGCCAGGTCAAGCAGGCCGAGACGCAGGTCGCGCAGGCCGAGGCCCAGTGGCAGGCCGAGCGCGCGGCCGAGCAGGCGTATCAGGCGCAGCAACCCCGTCCGCGCGGTCGCCCGCCGGCCTTTGCCGCGCGCATTCAGGCCGCGTTGAGCACCTGGGCCAGGGCCAAGGTCGCACATGATCAGGCGCTCGCGCGCCAGGAGGAGGCGCGCCGCTGCATCCGAGCGCTTGGCGAGCTCTACCATCCCTACGACCTCACGCGCGGCCAGGTCCAGTCGGTGGAGCAGGTCAGCGAGCGCCTGGAGGACATCTGGACACGCCTGCGCCGCCTGGCCGAGGACGCCGCGCTGTCCGAGCGCGCCCGTGAGCGCCTCGCCAAGGCCGAGCGCATGACCACCGCGCTGCTGGCCACCCTGACCTTTTTCTTCCTCACCGTGCACACGCGCCTCGAGGCGCTGAATCTGCCCGCGCCGCTGGAGGCGGCGCTGCGCACCGAGCTGATCCCGGCGCTCTATCTCGAGCGGGTCGCCGCACGCAGCACCGGCGCCGAGACGCGTCAGCGCCTCAAGACACTCAGCGCCGAGCGGCTTGCGCCCTTGCGACACCCCGCGCATCCACTGCAGCGCCTCAGTCCCGAAGAGCGCACCCACCTGGAGCAGGTTGCCGGGGATTGCGCCGACCTCTTCCAACGCTCAAGTTCGGCCGTTGAAGGACGCAATGGCCAGCTCGCCCTCTATCACCACGGCCGTCACCGCCTCAGCCCACGCAAGCTCGCCGCGTTGACCGCCGTACACAATTATCATATCCGCCGTCCTGACGGCACCACCGCCGCCGAGCGCTTCTTCGGGCGTGCTCATGCCCCACTCTTCGAGTCGCTCATCGAGCGCGTCCCGTTGCCCCCACGGCCACGACGACAACGACCGCCACCCGCTCGACAACCCTATTTGACACCGCTGGCGGCATGAGTGTGGACCGGAGTTATGATCACCGCC
>NZ_AONC01000094.1 GCF_000585215.1 Imhoffiella purpurea | reverse complement strand
GAGGTTATGCGCGAGCGTCGTCAGGGGCGACCGGCTCCCGTTCTGCCGCCACCTGCTGCGGCGTGAGAGCAGGGGGGAACCGAACGGATACAGAAAAATAAGGCCGGAAACGGGGATTTTCCGGCTGTGGCCGGTTCGTATGCGAGCTATCCCGATAGCGCCTACTATAAACATGATCAAAAATGCAATTGCAATTATTGCCCATATGTAGCCTCTGAGGGAAGCAATAATCATGTTAATGAATGCTATATAGATAAACCCAAATATGACGAGAAAGGTTGTGTTTGACATTTTTGAAGTGGCTTTGTTATAAACTGATCTGTATTTCTGATTGATATTTGAATGATTTTCTGTGTTTTTTATTAGCTTATTTTTCGTGCTGCGTGTCCATTTTTTATTCCGTAAAAGGGCTAGATCTATTTAAGTTCGTCATTGATCCTGCTTCCTCGGGGCCGACCTGGCTTATGATGCTTGATCCCGTGATCCGACTCCTCGGTAAACACCACCTATCGATTGTGCCCGTGTTTCAAAACATGGTGTGGGTATGTTAGATAAATGACGCGGCCAATTCTTGGCATGTTGCAGACTGGCGGCGGTGATCATAACTCCGGTCCACACTCATGCCGCCAGCGGTGTCAAATAGGGTTGTCGAGCGGGTGGCGGTCGTTGTCGTCGTGGCCGT
>NZ_AONC01000093.1 GCF_000585215.1 Imhoffiella purpurea | reverse complement strand
TCCCTGTGGATCGGGCTGCAGCGCGCGGCTGATTTCGTGCTCGCTCTTGAGGCTCAGCGCTCTGCAGGGGCGAGTTATGGGTAAAGCCATGGCTGCCCCCGAGGGCCGGATGGGACTCGAATCGGCGTAGGTCCAGATGAGATCGGGTAACAATCCCCCGGCAGAACCGGGGGATTGCCCGATTTATTCATTTAGCATTGGTTTTGCCTGATTCAAGCACCGCCACCAGATAAAGCATTGGGATATACCTAGCGAATGCAGGATTTCGGCTCTCAATGACCGACAATCTGAAAGTTCTCAGCAAGCAGCGTACGCAGCTGCGGTGCATAGCGGT
>NZ_AONC01000092.1 GCF_000585215.1 Imhoffiella purpurea | reverse complement strand
GCGCTCGCCGAGAGCGGCCGCGGCTCGGGCGCGCCCGAGCCGTTGCCGTCGGTTGCGGATGCGCGTTCCCCGGATCCACCCTGGTTCGGGTCGGGGTCGTTCCGGTTCGGTTTCTGTGTCCCGTCCGACTCCGAGTGGTCCGGGTTCGGTCGGTTGCCCTTGGAGGACTCTTCGCGATCGTAGAGATGCTGGTCGAGCGTTTCGGACCCATCCTCCTCCTCGATCAGCGGATAGATCTCCTCTGCGGTCAGCCCCTTGAAGCGCGGCTGGACGAGCGCCGAGGGCGGTGGGGTCAGGCCGTCCTCGATCAGCAAGGGGTTGATGGCATGGTCGCAGGCCAGGTCCCAGCGGCGCTTGACCCGGTGGCTGCGGCGGGCGAAATGGGAGAGTGCGCAGTGCAGCGCCTCGTGGGCCAGGATGAATTGGGTCTGCTCCAGGCTGAGCGAGTCGATGTAGCCCGGATTGAAATAGAAGGTTCGGGCGTCGGTGGCCGTGGTTGGGCACCAGTGGGCGGCGGCCGGTTGGAGCGGCAATCGCAGCACCAGGGCGCCGAGAAAGGGCTTGTCCAGGATGAGCCGGGTGCGCGCAGCGGCGAGCTTGGTCTCGATCGCGGCCGGATCCGGTGTGGATGCCTCAGCCATAGAGCATGACGTCCGAGACGGCCTGGGCCCAGTCGGCGAAGGAAGGAACCTCGAACAGACGGTTGCCGACCGCCCGGTGCAGATCCGAGACCAGCATCACGCCCATCTCGCGCTCGGGGAAATGACCCGCATAGTTGAGGATGTTGCCGATGAGGGTCTGGGCATTCTCCTCGGTGAGCGACCGGATCGCCCGACCGACCAGTGCGGCGGCGACGGCGTATTGGAGGTCGATCTCGCGCGGCACGGCGACCGACTCGCCGCGGGCGATGGCGTCCAGGTCGGGCATCAGCTCCAGACTGCGGATGAAGGCATCGAGCTCGATCCCGGCGGCCGGGCCGACGCAGGCCTGGAGCGCGCCCTGCAGCAGGTCGGGGTGATCCTGGAATTTCTGCAGTCCGCGATGGGCGAACTCCCAGGAGCGCGGCGTGGGAAAGGCGACCGGATTGTGCGCCGGGTCGAAATCGAACAGCAGCTCGGGGCGGAAGCGCAGGAAGGCGATGACGCGCTCGTCGATGGCGTTCGCGTAGGCCCAGGACACCCAGTCGTCCAGATGGGTCTCGACCTCGAAATGGGCGAAGCGGTTGGCCAGCGGCGCCGGCATGGCGTAGGTGACGCCGCGGTCGCCCTGGCGGTTGCCGGCGGCGAAGATGGCCCAGCCGTCCGGGACCCGGTATTCGCCCAGGCGCCTGTCGAGGATGAGCTGATAGGCCGCGGCCGAGACCGCGGGCGGTGCCGAGGTGATCTCGTCGAGGAAGAGGACGCCGCTCGGTCCTTGACGCTCGGCGTTCGGCAGCATGGCGGGTACGGCCCACTCGACCCAGTCGCCGCTGCGGAAGGGGATGCCTCGGAGATCGCTTGGCTCCATCTGCGAGAGCCGGATGTCGATGACGGGAACTCCGTGTCGCTCGGCGATCTGGGATACCATCTGCGATTTGCCGACCCCAGGGGGGCCCCAGAGCATGGTCGGTGTGTGATGGCCCTCGGAGGCGCTGGCGAATTCGCGATCCAGGACGCGAAACAACTGGGCTGGTCGCATGATGTTTCAGTTTCCTCCTGACGCACGGCCGTGCGTGGCCGGGATTGGCGGCTATGATGGCCAGATGGGAGCGAATCGGCCTTTTGCCAAGCATGGATCATTGATGATCGTCATTGCCGGCGCGCGGATCATGTAATCGCCCATGCTTGTTGTCACCTATTAGAAAAACGCTGTATTCTTATGCCCCTTCTCGTTCCCGCGATCGCAGCCCGACCCAGGGAGGCGCTCCGTCCGAGATTCGAAACCTGTGAGGACTCGATGGATCCAAGGCCCGCTCGGGCCTGGTTCATCAATTACAATAAATCGTTGGCTCAGCCGTGATCGGCGAGGCCTTCGCCATATTCAGTCGCTCGGAGACCGGAAATGAACCAGTTCTACTACGATGCCGTGACCAAGATGGAGCAGATGGGCGTCGACGACGAATACATCCAGGGTTGGCAATGTGGTTTCCTCCAGAACCCCAAGCGTGAGGAGCAGCGCCTGACGGATGCCTACGAGGCGGGCTACAACGACGGCGAGGAGAAGAACACCGACAACTTCGGCGAGTGGGTTCAGGCCTGATCCTGAGGATCCCCGCCTTGAGCTCGAGGGTCAGGATTGGCAGGATGCACGAACAGGCATCGTCCTGCCTCTCCTGAGTCCGAACCAGTCGAATTCTCCACCCTCTATTCCCCGATCGGCTGGCGGTCGTCCGGCAAACACCTAAATTCCCCGCCAGCTATCCATCCTCGGGTAGCCCCATGTCCGATATTCGCCTAGCCAGCCCGCCTGAGCGCCTGCAGCGGCGGGCGGATCAGCAGCGGATAGGTCGCCAGGGTCCCCGCCAGTCCGATCGCCAGCCCTGATCCCAGCACACCCATGACCCAGAGCCATGGATTGAAGCTGAACTCCAGCTCGAACAGCTGTTCGGCCAGCAGCCAACCGGTCGTCTCGGCGAAGACGGAGGCCAGCAGTCCCGCCAGCAATCCGGCCGCGGCGAACTCGACCGCCAGGCTTCCCAGCAGCGCCCGGCGCCCCGCCCCCAGTGTCCGCAGGATCCCGTGCTCGGCGCGCCGGTCCTCCAGGCTCGCCTGGATCCCGGCATACATCACCAGCAGTCCAGCGACGAGTGTGAAGGCGAAGACGTATTCGACCGCCAGCACGCCGCGGTCGATCACCTGCCGGACCTGATCCAGGATGGCGTCCACATCCAGCGGCGTCACGCTCGGAAAGCGTCGCGAGAGCTCGGCGATCAGTGCGTCGCTGCCGGCCGGCAGATGGAAGCTGGTGATATAGGTCGCGGCCTCGTCGCGCAGCAGGGCCGGGCTCGAGACGACGAAGAAGTTGACGTTGAAGCTGTCCCACTGCACCTCGCGCAGGCTGGTCACCGGGCCGCTGACGGCGTGGCCCGAGACCCAGAAGGTGAGGGTGTCGCCCAGTGCGATGCCGAGCGTCTCGGCGATCCCTGTCTCGACCGAGAACTGGGGCGGCGCCTCGGCGTCCGGCCACCAGGCGCCGGCGGCGATGCGGTTGTCCGGCTGTGGCTCGGTCCCGTAGCTGAGGTTGAACTCGCGGGTCGCGAGCCGCTCGGCGCGCGGATCCTGGTAGTCGCTCGGCTCGACCTGATGGTCGCCGATATGGGTCAGGCGGCCCCGGATCATTGGAAGGATGTCGGTCCGCTCGATCCCAGATTCGGCGAGGAAGTCGCGCAGCGGCTCGACCTCCTGGGGCTGGATGTTGATGAGGAAATAGTTGGGCGCGTCGGTCGGCAGGCTGTCCTCCCAGGCGCGCAGCAGATCGAGCCTGACCACGGCGAGCAGCAGGAGCGCCAGGATGCCGATACCGAATCCGCCGATCTGCAGCACGGCGCCGCTCGGGCGTCGGGCCAAGGCCGCCAGCCCCAGGCGCCAGACGCCACGGGTGCGTCCGGCGAGCCCGCCGGCGAGTCGCACCAGGAGCAGGACGCAGAGGATCAGCGTCGCCAGCGCGCCGAGCACGCCCGCGATCAGCTTCCAGGCCAGGGTCGGATCCTGTGCCTGCCAGAGGATCAGCAGTCCGAGCGCGAGCGCGGCGGCGGCCAGGGTGATCGCCGCGGATGCACGCGGTCTTCCGGCGTCGCGTCTCAGGGCGCGCAGCGGCGTCACCTGGGCGAGCTGCAGCAGGGGCGGGAGGGCGAATCCGAGCAGGCTGACCAGTCCGGTCGTCACCCCCACGAGCAGGGGCGCGGCCGAGGGTGGCGGCAGCTCCTCGCCGAGCCAGCCCGACAATGTGTCGACCAATCCGGCCTGGGCCAGCCAGCCCAGCAGACAGCCGACCAGGCTGGCGATCAGTCCGAAGAGCACCAGCCGCAGCACGAAGATGCGGATCAGCAGACGTCTGGGCGCGCCCAGGCAGCGCATGACGGCGACCGCGTCCGTCTGGCGCTCGACCAGACGATGGCTGGCGAGCGCGATGGCGGCGCCCGCGACCAGCAGCGTGGTCAGCGTCGCCAGGTGCAGGAAGCGTGCGGCGCGGTCGACCGCCGTGGCGAATTCGGGCCGTGCCTTGCTCGCCGACTCGGCCGACATGTTCGCCGCCAGGCGCGGCTCGAGCCAGTCCCGGTAGCTCGCGACCCTCTCGTCCTCGCCCGCGATCAGCAGGCGATAGGTCGCCCGGCTGGCGGGACCGATGAGCCCGGTCGCCTCCAGATCGGCGGCGTTCATCATCACCCGCGGGGCGATGTTGAAGAAGCTGCGGCCCGCGTCCGGCTCCTGGGTCAGGACGGCGCCGATGCGCAGCCGGGTCTCGCCGACGCCGAGCGTATCGCCGATTCGGACGCCGAGCAGTGCCAGCAGACGCGATTCCACCCAGACCTCGCCCTGGGATGGGCCTTGGGGGGCTGGCTCGTCCAGCGTGTCGACGCCCTGACGGACGCGCAGCTCGCCGCGCAGCGGATAGCCGGGATCGACCGCCTTGATGTTGACCAGCCGGGGGCCCTGGTCCGCGACCACGACGCTGCGGAATTCGACCGTGCGGGCGGTCGCGAGCCCGCGTGCCTTGGCCTCGGCGTCCAGCGTCTGCGGGATGGGCGCGGATGAGTCGATCGCCAGATCCGAGGCGATGAGTTCGGAACCCTGGCGCTCGATGCTGGTCTCCACTCGGTCGGTGAAGAAACCGACGGCGGTCACGGCGGCGACCGTGATCACCAGGGCGGCGGCGAGCAGATAGAGCTCCCCGCTGCGCCAGTCGCGGCGCAGCAGCCGCAGGGCGATGCGCCAGACGTTCATGTCAGGGACTCCAGGCGTCCGTCGCGCATCCGCAGCCGGCGGTCGCAGCGCTCGGCCAGGCGCGGGTCGTGGGTGACCAGGATCAGTGCCGCGTCGGCGGCCTCGCGCAGCTCGAGCAGTAGCTCGATGATCTGCTCGCCCGTCTGCTGGTCGAGGTTGCCGGTCGGTTCGTCGGCGAAGAGCACGCTCGGGCGCGGGGCGTAGGCGCGGGCGATGGCGACCCGCTGCTGTTCGCCGCCCGAGAGCTGACGGGGATAGTGTCCCGCGCGGGCGGTGAGACCGACCCGTTCCAGCGCGGCGTCGGCGCGCTCGGCCGCGCCCTCCGTGCCCGTGAGCTCCAGTGGCAGCAGCACGTTCTCGCGCGCGGTCAGGGTCGGGAGCAGCTGAAAGTTCTGGAAGACGAATCCGACCCGGCCGCCGCGCAGCTCGGAGCGCCCGTCCTCGTCCAGGTCGGCGATGCGCCGGCCGCACAGCCAGACCTCTCCGGCGGTGGCCTCGTCCAGTCCGGCCAGCAGCGAGAGCAGCGTGGACTTGCCCGATCCGGAGGCGCCCAGGATGGCCACGGCCTCGCCGGCGCCGATCTCCAGATCCAGACCGTCGAGGATGGTCAATCCGCCGGCCGGACCGTTAACATGCTTGCCCAAGCCGATCGCCTGCGACACCGTTCGGGGTTCTGACATGATCCGATTATTCCTCATCTGTATGCTGACGCTGCCCTCCATCGCGATGGCCGAGTCGCCGCCGATCCTGGTCTTGGGCGACAGCCTGAGCGCCGGCTACGGCCTGGCCCCGGGCGAGGGCTGGGTCGACCTGCTCGCCGAGCGGCTCGAAGCCGAGGGTCGCGCCGAGGCGGTGGTGAACGCCAGCGTCTCGGGCGACACCACCTCAGGTGGCCTGACCCGTCTGCCGCCGCTGCTGGAGCGTCATCGGCCGTCCGTGCTGGTGCTGGAGCTGGGCGCGAACGACGGTCTGCGCGGGCTGGGACTCGATTTGGTCCGACAGAATCTGACGCGCTTGGTTCAGCTGGGGCGGGAGGCCGGGTGTCGAGTCCTCTTGATCGGCGTGCGTCTGCCGCCGAACTACGGTGCGTCCTATACCCAGGGCTTTCAAGCCGCGTTCCGGGAGGTTGCCGAGTCGCTGGACGTGCCCCTGGTTCCGGCATTGCTCGCGGACGTCGCCGAACATTGGGACCTGATGCAGCCGGATGGTCTGCATCCCCTGGCCAAGGCCCAGGGGCGTATCCTGGACAACGTCTGGCCCGCGCTCGAACCGCTGCTGGGCGCGCCCGAGGGTCGCTGATCTAAGCCGATTGGAGTTTGGAGGCCATCCATGGATGGCCATGGTTTCATATTCGTCCAGCCATCGCTGGGTAGTACCGAAAGGAGATGACGACATGCAACGCGTGACGATCGTGGGGGCCGGATTCGCCGGCCTGACCGCAGTGCGGGCATTGCGCAAGGCCGATCCGAGCCTCGAGATCACCCTGGTCAGCCGCAAGCCCGAATACGTCTATTACCCCGGCCTCATCTGGGTGCCGTCCGGGCTGCGCACGGGCGACGACCTGGTCATCGATCTGGAGCGCTTCTTCGAGCGGATGCGGGTGAAACACGTGCCGGGCGAGGCGACCGGTCTCAGCGCCGACGGGCGCATCCTGGAGACCACCTACGGACCCATCGAGAACGACGGTCTCATCATCGCCAGCGGCGGGCGCTTCATCAAGAAACTGCCCGGGATCGAGCATGCCATCGTTCCCTGCGAGGGCGTGGCGGCGGTCAAGGCGATCCGCGATCGGGTCAAGGCCATGGATGGCGGCAGCATCGCCATGGGCTTCGCCAGCAACCCGAAGGAACAGTCCTCCATGCGCGGTGGGCCCATCTTCGAATTCCTGTTCGGCATGGACAATCAGCTGCGCAAGGAGAAGCGCCGCGACAAGTTCGATCTCCACTTCTTCACCCCGGCCGAGCGTCCCGGAAACCGTCTCGGACCCAAGGCGGTCGACGGTCTGCTCGCCGAGATGAAGCGCTGCGGGATCGAGACCCATCTCGGCAGCAAGATGAAGGGTTTTTCGGAGACCAAGGTCACCACCGAGAGCGAGGAGTTCGATGCCGATCTCATCCTCTTCATGCCGGGCGTGACCGGAAACGCCTGGTTCGACAACACCGGCCTGCCGCGCTCGCCGGGCGGGCTGGTCCAGGCCGACGCCCAGTGCCGGGTGCCAGGCTTCGAGCGGGTCTACGTGGCGGGCGACTCGGGCAGCTTCCCGGGGCCTGACTGGATGCCCAAGCAGGGCCACATGGCCGACCTGCAGGCGCGTGCCGCGGTCAAGAACCTACTGGCCGAATTCGCCGGCCGCGAGCCCAAGGCCGGTTTCCGGGTCGAACTCATCTGCATCGTCGACACCAACGACAGCGGCATGCTCGTGGCCCGCAACGAGAAGTTCAATCTGGTGCTGCCCTCGATGAAGCTGTTCCACTGGCTCAAGCGATTCTTCGAGTGGATGTACCTGCACCGCTATCGCTCGGCCTGAGCCAGCTACCAGCTACCAGCTACCAGCTACCAGCTACCAGCTACCAGCTACCAGCTACCAGCTAGATTATAGTGCTGGCGGCTGGCGGCTGGCGGCTGGCGGCTGGCGGCTGGCGGCTGGCGGCTGGCGGCTGGCGGCTGGCGGCTGGCGGCTGGCGGCTGGCGGCTG
>NZ_AONC01000091.1 GCF_000585215.1 Imhoffiella purpurea | reverse complement strand
CTCGTCGCCACCTGGGGACTGGACGAGCCGGCCCGCCGGCTGCGGGAGGAGGCGCACGAGGAGATGGGGCATGTGGAGCGGATCATCGCCCGCATGCTCGCGCTCGGGGTGGCGCCCAATGCCTCGCAGCTGCGTCCGGCCGCCCTGGGGACCGACCTGCCCGCCCTGCTCCAGGCCGATTACGCCTTCGAGCTGGAGCTGGTGCAGCTGTACCTGGATGCGGCCCGACATGGCGCCCGGATCGGCAGCCGCGACGACCGCATCTTCTTCCAGGACCTGCTCGAAGAGGAGCAGGCCCATGCCCGGGATCTGATCCAGTGGATGCAGTCGCTGGACCGCCCCATCCAAGACGCTCCGCAACGGCGGATCGGCAGATAGTGGAGACGAGCCATGAGACCGAATTGGAAAGAACGCGCACGCCCGGCCCGATTGGAGGCCAGATACGAGTTCGAGAGCTACGACGCCCTGCGCGACTTCCTCGACGAGGCGGCCGAGCTCTCGGAGCGCGAGGGACTCTACCCGGACCTGGGATTCGGCCGGGACTATGTGAACATCACCATCCATGCCGAGGAAGGCCGTGAATCGCTGGCCGAAGAGCAGCGCCGCTTCGCCCGGCTCCTGGAGGCCTTCGGCCCGACGTGCGTCGCGGCTTGAGACAGCCCCATCATGAACCCCAGGATCTCGACCCGGGAGGTATCAGGGCATGACGACCACCGAGAATAGCGGCGACGAACCGGCCGCCACGCCCCGCCGCCGCAAGACACCCGCAGCGGCCAAGGGCGATCCCGCCGAGACGACCCAGCCTTCGGCGTCCCGGCAGAAGCCCCCAGAGACCCGCCGGACCCGGCGGCCCCAGCCGAAACCGGTCGCGACCGAGACCCGCGACACCTATCGCTCGACCGGCCGCGTCTGGCCCGACTGAGCCGGATCGGTTCGCCGGGTCTCGGACTCCCTGAGGCTCGAGGGATTGCGGAATCGGCCGTCGGGGCGCAGATAACCAGGGGTAGCCCCGAGGAACTCGACCACGAGACCAAGAGAGGACGAACCGTGCCCCCTTTCAGCGAACAGACCTATACCCCGCCGGCGGCGATGCCCCAGCATCTGATCCGCCACGCGAGCCTGCGCCAGCTTCAGGTGTTCGAGGCGATCATCCGGCTCGGCAGCTTCACCCGTGCCGCGGACGAACTCTTCGTCACCCAGCCCACGGTCTCGATGCAGACCAAGAAGCTGGCCGACGCCCTGGGTCTGCCGCTGTTCGAGCAGGTCGGCCGCCAGGCCCGGCCGACCGAGGCCGGCGCCGCGCTCTACCAGTCCTGTCGCGTCATCTTCGAGACCCTGGCCAATCTCGAGATGAAGGTCGCCGACCTCAAGGGACTCAAGCGCGGCCGTCTGCGTCTCGGCGTCATCACGACCGCCAAGTATTTCGCCCCGGAGGTGCTGGGCGAGTTCTGCAAGCTGTACCCGGGGATCGAGGTCGCGCTCAAGGTCTCGAACCGGGACCGCATCATCGAGCGTCTGACCGCCAACGAGGACGATCTCTACATCATGGGCCAATCGCCCAACGACCAGCTCGACGTCGAGGCCGTGCCGTTCGCCCCGAACCCGCTCGTGGTGATGGCGCCGCGCGACCATCCCCTGGTGGGCGAGAAGAACATCCCCATCAGCCGCATCGCCGAGGAATTCCTCATCCTGCGCGAACCCGGCTCGGGGATTCGCGATGCGACCATGAAGGTCTTCGAGCAGCTCGACCTCCGGCCCAAGGTCCGCATGGAACTAGGCAGCAACGAGGCCATCAAGCATGCCGTCGTGGGCGGCCTGGGACTCTCGGTACTCTCTCTGCACACCCTGACCCTGGAAGGGGCGGACGGCCCGGTCGCCATCCTCGACGTCGAGGGTTTCCCCATCATGCGTCAGTGGTACCTGGTCTACCCCAAGGGCAAGGAACTCTCGCTGGTCGCGCAGGCATTCCTCGAATTCGCCCTGGAGATCTCGCCGAGGATGAAGGAGCACATGAAACGCCTATGGCCGAAGCTAACGCAGTGCGAATGAGCCCCGGATCCTCGACCGCTCACCTCGGGTCGAAGCGCCTCAGTCCGTCTCAGACGCATCCCCCTGCCCCTCCTCGGCCCCGAGCGGCCACAGCCAGGCCGCCCCGCGCACGCCCGAGGAGTCGCCGTGCCTCGCCGGAAGCAGCCGGGTGAGCACCTGATCGGAAATGATCCATTCGCCCCAGAGCCAGGGCACATTCAGATAGAGACGTTCGAGCTTCGAGAGCCCGCCTCCGAGCACGATGACGTCGGGATCGACCAGGTTGATCACGCCCGCGAGTGAACGGGCGAGACGGCGCTCGTAGAGCTGCAGCGTCCGGACACAGCCCGGATCCCCGTCCTCGGCGCCCGCCGCGATGGCCGCCGCATCCAGCCTCGCACCGGTTCGGCGCCCATGATCCAAGGCCATGCCGGGACCGGAGAGATAGGTCTCGATGCAGCCCGAACGCCCGCAATAGCAGCCCGGCAGCGGACGATCCTCGTCTCCCGGTGACGGCAGCGGCGAATGCCCCCACTCGCCCGCGATGGCGTTGGCCCCGACCAGCAGCCGGCCATGCACCACCAGCCCGCCGCCGACACCCGTGCCCAGAATGGCGGCGAACACCACGTCAGCACCCGCACCGGCCCCATCGGTCGACTCGGAGACCGCCAGACAGTTGGCATCGTTGGCCAGCCTGACCTCCCGCCCCAGGCGCGCCTCCAGATCCTCGCGCAGCGGCTGCCCGATCAGACAGGTCGAATTGGCGTTGCGGATGCGTCCGGTCAGTGGAGAGACCGACCCAGGGATGCCAACCCCAACGGAGACGCGTGTGCCCAGCGTGCGCTCGGCCTCCTCCACCAGGACCACGATCGTCTCGACGGTGGCCGAATAGTCGCCCGCCGGCGTGGGAACGCGACGGCGCCATCGCTCGCACCCGTGGGGGTCGAGTGCGATGATCTCGGTCTTGGTGCCACCAAGATCGATCCCGATGCGGATCATGGGGGACTCCCTGAATGGATCGGTGGCATCAAGAATATCATCACGCCACTGTCAAAAGGCGTGTAGCCTTCGATCTCAGGATCTCCTTTTCGTTGCTGACGGTATTATACCTAGCGAATGCAGGATTTCGGCTCTCAATGACCGACAATCTGAAAGTTCTCAGCAAGCAGCGTACGCAGCTGCGGTGCATAGCG
>NZ_AONC01000090.1 GCF_000585215.1 Imhoffiella purpurea | reverse complement strand
TGGCGTCGTTTAGGTCGTGGTTTTGACTTTGCCATAGCGGAGCCCGTCTGTCTTCACGTCCCCAAGGGAGGAGGAGGGTCTGAACGCTTACCAAACTCTTCAATCGCAAGAATTTTGGTTCTTCTGAATTCCGGGACTGGATTTTTCTTTATAGGTTTAGCGTTGTCAATCGTAACGACCAAGGAAGTGAAGTGAAGTGAAAATGGACAAAAAGGGGACAGATTTATTTACCGCTATACTGACATGAGGCACAGCCACTCGGGTCAGAGCCGCTTTTCAGCATGCCAAGAATCGGGCGCATCATTCTTCCAAACTATCCACACCATGTCGTGCAGCGCGGGCACAATAGACAGATAGTTTTTGCCGAGGAGGCGGATTACAGTTACTACCTCGATACGCTGGAAGCCTTCAAGCAGGTCTATGACGTCAAGGTCTTCGGCTTCTGTCTGATGACGAATCATGTACATCTGATCCTGCAGCCCGGCGAGGCGATCGCTGATCTCGGGCAGCTCATGAAACGCCTGGCGGGACGCCAAACGCGCTTCGTCAACCGGCAGGAATCACGGAGCGGAACGCTCTGGGAGGGGCGATACAAGTCGAGCCCGATCGATACGGATGCCTACCTGCTCGCCTGTTGTCGCTATGTCGAGCTGAATCCCGTGCGGGCGGGGATGACGGATTCAGCGGCCGCCTATCCCTGGTCGAGCTATCGGTGGCACACTCGGGAAAGCGCCGACTACGACTGGCTCGATGCGGATCCTTGCTACATGGCCTTGGGCGTGACCGCCGAAGAGCGTGCCCTTCGTTACCGTGAGTTCGTCCATGAAGCGATACCGGAAGAAGAATGGAACCTGATCCGCGAAGCCTTGCAGCGTGGCCAGTTGACAGGAAGCGACCGCTTCACCGATCAAGTCGAGGCCATGATCGATCGCCGGATCGAGCATCGCAAGCCTGGTCGACCTAGAAGAACCAGGTTCGATGACGAGCCTAATTAAAAACCCATCCCCTATTAGTTGCGGCAACGAGGAATACCCATGGCGAAGATATTGCTAACGGGATTCGAGGCGTACGGAAACACACCCGAAAATCCGGCAGAAGCGGTCGCTCGTAGGCTTGATGGTAAGCTTATCGATGAATCCATAATCGTTTCGCGCATAGTCCCGAATAACTTTTTCGAATGCATCGACTTCGTGTGGGATTCGATTGCCGAAACATCGCCGGACATCGTGGTCATGATGGGCGAATATGGTGGACGTGCGATGGTGACCGTCGAGCGGATTGCCCAGAATTTGAACGACTCGACGCGATACGGGCTCGCGGACAACAATGGGTGCTCCCTGCAGGGGCAACTGACGGTTGCCGATGGCCCCGCCGCATACTATTCGACGCTACCCATTCGTGCCATGGTCAAGGCGATGCGAGAGTCCGGCATTCCTTCCGATACCTCGGATGTTACGGGCACCTTTTGCTGCAACCATCTGATGTATGGAATCCTTCACCGGATCCACATCAACAGCCTGCCCATTCGTGCGGGATGGATTCATCTCCCCCATCTTCCTAGCGTTGCCGCGCTACCTGAAAATCTCGGGGCTCCGAGTATGTCGGTGGAAACATCCGCAATGGGTGTCGAAATCGGACTGCGGGCTGTCCTCGAGAATCTGAGAGATATCGAGGAGCCAATTCTGTCACGGCTCCAGAGTAACCATCCCCCGGCAAAGCCGGGGGCTTTGAATTCGTGAGCCGCTCAAAGCGGCAAGGGGTCGCTAACGCGGCCCCACGGTATTAGGG
>NZ_AONC01000089.1 GCF_000585215.1 Imhoffiella purpurea | reverse complement strand
CGGCTCACGCTGCGGAGTGTCCCCGATGGACTCCCGGAAATGTCAAACTGCTACTGTCACCCCGGCAAAGCCGGGGGATTACCCGTTTTATTCAACCCATCTACGACATTTGATTTGGGCGGTATGCTGTTCGATCTATATTTCGCTGGTAATAGTTGCTCAAAAACACGGATTGCATTTAGTCCTGCTTGATCGACAAAAGACAAAGAGTTGTTGTGGCGCTCACACAAAATCTTTGCGGTTAAGTTTGATAAACCAATTTTCTTTTCTTTATCTTTGCACCAATCAAACCCAGATACATAAATGAATGGCTGCTCAAACACGCTCTTAGAAATATAGTGTTCCCTGGAGATCTTTCCATCACAGGAAGAATATTCGCTTGCCCAGCAATCTTTCATGGTAATTTCGCGCTATAGCAAAATGTTTCGGTGATTCCACGCATAACATTACCCATAAGCCGGGCTATACTGCGCCGCCACAACCCTAAAAAGTGACTTTGAAGTTCCCGGCGCAGCATGGACTCGGCTTTATGGACTTGTTAGGCCATATCATGGTGGCCGACGATTTCAGACACGGTATTGTACAATTGCGAGATTCTGCAATATTGCTGTCCACCCTTGGAATTGACAGTGAAATGTGGCGGGCGTACTGACACGCTGTTCACGGCGATATTATAAAGCGTACGAGAAATCCATTTATTTCTTGATTTCTTGATGTGGCTGGCGATATAAGGATTTCATCAAAAAAATCGTAAAGATCTTCAATAAGTAAGCCATCCTTAGCCAAGGAATCAGCATCATTCTCGGGAACAACAATAAATCGATACTCAGCCTCGCTTCTGAAGGGAACGTAAGCGTTCAGACCCTCCTCCTCCCTTGGGGACGTGAAGACAGACGGGCTCCGCTATGGCAAAGTCAAAACCACGACCTAAACGACGCC
>NZ_AONC01000088.1 GCF_000585215.1 Imhoffiella purpurea | reverse complement strand
GGCTGGCCGAGCCGCAGATAGCCGAGCCCGACCGCCTGCAGCGGCTCCAAGGCGCGCTGCAGGTCGCGGTCGCCGGCGAAGAAGTCGAGCGCCTCGGTGGCGGTCATCTCCAACACCTCGGCGATGGAGGCGCTGCGGTTCGGGTCGGCGGCGCTCGGGACCTGGATCTCCAGCACGGCGTCGCGGTAGCGGCGTCCGTCGCAGTCCGGACAGCGCAGATAGACGTCGGCCAGGAACTGCATCTCCAGATGCTCGTAGCCGTTGCCGCCGCAGGTGGGACAGCGTCCGTCGCCGCTGTTGAAGCTGAAGGTGCCGGCGGTGTAGCCGCGCTCCCGGGCCGCCGGCTGGGCGGCGAAGCGCTTGCGCAGCACCTCGAAGGCGCCGACATAGCTGGCGGGGTTGGAACGCGAGGTGCGGCCGATGCTGGACTGGTCGAGCAGCAGCACGTCGGCGACGGCCGCATCGCCCTCGATGCCCTCGTGTTCGCCCGGCGTGCCCTCGGGATGGGCCTTGAGTTGGCACAGGGCCCGGTAGAGCACCTCCTGGACCAGGGTCGACTTGCCGGAGCCCGAGACGCCCGTCACCACCACCAGGCGGTCGAGCGGGATGGCGACGTCGATGTCCTTGAGGTTGTGGGCGCGGGCGCCGCGCACCTGCAGCCAGCGGTCGCTGTCCGAGGGCTCGCGTGTCGGACGGGGCGTGGCGACCTGGCGGCGTCCGGCGAGATAGTCGCCGGTCAGGGAGTCGGTCGATGCCAGGAGTCCGGTCGGCGAACCCTGAAAGACGATGCGCCCTCCGTGCTCGCCTGGGCCCGGGCCGATGTCGACGAGGCGGTCGGCGGCCCGCATCACCTGCGGGTCGTGCTCGACGACCACCAGCGTGTTGCCCCGGTCGCGCAATCGGTGCAGAACCTGGGTCACCCGGTCCATGTCGCGCGGATGCAGCCCGATACTGGGCTCGTCGAGGACGAAGAGGCTGTTGACCAGCGAGGTCCCGAGCGCGGTGGTCAGGTTGATGCGCTGCACCTCGCCCCCCGAGAGCGTCCGCGACTGACGGTCGAGGGTCAGATAGCCGAGCCCGACCTCGCACAGATAGCCGAGACGGGTGCGGATCTCGGACAGCAGCAGGTCGAGCGCCTGGTCGAGCGGTCCCTCCAGCCGGAGCGACTCGAAGAAGTCGCGGCAGCGGGCGATCGGCAGGCGCATGAGGTCGTGGATGGCGAGTCCGGGCAGGTCGTTCCAGGCCGACTCCTGCATGCCGGTGCGGGCATGGCGGAAACGCTCGGACGGTGGTAGGAGGCGTCCCGCCAGCTCGGCCGAGCCGAGGCGCCAGTCCAGTGCCTCGTCGCGTAGCCGCGAACCGTGACAGGTCGGGCATTCGTCATAGCTTCGATAGCGCGACAGCAGCACCCGCACGTGCATCTTGTAGCTGCGGCCCTCCAGCCAGTCGAAGAAGCGTCTCAGGCCGTACCAGACGCCGTCGTCCCACGAGCCTTCGCCCTCGACGATCCAGTCGCGGTCGGCGTCGGTCAGATCGCGCCAGGGGAGGTCGGTGGGCAGTCCGCGCCGACGGGCGAAGCGCATCAGGTCATCCTGGACCTCGGCGTAGCTGTCGGACTGGATCGGCTTGACGGCCCCCTCGGCCAGGGATTTGGAGGCGTCCGGGACCACCAGCGACCAGTCGATGCCGATGGTGCGCCCGAATCCGCGGCAGGTCTCGCAGGCGCCGAAGGGCGAGTTGAAAGAGAAGAGGTTGGGCTCCGGGTCGCGATACTGGATGTCGCAGTCGGGACACTGGAGGTCGGACGAGAAACGCCTGGGCATCCCGGGCTCCTTGCGCTCGTCCAGCGGATAGACCAGCAGCCGGCCATGCCCCTTGGCCAGTGCGGTTTCGATCGCCTCGAGCGCACGGCTGAGGTTCTCGGGCGTGAGCCGCAGACGGTCCTGGATCACCTGGATCCGCTCGGGCTCCTCGCGCAGCAGCCGCACGTATCCCTGCTGGGCCAGCATCTCCTTGACCTGGTCGAGTCCGAGCGAGGCCGGAACCTGGACCGGGAAGACGATGAGGACGCGCCGCTCGGCGAATGCCGGATCGGCGCTCAGTGCGTTCAAGACCGATTCGGGCGAGTCGCGTCTGACCTCGTGTCCGCATCCCTCGCAGAAGAGCCGGGCGCCGCGCGCGAACAGCAGCTTGAGGTGATCGTTCAGCTCGGTCATGGTCCCCACGGTCGAGCGCGAGGTGCGAACCGGATTGGTCTGGTCGATGGCGATGGCCGGCGGGATGCCCTCGATACGGTCGGCGGCCGGGCGGTCCATGCGGTCGAGGAACTGGCGGGCATAGGCCGAGAAGGTCTCGACATAGCGGCGCTGGCCCTCGGCGTAGAGGGTGTCGAAGGCGAGCGACGACTTGCCCGAGCCCGAAACGCCGGTGACGACGATCAGCTGGCCCAGCGGCAGGTCGAGGTCGAGGTTCCTGAGGTTGTTCTGGCGGACGCCTCGAAGGCGGATGGCATTTGGCCGGCTCGAATCGTCGGGGCCAGTGTTGTCTCTGCTAGAGCGAGTTGTTTCGTTCAAGGGGCGGTTCTCTGCTGGTACTGCGTGAATCATCCATTGCAATGGAGCGTATTCTTGGGGCCAGCAGCTGGATTTCCTACTCCTCCGCGACAGTCTCGAGACGCTGGTGACGCCTGTTATGAGTTGAATTCGAGTGATTGTGTCATTGTATTCAGGGATTCAGGTTTCTTTTGGCTTAAGTCGGATTCTCTTCGCTTGTAGAGTAGGACTCCTCGCCCCAGACGTTCCTGCCAAAACTGATGAGGTATCTCTGTCGCTAGTTCATATTTGTCCTTGAACCACGGGCGATTATCTGGTGAATATTTTCCTTGCCAAGAGACTATGACATAGTCCGGGTGCCAGGTCTCGAAGGGATAGTCCATGTTGCCGAGAGTTATCTGTTTGGCCACATCCGGACTGCTGAGTCCAAGCTCGTCGATGACCCTGTATTTCGGTCCGAGCTTGAAGCCCAGTGCTCCGGGTTCGGCCGTTGCAACCGAACAGCCATTTGGCTCCTCGCGTCGGAGATATTGAACTACACCATCGTAGCTAAAGACATGGTGATTGATGTTCTCTGTTCTTAACATCCAGTCGGTTCGTGAGCTGATCTCCGGTCCTTTGATGGACAATAGCACTGCTGAAATTATCAATATGACAGTTGCTGATTTACGGATTAGACCTGGATTCGAGAGCGAATGAAGTGCTATGAATGCAGACAGTGCTCCGCTGACGATTAATGTGTACGCAATAGGCGTAATATACCATGGCCATACGGTTACGCCGATCAGATGATAGAAAAGCGCTTGACCGAAGCCGAATAACAATAAGGCCGTTAACAGCAGTGTGATCGGCATGGCAACTAGATCACGAATGCGCTTGGACGAAATAATCGTCAATCCAAATGCCGCGCTAATCAGCAACAATTGTGTGGCAGAAAGTATCCAGCCTAGGTTGTGTGTCGCTTTTTCTGCGACCAATCCAAGCCGATATGTTTCCCAGTGTCCGAGTATGATCTGTGCCTGTTTGGCGAGCATGGTTTCTGGTAGAGCCTGACCAAAATAGAGCTTGCAGAACAGCAGCCACGAGAGAAAAGCGGCAGCGAAGGCTATTGATAGCTTGAGCAGTTGAAGCGCTTGATCGCGCTTGTTTTCCGCAGCTATGGTATGTATTGCCATTAATGCGGCAACGATAAGGAACATCAAAATGGAATCGGGGCGAATGGTCGTGGCGAGTGCTAATACCAAGCCTGCGCTGACAGGACGGATAAGAAAGAATGCTAGGTATGCCGCAAAAAAAAGCAGTGCTAGATAAATAAGGGTTTCATGTCCAGAAACCATTTGTATGTAGCCTGTTGTCACCAGTATCAAGCTGAATATGATGGTGATTGGCCAGGCACCAAGATCCCCCACCGTTCTGCGTCCAGCAAGGAAAATCAAAGCGGTTGTTAATCCGATCGATGCAGCGGAAAACATGCTGGCGAATATTGGTATCAAAACGCCGTGCGTTGCGATCTGCCCCTTCACCAGGATGGAATGATGGAACGCTATATCCGCTAGATAGGATAGACCGCCGAGTAAGATTGCCATGCCCATTGCAGTTGATCCGTAATGGTTCTCTTCTGGATTGAATCGTAATCCATAACCCTCGGCGAGGTTTTGAGCGTAACGGAAAGTTATAAAAGAATCGTCGGCAAATCTTTGGTGGTTGTACTGTAGATATAGTAGCGCAATTGATAATGCGAAAATAATTAATATCGCATTCGACAAGCTTCTTTGGATTGAAGCGATCATATGATTTATACCGGTTGCATGCATTGGTAGTAATTAATGTATGGGTTAGATGCGATCCGCTGTGAGTGAGATGCTAGGGTGCATCGCTCTAATGCATGATTTTTGTGAGTAGCCTGCAAAACGGCCAGGGCTCTTCAGGTGCCGCATCTAATATGTCTGGGGCATTGTTAATGCCGGAACTTCGCGAGTGCGAACAACCCGATGATAACCGCGAACCAGAGCGTCGCCAGCCGGATCAAGACCGTGGCCGCCACTGCGTCCGAACTCGCCATTCCTTTCCATATCAACAGGGCAACCATGACACCTTCCGCTCCACCTAGACCGCCCGGCATGAAGCTTAGTGCGCCAGCTAGCATCGAGAGGGCATAGACGAAGACGGCGAAGAAGGGGGATACATCGATACCCATCCAATGCAGGACTAGAAAGAAGGCGAGGGCTTCCGAAAACCAGGCCAGGAGGCTCAGCAGCGTCGCACTGGCGAGCAACCGAGGTTTGTGGCAGCGTCGAGCCTGATGCGCGACCTGTAGGACCTGACGCAGCAGGTTGTTGATCTTGGAGTTTGCGCTCAAACCCCTTTCCAGTCGATGCAGCAGCCTTTGATTCGAGACGATCGACAATCCGAGAGCGATTCCGCCCACGCCTAGACCAATGACCGGCCAGGCATCTGGATAGAGGGTCAATCCGATCAGGGTGAGCAATACGATCGCGACCAGGTCCGATAGGCGCTCGCTAAAGAAGGCGGCGAAGCTGTGCGGATAGGGAACGGCCCAACGTTTGAGAAGCACACCGCGCAATGCCTCGCCGGTTTTGCCGGGCGTGGTGGTCAGGGCGAACCCGGCTAGATAGATGTGCAGGTTGGCTTGCCAGGGTACCGGGTGTCCCATGGTTTCGAGATAGCTCTGCCAGCGCAGGAATCGCAATCCGTAGTTCACCAGGGACAGCGACAGGGCGACGAGGATGCCTGTCGCCCCTACCTGGACGATCGCGGACGAGACCTCGCGCCAGCCGGTCCACAGGGATATAGCCAGATAGGCAACCGCTGACATCATGACCGAATAGATGACCGCCCGATAGCGCCAGCCAGAGAGTAGCGGAGCCTGAGGTGACGCTTGGGCGGATGGATTCGGATCTTGGATCACAGCGATAACCGCTTGAAGACCGGTCTTGGTATTGTGCGAATGATGAGCATGATCCAGGCCCAGAATCCGGGTGCATACAGCACGTCGGTGCGATGCTCAATGCCGTTCAGAATGCGTTTTGCGACGCTGTCCGCTTGGGCGACCAGGAGCGCGGGCAGGGGGAGTCCCTGCGTCATGGGCGTTGCGACGAATCCGGGACGGATGTCGATTAGGTGCACCCCGGACTTGAACAGTCGAGCGCGCATGCCCTCGCAGAAGGTCGATACGGCTGCCTTGGCGCTGCCATACACATAATTCGACGGGCGCCCGCGATCACCGGCTACCGAGGTGATGACCGCCAGGGTTCCGCTTTTCTGATGCTCCAGTCGAGTGGCCAGAATCGTCAGCAATGCAATGGTCGCAGTGGCATTCAGATTGAATTCCTCGACTGCGAGCGGCGCGTCCCCTTCGCAGGCAGTCTGATCGGGCAGGGTGCCATGGGCGATCAGTGCGATGTCGATTTCTGTCAGCGTGTCCAGGCAGGATGACAACATGGCTGGATGATCGTCGATTCGAGTCACATCCAGCTCGTAGGTATGACAGGCGGCCGCGCCGCGTGCACTCAGGTCGGTAGCTGTTTGCGACAGTGTGTGCGGGTTGCGAGCGACCAGGAAGAAGTGGGCGCCCTGCTCGGCCCAGGCACGGGCACAAGCGGTGGCGATGGCGGAGGTGGCGCCAATGATGAGGATACGTTTCATGTCGTCACTCGTGTCCAGAAGCGAGAGTTGAGTGCTGGATCGCGCAGTGCCTCGAGTCGTTCCCAGGCAGGATAGGCGCGACGGAAATCCTCGCCGAGCATGTGCGCGTCCTTGGCTGGATAGAGTCGTCCTCCTGCCTCTCGGACGATGGTATCGAGTCGAGGGAAGAGCTCGGTGTCGAGCCGAGAGGACTGTGGGAAGTCGAGTGCCAATGTGGTTCCCTGTGCCGGAAAGGAAAGGAGTCCTGGCGATTCGAGATCGCCGCAGCGTTTGAGAACGGCGAGAAAGGAGCCCGTGCCCGATGAGGCGATCGCGCTCAAGAGTGCATGCATCGCCGATTCGGCCTGATCTCGCGGGATGAGGCACTGATACTGCTGAAATCCCTTGGGGCCGTAGATGCGATTCCAGTTGCGCACGCCGTCGAGCGGATAGAAAAAAGGTGCGTATCCGAGACGTCGGGGCTGTTGGCTGCGCGGGTGCTTGCGCCAGTAGACTTCATTGAATGCGTGCAGCGACAGTGAGTTGATCAGCGAGATGGGGGGCGTGACCGGAACGCCGAGGTTGGTCCGCCGGGCGGCCTGGAGGCCACCTTCGGCGGCGAAATCGCCGGCCATGTAGACACCGCGTCCTGTGGTTCGCCCTGTGGCGGCACAGTCGATCCAGGCCACTCCGTATTCGTAACGTCGGTCGAGTTCGTCGGAGAGCGCGAAGAATTCGGTGAGGCCCTCGAAGCGGGTGACGCTCGCGTGGATTTGGCTGGAGCGTATCGGAAGCAGCTGGATCTCGGCCCACTCGATGATACCCGTCAGCCCGAGTCCACCGATGGTGGCAGCGAACAGCTGCTGATTCTCATCCGGCGAGCAGAGTAGCCGCCCCTCCTGCGAGCGCAATAGACCGAACCGCCGCACATGGCGTCCGAAGGTGCCGCGTACATGATGATTTTTCCCGTGTACGTCGTTGGCGATCGCCCCCCCGAGTGTGATGAGCTGTGTGCCGGGCGTGACCGATAGGAACCATCCCCGCGGGATGGCGAGTGCTAGGATGTCCTCGAGCGTGACTCCGGACTCGGCGGTTAGTCGGCCTCTTGTCCAGTCCGCCTCGATGAAGCGGTCGAGATGGCGGAGAGACAGGACGTGATCGCTGGTCGCCAGGCAGCTGTCGCCGTAGCTACGGCCGTTGCCAAACGCTAGAGTCGAACCATGCGTGCGCGCGAGTTCAGTGAGCGTGCCGGGAAGCGCGTCGCGCCAATGGCAGGTGTGGGGGATCTGGGGGTGTGGCGGATGTTGGCCCCAGGACAGCAATGCCGAGGCGCTCATGTCGCGACCCAGAACACGAGTCCAAAGAGTGCGCCGATGATCAGGCTCACACGGTCTCGGATGGCGAAGACGACAGGATCGTCATGCATCAGTCCTCGATGGGTGAGCATCCAGACCCGAGTGATCCAGAGCAGCAGCAAGGGGCAGGCGAGCCAGATGACCTCGGGGTGATGATAGAGTGCGCTGGTGCTCAGATCGTTGATATAGAGCGCCAACACCATGACGGCCACATAACCCGAGGACCCCAGGGCTTTGAAGGTCACAGATCGTGATCATGAGCGACTTCTCTGATCGATCCCCTCAGGTTCGCGGGGTCTTTCGACGTTTCTCAAGAA
>NZ_AONC01000087.1 GCF_000585215.1 Imhoffiella purpurea | reverse complement strand
AGGCCGCCTTCGAGGGTGGCTTCGTCGTTTTGCTGCCGGTGAAGCGTTCGATGAGCTGGCGCCGTTCGATCTTGGGGGCGGCCGTATTGCGCTGTTCGCGAGGATGTAGGCTCCGCTGTGCGGACCAAATCGCTTGTCTGCCTGCGGCGCAATACGCTGTCGCTATTGCGCCCTACGCCGGTTTCGGAAAGCGCTATCGGGTTCCGTAGACCACGATGGTCTTGCCCTTGACGCTGACCAGTCCCTGTTCCTCTAGGTTTTTCATCACCCGTCCCGCCATCTCGCGCGAGCAGCCGACGATGCGGCCGAGTTCCTGGCGGGTGACGCGGATCTGCATCCCGTCGGGATGGGTCATGGCGTCGGGCTGCTTGCAGAGATCCAGCAGGGTGCCGGCGATACGGCCGGTGACGTCCAGGAAGGCTAAATGTCCGACCTTGCGGCTGGTGATCCTCAGGCGCTGGGACAGCTGCAGTCCGATGCTGTAGAGGAATTCCTTGGCGACGTCGCGCAGCTCGTCGGTCAGGAGCCGGTCGAGACGCTGATAGGTGATCTCGGCGACCTTGCACTTGGTGCGGGTGCGGATGATGACGCTGCGGGTATTCTGGGGGATGAAGAGACCCATCTCGCCGATGAACTCGCCCTTGTTGATGTAGGCGAGCATCAGTTCCCGGCGCTCCTCCTCGTCGTAGATGAGTGCGGAGACCGAGCCGTCGATCAGATAGTAGAGGCTCTCCGCGGCCTGTCCCTGTCGGATGAACTCGACGTTCTTATCGTAGGTTTTGGTATGGCACTGCGCCAGAAAGGGTTCCAGCCACTTGGGATTCTCTTTCAGAGGTCTCAGGATAGTCATGGTCGCTGTGTCGTCCGGGCCGCGTTTCACTGATTCTAGGCATGCTGTGGCACCTTGTCGAACTGTGCTAGCCTCGCGCGGTGCCTGGGATGTGGCATCCGTCCGGCCCCGTTTCCACGGCGAAACGGCCGGATCAGGGTGTGTGGAGTCCTGGATGCTCTGTGTACAGTCTTGCGCGCGATCGCGCAAGTCGAGCCGGCCACGAGCGCCGGTCGGACCGAACGAACGGGAGAGATGATGAAGGCTAGGGTCAAGTGGATCGATGGGGTTGCCATGCTGGGCGAATCCGCCTCTGGGCACGGTGTCGTCATGGACGGGCCGCCCGATCTCGGGGGGCGCAACGTCGGTGTCAGACCGATGGAGATGCTGCTGCTCGGAATGGGCGGCTGCACCCAGTTCGACGTGCTGCTGATCCTGCGCAAGGCGCGTCAGGAGGTGACCGACTGCGTGGTCGAGCTGGAGGCCGAGCGGGCCGAATCCGACCCCAAGGTGTTCACCCGTATCCATGCCCATTTCATCGTCACCGGCAAGGGGCTGGATCCCAAGCGGGTCGAGAAGGCCATCCAGCTGAGTGCCGAGAAATACTGCTCGGCCTCCATCATGCTCGGCGCCACGGCCACCGTGACGCACGATTTCGAGCTGCGCGAGGCCTGATGGCCGCCCGAGCCTTGCCCGGGCGGCGGAGGCGTTAGCGATCAGACCCAGTACACGGTACGGGTCATGATGCGCGAGGTGAGCTTCATCGCCTGGCGGATGGGGCCGGGCAGATCCGTCCCGCCGGCCGCCTTGGCCACCTGAGCGTGTCTCACCTCGTCGGTCTTCATCTGTTCGAGGATCGAGCGGCTCTTCTCGTCCTGAGCGGGGATCTGCTCCAGGTGGCCGTTGAGATGGTTCTCCACCTGACGCTCGGTCTCGACCACGAATCCCAGGCTCCATTTGTCGCCGGCCAGTCCGGCGGCGGCACCCATGGCAAATGAACCCGCGTACCAGACCGGGTTCAGCAGGCTCTTGCGATCCCCCAGTTCCTCCAGCCGCTCGGCGCACCAGGCGAGATGGTCGTTCTCCTCTTCCGCCGAGCGCTCCAGGCGGTCGCGCGTCTCGGGCAGCTTGGCCGTCAGCGCCTGACCCTGATAGAGCGCCTGGGCGCAGACCTCGCCCGTGTGGTTGATGCGCATCAGGCGCGCGATGTGGCGGCGCTGATCCTCTCTGAGCTCGGACTCGTCGTGATCGCTCGCGGGGTTGGGGCGCTCGGTCGTCTGGGGGCGTCCGAAGAGGGTGCGCAGCGCCTGATCGGCGTTGATGAGCAGGCGGTCGAGCTGGGTGTAATGCCGTGGCTGGTGTGTGCGTGTCGTCATGATGGGTGTCGACTTTCGATTGAACCGATGCACAAGATTCTGAGTGGCGAGCGACCGCTTTTCAACTCGGCAGCTGGCGAGCGAGCAATTCCACCGGATGACAGACCTCCACGGCGCGTCCCGCCTCCTGGACCCCGGCCAACAGATGCAGCGCACATCCCGAATTGGTCGTGACCATGATGTCCGGGGCCGCCGCGAGGGCCGATTCCAGCTTGTCGGCGAGCAGCCTCTCGGACATCTCCGGCTGCTGCAGCAGATAGGTGCCGGCGGCCCCGCAGCAGCGGTGATTCTCGGGCATCGGTTCCACGTCCAGTTCCGGAATGCGTGCCAGCAGGCGGTGCACGGCCGCGTTGCCGCCGAGCAGATTGCGGTGCGAGCAGGGCTCGTGGACGAGGACGCGTGCCCGCAGGGGGCGCAGCTGGAGCGATTCCGGCCACTGCAGCCGGTCGAGGTACTCGCAGATCTCCTGGGTGTCGGCCAGCTCCGGCGACTCCTTCAGCTCGGCGACGCAGGCGCTTGAGATGCCCACCAGGGGGCGTTCGGCGCGGCCCCGGGCCACGGCGTCGCGGTGCGCCTTCGCCTCCTCGGGCAGGCCGTTATGGTGCAGCATGGCGCCGCAGCAGGCGTGCCTGGCGGGAAGATTGACGCGCACGCCGAGCCGCTCGCAGAGTTCGAGCGTGGAGGCGATGACGTGGCCCTGGGCCGTCTCGCCGCTGCAGCCGATGAAGAGGTCCATGTCGGCCTGCCCCAGGGGCCGCGGCCGTGCCGGTTCTGCCGTGGCCGCGATCGCGCCGCTCAGCCGGAGGAGGGGTCCGAGTGTGGCGAGCCTGTCCAATCGCAGCCATCGGGCCAGAGATGCCAGGGGGCTGCGAGCATAGATCTTGGCAAGACGTCCGAGCGTCGCGTTGAGGCGGGGATCGGACAATGCCGAGATCCATATCCGATGGAGCAGGCGACGCTCGGGCCTCGACTCGGCGATCCGGCGGGTCTTGGCACCATCCATGATCCGGCCGAAGGCCACCAGCGACGGGCAACCGCGCTCGCAGGCGCGGCAGGTCAGGCAGCCGTCCAGGTGGGCGGTCAGTCTGGCGCTCATCTCGAGATCGCCGCTCAGCCAGCCTTGGACGAGCGAGATGCGCCCACGCGGCGAGTCGGCCTCGTTGCGGGTCTGGGCATAGGTGGGGCAGAGCGGCAGGCAGAGTCCGCATTTCACGCACTGGTCGGCGAGTCGAAGCAGTTCCTGGCTCGAAGGACAGGGAGCTGAGGTCGATCCGATGGGGCGACCGTTTCGGGGCAGTTGTTTCACAGGGCAGGCAGAGGGGCGTTTGGTTCGCAGAGGGTCGAAAAGGCTGGGCGGAGCGACGGGGTAGGGGAACGAATCCTCGAGCCTGGGCGGCGCCGACCGCGCCGAGTCATGGTAACCTCGATGCGGACCCGTGAGTGTAATTCAGGCTATTGAAGATGGCTTACTACAAATATCATGTCTTCGTCTGCACCAATCAACGCGACGAAGGCCGGCAATGCTGCGCCAGTTCCGGCGGTGGCTCGGTACGCGACTACCTCAAGGATCGGACCAAGGCGCTCGGGATGGCCGGGCCGGGTGGCGTTAGAATCAACTCGGCGGGCTGTTTCGGTCGCTGCGGAGAGGGGCCGGTCATGGTGGTCTATCCGGATGCCGTCTGGTACAGCTACGCTGGCGAGGCCGATGCCGAGGAGATCCTGCAAGAGCATTTGGTGAACGGGCGTATCGTCGAGCGGCTGAAACTGCCCGGTTAGCCGGGCCGCAGATCCCGCGGCGACATCCGACAGAACCGCTTCCGAGGCCCGGAATCGTACGCGATGATTTTGGGCTTGCGTAAGCCATTATGCTCGCGTATAGTTCGCGGTCTTTCTCGAAGCAACGAATTCACGGCCTGCGCGCCCCATCTACAGTGCGCCGGCTCCCCGGAGCGAAGGATCATGACGACGACTGTTAGCGCCAAACCCGCCGAGGTTCGCCGCGCCTGGTACCTGGTTGACGCCGATGGTAAGACCCTCGGTCGCTTGGCTACTGAGCTGGCCCGTCGCTTGCGCGGCAAGCACAAGCCCCAGTACACCCCGCATGTGGACACTGGCGACTATCTCGTCGTGGTCAATGCCGAGAAGATTCGTGTGACCGGCAACAAGCTGCAGGACAAGATGTACTACCGCCACACCGGGTACGTCGGCAACCTGAAGTCCACCAATCTCAGCAAGCTGCTTGAGACCGCTCCGGAACGCGCCATTCAGCTCGCCGTCAAGGGCATGCTGCCGCGCGGACCTCTGGGTCGCGCCATGCTGAAGAAGCTGCGCGTCTATGCCGGGCCGAACCACGACCATCAGGCACAGCAGCCTCAGGTCCTTGAGCTCAACGTTTAGGAATTACACGCATGTCTGAGACGCAACTCGCTACCGGTCGCCGCAAGACATCCGCTGCGCGGGTCTTCCTGTCGGTGGGCTCCGGTTCCATCACGGTCAACGGCCGTCCGCTCGATGAGTATTTCGGTCGCGAAACGGCTCGCATGGTCGTTCGTCAGCCGCTCGAAACCGCTGGCCTGGTCGATCGCCTCGACGTCAAGGTGACCGTCGCTGGCGGCGGCAATACCGGACAGGCAGGCGCCATCCGTCACGGCATCGCCCGCGCCCTCGTCGGTTACGACGAAGAGCTGCGCTCTCCGATGCGCCGCGCTGGATTCCTGACCCGCGACGCACGTGAAGTCGAGCGTAAGAAGGTCGGTCTGCACAAGGCGCGCAAGCGTCCGCAGTACTCCAAGCGCTAATCGGCGCCCTGTTCCCGGTTTTTTCCTGGCGTCGCTCTGGTTATAATTCAGTAACCGCGTAGACATCGGAATCTGCCGGGCAGGTATAAAAAGCAGTTTTTGGGGAATCGTCTAACGGCAGGACAGCGGACTCTGACTCCGTCAATCTAGGTTCGAATCCTAGTTCCCCAGCCATACAAAAGAAGGGCTTAGCCGAGAGGCTAAGCCCTTTCTTTTTGTTTCCGGTCCTATTCTGGGTGGAGCTGCGTACGGTTCTTTCCAGATAGAGACGGTTTTGGAGACTCGCTAGACAGTGCTTCAGGGGAATCCTTTGACTGAAAATAGTATTTCCGAACACCTCAGGTAAGGACGACAAGAGATGCTGTAGAGGATGATTGACCCTCCAATCTTCGTGATTGCTTCAATCTGTCGATAGACATTTGGTTGTGCTCCAGCATATACGGCGCTGTAAGAAGGATGACGCGACGCGATGAATCCGGGACGCAATATGGGGTCGGCTTGAGGTGCGTATTAGCCGTATTATTGACGTAGCCAATTGGTGATGAGTTCAACGAACTCGGGCCGCCCCTTCCGCTCTGGATGTCCAACGACCAATAAGCGGAAATCCTCGCACCATGCTGTGCTACAGGTACGCTCCCACCAGCCAAGAAGCTTGTTGCGGCAAGGCACGGAATGCTCGTATGGCGTTACTTGCTGAATGGTTCCCGGTAAAGCAACTGGGATACTTTCTAGGAGTTTTGGGTATAGCTTATAGGTATAAAAAACAGCGTTTCGGCACTCTATGGCTTCGATCTCTTTCCAGATTACCTGCAACTCTCGTACACACCCAGCAGCCATTTCTCGGGTAGTATTATCTTTAGTGTGAGTGTTGGTGCACTTTATGAGGTTCGTGAGGCAAATGTAGTCGGCTGCGTTCATGCCGTAGAGATTCTCCGCAATTTCGCGGGTATAGCTCCAATATGGCCAATGTACGTTCCATAAACCATCTGGGCCAAAAATCTCCTTTGTCGGATCAATTACTCCGCTGGGCCGTATGTGGCCTGGCGTGCCTCGATGCGGTTTTCCGACAAAAACGATGCGTTCTGCAGTTTGGTAAAAGTTCTCGCCGAGTAACCATGGAAGAAGCGGATGCTTAAGCTCCGGGTCGGGATTGCATCCTTGGCATGTGGGGTTGTCGAGCAACTTCAGTTTTTTTTCGAATTCAGGGGCGAACGTCGGAACGGTGAGATTGGCATTGCTCATTTTCTTTGCTCTTTGTGTTGAGGCTAACGTCTAACATTAGTCGGCCGCATAAGCAGAGCGAAACGGCGATTTTTGCTTTCGGCTGGATGTGAATGTTAGGGAAACGCTGATTAATTCCTAACTTGGAATTCCAGCCCCAAGCAAATCAATCTCTTGCAAGGCAATTAAAGCCGAAAAATAGATTAAATCAGCGCTTCCCTAAGCCTACCCATACCGCGCTGCGAGAAAATCATGAGTCACGCGCTCAGTATGAGTTTGGCTGTAGGTGTGTGTTAGCTTTTGATGCGAGATTTGCCATCAACAAACTTCCCATAGCCAGATACCATTATCTGTACCAACTCAGGAATATCAAAAATATCTTGATATGGAACAAATAGTATACTTTTATTCGGTGCCACAATGCCTAAATCATTTCTTCTCTTGGCTTGAATTCCAGGTACAAAAATCTCAACAAAAAAACCCTCAATTAGAAAACAAAATGAAAAGCGATTGCCGTGATTCCGAAAAAATGGTGATATCAGTAATTGCTTAAGGGAGGCCAAAGAAAAACCGTCTTTTGATGGATCACTAAGTCTTCTTAACTGTATTCCTACAAGGGATGATCGCACCTTTTTGTTTTCTAAAATTGAGATTCTTATTTCTTCTTTCCACGGCTCTGGTAAATAAACTTTTTCATATGCTTGATGCGTTGATGCCGCAGCCCTCCATAGTATAGAAACCAAGAAGAGTTGAAGCGTTTTTTGATTAATATTTGCGAATGTTATTCCTGTGTCTGTTTTGTTGATGCGCACTGAACTCAAGCAATTTCTGATTGCGGCAATTGACTCTTGCTCATATGATTCGTTTATGTGTCGTTCACAATTTTGGCACAACATGAATTCTGACCACGATTTCGATTCGTATCTAACAAATGTGTGCTTATCATCATTAAAGTGAATCGCCTTCCCTTTATTTGCCCTGAAAATGTTTTTGAATAGTGCATTTGGTAACACATGGGAATCTTGAAGTTCGCCAACTTTATTGCACAGTTTACATTTACCAATTGGCACCAACATTTCCTATTGAAAGCTAATAGTTGAGTAGATGGGAGCGCTAAATATGGCGCTAAGCCGATTATCTATGTTCTGTGCTGGCTAGCATGCTCACCACATTTGCCGTCTACATGGCGAGGGTAGATCGCAGGTGTCTATTACTCCAATACTGCTGCTAAGCGTCTCCCGGGATCTGTTCTCGATACGAACACGGCTCGATCTTAAACCCGGACATGGAAAGTGACAATTAGAGGCTCATGGCCGGGAGTTCCGATGCCAAGCTATGCGACTCGTGACATGGTCAAAGCTGCACTGTCCGGATCGTCGAAAAAGATGCGCTGAACCGATCTCCCTGACGTTCAGCCCGACGTACCCCCAGTCCGTCAACCTCCAGTCTTCTGATAAAAAAATGACTACCTCCCTGTCGCGCCCTTCAAGCGCATGGACGTCAGGGCTGTCTGGTCGAAGACGACCGTACGAACCCGTTCCGGTCGATTTCCGGTCGGGTTCGCACGGTCGACGGACCATCAGGCCCAGGGATCGACGGCGTCATCTCTGGGATGTCGACGCTGCAGCAGATCCCGGGTCAGATCATATGCCTGACGCTCGGCGTCTGAGCGACTCAGACCGCCATCGAATTCGGCGATGGCCGCTCGCTCTTCGAAATACTCCCGCAAGTCGGCGTCCAGTCGAGCCACGAAGGCGGCGATCTCGGCATCGACAGGTGAGCGGTAGGACGATCTCGCCATGAGGCGCTCCTAATAGTCTTCTGGCAACAGCACCGTCGTCACCGAACGGTCTGCTTCCGTGATGATCCAGACCTTGACCCCATCCGTGATCCGGTAGCTCGACAGAAGTCGGAAACCCTCTCTGAGCGCTAGACGGTTTGCCTCGATGTCCTCGGTCGTGAGATCGCCCCAGTCACCCCGGACGTGACGCTGCAGGAGCGACAAGGAATCGACCCCGTGGCTCTCCAGCGTGGCCAAGGCCGAGGGAGTCGCCATCAGACGTCCAAGAGGAAACAGAGGCCCGTTCATGGAATCGGTCGGTAGGCTCGGCTCATGGATCGCTGAGAGGGGCTCCAGGGGTGTATCCAGTCGTGTCTTGCTCATGGATAAAGACTCGTGAAGAAAACATCCTGAAAAGACAAAGACCCGCTCCATAAGGCTGGAGCGGGTCTTTGTCATGGCTGGCGAACGGACTAGAACCCCTTCGGTAGATACGGCAGCATCAACCGAGTGACGAGCGTTTCCCCCGTCGCTGGCAGGCGACATGGAGCAGAATCACCCCGACCTCGATCAGAATCTGCATCAGTAGGGGTGACTTCGGTAGAACCCGGATGGATGGCATATGCACCTCGTTCGACGATAGAGAGAATCGGAGAGACCGCGTCACCCTTCGGCACCAGTGCGATCAGTGATGCCTCCTGATTGGGCAGGATCACGACCTCATAGAAAGACCCCTGATCGACCACGTACTCGATCCAGACATCGAGTTCTTCCCAGGACGGCGACGATGAGAACTGATCGCCGAAGCAAACGGACCACAGGGATTCCAACAGGGGATCCGACGGCGACAACAGCACGAAAGACGTCTCGGTGCCGCTCTCCAAGACCTCGCGCCAGCGTTGAGCGATCCAGGCGCGCATGACCGGATCGACGATCGTCGGCAACTGGCTCAAGCGCTCAAGTGTTTGCATGTCCATCTCCCGAAGGGGTCGCACGGCTACGACGACCACGACGCCGTCCCTTGACACCGGATGGCGATGACGCGCTCGCCAATGGGACCCCAGAGGCAGCCAGTTCATGCTGGGCCGTTTCCCAGGCATCCCAATCGCCCGAGACACGATGACGGGTCGGGGGATCACCGGCTTGCAGCAAACCCTCGTGACGCAGAATGGCGGCGAGAAAGCCCCCGTTGTTGACCGATCGCCCGTGATAGGCATCCAACAGGCGAGCCGTCGGGAAGCTCGCGCCCGAGGCCATGAGATCGCCGAGACACTCGCGAACGCGCTGGAACGGAACCCACTCGGTACTGAAATAGGCCCCACCCTGATTGGCGACGACCGAGAGATGTAAGGCCCCTTCGCCATCGACCGCGACGCGATAGGTCAACAGTCCACTCGCCCGTTCACTGAGCTTGGGGATCGACGCCTCGCGAAACGGCGTCATGGAAGGCAATGAGTCGGCCGCCGGAGCGGCATCGTGATCAGACATCGCATTCACCCTGTATCCAGTCTGACAATGAAAAACGCCCCATCCGAGTGAACGGATGAGGCGTCGTGTGAGCCGTATCGACGGCGCGATGGAAACGATTCAGAGAGCGTTCAGAAGGTCGACTCGAAATGAATAGAAAAAGATATTTATTTATTTTTAATAAATATGTGTTACCCAGACCTCTTCCGAGGTCTGGGTATTCTTATTCTCGCGTGTCGATGGTTTCCATCAAAGACATGATATGCAAGCGAAGTCTCGTTTTGAGACGTAACGGGGTCGAGATCGAATCGGGCGATCGGAATGAATCAAGAGTGCGAATGGGCGCTGATAGAAGGCTGAAAGGGGATCGAAGGATGAGAGAAAGATGAAGTGGGACGTCGTGCGCGACATCGGACAGGGCTACGTAGTGGCCGGCGTTCGGAATGGCCGAAAGGGGCTCCACGGACGAGCAGACCGGCATTCAGGCCCTGGAGCCGATCCATCCGTCGCATCCGATGCGTCCAGGCTGTCTCAAAGCCGTCGAGTTCGAATACGAGCGCCACGGCACCCAAGCGCTGATCGCCAACTTCGAGGTCGCCACCGGGCAGATCCTCACGCCCTCCAGCGGCGGCACCCGCACCGAGGCCGACTTCGTCGCCCATCTCACCGCCACTGTCGACATCGATCCGAAAGGTGAATGGGGATCTTCATCTGCGACCAGCTCAACATCCACCAATCCGCCAGCCTGGTGGAGTTCGTCGCTCAGCGCTGTGAGATCAAGACGGAACTCGGTCACAAGGGCAAGGATGGCATCCTCAAGAGCATGGCCTACCGTGCCGCCTTCCTCCAGAACCCCGACCACCGCATCCGCTTCGTCTATACCCCCAAGCACTGCTCCTGGCTCAACCAAGTCGAGATCTGGTTCGGCATTCTGACCCGCCGACTGCTCAAGCGCGGACGGTTTTCATCCACCGAGGAACTCAAGAAATGCATCCTCGAGTTCGTCGGCTGCTTCAACCAGACCCTCGCCAAACCTTCCGCCGGACCTACATCGGCAAGCATCTGATGGCGTAAATTCACCAGTGAATTTCAGGTGGGAAATACTAGGAGCTTCACGGTACCAAGGGCCGGCTCATGATCGAAGGCTCCAGATCTTCAGTATAATTGGCCATATAATTTTCTTGCGGAGAGTGCTCATGGGCCAAATCACCATCTACCTCGACGACGAGACCGAATTGCGCCTGAAGGCATCGGCCAAAAGCAAGGGGATACCCGTCAGTCGTTGGATTGCCGAGCTGGTGCGCGAGAGGACCGCGACCGAATGGCCCGATGAGGTTCGCCAGCTGGCCGGTGCCTGGCCCGATTTCCCGGATGCCGAAGCGTTGCGCGGCGGACAAGGCCAGGATGTCCGCCGCGAGTTGTTCTGATGTATCTGCTCGACACCAACACCCTGATCGATTTCTTCAAGGGACGGGGCCGGGTCGGTGAGCGGCTGCTGGCCACTATAGTGGAGGAAGGAACGTGGGCACGCAGCCGGCCCGGAACGGAAGAGACCAACAGGGACATGTGACGACCTTGGTGAGCTGGACGGGTGCGATAGACGCGGAGGGGCTATCGGAGGCTAACCGAGCGCCATGCGGGCGTACACTACTATACTGAGTGACACCGAGGCTGACCTGGATATGTATTTTCTCTTCGTACAGTCAACTGGGCGTGCGTTGTTGCCTATCTCAATCAGCCCGAACCGTCCCCAAACTACCCCATGACTCAAGGCTCAGTAAATCCGTCCCCCTTTTTCTCCATCTTCGCAGGATCCTTCCACGCCTTGCTCGGGACGATGACCGTCTACGGCGTTCGGTCTGGGATCAGGCGATGGTCGAGGCTCGACGACTTGATTGAGAGGACTTTAGCTCGATGAAAAACATCCAGATTCTGGCGTTGACGACCGGAATGATCGTTAGCCCGCTCGGCCAAGCGGATCATCTTCTCTTTCCATTTGTCGTTTCGAATCCGGACAACGTCGTCACCCTGATCAGCATCACCAATATGGCCAGCACGTACGGCTATCTGAGGTACCGGTTTTTTTACAAGTCCGCGACCAACGGCGACGAATGTCAGGAGTACGAGTTCATCAGAAGTACCTACCCAGGTGATATCGTGACCTTCGACGCCTCTGGAACACTAGGGGATGGCGCCCCTTTGAACAACGATCCCGATAGCTACGAAGGTCGGTTCAGTCTGCCATCTACGACACGAGCCGTCCGGGGCTACTTGCTGGTCAATCACTACGATAAGGATACAAAGACCGCGTCCAAGGAAGGGGCCAATACCCTGATGGGGCAGGCTACTGTGATGGAGATTCAAAGTGGATCGGCCTGGGGTTACCAGGCGTTCAACGATACCAAAGCGGATGAAAAGCCAGACTTCAGCAAGTCCGGCGGTGTCATCAGTACGGATCAATCGGTGCCTTTTACATTTCAGCCATCGGCTTCGAGCCAATGGACGACGAAGTTCTTCGTCACACCGGTCGGCACCGACATGACAGGGGCTTCCAGTCAATACTCAAGCCATCTGAAATTCACGATTCACAACCAGAACAGCGCGAATATGGTATCCGACATCACCTGCACGGGGGCGATCGATCTTGCCGACATCATGAGCACTGCGACCCTGCAAAATGTCGAAGATACCGGCGGTTGGGGAACCCTGACACTGGACGGGGATTCCGGCTATTCCCCGGCGATCATCTTCAAACTCGACTACACCTATTCGGAGGATATTTTGCAGAGTGGCAGTGCCAACAATGGCATCTTGCTGGGCAATTGAACGAACGGAAAAGGCTAGAGAAAGATGGCAGGCTCGAATGGCGCTAGCATCCGTCAACCACGCCAAAGCAGAATATTTAAACGGGCTAGCCCTGCCTTTCAGACCTGCCCCCGTGACCCCGTGGAGACGAGCAAGTTGTCGGTGAAGGCCGAGGACTCATGCCTCTGTTCATCTGGGCATGTTGCCCGTACGCAGCGCCTCGATCTGAGGAGCCATACTCAGCCCCAGTGGCCTGGGCGATCTGAACATCGCTCAGGACGCCAATTCCGAGGAGATTGCGGGCCGTGTTCCGTGCTGCTTCCTCGCGTCCCTTGCTGCAGTCCCGTAGCGGGACTATCATTCGGCCATGAGAATCATTGCGGTCAGCTACCTAAAAGCCTTCTGGGGACAGTACCCGGACGCTGAGCAACCGCTCTTGGCATGGATCGACGAGGCCAAGAAGGCTGAGTGGCAGTCTCCGAGCGAGATCAAGGAGAAGTATCGCAGCGCGAGCATTCTCAAGAACCGACGCGTCGTCTTCAACATCAAAGGTAACGACTACCGGCTAGTCGTGGCCGTGGCTTACCGCTATGGTGCCATCTACGTGAAATTCATCGGTACGCATCGTCAATATGACGCTATCGATGCCGAAACCGTTGAAATGGGGGGAACGTCATGAATATCCGTCCGATTCGCAACGATCAAGATTACCGTGCGGCGCTTGAGGCACTCTCGCCTCTTTTCGACAGTGAGCCTGAGCCGGGTACTCCTGAAGGTGATCACTTCGAAGTCATGCTAACCCTAGTGGAAGCCTACGAATCCAAGCACTTCCCAGTCGATCTACCCAACCCCATCGATGCCATCAAGTTCCGCATGGAGCAGTCAGGGCTGACCGCGAGCGACCTAGCCCCGGCGATTGGGCGCACCAATCGCGTCTACGAGGTGCTGAACGGTACCCGATCCCTGACGCTACCGATGATTTGGAAGCTGCACAGCCAGTTCGGTATCCCGGCGGAAAGCCTCATCAAGCCCATGCGGCGGGCTGGCGTCTAAGTAAAGGCTTAACTCCTCGCAAGGGTCTAGCCAGGATGAGGGCATGGCTCGAGAATGCTCGAATGCAAGACCTGACCCCAGCACGTGACCCCAGCACGTGACCCCAGCACGCGCTTGACCCCAGCACGCGCTCCAGATGAGTCGAGGCGCCAAAACTGGCAGATGGTATCCGAACGTGCGCCCGTCGGACAAAGCGGTGAATAAAATCACGGCGAAGGTGACGGCACTGACGCGACGGGAACTGACCTGTATCCCGCTGGACGATGTGGTGGGAAGCGTCAACCGCCGCCTTTGCGGCTGGGCGAACTACTTCCATTTCCGCAATTCAAGTCTGGCGATGAGTAAGGTTAGAAGTCACGCCGAACAGCGGTTAAGAATTCACTTGCGCAAGCGACACAAGGTCAAGAAGTGGAAAGCGGGTTACGCCAAATTCCCGTCTTGCGACCTCTATGACCGCCATGGACTGCACCCACTCCCGAAAGGCCCCGGCTGGAAGACAGCGCATGCCTTGGTCATAGCTTTACCCATAAGTCGAGTCCGCGTGCCCGCTCAGACACTTACGGCACCCGGTTTTCGTCTCACGAAGCTGGCTACTCATGACTCCA
>NZ_AONC01000086.1 GCF_000585215.1 Imhoffiella purpurea | reverse complement strand
GTTCTTCTGACCACTTTCGCCACGACGAAGCCTTCTCTCGTTGTTACAGAAGCTCAAAGCATACCCTCGAAACGACATCATTTCGAGGCCGCGCCCATCGAATCGACTGGTACCTTAGCTGACGAGTGATATCGAACTCGACCGAATCCCGCGTGCCGAATGGATGATTAACGCTATGCGGCCTAACACCGATCTTGGAACATCATCCTCGCGGATTTCGTTAACTTGGTCGAAGGATTCGCACCGCATTTTCCTTCTACCCCGGAATAGGTCGCCTTAGGGGCATTGTCAGAGGGATGGAGGCAGGACTTACCCTATCGCTGACAAGTGCGGAGCAAACGCTCGCACGTCCGCACTCGGGGTGGACGCGGCGGAGAAGGGGTTCCTCTGGTTCCGAGGCCACGTAGCCGAGCCACCGAGCGCCTCACATGCTCCGCCACGCGATTCATCGCCAGGGCAATGCGCCTGCACGTAGTGTTGCAGCGAAGCCTCTTGGGAGGGCGAGGCCAACCGACAAGGATCTATCGCTGACACTGGCCGAGTCCCCCACAAACGCAGTAGCCCCAAGGGATTTCACACGGGGCGAAGCAGCACTCAAACTGAAATCTCGCCACTCCTTGAGGCTGCCGGGTTCGGTACCTAGAAGCCCGCAGCCACCGAAACCGATCAATTAGGACCAGGAGCGTAAGGAACGATTCACTAACAAGTTATGCATCTTGACTGATTATGACCCCATCGAAAAGTGGGGCACCAGATGCTGGCAAGGCGGCTGCGTTGATGCGAGCATGGCCAAGTCCCCTAAGCTGATGTCATCGAATCACCGTGAACGAGTTCCCAGGATATGACGCGGCGCATGAAGAGATGATGCGCCTGTATTGCCGCTCGCTGCCAGAAGACCATCGCCGTCGCTATGCGGCGGTGGAAGCATTGAAGATCGGCTATGGCGGCGTTGCGTATGTGGCGCGGATTCTGGGCATGAGCCGCACGACCATCAAAACCGGCATCCAGGAACTGGAGCAGATGAACGAGGGCGACCCTCAGAATCCGGCCCGTCCGAGTGGCAACGCCAAGCGGATCCGTCGTCCTGGTGGAGGACGACCGCCGATCATGGAGCGCATCGCACACTTGGAAACAGCCTTGAATGCGGTGCTTGAGGCTCACACGGCCGGCAGTCCGAGCGATGAACGGGTGCGCTGGAGCGATCTCACCCCGATGGAGGTGGCGCGGGCGCTGCTCGAACGGGGGATCCGGATCAGTCGCAACACCGCGGCGATGTTGCTTGAGGGGGCCGGTTTTCGCCGCCGGAAGCTGCGCAAGGAGTTGATCACCGGTGTCGTCGACTCGGTCGAGCGCGATGAGCAATTTCGCTCCATCGACAGGCCATGATCATAACCCTGGCCAAGACCGAGTGCGGATGTAGGTGATTAGGGTGACAAGAATTGGCAGGACCCTCTCCCGTGCGTACCCTT
>NZ_AONC01000085.1 GCF_000585215.1 Imhoffiella purpurea | reverse complement strand
CCCTAATACCGTGGGGCCGCGTTAGCGACCCCTTGCCGCTTTGAGCGGCTCACGAATTCAAAGCCCCCGGCTTTGCCGGGGGATGGTTACTCCGGTATGCTCGAATTCCTTTACGCCCCTAAGTCGCTCGGTCATCAAAGCGACGAGGAATCTGCCAGACCTTCATGAGCATCGAGCACGACTTCGACGTTTCCTTCGTCGCCTCCCTGGCGCTTCGCGAAAAGCAGATCCAGCAGAATTACCGCCCCATCATCGCCGTCCATAAATGGTTCGCACGTCGCCCCGGGACCCTGTTCCGGGCGCTGCTGCTCTCGGAGCTCGGCGATCGGCCTCTGGCGGAGACCTTTTACCAGAGGAACGATTTCCCGGGGATCAGGGTTCTGGATCCGTTCATGGGCGGTGGGACACCATTGATCGAAGCCAACCGCGTCGGCTGCGATGTTCAGGGCTTCGATATCAACCCCATGTCGACCTGGATCGTGCGCGAGGAGCTGGAGCATATCGATCTGGGTGCCTACGCGGAGGCTGCAGGCGAGCTGACCCGATCCCTCGCCGAGGCGGTGGGTGACTATTACCGAACCGATTGTCCCCGCTACGGCGATCCGGACTGTCCGGTCAAGTATTTCCTCTGGGTCAAGATCCTGGATTGCGATGCCTGTGGGCGGCAATTCGACCTATTTCCAGGCTATCTGCTCGCCGAGAATCGTCGCCACCCCAGGAATGTCCTCGTATGCCCCGCATGTGGCGAGCTGAACGAGGTCGATGACCGCAAGCATCCAGGTCTCTGCGCACACTGCCGCTCGTTGCTGCAGGTGGCGGGACCCGCAAAGCGCAACCGATGCGATTGCCCGCACTGCGGTCATACCAATATCTATCCAAGGCCGGCAGAGGGACCTCCGCGTCACAGGCTCTTTGCGATCGAGTATTACAACCCGGCACGCAAATCGCTCCATGAGGGGCGCTTCTTCAAGAAGCCTGACGCGCGAGATCTTGCGCGTGCCGATGCCGCTACGGCGTGCTTCGCCTCGCTCGAGCCGACGTTCGTTCCCGATCAGCCTATCCCGTCGGGAGACGAGACCGACCGATTGCACCGCTGGGGCTATGGTCGCTATCGCGATCTCTTCAATCCCCGACAGCTATTGGCACTGGAACTCGGCTGTCGCCACATCGCCGCCGTCGGCGATTCTCGCCTGCGCCATGCCCTGGCGACCAACCTGTCGGACCTGCTGCGATACCAGAATATGCTCTGTCGCTATGACACCATGGCGCTCAAGTCTCTCGACATCTTTTCGGTCCACGGCTTTCCGGTCGGTCTGGTGCAGTGCGAGTCCAACGTGCTCGGCATTCGCAACGGCAATGGACTGGGTGTCGGCTCAGGCGGCTGGGTCAACATCATCGACAAATACACCAAGGCCAAGCGTTACTGCGACACACCGTTCGAGGTACGCCAGAAGGGCGGACGCAAGGTTCAGGTTCCGATCGAGGGGGAGTGGATCGGAGAGCGGCGCGATGGGGCGAGGTCGCGTGCCATCGGCTTGCACTGTGCGAGCTCGACCGAGCTCGAACTGGCGGATGCGAGTCTCGACGCGGTTTTTACGGATCCCCCATACTTCGGCAATGTTCAATATGGCGAGCTGATGGACTTCTGCTACGTCTGGCTGCGTCGTCTGGTCGGCGGCGAGGCTGAGGGGCTCGAACGGGAGTCGACCCGCTCCTCGCACGAGTTGACCGGGAATCTCACCCAGGATCGCGACCTCGGTCATTTCGCTGCGGGGCTCTCGGCCGTCTACACCCGCATGGCACGCGCCCTCAAGCCCGGTGCCCCGCTGGCCTTCACCTATCATCACAACCGAATCGATGCCTACTATGCGGTGGGTATCGCGATCCTCGATGCCGGTTTGGTGTGCTCCGCCTCGTTGCCGTGCCCGGCTGAGATGAGCGGTTCCATTCACATCCACGGTACCGGATCCTCCATCGTCGATACGGTGCTCGTCTGTCGTACCACCGGCAAGATGCGCCGTCAGTGGCTGTTCGATGGTCCGAGTGGTCTCGCAGCCATCGTTGCCGAAGACCTTTCTCGGCTTACCCTGGCAGGGCGCGTACCGACGCAGGGCGATACGCGCTGCATCGTCTTCGGTCATCTGACTCGAATGGCGATTTGGAATCTGAGGGGTGTTTGGAATCGCGAGCGGCCGATGGCCGACAAGATCGCGGCCTTCGCCGAGACAGCGGCAGGGTTCGGGCACCTGGATGAAGTCATGGCGCTGCTGGACGAGCGGAAGGTCGCCGAAGACCGGCCGCCACCCTACACCGAGGAGATTTCCAGCCGGGGAGAGCCGTTCGATGCCATTCCCTTTTGAGGTCGACTTCGAGGATATCACCCGGGATATCGATCACTATGTCGACCAGGTCTTCTCATGTCTGGTGTCCGAGTTCCTGGTCATGCCGAAAGGGCCTGGCTTCGTCGAATTTCCCGTCTTCGAGGCGGGCTACGAAGCGCTCAAGCGGGCAACCAATGGCTTCGAGCGAGTGACGCCCGATGCGATCGTTTCAGCCGTCTACGAGACTCCGATCGCCCTGATCGTTCTTCGCTGCATATTGGGCTTCACCCCACCCGAGTGGGCCTACCACGCGACCCGGCATACTGGAGTCGAGATCGCTCAGAGTGCGGCACGCAGCATCGACCGCAAGATCCGCATGAATCCGACGGGGCCGCTGAAGCGTAGCGAGGGTGTGACGGATGCCCGTATCCGGGCGTTGATCGAGGATGCCTGCGACATTCTGCATGGCGGGGCGCCCAGCGTCCCCGAGGATCGGCTTCATCGCATCGACAAGGCGGATACCGCCGCCGGTCTGGTTGGCGTGCGCTCGTTCGCCGATCTCGTCGCGCCCTATTCCGTTCTGCTCTACGAACGTTTCCTGGGACGCCCATTCGCCGGGCATCGCGATTCCATCAGCGAATTGGTCGGCAACATCGTCGAAAACGCCATAGAGGATGTTCTCACGCGCGCCGGTATCAGCTACCGCAAGACAAAACGTGCTGAGCGTCTGCCTGGTTTCGACCAAGCCCCCGATTTCGTGATACCCAACGAGATCAATCCTCAGATCGTCATCGAGGCCAAGCTCACCGAGGACGACGGTACGGCTCGCGACAAGGTCACGCGAGTACAGCACCTGGGTGCGCTCAGTCTCACCGGACGGTCGCCGGACGATCCGAAATTCGAGGTTGTCGCCTGCATTGCCGGTCGCGGCTTCGGCGTGCGCCGGGAGGATATGAAAAAGTTGATCCTGGCGACCCGAGGGAAGGTGTTCACGCTCCAGAATATGCACCAACTCGTCGAATCGACGCGGTTGAGGGAGTACCGTTCGCGATAGTCGACTGAATTTACACGGCTCAAGCGGAGGCAGGGTGCCTGTTTGCTCGGCCTCGCCCGGTCGGCATCGCGTGATGCCGATTCTCGATATGCCAGTCAGGCGACCCGGTTGCGCTCGTCCCCCACCAGAAATGCATCGATGTTGGCCGCGATTTCGTCCACCACTCGGTCAGCGTGGCGCCGACGGGGCGGGTGCCTCATCCTGCCATTCGATCCAGGTCGCCGAGGGTGGGGCTGGCTGCAGATCCTCGAAGCTCTCTCCGCTCCCGGCGGCGACGCTCCATGGCGCTCCGGGTGGGTCGGGGCCTGTCTCCTGTCTGAGTCCCCGGAACCGTCTGGCTCGGGCTCTGGTAGAATCGGCCCTCACCGATCTGCGGTCGCGAACCGCCGTTCCCCGCTCAGGAGCCGGACATGGAGATCGACATCCTCGCCCTTCTCGGGGAGAACCCCATGCTGTTGATCTTCACGGTCATCGGCTTCGGCTATCTGCTGGGCGACATCCGCATCGCGGGCGTCCAGGCGGGGCCGGTCATCGGCGTGCTGCTGGTGGGTCTGCTCTTCGGGCATCTGGGCTTCTCGCTGCCGGCCGGGGCCAGCAGCTTCGGCTTCGCGCTCTTCATCTTCGGGGTCGGGATCCAGGCCGGACCGACCTTCTTCAGCGCCTTCGCCGCGGACGGGGCGCGCTACATCGCACTCGCGGCGGTCGTCGCCATGACGGCCCTGGGGCTGAGCATCGCGCTCACGCATCTGCTCGGACTCGAGCATGGCTTCGGCGCCGGACTTCTGGCCGGCGCCCTGACCAGCACGCCCACCCTGGCCGGCGCGCAGGACGCGGTCAACAGCGGTATCGCCGCCGTGCCCGAGGGGCTCAGCCGATCCCAGGTGCTCGAAAACATCAGCGTCGGCTATGCCATCACCTATGTTTTCGGGACGGTCGGGATGATTCTCGCCGTGCGCTTCTTTCCCCGTCTCGCCGGCATCGATCTGCGCGCAGAGGCTGCCAAGCTGGCCCGCGAGCGTGGTCTGGGGCGGGGCCGGCGCGGTGGTGGCGCCGGCAGCCTGCCGATCGTGCGCGCCTATCGGATCCCCGATGGATTGGTCGGCAAGACGGTCGAGCAGATGCGCTCCGAGCACAGTGGCGAGCGCCGGGGCAAGGCGCTCAAGCTGAGACGCGGAGATCGGCTGCAGGATGTCACCCCGGATCTGGTCGCCGAGGCGGGAGATCGGGTCGCCATGATCGCCGGCATCCCGGATCACCAGCGGCTGCGCGAACTCGGCTTCGAGGAGGTGCTCGATCCGGACCTGCTCAACTACCAGGTGACCACCCGCGAGATCATCGTCACTGACCCCAAGACCGTCGGCAGAACCCTCAAGGAGCTCGATATGCCGGCCGAGCACGGCTGCTTCGCGACCCGGCTGACGCGCGCCTCCATCGATCTGCCGCTGAGCTCGGAGCTGCCGCTGCAGAAGGGCGACCGCCTGGAGGTGGTCGGGGAGCGGAGCAATCTGCTGGGTCTGGCCGAGCGTTTCGGCTATATCGAGCGTGATATCGAGAAGACGGATCTGGCGACCTTCGCCTTCGGCATGATCGGCGGCATCCTGCTGGGGCTGGTCAGCCTGGTCTTCGGCAATCTGGCCTTCGGGCTCGGCACGGCCGGCGGACTGCTGATCGTGGGCATCCTCGTCGGCTATCTCGGTTCGGTCATGCCCACCTTCGGCCGCGTCCCGGCGGCCGCGCGTTTCGTGCTGATGGAGCTCGGGCTGATGCTCTTCATGGCCTCGGTGGGTGTGAACGCCGGCGGCGGCGTGGTAGAGGCGATGACCAGCGTGGGTCCGCTGATCATCCTCGGCGGCATCCTGGTGACCCTGCTGCCCGCCCTGGTCGGTTACCTCTTCGGCAGCCGGGTGCTGGGCCTCAATCCGGCTCTGCTGCTCGGCTCGATCACCGGCGCCATGACCAGCACGCCGGCCCTGAACGTCGTTACCGAGGCGGCGGGCAGTGCCGTGCCCGCCCTCGGCTACGCGGGCACCTACACCTTCGCCAACGTCCTGCTCACCTTCGCGGGGACCATGATGATGGTCCTGTAACAGGGCTCGCGAGGATGCGAGCCGCTAGCCGCCCCTCGGCCGAACGAGCTGCTCCAGGTTCGGGAGCGCGGCGGCGGCGAGTTCGTCCACCAAGGGCTTGACCGTCTCCAGCGTGATTCGGTCCTTGCCGGCGATCTTCTGCAGCTTGGCCGCGGCGCCCGAGCCGACCTTCACCTGCTGCGCCAGGAGCTCGCCCGAGACGCTGTCGAGCAGCTCGCTTTCGCCGACGATGAAGGCGCGTTGCGGGGTGCCGGCGACGGCCCGCTTGGCCATGGTGGCGGCGAGCGCGATGGGAACGTATTGATAGGGTGCGAGCCCCTCGCCCTGGGCGGCGACGCCGCTGATGGCCGCGCGCAGACGCACGGCACCGGGTTGGGGCCGGTTCACCAGGACGAAACGCTTGGCGAGCTCTCGCTTCAGCGCCTGGTTCGCATAGGCCAGGATCCTCTCCAGCTCCTCGCGGCTCACCTGTTCGGTCGGTCTAGGCTCCGGATAGAGCCTGAGCGGTTCGAGCAGGATGGCGTCGTAGCGCTCGGGCGCCAGGCTCGGGCTGATCCAGGTGCGGACCGGATTGCCTTGCCGGTCCTGGGTCCATTGCAGATTGGAATAATCCTTCAGGAAGCCCGAATTCTGCTCTCCGAGCGTCTTCTGTGTCCCCTGACTCGCGCAGCCGGCCAGCACGAGCGCCGCCAGCATGGCGCCGATCCTGATTCCCGTCGAGACCTTCATGGCTGATTCCCCCTGACTCTATGTCTGTTTCGATCGGTCCGGCCCCGTCTCATCCGTCGCCGGAGACGCGGGCCGGGGCATCCGATACCCGGCATGCCGTGCTCATTTGGCGAGTTTCTCGAATGACTGGAGCGCGTTGTCCGCCGGATGGTTCAGGCAATAGTCGATGAACCGGTCCGTGATTCCGGCGAGCGTCTCGACCTCGTATTGCGTGGTGCCTTTCTTGCCGAGCACATAGCCGTGGACGAAGGCCAATGCGACCGATCGGTCCTCGCCGGACAGACGCATGACGTCCTTGCAGACGAGGGTGCCGAAATCGCGAGGCGTCTCGGCGAAACCGGGGGAGGCGTTGAGCATGCAGCAGAAGAGTGTGGCAGCGACTGCCGGGCCGACATTCGATGAAGACATGGGTTGCTCCTGTGGTTGTGACTGGGGTGCGAGTACGCCGGCCTCAGCGGCCGGCCATGCAGTCGTCGTAGACCCGCTTGTAGACCTGTTCTCGGTTGTAGGCGCTGGTCGTGCCGCCGACCGCTGCGCCGAGCGCGGCGCCGCGCCTGGCACCCTGGCGGCTCTTGTCGCTGACGATGGCCCCGAACGCGGCACCACCGGCACCGCCGGCGACGGCACCGCCCAGGAAGCCGGCCGACTCGCGCGCGGCCCGGTCGGCTCGCGCCGCGCAGTCGGCCGGGGATCGCGCATGGACCTGCGGCATGGAGGCGGCGAGCGCGATGCACAGAGAGAAGAGGATCGTTCGGTTTCGCTGAGAGCGCGTTCGTTGCATGGATGACTCCCTGAATCGGTCTTTGGGTTCTGCGGTCACCCGTCGACGCTAGCCGTCCGATTCGGCCGCGACGGGCTCGATGGCCGGAAAGGTCCAGGTGCCGTCGAGGATCTCGGGCCGCGGCTCGTAGAGGCGGACGGCATAGTTCCAGCCAGGCGTGATGGGGATGCAGTTCGCGCGGCCGTCGTCGCAGGCGCCGAAATGGATGGTGAAGGAGCCGTCCGCGTTCGGTTTGGCGGAATAGTTGTTGTAGCTGTTGACGCCGAGCGGATTGGGTTCCAGATAGCCGTCGGCGTTGTAGACGGTGATCGACCAGAAGGCGTCCACGGGCACGTCCTTCACGGTGACGGCATAGGGGGTCTTGCCGTCGTTTCCCTCGACGCTGTCGATGAAGGCGCTGGCCGTCGTGGCCGGCTGGCCCGCCCAGCCCGCCATGGCGCCGACCATGTGGTCGATGGGATCGACCTCATCCTTGCGGCCGAAGGCGCGGGCGGCATCGAAGCCGATCTCCGCCGCAAGATCGTTGAGGGCCTTCCGCGCGGCCGCCAGGCGCTCGAGATCCCAGTCCGGTGCCTCGAAGTGTCCGTCGCCGCCTCCGGTTACCTCAATGCCGTCCTGCGCCGCGTGAGCGGCTTCGACATCGTTCGGATCGGAGACGTCGACGAAGGTGCGGAACAGGAGCATTGCGAAACGCGTGCCCACCAGCTCTTCGGTCAGCTCGTAGGTGCCCGGCTTGGATTCCACGAAGTTGTAGTGGTCCTGGCTGATCACCAGCATGGACTGGAAGCGGCCTCCGGTCTCCGGCAGTGTGATCGTCGCCGGCTTCGACAGGTCGAGCACGACGGCGGAATAGAGCGTGTCCTGGTTGGCGCGGATCACCGGCTGCGGGGCGTCGGCGGACACGGGATGGCGAATGTGTGCGAGTTGCCCCACGCCCATTTTCTGAGCGGTCATGTTGAGGCGGAACATGTGGTCGGACTCGGCCCGGACGAGGTTGTCGAGCGTCACCTCCTCGGCGAGGGCAAGGGCAGGGGCGCAGAACGCGAGCATCAGCAGAAATCGCATCTTCAGTCTCCTGTTCGGTCAATTCATGGGCTGGACCGCCGGGAAGCTCCAGGATCCGTCGAGGACCTCAGGCCCTGGCTGATACAGCCGCACGGTGTATTGCCAGCCTTCGACGAGCGGCAGGCAGTTCGCGCGCCCGTCCTCGCAGCCCCCGAGATGGATGGTCATGGAGCCGTCCGGGTTGCGCTGGCCGCTGACCGAATTGACGACATAGGCGCCCAGCGGGTTCGGGACGAAGTAGCGATCGGCGTTGTAGAGACTGACGGACCAGAAGGAGCCGACCGGGACGTCCGTCGGCACCTCGATGCGGTATTCGCCGATCGGCATCTCGGGATCGACGCTGACGTATAGGGCCTCGGACTCGGGCAGACCGCCCCAGCCGGCGGCCGTCCCGATGAGATGGCGCACGGGGGAGACCTCATCCCGCGCGCCGAACATTCGGGTGCTGTCGGGCAGGAAGGGGGCGAAGCCGAGCGCGGCTCGCACCAGGCCCGCATAGCTTGCTTCGTCGTAGACCGGCGGCACGAATGGCTTCGCCGAGACGGCCTCGATCTTCATCCGATCCTGGATCGCGTTCACGGCGGCGACGTCGGCGGGGTCATTGGCATTCACGAGCGTGCGCACATAGACGCTGACGTAGGGCGTGTCGAAGGTCGCCATGTCGAGCTGATAGACACCGCCGCCGTGGAAGATCGCGTTGATGTAATGATCCTGGTTGACGACCATCGCCGACATGTATCGCTCGCCCACATCGGGCAAGGTGAGGGTCGCGCCCTCGCTGATGTCGACGATCGCGGCGCTGTAGAGGGTGTCGCGATTCATGCTGATCGTCGTCTGATGCTCGACGGGGGTCAGGTCGCGGAAGTGGTAGAGACGGTTGATGCCCCCCGCCAGAGAGACATATTTGTCGAACTCGATGTCCGTCGCGGCGCGGACGAAGTTGTCGAGGGTGACCGGGATCTCGCGGCTCTCGACCAGGGCTTCGAGCGTTTTGCCCGAGGGTGGCGAGGAAGCGGCCAGACTCGCCGTCGTGGCGATGAGGGCGGCCGGAACCGCCAGCGCCCAGCTGAAAGACTGGATGTTCATTGATCTAACCCCTTCGAGACTCCTCGACTCGATCCATTGAAATAACGTCGGAAATTCAGGTTCGTCGCCTCATCTCGGGGCATCGCGTTCCTCACTGATTGAGCACTTCGATAAGCGGCGTTCCGGTTGCGCCGGAAGGCGCCTTGATCCCCAGGTATTTCGCCAGCGTCAGAGCGATGTCGACGGTCTGAACCTCCCTGAACAGGGTCTTCGGGGCCAGGCCGTTGCCGGCGAAGATGATTGGAACAAAGGTGTCATAGCGCCATGGCGAGCCATGCGTGCTGGTTACGGTCAACCCGTCGAAATCGGCGACGAACCATTGGGGTTCGAGAACGAGGTAGATGTCGCCGGAGCGTTTCGGGTTGAAGTTGTTCAGGATCTGCCGGTAGAGCCGGGTATCCGGCATCTTCCCCTCGACCAGGTCGATGCTCGGCACCGCGTAGGCCACGCCGTCGAATCGGGTGAGCACGGACGCGATGGTGCGGGATACCTCGTCGGCATCCAGCTCATGCTCGCGGAGAACGTCATGATTCAGGTAGATGTAGGGATGATCGAATCCCGAGATCAGCCCCTGGGCAATACCGTACTTGGCTTTGACGGTTTCGATCGCCTCTTCCTTGTCCAGCGTGTCGGGATCGAAGATCCGGGCATCGATGCCGAACTGGTTCAGCTGGGCCGGGGCTTCGGCCGCGCCGTGATCGGCGGAGAGCAGGATGAGGGTGTGGTCGAGGCCGACCTGCTGGTCGACGAAGGTCAAGAGTTCCGACAGGGTCTTGTCGAGGCGCAGCAGGTTGTCTTCGCTTTCCAGGCTGGCGGGACCGAAGATGTGCCCGATGTAGTCCGTCGAGGAGAAGCTGACGGACAGATAATCCGGCACCTCGTCCTGCCCCAGTTCTTCTCCGATCATCAGGGCCTTGGCGAATTCCAGTGTCAGTTCGTCCCCGACCGGGCTGGTGGTCAGCAGCGAGGTGAAGAGATCGCTGTCGGCCTGGCCGAAAGGATGCGGGAACACCCTCCCAAAACCGGCGACATCGGTTTCCCAGGGCATGTCGTCGAAGTCGCCGTAGGTGTAGGTCGACCGGTCATTCGTCAGCTCCCAGCTCGTTCCCGCATAGGCCAGGGGGAGCCGCTTCCGGTTCCACTCGTCCACCCATGGGGGATAGGCATCGTAGTAATAGGTGCTGGTCACGAACTCCCCTTTGGCTTTGGAGAACCAGAAGGCCTTGCCCGCATGGCCGGCCATGGTGACCGCGCCGCGGTCCTTGACCGATACGCCGAAGATCTTGGCTTCGCCATTGGTGCGCAACGCCAGTTCGTCGCCGAGGGTGGTGGTCAGGATGTTTGCCGGGGACCGGCCGTCAGTCCCTGCCACCTTCTGTGTGGGATCGAGCTCGACGTCCTTGTCCACTCCGCCGCCGTCGCCGACCAGCGCATAGCGGTCGTCTTCGATGTTGTAGACCAGCCGCCCGAGTTCCTTGTCGAACCAGATGTTGGCGATCATGCCGTGCTCGGCCGGGTCCGCGCCCGTGGCCAGCGTCGCATGCCCCACCACGGTTTCGGTGTTGGCATGGCGGTGATGGGCGTTCTCGTAGACGACGCCGTTGTCATACAGGTATCGGAAGCCGCCCTTTCCCCAACGGTTACGGACCGATGCGGGCATGTCCCCCCTGAGCTGATCGACAGTGATCTGAAGAACCAGTCGGGGCGGTTGGGGGGCCATGTCCTGGGCATGGACGTCGATCACGGCCAGCAACATCAATGCTGAGCATGCCGCGGCCGATAGGTGTACGTGCTTTGTTCCGGATTGCATAAGGTCTCCTGTCATCACCAGCGGCTCGGGTTGCGGGGTCGAATCAGAGTCCAGATCGCAAGGTGACGTGCTTCGCCTCGCCCGAATGCGGCGCTATTTCGGCAGCACAAGGTTCGCTTGCAGCCTGAATCGAAAGCCCTCCGGCCCCGCGTCGGGCGATTCGGCCCAATAGCCGACGCCGCCCTGCAGGCTGACCGGCAGTCTGCCGAGCCTGACCAGCTTGGAGAGCGCCAGGTTGACCGGTACCGACCATTGCTCCCTCTCCCAGTCGTAGCTCGACTCGGACTGCACCGAGAGGGTCCAGGCGCTCGGCCAGGTGTAGGCGACGAAGGGCTGGACGAAGCTGTTGCTGATGTCCGAGCGGTCATCGTCTCCGGCGAAGGACCAGATATGGTTCGCCAGCACCCCGGCCGTCCAAGGCCCGCGGAGCACCAGAGCGACCCCGGCCGGACCCGCCCCCCACTTCCTGGCACCGATCGGGGAATCGGTCGCGGTGGGCAGCAGAACGACCGGACCCAGGCCCCAGGTGAGACCGCCGGCGGTGGGCCGTTTCGGGGAGAAGAAGAGGGTGAGATTGATGTCCCCCAGACCGAACTGGGAGCCCGCATCCGGAATCAGATCGTCCTGATGGACCAGGGGTACGATGGTGCGGGTGATGAGGTTCCAGTCGCTGCCGAGGTGGAATGGGATCACCGGCTGGATATTGGTGGTGAGCTTGGATCCGTCGTCCTCGGGGCCGATCCCACGGTCCAGATTCATCTGGATGGGGACGGTGACCAGATCGGCCAGTGGATTGGTCAGCTCCTGGGCGAGATCGGCGTCCTGCGAGACGGCCCGTCCGGCCACCCCTAGGGTTAGCACCACCCAGAGCAAGGTTTTCAATGCGTCCTTCCAGTGCATCCGCTCCTCCTTCATGCCGCTTGTCGGCGCGGTATCCGCGCACGGGGAGGTTATTGTCGGTCGTGCGATGCCGGGGCGAATCTTCGTGGGCTGGTCCGGCTGCGGGCTAGTATGGCCTCGCCCAGCGAGCGTCGCCTGTCATCTGGTGCCAGTTGCCGGCGGACTGCGGGACGTTCGCGAACTGCCGGGCGCCGACACACCAGGCTCGGGCTCGATGCGGGTCTCAGACGCTTGCGGCGGCGTCCCGGAATGCCTTCGGCGATACGCCGGTCTGGCGGCGGAAGGCGCGGGTGAAGTTGGAGGCGTCCGAGTATCCCAGATCGAGCGCGATCTCCATTACGGGCTTGTCGGTGTCTTCCAGCCACTGCGCGGCGCGGCGGATCCGCACCCCGGACAGCAGATCCGAGTAGCTGACCCCTTGGGCCGCGAGGCCGCGCTGAAGACTGCGCCGGCTCGTTCCCAGGGACTCCGCGACCAGATCGATCGGCACGGTCTGTCCGCACAGCAGCGACTGGATCTGAAGCTCCGCCAGCCCGGCCAAGTCCGTCGGCAGCCGTTCGAGACTGGTGGGCCGTTCGGACGTCGCTCCACGAAACCCGCTCAAACCGAGCAGCTCCCGCGGGAACTCGATATAGGTTTGACCCGGCCGATGGAGGACTCGTGCCGAATCGAAGAATTCGGCCACGGGTGGAGCCTCCCGGGCGTCGAAGCCGAAGCCGATCTCGGTCGGCCGCCAATCCGGTCCGGCGAATCGTCGGATGTTCGCGATGGTGATGGCGAAGGAGTTCAGATAGGTCTGATAGTCGCCGAGTCCCGGCTCCCAGGGCGCCCCCAGATTGATTCGCGCCTGGTTTCCGTGTCCGCTCAGCCAGAAGGATTGACCCACGACCACGGTTCCGTAGAGCGCTATTCCCTGATTGATGTAGTCGTAGAGCGTGAGCGCGCTCGAGAGCGCTCGGCCATAGTGCCCCAGATCCTCGTTCGAGGTGGTACCACCGATCTCCAAACCGATATGCTCGGTCCCGAGCGAGTGGCATGCCAGCTCGATCCAGTGGAGCGCCTTTCTGAGCGGGAGGGCGGCGTTGGGGTGGCGGAGCATCTCGGGCCGGATTCCGGAGCGCTCCAGCAGCGTATCGACCGGCGCGCCCTGGATGTGCAGATAGTCCACCCAGGGTGAAAGCATGAGCGCTCGCGTCACAGGTATGGATGGCGATGCGGTTTTCAGGATAGGCATCCTTCAATCCCGAGTGTGTCCGCATAAGATAGTCTCTGCAGGCCGATGGCACCAGATGACAGGCGCCAAGTCCTTGCTCGGGCTAGGATCGTGCGCCCGGATGCCGTCATCGCTCGCGCTTGCCACAGCTGACGCAACCATCGATCTGACCGTGTCGAACACGAGGACCGACAGCGCATGAACACCAATACCGATCGCATTCATACTCAGTACAGCCGGCCTGGACACACAGGTGCCGTTCTAGCCCGCGCGGCGGGAGCGGCGTTCGCGCTCATGGCCAGCATCATGACCATGGAGGCGCGGGCGGACGACTGGGCCTTTTCGATCTCGCCCTATTTCTGGGCCGCCGGTATCGAGGGAAAGACCGCCACGCTTCCCGGCCTGCCGGCGGCGGACGTCGATATGAGCTTCGGCGATATCTTCGACGATCTCGAACCCTCGGGCATGCTGCTCTTCACCGCGAGCCGGGATCGTTTGCAGCTCGCGGCGGACCTTCAGTACGTGGAGACCCAGGCGGACAGCCGATCGCTGCAGCCGCTGTTCGACCGCGAGCGGCTGCGCTCCACGAGCCTGATCTTCTCCGCACTCGCAAGCTATCTGGTGCACGACGACGGACGCACCCGTGTGCGTCTCGGAGGCGGCTTACGGCTCTGGTCCGTGGATACGGACCTCGAACTCTCCAGCGGCCTGCTGCGCGGACGCCGGATCACCAACGATGAGACCTGGGTCGATCCGATCGTCGGCGCCAGCGGAGACGCCGATCTCGGTGCCAAGGTTTTCGCCCGGGGATGGGCCTATGTCGGCGGTTTCGGGATCGGCTCGGACGTCACGGCGGATCTCTATCTCGGGCTCGGATACCGCTTCACCGACACCATCTCGGCGAGCCTGGGCTACCGCTGGGTCAAGGTCGACTACGAAGAGGACGATTTCCTGTACGACGTGCGTCAGGCGGGCATCGCCACCGGCGTCACCTTCGCGTTTTGAGACGCCGTCTGAAGTCCCCGCATCTAGCGATTTGGTCCGCACAGCGGACCCTACAATCCACGCCTCGGTAGGGTCCGCTGTGCGGACCAAATCTTCGGACCAGGTTTTCAGGCAGCCTCTGAGCATCTCCGCCGCCGCCCGGCGGCGAGGGCAGGCGCCCCGGATCAGCCGCCGGAGAGATAGACGCTGACCGGGTTCACCGGACGGCCGTCGGACCAGGCGCCCATGTCGAAGACGAGCTGGTCGGCCCGCTCGCCGTTGCGGATGACCCGGTCGAGCGCGGACCAGAGGTAGCGCCAGTCCAGGTCGTCTTGAGTGCCGACGCCGTCGAGCATCAGCTGCGCGAGCAGGGGCGGGAAGAAGCTGGTGTCGTCGGTGGCCTGCTCGTGGTTGGCGAAGTGGCCCGGACAGCCGTGGGTGTCGGTATGGGACAGGAACATGCGTTTCTGCTCGGTGGCGATGTAGCCGAAGGGCGTGTCCCACTGGTCCTTGGGCACGATCCAGTCCGAGTCGCCGTGAAGGATGGCGACCGGCATGGTCAGGGCGGTACCCGTGACGCGGATATCCACCTCGTCGGCGAGGCTGTTCAGCGCCTTTCCCATCTTCCCGGGGGCCGACGCGGCGGAGGTGCTGGGTATCGGGTCGGCGGTGAGCACCTGCAGCGGCAGCAGGTTGTCCGGATAGCCCTTCTGCCGCACGTAGTAGGGCCAGCTGAGCGCGAACAGCCCTCCCAGCGAGTGGCCGTAGACGTAGGTGTCCACCGGCTGGCCGGGACCGAACCCGGATCGGGCGAAGGCATCGGCCACGCTTGCCAGGGCGTTCTCGAGCCATTTCTCCTGCGAGGGGATGATCCCGTCCCCGAAGATCTCGTCGAGCAGTTCCGCGACGGTCATGAGTCCGCTGTCCGGGAAGTGGCAGAAACCGGTCTGGTAGTTGGGGTAGAAGACGCTGTAGCCTTGTTTGACCAGATGCTCCAGATGCGCGCGGTAGATCTGCGAGGCGCCGAGCGCGAACCCGTGCAGAAAGATCACCGCCTTGGGGCGCCCGTTGTCGCCGAGGAAGGGCGTCGCCGGCCGATAGACCTCGATGTAGGTTCCGGCCTGACAATCGCCGTGGGTCTCGACGCCGAACTCCGGCGAGCTATAGACAGCGCTGTAATCCGGCATCGCCGGTGGCTTCGGGCGCAACCCGCCGAACAGGGTGCAGATCGATGTCTGGACGATGTAGGCGAGGGTGCTGCCCAGAACGGTCAGGAGCATGGACATGGCTCGGGCCTCCAGCTGGTCTGAGATCGTGCGAGCGTTTCGAGTGCCGTCCGGTCGAGCGACCGCCGCCGGCCGGGGGGGCGTCTTGTCGTGTGCAGATACGCTTACCCGTGCAGTCCGTCCCACAGACGGGCTACCCAGGACTTCTTTTTCAATCTCGGTCTGACGCCGGAGGCCAGGAAGTAGGACCCGTATTCCTTGTCGCTCTCGATGATGTGCTTGGTGAGCCAGAGCTTGAGGAAATGCATCAGCTCGAAGCCGACGGCGGTCTTGCCGCTGGCCACCTTGTCCTGAAGATCCCTGAGCGTGCGGATGAGCTCTTCGTGCTGGTGCTTGTGCACCTCGTAGTCCGGGTAATCGAGGATTCTCATCAGGCTTTCTTCCACCGCGAAGTGGATGCGGGTGTACTCGGCCAGCTTGTCCAGGATGCCGTGAATCGCCTCGCTGGCATGATGTTCCTGGATCGCGTCGTGCATTTCGTTGACCAATTCGACCAGCACCCTGTGCTGGGCATCGATCTCCTCGATTCCTACGCTCAATGCATCCGACCACTCGACGAATTTCGCCATCGGCGTATCTCCGGTCAATGCTGGTGTACGGCATCGGAATTGGAACGTGTCCGGCCAGCCATGACTATGACATACCGCATATACATCGGCCAGACGCGTCCTTTTTCAACGGAGAGCGGATGGGCTGGCGGGCCTCGGTCGCCCTTTCTCCGCAGGGGCGGACAGACCCGCAGATCGTCGATTACGTCGTCTTGACGCAATCGACGAAATACTGCACCTCGCCGTTGACCGTTTCCTTCACCAGCCCGTGGATGTCGGTCTCGAAGCCGGGGAAGCGGCTGTTGAACTCGCGGGCGAACTGGAGATAGCGGACGATGGTCGCGTTGAAGCACTCGCCCGGGATCAGCAGCGGGATGCCGGGCGGGTAGGGGGTCAGGAGCACGCTGGTGATGCGGCCCTCGAGTTCGTCGATGCCGACCCGGTCGATCTCGCGATGCGCCATCCTGGCGAAGGCGACGGCCGGCTTCATGGCCGGAACGATCTCCGAGAGATACATATCGGTGGTCAGACGGGCGACGTCGTTGGCCTTGTAGATGCCGTGGATCTGGTCGCAGAGATCGCGGAGTCCGACCTTCTCGTAGCGGGGAAATGCCTGGATGAACTCGGGCAGCACGCGCCACAGCGGCTGGTTGCGGTCGTAGTCGTCCTTGAACTGCTGCAGCTCGGTGACCATGGTGTTCCAGCGGCCCTTGGTGATGCCGATGGTGAACATGATGAAGAAGGAGTAGAGACCCGTCTTCTCGACCACGATGCCGTGCTCGGCCAGATACTTGGTGACGATGGCCGCCGGGATGCCCGATTCGGCGAACTCGCCGTCCACGTCCAGGCCGGGGGTGATGACGGTCGCCTTGATCGGATCCAGCATGTTGAATCCGTCGGCCAGATCGCCGAAGCCGTGCCACCGGTCCCCGGCCTTGAGGACCCAGTCCTCGCGGTCTCCGATCTCCTCCTCGACCAGATACTCGGGGCCCCAGACCTTGAACCACCAGTCGTCCCCGAACTCCTCGTCGACCTTGCGCATGGCGCGCCGGAAGTCGAGCGCCTCGAGGATGGATTCGTGCACCAGGGCGGTCCCGCCGGGCGGCTCCATCATGGCGGCGGCCACGTCGCAGGAGGCGATGATGGCGTATTGCGGGCTGGTGGATGAATGCATCAGATAGGCCTCGATGAAGCTGTCGCGATCGAGGGTCCGTGACTCGGATTCCTGAACCAGGATTTGGGATGCCTGGGACAGTCCGGCCAGCAGCTTGTGGGTCGACTGGGTGGCGAAGACCATGGACTCCCCGCAGCGCGGGCGGTCCTGGCCGATGGCGTGCATGCCGATGTAGAAGTCGTGGAAGGAGGCGTGCGGCAGCCATGCCTCGTCGAACAGCAAGGTGTGGATCTCGCCGTCCAGCAGCGATTTGATGGTATCCACGTTGTAGAGGATGCCGTCGTAGGTGCTCTGGGTGATGGTCAGCACGCGCGGCTTCGCCTGCTTGTCCTTGGCGAAGGGGTTCGCCTCGATCTTGCGGCGGATGTTCTCGGGCCGGAACTCATCGAGCGGGATGGGGCCGATGATGCCGTAGTGGTTGCGCGTCGGCATCAGGAAGACCGGGATGGCGCCGGTCATGATGATGGCGTGGAGGATCGACTTGTGACAGTTGCGGTCCACCACCACGATGTCGTCGGGCGCCACCGTGGAGTGCCAGACGATCTTGTTCGAGGTCGAGGTGCCGTTGGTGACGAAGAACAGATGGTCGCAGTTGAAGATGCGCGCCGCGTTGCGCTCCGAGGCCGCCACGGGGCCCGAGTGGTCGAGCAGCTGACCCAGCTCGTCGACGGCGTTGCAGACGTCGGCGCGCAGCAGGTTCTCGCCGAAGAACTGGTGGAACATCTGTCCGAGCGGGCTCTTGAGGAAGGCCACGCCGCCCGAGTGTCCCGGGCAGTGCCAGGAATAGGAGCTGTCCGCTGCATAGTGGGTGAGGGCGCGGAAGAAGGGCGGCGCCAGGCTGTCGAGATAGACCCGTGCCTCGCGGGTGACATAGCGGGCGATGAATTCGGGCGTGTCCTCGAACATGTGGATGAAGCCGTGCAGTTCCTTGAGCACGTCGTTCGGGATGTGGCGCGATGTCCGGGTCTCGCCGTAGAGGAAGATGGGGATGTCCTCGTTGCGCAGCCGGACCTCGATCACGAACTCGCGCAGCGTGGCGAGCGCCTCCTGGATCTCCTCGGGCGAGCCGGCGCCGAATTCCTCGTCGTCGATCGAGAGGATGAAGCAGGAGGCGCGGCTCTGCTGCTGAGCGAAGGAGGAGAGGTCGCCGTAGCTGGTGACGCCGAGCACCTCCATGCCTTCGTTCTCGATCGCCTTGGCGAGCGCGCGAATGCCGAGACCGCTCGTGTTCTCGGAGCGGAAGTCCTCGTCGATGATGACGACTGGAAAGCGAAAACGCATCGCGTTCTCCTAAATCAGAATTCCAGCTTCCAGCTTCCAGCCTCCGGCCTCCAGCTTGATGGAGTCAGTCCGTCGGTCAGTGCTTGGTCGCTCGGTGAAGGTTTCAATGAAGGGACAATAGCATCGCTGGCGGCTGGCGGCTGGCGGCTGGCGGCTGCCCTGTGCGGGCAGCCGTTATCGATCAGCGCGGTTTGGGGGCGACGGCGATCATGGGGTTCGCCGCCGAGACCGTGACGGTGGCGGTCGACTCGGCGATCTCCGTCTCCAGGTCGCGCACGCGGCCGTCGAAGGAGGCGGCGCTGCCCGGCTCGATCTCCTTGACCTCGGTCGGCAGGCCGATCCGGTCGAGGATGGCGATGAAGGGCTCGGGATCCAGCTCCTCGACGTTGACCATGGTCTTGGTGTCCCAGGTGCCGTCGGCGATCAGCATGGCGGCGGCGACCGGTGGCACGCCGGCGGTGTAGCTGATGCCCTGGGACTCGACCTCCTCGTAGGCGGCCTTGTGGTCCGAGACCTGGTAGATGAGGACCTCGCGCGGCTTGCCGTCCTTGGTGCCCTTGACGAAGTTGCCGATACAGGTCTTGCCGGTGTAGTTGGGCGCCAGGGTCTGTGGATCGGGGAAGAGCGCCTTGACCACCTTGAGCGGCACCACCTCCTGACCGTTGGCGAGCTTGACCGGCAGATGGTCGAGGAAGCCGAGCGTGCGCAGCACGGTGAAGACGTTGATGTAGTGATCGCCGAAGCCCATCCAGAAGCGGATGCTGTCGGCGTCGATGTTCTGCGACAGCGAGTGCAGCTCGTCGTGACCGTTGAGATAGATGGGCGAGGGACCGACCACCGGCAGGTCGTAGACGCGCTTGACCGTGTGGGTCGGATACTCCTTCCACTGGCGGTCGATCCAGGTCCAGACCTTGACGAACTCGCGGAAGTTGATCTCGGGGTCGAAGTTGGTCGCGAAATACTTGCCGTGGCTGCCGGCGTTGACGTCGATGATGTCGATCGTCTCGATGGTGTCGAAATAACGCTTCACCGCCAGCGCGCAATAGGCGTTGACCACGCCCGGATCGAATCCGGCGCCCAGGATGGCGGTCACGCCCTTCTCGGCGCAGCGGTCCTTGCGTTTCCACTCGTAGTTGGCGTACCAGGGCGGATCCTCGCAGACCTTGTCCGGATCCTCGTGGATGGCGGTGTCGATATAGGCGACGCCCGTCTCCAGGCAGGCCTCCAGGACCGACATGTTGAGGAATGCCTGACCCAGGTTGATGACGATCTGGGAACCGGTCTCCCGGATCAGCTCGACGGTGGCCGGGATGTCCAGCGCATCGATCTGACGCGAATAGAGCCTTTTGGAGGGATCCTTGAGGTGTCCCTTGCGCTTGATGCTCTCGATGATGTCGTCGCACTTGGATTGGGTGCGCGATGCGATACAGATATCGCCCAGCTGGTCGTTGTGCATGGCGGCCTTGTGGGCTGCGACGTGCGCGACCCCGCCGGCACCGATGATGAGCACGTTCTCTTTCATCTCTATTCTCTTCCCCCTCAGGAAAGGCTGCGTTTGAAATCCTCGTATCCGAACGAGCGGATGCGCTCGACGGATCCGTCCAGACGGCGCACGACGATCGAGGGCATCGCGACGCCGTTGAACCAGTTGAACTTGACCATGGTGTAGCCGGCCGCATCGGCGAGATGGACTCGGCTACCGACCGCGAGCGGTTCGGCCAGGTCGAACTCGCCGAAGACGTCGCCCGCCAGACAGGTGCGTCCGGCGATCATGACATGATGATCCCCGGCACCCGGATGGGCGACCGACGGGGTGGTCCGATACACCAGATGATCCAGCATGTGCGCCTCCAGCGAGGCGTCGATGACGGCGATGTCGATCTCGTTGCGAACGACGTCGAGCACGGTCGTGACCAGCTCGGTGCTCTGGGTGACGGCGGCCTCGCCCGGTTCCAGATAGATCTGGATGTCGAACTCCCGGCCGAAGTCGCGCAGGGCCGTGCAGAACCGATCCAAAGGATAGCCGGTCTGGGTGAAGGCGATCCCGCCACCGAGGCTCATCCATTCCATCCGGCGCAGCAGGTCGCCGTATTCGCGGCCCAGGGTGTCGAGCGAGGCGCAGAGGTCGTCCACCTCGTCGTTCTCGCAGTTGAAATGGAACATGAGCCCCTTGAGCAATGGGGCCGCTTCGGCCAGTGCCTGCTTGTCGGCGACCCCCAGACGCGAATAGCGGCGCGCCGGGTCGGCCAGGTCGAAGTGCGAATAGCTGATCCCGGGATTGACCCTCAGACCCAGGTTCGCGCCCTCGACGTCGGGCAGGAAGCGTTCCAGCTGCGACAGCGAGTTGAAGATCATCTTGTCGGCGAACGCGCGGACCTCCAGGACGTCCTCTCTGGAGAAGCCGACGCTGTAGGCATGGACCTCCTTGCCGAATTCCTCGTATCCCAGGCGCGCCTCGAACGGCGAGCTGCTGGTGGTTCCGTCCATGTAGCGGCGCATGAGGTCGAAGACGCACCAGGTCGAGAAGCACTTGAGCGCGAGCACCGATTTGGCGCCCGAGGATTCGCGCACCTGCTGGATGATCTCGAGGTTCTTCTGCAGCCTGGTTTCGTCGATCAGGTAGTAGGGGGTCGGCAGGTCTTTCATGCGGCGCTCAGCGGTCGTCGAGAGTCTGGTCAAGGGGCACGAAGTCTAGCATCGAACCTTCATAGGGCTGAATGCGGATGCGCCGTTTTCGGACGCATCGATGCGGGTGTCAGCAGATGGCGCGGATCGACCGTCGTCTGGAGCAGTTCGGCAAGCAGCGTGCGCAGACGCGGGGCCTGGAACATGGCCCTGAGGCTGCCCTTGCGATAGCCCTTGATGAGCGAGGAGGGCTCGAAATACGCCTTGGCGTTCTGGACATTGAGCACGAACGGCGGTTCGCCGCCGCGCAGTAGGATATGGCTTATCAGCAGTGCCCCGGTGCGGTGATTGCCCTCGAAGAAGAGCTGGGGTGACGAAAGCGTCTGCATATAGACCCCGGCCGCCCGCTCCCAGACCGACGGATGGCGGTGGTCGGCGAGATAGTTCATCAGGGCGCGGATTCCGCCACGATTGGAATCGTCGTAGAAGCGCCGCTCGGTCTCGCGGAAATGCTCCGAGCACTCCGCGAGGGCGTTTTGGCGGGGCTCGCAGACGATCAGACAGTTCAAATGGAGCAGGAGCCTGGAATTGCCGACCGCGAAGAGGTCGATATCCCCTTCCTGCAGCTGATCGAGGAAACGGTAGCCGGCCATCATGTGGCCCAGCACCTCGTCGGAGAAGGGGTCGTGCTCCGTATCCAGCGTCGCGTTGATCTGGTCGAAATGCTCCCGAACCCCAAGTAGCGAGTGCTCGATGGCGCGGAGATCCAGACGGACGTTGGGCACGAGTCGCTCCCTCGGGTCGAATGGTGGATCGTTGAATGGAAAAGGTGCCCTTCCTGGGCACCTTCCGCTCGGCCGCTCTGGGATGAGACCAGATCAGCGAATCCGCCCGAGCGCCTCCTTCGCCTTGCCGATCATGCGGTCGGGGAGCGGAATGTAGCCCATTTCGGCGGCGATTGTCTGTCCCTCGTCGAGTCCCCAGCCGAGCGCGGCCTTCAGTGCCTCGGCCTTGGCTGGATCCGGATAGCGCCCGTCGAGCAGCAGCCAGGTGTAGCTGACGATCGGATAGGCGTCGGCCCCGGCCGGGTCGGGCAGGTAGACGCGCAGATTCTCCGGGATCTCCTCGGCCGATGCCAGGGCGGCCTGGCCGGTGAGCGGGCCGGGCTCGACGAAATTGCCGGCCTTGTTCTGCAGGGTCGCGATCGGCAGGTCCAGCTGCTTGGCGAACTCGTAGGCCATGTAGCCGATGGCGCCGTCCGTGATCTGTACGCGCCGTGCGACACCCTCGTTGCCCTGAACCTCCATGGCGCTGCCGGGCCAGTCGACGCGCTTGCCGATGCCCGGTCCACTCGTCTCCCAGTCCGGGTCGATCCGTGCCAGGTGGTTGGTGATGACGTAGGTGGTGCCGCTGGAGTCGCGTCTCACCACGGTCACGATGGCGAGATGGGGCAGGGTCAGATCCGGGTTGCTCTCCTGGATCCGGGCGTCGTCCCAGAAGCCCACCTTACCGGCCAGGATGTCCGCATAGAGCGCGCGGCTCAGCCGCAGCCCCTCGGGTACGCCGGGGATGTTGTAGGCCAGGACCACCATGCCGGCGGTCATGGGGATCATCTCCACCCCGCGCTTCGGGTCGACCTTGGCCAGCTCCGAGTCGCTCATGGCGGCGTCGCTGGCGCCGAAATCGACGCTCCCCTCCAGGAAACGCTTGACGCCCGATCCGCTGCCGACGCCCTCGTAGCTGAATCTGACCCCGGTGTCGACCTTGGCGTACTCCTGCATCCAGCGCTGGTAAAGCGGTTGAGGGAAGGTCGCTCCGGCCCCTCGAACGACCAGTTCGGTGGCCTCCGCCGTGGCGGAGATGGCGGGCTGACCGCCGGCGAGCAGACCCAGGGCGGCCACGGCCGCCGCGAGAGCGCTCGCGAGACTCGTCTTGTACTTCATGGTGCCGTCTCCCGGACGCTGATCAGCTGAACTCGCCGGAAATGTATTCCTTGGTGAGCTGCTCCCGCGGGTCTTCGAAGACCTGACGGGTCGGCCCCATCTCGACCAGATAGCCGGTGCGTCCGCCCTGGGAGATGTCCACCGAGAAGAAGGCCGTGGTGTCGGCGACACGGGTGGCCTGCTGCATGTTGTGGGTGACCAGGGCCAGGGTGTAGTTCTCCTTGAGCTCCAGCATCAGTTCCTCGACCTGACGGGTGGCGATGGGGTCGAGCGCCGAGCAGGGCTCGTCCATCAGCAGGACGTCGGGCTCGGTGGCGATGGCGCGGGCGATGCAGAGACGCTGCTGCTGACCGCCCGAGAGCGAGAGCCCGCTGTTCTTCAGCTTGTCCTTGACCTCCTTCCACAGGGCCGCGCGCTGCAGGGCGCGCTCGACCCGTTCCTCGATGTCGCCCTTGTAGCGGTTGAGCCGCAGACCGAAGGCGACGTTGTCGAAGATGCTCATGGAAAAGGGGTTCGGCTGCTGGAACACCATGCCGATGTAGCGGCGCACCACCACGGGGTCGACCTTCTTCGCATAGATGTCCTGGCCGTGGTACATCACGGAGCCCTGGAAGCGGAACACCGAGATGAGGTCGTTCATGCGGTTGAGGCTGCGCAGCACGGTCGACTTGCCGCAGCCGGAGGGGCCGATGAAGCCGGTGATCTTCTTCTTCTCGATCGGGACCGTCGAATCGCGCACGGCGAGGAAGTCGCCGTAGAAGATCTTGTCGACCTGGCAGTCGATCACGACGTCGTCGGTCGGTTGATAGGGCTCTGCGACGAAGAGCGCCTCGGCAGTTGCGTTCATGGGAATACCTATACCTTGGATTCTGTGCGTCAAACCTTAGGCCGACCGAGGATGCGGGCCAGGATGTTGAAGACCAGCACGATGAGCACCAGCACCAGAGAGGCGGTCCAGGCCAGCTCGATCTGGTTTTGGAACGGCATGCCGGAGAAGTTGTAGATGAGGATGGAGAGCGAGGCGGTCGGCTCGGCCAGCTCCGAGATGTAGTAGTTGCTGAAGAGCGCGGTGAAAAGCAGGGGCGCGGATTCGCCCGAGGCCCCGGCGATCGCCAGCATGACGCCGGTCAGGATGCCCGGGAGCCCGGTCGGCAGCACTACCTTCCAGATGACCTGGGTGCGGGTGCAGCCCATGCCGTAGGCGGCGTCCTTCATGCGCTGCGGCACCTGGGACATGGCCTCCTCGGCGGCCAGGACCACGGTCGGCAGCATGAGCACGGCCAGGGCCACGCCGCCCGCGGTGGCCGAATAGCCGAAGCGGATGACGATGACCGCGTAGACGAAGACGCCCGCCAGGATCGAGGGGAATCCGGTGAGCACCTTGGCCAGGAAGCGCGCCGTCTTCGCGATCTTGCTGGTCGAATCCAGCACGCCCAGATAGATGGCGGCCAGGATGCCGAGCGGGATGCTGATGGCGGAGGCGATGCCGACCATGATGAGGGTGCCGACGATGGCCGGGCCGATGCCGCCGCCCATCTCGAAGCCCGCCGGGGGTAGCCCGGTCAGGACCTCGGCGATGTCGGCGCCGAACAGTCGCGTTCCGCCCTGGATCAGCAGCATGTAGATGACGGAGAAGAGCGGCACCGCGGCGAGCAGCGCGGCCAGCCAGGTGAGTCCGGTCAGGAAGCCGCTCTTGAGCGCCCTGGGCTCGAGCGCCTGATACTGCAGCCTTGGCCGAGGGCGGATGTCGAGCGCCTGGGAGGTGAGATCGAGCTGGCTCATTTCTTACCCTCGAACTTGCGGATGGTGTACTGCTGGACAGCCAGACCGGCGACATTGACCAGGAAGGTGATGGCCAGGAGCACCAGGGCGGCGTACATGAGCGCCTGGACCTCGATGCGCCCGGCCTCGGGGAAGTTGGAGGCGAGCAGCGAGGCCAGGGTGTTGGCCGGCGAGAAGAGCGAGAGGCTGATCTGGTTGGCGTTGCCGATGAGCATGGCCAGGGCCATGGTCTCGCCCAGGGCGCGGCCGAAGCCCAGCACCAGCGCGGCCAACACGCCGGAGGAGGCGGTCGGCAGCATCACCTTGAGGATCGCCTCCCAGCGGGTGGTGCCCATGCCGTAGGCGGCCTCCTTGACCTTGTAGGGGATGCGGCGGAAGGCGTCGACCGAGATGGCCGCGACCGTCGGCAGGATCATGATGGCCAGCACCAGGGCGGCGGGTGCCATGCCCGGCCCGGAGAGATTGGTGCCGAACAGCGGGAACCAGCCGAGGCTGTCGTGCAGCCATTCGGCGCCCGGCTTGAGCAGCGGAATGAGCACGTAGATGCCCCATAGGCCGAAGACGACCGAGGGGATGGCGGCCAGCATCTCGATGACGGTGCGGAAGACGGTCGCGAGACGGTGGTTGATGAAATCCTGGGTCAGGAAGATGGCGATCGCGATGCCGAAGACCCCGCCGATCAGCAGGGCCAGCAGCGAACTGTAGAGGGTGCCCCAGATCTCGGGCAGCACGCCGAACTCGCCCTTGCTGACGTTCCAGGTGGTGCCCGTCACGAAGCCGAGTCCGTATTCGCCGATGGCCGGCATGGCCTCGCGTCCGATCTCCCAAAGGATGTAGGCGACCAGGACGATGATGAGGAAGGCGCTGGTGAGCGCGATGCTGCGGAAGAGGCGGTCGTTGAAATACTCGCGGGCGGACGGTGGTCCGGAAATCGAGCCCGAGGTATTGGCGGCTTGGAAGAGCTTTTCCATGGTGTTCTCTATCGATACGTGATGGGCGGCGATCCGGTGGTGCCGAGCGGGGAGGGCGGGCTTGGTCCATGGCGGGGCGAGGGCGGCCAGCTCGATGACCCAGGGTCTCTCGCGCGAGAACCGATCCGCCGCACGACGGATCGGTTCTGGGTGCGACGCCTCGCCTGTCGCGGTCGACCGGCGCCCTCGGGCGCCATCGGACGCTCAGCGATCGAGTGCCGTCACTGGATGTACTCGGCGGTCTCGAGAACCATCTCGCGGACGTTCTCGGGCAGAGGGATGTAGCCCATGGAGTCGGCGATCTTCTGGCCTTCCTCGATACCGTAGGCGACCATCTTGCGCAGGGCGGCGGCCTTGTCGTCGTCCTGGTCCTTGTAGAAGAGCATCCAGGTGAAGGTCGCGATCGGATAGGCATCCTCACCGGCCGGATCCCAGACCCAGGCGATCAGGTTGGGCACGTCGCTGTTCGGCAGGGTGCCTTCCGGGAACTGGGCGGAGGCCAGGGCGGCGGCACCGCTCTCGGGGCCGGGCGCGATGAATTTGCCGGACTTGTTCTCCAGCATGGCGACCTGCTTCCAGCCGGTCAGCTTGGCATAGCCGTACTCGACGTAGCCGATCGAGCCCTGGTTCTGCTGGACCTGGGCGGTGACGCCGTCGTTCTTGGGCGCGGCGACGAAGTTGGAAGCGCTCGGCCAGTTGGGCGCCTTGCCCTGACCGACGGACTCCTTGAATGCCTCGTCGATGTTGGACATGTGGCCGGTGAACACGAAGGAGGTTCCGGAGGAGTCGGAGCGGGTGACGACCGTGATGGTCTCGTCCGGAAGGTCGACGCCGGGATTGGCCTCGGCGATCTTGGGATCGTTCCACTTGGTGATCTTGCCGGAGAAGATCTCGGGATAGACGGCGCGCGGCAGCTTCAGCTCGTCGACGCCCTCGAGGTTGTAGATGATGACCACCTCGCCCGCGGTCATGGGCAGCAGGACGACGCCTTCCTCGACCTGAGCCATCTCCTTGTCCTTCATGGCGGCGTCGGAGGCGGCGAAGTCGACGGTGTGGTTGATCAGATCCTGGATGCCGGCGCCGCTGCCCTTGGACTGGTAGTCGACCCGGATGCCGTCATTGGCCTTGCTGAAATCCTTGAACCACTTGGAGTAGATCGGGAAGGGGAAGCTGGCGCCCGAGCCGTTGAGCTTGACGTCGTCGGCATGGGCGGTGGAGGAGAGCGCGAAAACGGAAACGAAACCAGCGGCGAGCGCGGTCTTGAGGACGGATGCCTTGTGCATGAATGTACCCCGTGGTTGGAAAGGGTGAGACGGTCGACCCCGAAAGGGGAGGTCATGGTTCGAAGCGCCGATATTCTTGCTCTCGACTGCGTTCGTTCTTGTTAAGGAATGATGACGTTTCGATGACGGCTTGAGTCTTGCGGGATGGGTCGTGCGAGAATTCCTTGCGAGTCATGCAATAAGGTTGCCCTGTCCATCGAGCGGATCGGGGCTGATCTTTTCGACGCCTCGGTTGGAGTCGATCATGCGGAGGAAACGCTCGGGATCGCGCTCGAGCATCCTCAGGTATTCGTCGACCAGACTCCGCCAGCCCGGCCCGCCGTGCTCCTTGAGCTTGAGCAGGGCGACCATCAGCAGCTTGGCGGCGGCGCGGGTCTCGCGATCGTCGCCTTCGCCGTACCAGGCGACGAGCTCGCGATACAGTGCCTCGGTCTTCTCCAGCGGTGTCATGCATGCCTCGTGTTCGGTGGTTGCGGATTCATGGGTATCTCTCGCCTGAGAGGCGGAATCGCGCGCATCGCCGGCCAGGATGTCAGTGGATCTCTTCGACCTTCTCCAGGATTGCCTTCACGGCCTCGGCGGGAAGCGGAATATAGCCGAGCAGATCGGCGACCTGTTGGCCGTCCGTCAGCGCATAGCGCAGGAAGTCCTTGATTACCGCCGCCTTGTCGTCCGGATAGTCCTTGTGCAGGATCATCCAGGAGAGCGAGAGCACCGGATAGGAGCCGTCGCCCTTGGGGTCGGAGACCTCGGACAGGTCCAGATCCGCGCGGAAGGATTCGATGGCCTGGCGGAAATATTCCCCGCTCGGCGGAACGAATTCGCCGGCGCGGTTCTGCAGCTCCACCATCTGCATGTTGGTGAGATGGGCATAGGCGTACTGGAGGTAGCCGATCGATCCCGGAATGGCCCGGATATAGGCCGCCACGCCGCCATTGCCAAGACCTCGAACCAGGGCGCCGCGTTCCTTGAGCGCCTTCGGCCAGTCGGGATTCATGTCGATCCCGACATCCTCGGCGAACTGGGTGCTGATGGCGCCCAGGTGACGCGTGGTCACGAAGGTGGTTCCGCTCGAATCGCCGCGGGTAACGACGAAGATGGGCATGTCCGGCAGGTCGACGCCCGGATTGGTGGCCGCGATCGCCGGGTCGTTCCAGTTCGAGATGTTGCCGAGGAAGATCCCCGAGACCGCCTCGCGGCTCAGTTTGAGCTCGGAGAAGCCCGGCAGGTGATAGGCGATGACGATGGCTCCGGCCGTCATGGGGAGCTGGACGATCCCGCCCTCGACCTTGGCGGCGTCCTCGGGCTTCATGGGGACGTCCGATCCGGCGAAATCCAGCATGCCGTTGATGAGATTGGCGATCCCGCCGCCGCTTCCGATCGCCTGATAATCGATCTGCACATCGGGGTGCGCCAGGTAGTAGTCGCGCACCCAGCGCAGATAGATGGGCGCGGGAAAGCTGGCGCCGGCGCCGACGATCTTCATCGTCTCCGCGGCGAGGGCGCTGGTGCCGACGGAGGTCGCCATCCAGCAGGCCAGGATGAGCGATAGGGAACGGAAGGTGAGTGGCAATGGCATCTGATGCTGAATCTCGTGTGTTGGCGCTTTGACGAAAGCTGGGTGTGCGGGACTATACGCCGTCCGGGAGAACCGTCCAGAATCAGGCGTGCGTCCGACAGCGTGGTCACCTAATCGTAGCGATTCGTCGTTAAGATGATGTGAAAGTCGAGTCTGGTAGACCAGAGTTCTCCAGCCTCATCCCATGCCGATGCCGTTGGATGCGATCTAGAGCCACTCACTGGAAGCTGATCGCATCCCGTTACCACGGCCCTGGAATCCGCCGCCGACCGAGGGCGCCTGCTGGCAAGATCCGAGGTCGCGCACCCGGATTCGAGCCATACGATCGATCGAATGACGGCTCCGACCTCGATTTCCCCCTACATGCGGCCAATCCTGCCGATCGCCCTGGTTCTCTGCTGTGCGGTCTGGTCGGTCGCGGCGTGCGCCGAGGCGTCCTTTCGTCTCGGGGTGATCAACGAACGTCCCGATCGGCCCAGCGATGCCCTCAAGCAATATGGCCCCCTGAACGACTATCTGTCCCGGCGGCTCGCCGAGCGGGACATCCTCGTGGGCGATCTCTTCATCGGCCAGGATCTCGACGAGATGGCCGCCGCGATCGAGAGGGGCGAGGTCGACGCCCTGGCCGAGGGGGTCATGCCGACGCTGAGCATTCGGAGACGCTCCGGAACGATCCTCCCGACCCTGCTGCTCTGGCGCAAGGGACAGCGTCAGTACCATGCGGTCTTCTTCGCGCGTCGCGACAGTGCCATCCAGGGCCTGCAGGATCTTCGGGGACGGCGGATCGTCTTCGAGTCGCCGCGCTCGACCTCGGCCTATTTCCTTCCGCTGGCCAGCATGCGCGCGCAGGGGCTGCATCTGACGCCGTCCGGAGCGCCGTCGTCGGACCCGGCCCGGGTGCGCTATCTGTTCGCCGGATCCGAGCTCAACCAGGCCTACTGGGTCCAGGCCGGACGCGCCGATGCCGGCGCCTTCAACAACGGCGATTGGGAGCGGATCCCCGCGAGCGTCCGCCAGGAGCTTCGCATCTTCGGTCGGACGCGTTCCGTGCTGCGCTGGCTCCTGTCCTTTTCCACAGGGCTCGATGTGCGGATTCGCGAGGCCGTGATCCGAGTCTTCCTGGATATGCCGGAAGAGGCCGAGGGCCGGGTGGCACTGGAGGCCGCCGCGCGCATCGCCAGGATCGAGCGCCTGACGGACGCGGATCGCGCCGACCTCGACTATTGGTCGGACGTGCTGGGCAGGCTCGATCGTCCCGACGACGCCGATTGATGTCTCCACTTCGCGGAATCAGTGTCAGATACACCCTCTTCATCGCCTCCATCCTCCTGGCGGCCATGGGACTGGTGCTCCTGCTCGCCGGCTATTTCGTCTTCGAGGGCACCAACAGCCTGCGCGCCGATCTGACCGAATCCTTCTCCTCGGTGCAGATCGGCCATGACATCGATGCGCTGCGCGCCAGCGGCGCCTATCTCGGAGACCGCCTGTTCGATCCCCTCTATGCATTGGACGTGAGCGCGCTGAACGAGGAGATCGCGCGGATCGAATCCTGGCTGTCCCCGGATTCGGTCCTGATCCTGGATGCCGACGGAGGCGTCGTCACCGACGGCACCCGCGAGAATCCGGAGCACGGCCGCCGCTATCCGCTTCCCGGGGATCTGTCGCCCGGCGCGCCCCTGGTCGAGACTGTCCCTTCGGGTCGGCTGGTGTATTTCACCATCGGTTACGGAGAAGCGATCATCGGCTATGCGCGCATCGCGCTCTCCAACGCGCGCAATCGCGTCCTGCTCCAAGCGATGCATACCCGGGTCGCCGGTGCCTGGCAGAGCTTCGTCCGTCGTTTCGTGTCGATCGCCTGGATCAGCGTGCTGGTGACCGTCGTCGTCAGTCTGCTGATCGGTTGGCGTCTGTCCGTTTCGCTGTCGCGCCCCCTGCGCGACATGAACCGGGTGGTGGAGCAATATGCCGCCGGCAACCTGGAGCACAAGCTTCCGGAACGCTCGCACGACGAGCTCGGCCGTCTGGCGCGTTCCCTGAACCAGATGGCGAGCCAGCAGGAACGGGCGCGGGATCAGCTGATGCTGCTCGCCAACTACGACAACCTCACCCGTCTGCCGAACCGGCATCTCTTCTACGACCGTCTGCGTCTGGCGATCGCCAAGGCCAAGCGCGGGCGCTGCCAGGTCGCGCTCTTCTTTCTCGACCTGGATCGATTCAAGGAGATCAACGATGCCCTGGGACACGACGTCGGCGACGAACTCCTGAGCGGCGTCGCCGCTCGACTGAGCGCGATCGTCCGCGATACGGACACCCTGGCGCGCATGGGCGGAGACGAGTTCACCCTCATCGTCGAGGGCATTCTGGACGACCGCCCTTTGCACTCGATCGCCCGGAAGATGATCGATGCCTTCGGACCACCCTTTGCGATCGCCGGCCGCCAGCTGGTCGTCTCGGTGAGTATCGGCATCGCCATCTATCCCCATGACGCGGAGCGTCTCGAGACCCTGATCAAGCATGCGGATACCGCCATGTATGCGGCCAAGGCCCTGGGTCCGGGACATTTCCGCTTCTTCACCCGAGAGCTCCAAGAGATCGCGCATCGGCGCTTGGCGCTGGCGCACGTCCTGCGACGCGCGGTCGACCGGCATGAGCTCGACGACCGCGCAAGTTAAGAGGCCTTACCGCGTATGACGATCTTCTCGCCAGAGCGCAGTCTGCGCTTCAGATATCTTCTCGGACTCGGTGTCATCGCACTCCTGGTCACAGCCTCCTACATGACCATGCAGCGGGTGATCTCCGAGCAGCGCAACTATGCGCGGCTGATCAGCCTGGCGAGCCATCAGAGCGGGCTGGCCAATCGCATCGCCTATTTCGCTACCCTGATGGTCACCACCGAGGACGATGTCGAGCTGAACGTCGCCCGCGCCCAGGTCGGACAGGCCATCAACAAGATGCGATCGGCCAACCGGGTGCTCCGCGACGGGTCTGCCGAGCAGGGGATTCCCCGGGTCGAGAGCGAGGGGCTGGAACTCGTCTACGAGGATCCGGTGGCGGGCCTCGATCTGGCGCTCGACCGCTTCCTGGAGCGCGCCCGCGCGCTCTACGACATGGACAAGGGCGATCTCGGCCTCGGTTCCGCGCCCTACGTCTTCCTCATCACCTATGGCCCCCATGCCATGGATCCCATGTTCGAGGCGGCGGTCGACGAGTACGAGCGGATCGGCAACCGGGCCATCCTCTCAATCGAGCGGCTGGAACTCGGCATCTGGATCGCCGCGCTCTGCACGCTCATCCTGGAGGCGCTGATCATCTTCCGTCCGCTCGAGCGCCGTATCCATGAGGCGGTCTCCTCGCTCAAGCGCACGGTGAGCGAGCTCAAGGATACCCGCGAGCGTCTGATCGCCGCCCAGCAGCTGGCCATGGTCGGCGACTGGCAGTGGGACGAGGGCAGCGACAGGCTCTCCTGGTCGCTCCAGACCTATCGCATCTTCGGCATCTCGCCCGAGGGCTTCGAGCCGACCCCGGACAATACGATGCAGCTGATCCACCCGGACGATCGGGGCGCCTGCCTGGCCGCGATCGCCAGGGCGCGCGAGGGCCTGACCCCGGTCTGGTTCGAGTGCCGGCTGATCCAGCCGGACGGACAGGAGCGTCTGGTCTATCAGCAGGTGGTCGCCCGGCGCGGTTCCGACGATCGGCTGCTGGGGGTCTCGGGCGTGGTGCATGACATCACCGAGCGCAAGGAGCTGTCCCGTCGTCTCGAGAAGCTGTCGGAGAACGTGCCCGGATTCCTCTTTCAATACCGGCTGCTTCCCGACGGCTCGTCGCGCTTTCCCTACTGCAGTCCCGGGATTCGCGACCTCTTCGGCGTCAGGCCGGAACAGATCCGCGAGGACGCCACGCCCGCCTTCGCCGCCTTCCATCACAAGGACGTGGAGCGCGTCCTGAACAAGCTGCAGACCTCGTCGCGCGATCTCAGCATCTGGCGCGACCAGTTCCGTGCCGTCCATCCCGCCTTGGGAACGGTCTGGGTGGAGGGACATGCCACGCCGGAGCGTCTGTCCGATGGCGGCACGCGCTGGCACGGCTACATCTGGGACATCACCGACCGCAAGCGGACCGAGGATCAGATCCGCAAGCTGGCGCTGTTTGATCCCCTGACGGGGCTGGCCAACCGGCGTCTGCTGCGCGACCGCATGGAGCATGCCGTGGCGACCTCCAGGCGCACCTGTTCCATCGGGGCGGTGCTGATGCTGGATCTGGACAACTTCAAGTCCCTGAACGATACCCAGGGTCACGACGCCGGCGACGCGCTCCTGATCGAGGTCGGCAGGCGTCTGCGCGACAACGTCCGCGATTCCGACACCATCGCCCGGCTCGGCGGCGACGAGTTCGTCGCGGTGCTCGAATCGCTGGGAACTGATCTTGCCGAGGCCCGTGCTCAGGCGTCGAAGATCGCCGAGAAGATCCGTTCGGCCCTGATCCAGCCCTATCGGATCGGCGACAAGAATCAGGCCCACCAGACCTCGGCCAGTATCGGGGTGACCCTGTTCGGATGGCGCGACATGAAGGTGGACGACCTCCTGCGCCAGGCCGACATCGGCATGTTCGAGGCCAAGGAGTCCGGACGCAACCGCATCTGCTTCTTCACCGATGCGCGTCAGGCGGCCATCAACTCCCGCAACTCCATGCTGCAGGCGCTCAAGGGGGCGCTGCAGAACGACGAGCTGTGCCTCTATTATCAACCCCAGATCTCGATTTCGGGCGAGCTGATCGGTGCCGAGGCGCTGTTGCGCTGGCTGCCCCCGGACGGGGATCTGATTCCCCCCGAAGACTTCATACCCCTGGCCGAGGAGACGGGGCTGATCCTGATGATCGGGGAATGGGTCATGGCCCAGGTCTGCCAGGATCTGACCCTCATGGCGCGCCATGATCTGCCGCCGGATTTCTCGGTGGCGATCAACATCAGCCCGCGGCAGTTCTCCGATGCGACCCTGGCGAGCAAGATCCGGGATGTGATCCGGTCGAACGGCGTCTGTACCGGGAGCCTCAAGCTGGAGCTCACAGAAAGCAGCCTCTTCATGGATCTCGAGCACGCGGGCAAGGTGATGGAGGAGCTTCGCGCGATGGGGATCGGGATCGAGCTCGACGATTTCGGCACCGGATACTCGTCGCTGAGCGCGCTCAAGTCGCTGCCGATCGACGCGCTCAAGCTCGATCGCACCCTGGTGCAGGGCATCATGGACGACGGACGCGGAAGGGCCATCCTGCGCGCCGCCGTCGCCATGGCCAAGGCGCTCTCGCTCAAGGTCATCGCCGAAGGGGTGGAGACCCGCGAGCAGCACCTCCGGCTCGTCGAGGAAGGCTGCGACCTCTTCCAGGGCTATCTCTTCGCCCGACCCATGCCGCTCGACTCATTCGTCGCGCATCTGGATGACGGCGGCTGGCCGTTCCGCACGAACCCCGAGGAAGTCGAGCGGACATCCGGATCGCATCCGCCGGCCGATGTCATTAGGGGGTCATGCTCGCTTGCTTAACTAACGGCCGAAGAGCCGTCTGCCCCGGCCTGTTTCATTTCTAGAGATCCAGGAGCGGACGGTCCAACCGGCCGTTGCTCCATCCATGTTTGTTGGAGTCGTACATGAGTATCCGTCGGAGCGTCACTCTGGCTGCAATCCTGGTCACGCTGACGGTGGCCGCCGTCCTGGTTCTGGTCGCGCGGGCCGGCAATGCGCGCATCGAGGCGCGCGTCGCCGAGGAGGTCGCGCTCGGCAAAAACCTGGTCTGGCGCCAGGTCACCGATCGCGTCTTCGAGCGCATGGAGCTGGGCATCGGCGATTTCGAGCGCGATTTCTATCTCAAGCAGGCACTCAAGAAGAGGGACCCGCAGGGGTTGGAGAAGGCCGTCGCCTCGCTCGACAATCTCATCGGCGATCAGGGCTACTACCGGAGCCTCCATCTGTTCGACACGGAGGGCGAACAACTGTGCTGCGGCGATGTGGCCGAACTGCCCGAGTCCGTCAGGTTCCTCATGACGGCTGCTCAGGGGGATGGCGAGCGGCATCATGGTGTCGGGCTCGATCGTAACGGGGCTCCGGTTGCATTGTTGAGCTTCCAGCTGCGTTCGCGTCACGATCCCATCGGTGTGGTCGTCTTCCAGTCCCCGATCGCATCGGCCCTGGCCAAACTCAAGTCCATCGATGGTGCCGAGGCCTTTCTGGTCGGGGCGGACGGCGGGCTCCAGTACGGCACCCAGAACGCGCTCTATGAAACGCTGGCCCCTTCGATTCCGCCTCTGGGCCGGATCGCCCGCGAGACCAGGCTGTCGGGCGATCTGGCCTACAGCGTCGCCATCCTGCCCATCCGAGGCGTCGACGGCGAACCCATCGCCCACCTGGTCTCCATCGCGGACGATACCGCCGGGTTCAAGGCCCAGCGCCGTTTCGAGCGGATCGCCTATTCGGGCGTGCTCCTGCTCCTGGTGGCCGCCTCGATCGGGCTCTATCTCTACATGCGCCGCGCATTGCGTCCGCTCGACGATGCGGTCAGGGCCGTCTCGCAGGTGGCCGAGGGGCATCTCAACGTCTCCTTCGCGACCCGGCGCAAGGACGAGGTCGGCGTCCTCATGATCGCCCTCCAGGCCATGGTCGAGCGCATTCGCGAGATCGTCACCCATCTGCATGCGGCGAGCGGCGATCTGCACGACTCGGCCAGCGATATCGAGCGTCTGGCGCAGACCAGCAAGATCCAGTTCGACCGCCAGAAGGCCGAGACCGGCAACGTCGACGTCGCCGTCGGTCAGCTGGCCAGCTCGGCCCAGATCGTCGCCGATCACACCAGCCGGGCGGTCGGCACCACGACCGAGGCCGAGGAGCGGATCATCGGCAGCCGCCGCATCCTGCAACAGACGACCGAGCTGATCGAGCGTCTCGGCGCCGAGATCGAGGAGGCGGCGAACGTAGTCCTGGGACTCGCCGACCGCAGCGATGCCGTGGGCCAGGTGCTGGACGTCATCCGTGCCATCGCCAGCCAGACCAATCTGCTCGCGCTCAACGCCTCGATCGAGGCGGCGCGCGCGGGCGAGCAGGGACGGGGCTTCGCCGTGGTCGCCGACGAGGTGCGTCAGCTGGCGTTGCGCACCCATGAGTCGATCGAGGAGATCGAGGGTCTGATCGGCGCGCTCCAGTCCAGATCCAAGGAGGCGGTCTGCGTCATCCATGCCAACCGAGATCGCGCCAGGCAGAGCGTCGAGCATTACGGACAGGCGGTCGAGAACCTGGACGCCTTCGCCGACTCGGTCGCGAGACTCATGGAGATGACCCACCAGATCGCCAGCGCGGCCGAGGAGCAGAGCCGCATGGCCGAGACCATCGCCGCCAGCGTCAACGAGATCGCGCAGCTGGCCCAGGATCATGCCGACGCGGCGGATTCGGGATTCGCCCAGTGCGCCAATCTGAATCGCATGTCCAATGCGCTCCGGGAGCAGGTCGCCTATTTCAGGCTCCACTGAGATCCTCCGGGCGCTCCGATCCCGTCGTTCGACGCAATGGACCGCCTTTCCCCGACTCCATCGGTTCCTGTCTTGACGCATCTCACCGCGGACGGACCCATGGCTCTGTATCTTGCGGTGCGTGCCTAGAGAGGTTCTGCGCCGATCCGAGTCGCGCCTGGCGATCTGCGGACGCATCCGGCAGCCGAATCGACCGTCCCCTTCGGGCACATCCAATACGAACACTGGGAGTGTCCCGAATGAAATGGATCGATCATACGAAGATCCGCACCAAACTCATCCTGCTGGCGCTGATCCCCAGCCTGGCGATGCTTGCCCTGGGCATGGTTTCGGTCAATCTGCTGCGACTGGTCAATCAGGGCGTCGATCGGATCTATCTCGATCGCGTGGTTCCGCTGCAGGAGCTGAAGGCCATCTCCGACGACTACGCGGTCAGGGTCATCGATGCGGTCAATAAGGCCAACGGCGGCTTGCTGACGGCCGAGGAGTCGCTGCGGATGGTCGAGCAGGCCCGCCAGGGAATCGATCGGCGCTGGAAGGCCTATATTCAGACCGAGCTGACCGAGGAGGAGGCCGCTCTGGTCGAGCAGGCGAGCACGCTCTTCGCCACGGCCGATGCCTCCATCGACCGCCTGACGGCCGAGCTCGGCCGTCTGCGGGGTGGAGTGGCCGGTCAGCTGAACGCCTTCGACGGCCCCCTGTACGCGATCATCGACCCGGTGACGAACAAGATCGACGAGCTCGTCTCGCTCCAGCTGCGCGTCGCCCACGAGGAGAAGGAATACGCCGAGCACCTCTACGCCGAGTCCCTGACGCTGTTCGCGGCGGGAACGACGGCGGCGCTGCTGCTGGTAGCCCTCTTGGGCTGGCTCTTCTATCGCTCCGTGATCGGGCAGCTCGGACGGCTGCGTCTCGCCATGGCCCATATCCTCGAGCATTCGGATCTGTCCTTCCGAGCCGATCTGGACGTCGGCAACGAGATCGGGGAAATCGCCTCCGATTTCGATCGCATGGTCGAGCGTCTGCGCGATCTCGTGGAGCAGATCAGCGGTTCGGCCCTGACCCTCTCGGCCGCCACCTCACAGATGACGACCTCACTGGTGGACGCCCGCAACGGGGCGAACCGTCAGACCCAGGAGACCGAGCAGGCGGCGACCGCCATGGAGCAGATGACGGCGACGGCGGAGGAGGTGGCCCGGAACACCTCCGATGCTGCCGGCGCGGCGCGGCAGGCCAGGGAACTGGCCGAGCAGGGCAATGGCGCGGTCGGCCAGACCGTGGAGGCCATGTCCTCGCTGGTCGAGAACATCGCCCAGGCCGGCGAGAGCATCGAATCGCTGAGGGCCGAGATGCAGGGGATCGGCAAGGTCCTCGAGGTGATTCAGGGTGTCACCGAACAGACCAATCTGCTGGCGCTCAATGCCGCCATCGAGGCGGCGCGCGCCGGCGACCAGGGACGCGGATTCGCCGTGGTCGCGGACGAGGTGAGGACCCTGGCCCAGCGGACCCAGACCTCGGCCAACGAGATCGAATCCATGGTGGAGAAGCTTCAGAACAGCTCCCAGCGCGTCGGCGAGGTCATGCACCGAAGCGAGCGCGGAACCAGCCAGGCCATGGACGCGGCCAGGAAGGCGGGAGAGGCGCTGGCGGACATCCGGGACGCGGTCGGCGGCATCTCCGACTTCATGACCCAGATCGCCTCCGCCACCCAGGAGCAGACCGCGGTCGCCAGCGAGATCAACCAGAACGTGGTCGCGATCCGAGACGCCACCCACCAGGGCAGCGCAGGCATGACGCAGCTGGAGGCCGCGGGCGCCCAATTGAACGGACTTGCGGACGAACTCAGGAATCGGGCCGGTCTGTTCCGGGGAATCTCCAGCGGCCAGAATGCGCCTGCGACCGAGATCGATCCGGCCTGGGGCATGCAGACGTTGCATGCCTGAGCCTCGGGAGCTTGGGCGAAGTCCCGCTTCGTGCGGGTATCTTCGCCCGAGAATGCTCAGACCTTCGGTTTTTCCAGCAGACGCGCCAGGATGTTGAAGGTCAGGACGATCAGCACCAGCACCAGGGAGGCGGTCCAGGCGAGCTCGATCTGGTTCTCGAAGGGCATGCCCGAGAAGTTGTAGATGAGGATGGAGAGCGAGGCCGTGGGCTCGCTGATCTCGGACAGATAGTAGTTGCTGAAGAGCGCGGTGAAGAGCAGCGGGGCGGACTCCCCGGCCGCGCCGGCGATGGCCAGCATGACGCCGGTGAGGATCCCGGGCAGACCGGTCGGCAGCACGACCTTCCAGACCACCTGGCTGCGAGTGCAGCCCATGCCGTAGGCCGCGTCCTTCATCAGCTGGGGCACCTGGGCCAGCGCCTCCTCGGAGGCGAGCACCACGGTTCTCAGCATGAGCACGGCGAGTGCGACGCCGCCGGCCCAGGCCGAGTAGCCCCAGTGGATGACGATGATGGCGTAGACGAAGACGCCGGCCATGATCGAGGGGAATCCGGTCAGTACCTTGGCCAGGAAGCGCGAGGCGCCGGCGATGCGGCTCTTGGGTTCGAGGAAGCCGATATAGATGGCGGCGAGCACCCCGATGGGTATGCTGATGAGACAGGCGATCCCCACCATGGCGAGGGTGCCGAGGATGGCGGGTCCGATCCCGCCGCCCATCTCGAATCCGGCGGGCGGCAGGCCGGTCAGGATCTCCATGAAATCCGCGCTGAAGAGCCGTGTTCCGCCCTTGACCAGGAGCAGATAGATGACGGAGACCAGCGGGATGGCCGCGGCGATGGCGACGAGCCAGGTGAGGCCGGTCAGAATGCCGTTGGTGAGCGACCGGCGCTCCCAGAATCTGCGGGTGAGGTCGGGGTGCGACAGAACCGGTCTCAAACCGGTTCTTGGGTCCTGTTCAACCATTGATACTCCTGGTGTTGGCTGATGTGTGCCGGCTGGGACCCAGGGCCACGCGTTCGCGGCGGCGTGCGGGTCGCATCGCCGAAATATAACCTACATGGGATCGTCATTAGGCATCGGCAGTCCTGCGGGCTGCCAGGGAGGCTGTCTACGGCTGGTTCGGTGATTCCTGATGGGGCAGGGAAGCGGACGCGGGGGATCCTATCAGGCGTGGCCGGACGGCCGCCATGATCGGGGTCAGACCTTCCGGTATGCGCCAGTCGCGAGGGTCGAGCGGATTCCGTCCGTCTCCGCTCGCCCCTCCGGGGTCCGACCGCTCAGGGGCGCGTGAGGCTCAGCGGAAGAGGTTCCGGTAGTAGCCGAGGTTGAGGAACCAGGTCTCGCCCGACCAGTCGTCGACACCGTCGTTGTCGGTCACCAGATAGACGACACCGCGGCCGGTGACGGCCACGCCTTCCGGCTTGTCGGTGATCCAGCCGTTGGTGGCCTCGAGCTCGGGGATGAGATCGAAGGCCGATTTCTCGGATGCGGAGACGAGCCCGTCGGTCATGGCTGCCGCGTTCACCTCGACCAGATTCTTGATCTCGGTGAAATCGCCGGTGCGGTTGTCGCGCTCGATCAGGATGTAGGAGCCGCTCGGGGTGGCGCTGATCTCGGAGAGCCCGACCCAGCTCGCACGCTCGGGGACGTTCGACAGCTCCCAGGCGATGTGGCCCCAGTCGCCGCTGGATTGATCATAGGTCCAGAGACGGGCGCGTCTCGGCTGTCCGTTGGCGTCGAGACCGCCGGCGTCGTCGTCCAGATCCTCGCAGGCGGCGGTGCTGTAGTCCCAGCCGCGCTGTTGGGCGACGAGCAGCCGGTATCCGGATGCCGTCGCCTGCACGGCCAGTCCCTCGAATCCGGAGCCCAGGGTCGCGGTCGACTCGGAGGCGGCGCGGCAGGCCAGGATCTCCTCGGGCAGGCCGATCTCCTGCAGCACCTCCCCGGTGTCCGCGCTCACCTGGAGCAGACGATTGGGGCGCGAGTCGTCCTTGTTGCCCTCGCTGGCGATCCAGAAGCTGCCGTCCGGGGCGATGGCGATGCCCTCGGGGTCATAGTTGCCGGTGCCGCCGCGGATGGTCATGGCATCGGTGATGACCGCCGGGGAGCCCGAGACGTCGATGGTGAGGATGCGGCTCTCCGAGAAGAAGGAGTCCCAGACGGCGTAGAGGCGGTTCGGGTCTTTCGGGTCTGCGACCATTCCCGAGAGCGCCGACCAGGGGATGGGCGAACCGTTGGCGTCGTCGGCCGAGAGGATCTGGGGATAGGTCGGATAGCCGAGTCCCAGCTCGTAGATCATGATGCTCGAGCGCACGCCGTACTCGGGATCGTCCTCCTCGCCCGAGGCGACGAGCAGGTTGCGCGACGGAATCGCCAGCAGTCCTTCCGGCCCCAGAGGTCCGGGCAGCAGCTGGGTGAACCTGGGTTCGCCATCCTCCATGGCGTAGACGGCGACGAAGCTGCCGCGCTCGGAGCCGACGAAGAGATAGTCGTCGCGCCCGAAGCGGCCGAACTCGACCGCCTCGGGTTCGGAGCCCTTGTTCTCCGAGCGTTCCTCCGGGTAGTGGCCGTGGCGGACGGCGATCGCCTCGAAGCTCGATCCGCTGTCGTAGACCAGCGGGTCGAGCTTGGCCTCGGGGTCGAAGAGCGAGAATCCGCGGCTGCCGCCGAAGAGGTCGCCCTCGTTGGCGGTGGCGATCAGATGGCGGGTGCGGCGCAGGTCCAGCGGGACCCAGGCGATGGCGTCCGGTTCGCGCGGGACGGCGTCGAGGCTCTCGGTCAGGGAGATGATGCCGTCCTCGGTGGCGTCGATCCGGGTGAGGTCCACCGTGCCCAGGTCGAAGTCCCTGACGATCGCGCCGGTCGGCAGGTCCACGACCACCAGATGGTTGTTCTCCTGCAGCGAGACGACTGCCTGATCCTGGCTGTTGACGTCGACGAACTCGGGCTCGGGATCGCTGCTGCCGTAGCTGGCGAGTCCGGTCAGCTCGACCCGGCGCAGGTCCCAGCCGCTCGGGTCGGTGCCCTGGATGTCGACGATGGCCAGATAGCCGGCGGGCGACTGGGGCAGGCCGCCCTCGACGCCGTCGACCGTGACGTCCTCGTCGCGTTCGTTCTCGATGACGACGGCGGCATAGTCGTCCTTGGGGCTCAGCTTGATGGAGTCCGGCTGGCCGCCGAGCTCGATCCAGCCGACGATGGTCTGGCGCGGGATGTTCACCACGATCAGCCGGCCGCCGGTGTCGACGAAATCCTCGCTGGTGTTCACGGCGACCAGGGCCAGAAGATTGCCGATCACCTCGACCGAGGTCGGTTCGCCGCCCATGTCGACGCGGCCGAGCGGGGAGGGCTTGGACGGATCCGAGATGTCGACGAATCCGATCGCTTCGCCCGGGCTGTCGGTGTAGACCAGCGTCTTGCCGTTCTTGGTGGCGGCGACGATCTCGGAGACCGTCTCCTCGCCGATGTCGGCCGGAGCGAGATTCCGATAGTTGCCGAGCGTCGCGATCCGCCGGAAGCTCTCGATCCTGTCATGGGATCCGAGTGCATTGGCGGTGGCGAGGCCGAAGGGCGAGTCCGTGTCGGCCTGGACGTATCCGGCCATTCCCGCGGCCAGCATGGATGTGAGCAGGATTCCCCGTGTGCGTGACTGCATCGTTGTCGTCTCGTGCTGTGGATTGACCCTGGATACCGCGCGCTCATCGAGTGCATGGCGAAGGTGGCCCCGATGCTACGGGGGCTCTATTGAGCTTCTGTGACGGGACGGTGACGATGGGGTGACGCTGGCGGCATCCCTGCCGTTAGGACGCTTCAGTAACGCCGGGGAACGTGCAGCTCGGGAGGCAGCGGCTCGCGCTCGTAGTTCGGATCGAAGACGCGGTCCGGCAGCGTGATCGGCTCGTGCGGCACCTCCTCGTAGGGGATCTGCTGGAGCAGGTGGTGGATGCAGTTGAGCCTGGCGCGCTTCTTGTCGTTGGCCTCGACGATGAACCAGGGGGCCTCCGGGATGTTGGTCCGGGCGAAGGTCTCCTCCTTGGCCTTGGTGTAGGCCTCCCAGCGGACGCGGGACTGGAGATCCATGGGGCTCAGCTTCCATTGTTTGAGCGGATCGTGGATGCGCATCAGGAAGCGCAGCTGCTGCTCCTCGTCCGTGATCGAGAACCAGTACTTGATCAGCCGGATGCCGGATCGCACCAGCATGCGCTCGAACTCCGGGACGTCCTGGAAGAACTGCTCGACCTGATCCTCGGAGGCGAACCCCATGACCCGCTCGACCCCGGAGCGGTTGTACCAGGAGCGGTCGAAGAGCACGATCTCGCCGCCCGAGGGCAGATGGGAGACGTAGCGCTGGAAGTACCACTGGGTGCGCTCGCGCTCGCTCGGCTTGGTGAGCGCGACCACGCGGCAGACGCGCGGGTTGAGCCGCTGGGTGATGCGCTTGATGACGCCGCCCTTGCCGGCGGCGTCGCGGCCCTCGAAGATGACGGCGATCTTCTCGCCCGTGTGCTCCACCCAGTCCTGGAGCTTGATCAGCTCGGCCTGCAGGGCGAGCAGCTCGGTGAAATAGACCCGCCGGTCGAGGGTGTCCGGATGTCTGCGCTTGTAGATCCTGCGCAGCTCCATCGACAGGGCCGGCTCCGAGATCTCGAGCTCGAAATCCTCGTCGAGCGTGTCCTCGAGCTCGGCCCTGATCCAGTCCATCCCCTCGAATTGTGTGTCGTCGCTGCTCATGGGCATGCTCCGGTCGTGATTGTGTAAAGCTGGCTGCCGGAATCTGGAAGCCGGCGGCTGTGAGTAACCATCCCCCGGCAAAGCCGGGGGCTTTGAATTCGTGAGCCGCTCAAAGCGGCAAGGGGTCGCTAACGCGGCCCCACGGTATTAGGG
>NZ_AONC01000084.1 GCF_000585215.1 Imhoffiella purpurea | reverse complement strand
TCTGAGTCCAATCGCCGTGCGACGGGGGCAGGGATCTCCGCCCCGTCGCACGGTCCCTCCCTCCTTGGACGACTGGCGAGGACGGAAAGCAGGATGCATCCTCCGACACGCTGACCCAGGTGTCGGGACGAAGCGTACAGCCTCGAAGTCCCGCCCAGCTTCGCGACTGCTATGAAGGATCGGCGAGATCCGGCTGCAAGGCCCTTCCGAATCCTTGGAGACGGAGCCATCCGCGCTCCGACTCCCTCGATCGGGAGTCCTGTCAGACCGATCGACCCGATCGCAACGATGGGCGTTATCGTCCGGGAGGGACGGACTTCGGAATCGCCTGTCCCAGAAGCCGGATACGTGTCCATTGGTGATACCCGTCCGGCCGCGGGCTTTCATGCAGGATGCGCTTCCGATGCCCTCGTCAGAGAGCGCATGTCGCTCCCGGGACCCAATGTCGTAGACGGGAGCAGTCCATGATCAGAAGCTCGTTCGCCACTCGCGCGTTGACGGGGGCGATACTCGCCGCCTCGACCGCGCTCGCGGCAGAGGACTCCATCAAGACGCCGAACGGCGCCATGCGGCCCACGGTACAGGTCATGAACGCGGCCGTGTCCGCGCCGGACCAGTATTCCGCGCTCGCGGCCATCGAGATCTTCAAGGCCGGCGGCAACGCCATCGACGCGGGGATCGCCGCGACCATCGTCTCCAAGGTCACCCAGCACGCCCACGACAGCTGGGGCGGCGAGACGCCGATCATGATCCACCATGCGGCGACGGACAAGACCACCTATATCTCCGGCATCGGACCCTCGCCGCAGCTGGCCACGGTCGAGTATTTCCAAAAGGTCCACGGCGGCATCCCGACCACGGACAGTGTCGACATCGCCTCCGTGCCGGGCAGCCTGGCGGGCCTCGCCCTGGCCCTGAAGGAATACGGCACCCTGCGCCTGGCGGAGGTGATGGCGCCGGCCATCGAACTGGCGGAGGAGGGCTTCCCCATCTCGCCCATCCAGGTGATGTGGCTGAAGAAATACGAACCCGTCTACGCCAAGTGGCCGGACTCGAAGCGCGTCTTCATGCCCGAGGGCAAGGTCCTGGAGGTCGGCGACATCTTCAAGCAGCCCGACCAGGCGCGGATGATGAAGGCGATGGTGGCGGCCGAGAGTGCCTATCCGGACGACCGCGCGAAGGGTATTCAGGCCGCGGTCGACTACTTCTACAAGGGCGACGTCGCCAAGGAGATCGACCGCTTCATGCACGACCTTCCCGATGTCGGGCTCCCCGACGAGGGACTGCTGAGATACGGCGATTTCGTCAAGTTCGTCGACGAGGTTCAGATCGAGTACGCCCCGCTCCACAGCACCTACCAGGACTCCAAGGGCAACACCTACGACCTCTATTCGCCGAACACCACGACCCAGGCGCCGGCCCTGCTGATGGCGCTCAACATCCTCGATGACTACGACATCGGCGCGATGGAGCACAACAGCCCCGAGTATCTGCACCTGCTGGTCGAGGCCATCGACCTGGTCATGGCCGACCGCTACAAATACTTCGGCGATCCCGACGTGGTGGACGTCCCTCAGGAGCAGCTGGTCTCCAAGGAATATGCCGACGTTCGGCGTCCGCTGATCGATCCCGAGAAGGCCGCCCCGCACTTCGAGCCCGGCGATCCGCGCGCCATGAAGCAGAGCCTTGCCGACGCGCCCGATCTGGCCCAGTCCGACGGTCCTCCGAGCGACTGGGAGACCAGTACCGTCCAGCTGGCGACCATGGACAAGGACGGCAACATGTTCAACGCCACCTCCAGCAACAACATGGGGGTCAAGTTCGGCGTGGTGCCGGGCAACGTCGGCTTCCTGCTCGGCGGGCGCATGCGCATGTTCTACATGGATCCCGAGAGCGCCAACCAGGTGGGGCCCTTCAAGCGTCCGCGCGTCACCCCGTGCCCGGTCCTGGTGTTCAAGAACGGCAAGCCCTGGCTCAACCTCGGCACCCCGGGCGGCGACCAGCAGATCCAGACCATGCTGCAGCTGTTCATGAACGTGGCCGAGTTCGGCATGCCGCTGCAGAACAGCGTCGAACAGTACCGCTTCCGCAGCTTCGCCTTCCCCAAGGCCTTCTATCCCGGCGAGATCCTGGACTACCAGATGGGCATCGGCCACCTGGCCAGCCCCGAGGTGATACAGGGGCTGGAGGCGCTCGGACACCAGGTGAAGATCGAGGACACCTGGAAGGAACCCTACGGCGGAGCCGCCCTGGTCTCGTTCGAGGACGGCATCCTCTCGGCCGGAGCCGATCCCAGGCGTGAGACCTACGCCCTCGGATACTGATCGGCGTTGCTGACGTCCATCCGGGCCGGGACGGATTGCTTCCCGGCCCGGATGGACGTGCGCTCAGGTCGCCGGCCGCTCCAGCTCCCAGATCATGACCGGGCTGGTCGCGGGGTCGAAGTCGCGTCCGTCGTAGCCGCCGAACAGGTTCCGCACCCGCAGCCCGCATCCGGTCGCCATCCGCTCGAAGTCGTCGCGTCCGATCAGCTCGAAGCGCATCCGCAGCAGCGTCTTGCGCCGCAACTCGCCGGCCGCGTCGAAATATTCGAAGAACTGGGTACGTGTCACCACCGGCGAGCCGCCGAGCTCGAAGCCGGAGACCACCAGGGTGTCGTCCACGTCCGGGAAGCTACCGACGCAGCGCAGACAGCCGTCGACGTTGCGGCGGCGGATCTCGGGGTTGTGCAGGGTGCAGAAGAAGCGCCCGCCCGGGACGAGCGCACGCCGGACGGCCGCCAGCGCGGCACGTTGTCTCGACTCGCCGATCAGCTCCATGAATGACTGGAAGGGCAGGATCGCCAGCTCGAAGTCGGGCCCCAGACTCAGACGTTCGATGTCCTCGCAAATCACCCGCGCCGAGAGCCCACGCTCGGAGAGCTTGCGCTCCAGCACGTCCAACATGCCCTGCGAAACGTCGACGCAGGTCAGGTCGGCACCGGCCTGGATCAGCGGGATCGAGAGACGCCCGGTGCCCGAGGTCAGCTCCAGCACCCTGGCGCCAGGCTCGACCTCGCGGGTGAAGAAGGCATGGTCGTAGTCGGTGTCCGCATAGCGGTCGTAGATCCCGGCGATGCGGTCGTAGTCGATCGTCGGATGGTCGCTGGTCGGTGAGGGGCGATCCGTCTGGATCGGATGCCGCGGGTCGAAGGTCTGGTCGTCGGTCGTCATTCCATCCGCCTCCCGATTGGGTCAGATTAGGCCGCCGGATCGGAGTCGTCGGGCGGTCCGTTCAGCAGCGACTCCTTGTGGCAATGGCGTCAGTATAGGAATCGGCGACCTGTTGCGACCCTTCCTTTTGGTCCATCGCGAGGACGATCCTTCTAACGGATTCGGGTCAGGATCCCATAGGTCATGTCCGGCATGTAGCGGGTGTCCACCGACGCGTCGAACGGCCATTGGGGATCGCCCGGCCGAAATCGGCCTGCCGAATAGATCAGCTCGCAGGCATAGGATATGGTCGCCGAGGGGGCGGCACCGGTCGCATGGTCCGGGACGAGGACGGTGCAGGCATCGCGCGTCTCGCATCCGCGCAGCTTCAGATCCCGCCGATCTGCCAGTGCGCCGCTCTCGCTCATGGCGATCACGGAGTTCGCGGCCTCTGGTGCGAGCGTCCCGTATCCGGCGAATCCGCTCGGATAGCCGGCATTGAAGGAGCTGTCGGCGAATCTCAGGTCGTAGAGGTTTCCCTGGATCTCGATCCCGGTCACCCCCGCGATCTCGCCGTTTTCGACGACAAGGGATCCCGCCTCGGCCGAACAGGTCATCGCCGCAACGACGGCCGTCAGGGCCGAAACCTGCCTAATGTTTCTAATGTTGAGCTTCATATCTCTTTCACGCCGCGTGCGCGTGTCTCCGATCGTTGGACTGGGGCATTCATACCCTTCCAATCCCTCATCTCGGTTATCCAAAGTCCTGTCGTTCGGTGCAGAGTAGAAACGAACGCCCTCAAAATGCATTGACGATTTCAATGGGCAGACTGGAATGCCCGTCTCGGGTCTTGGGTAAACGTGGGAATTCATGCCTCGATCGGGAGAACCGATGGTTCTCGCAGGTATATTTCATACCGAATTGTGCGCTGTGCAAATGAAAACAGCATTAGTGCCGGCTTATACTGGCCGGGTCTTCGTCATGTCGACATAGCGGTCGTCTCTCGGCGTTCGGGCCGATTGATGAGGCCATGCCCATGACATCTTTCGGATTTTCTGGAGGTGAAGGGGTCAAATGCACACGGTATGGGTCATGAACGGTAAGGGTGGAGTCGGCAAATCGGTGCTCATGATGGCGTTGGCCTGGCTCTACGAGGCCATGCAGCGTCCATTGCGGCTGATCGATGTCGACGACAAGTCCAAATTGTCCGAATTCGTCGGGGAGGACAACGTCCTGTCGCTGCGCATCGGTGCCGACGCCGAGGCGCTGCGCGCCGATCCCTCCCAGGCCTACAGCTACTGGGACCAACTGGCCGCCGAGATCCTGGAACAGGATACGGCCGTCGATTTCGGCGCCAACATGGATCGGCACATCCTGGACTGGGCCAGGAAATCCGAATTGGGCGACCTGCTGACGGAGAGCGGCGTCACCATGGACATCTTCGTCCCCGTCACCGCGGATCCCGTCGCGGTGCTCGCGGGCATTCAGGTCTTGGAGGCCGCGGCCGAGGTCTTTCCCCAGAGTCGCCGAATCCTGGTGCTGAACCAGATCGCCGGTTCCTTCAACGCCTACGAGTCCACTCGGGAGTTCGAGCGCATCGCCACCATGCGCAGCGAAGGTCTCCTGGTCGTCGGGCTGGATTCCTGCATGAGCGAGGCGTGGATCGATTTCGAGCGGCTCAAGCTCCCGCCCTGGCGCATCATCGAAATGAACGCCGCCACCGTGGCGCAGCAGACCGGGCTGGGCATCCTGGCCGCGAAGCGCGCGGTGGGCGATTACGCCAGTTGGCTCAAGCATTTCCAGCAGTCCTTCGCGCCGCTCGTCGCGACCAGGGTCGACTGAGTCTCCGGAATCGTCACATGGATCCACGCTGGCTGACCTATCTCGACGCCCATATCGCCAGGGGGCTGGTCGCGACCGAGGCCGAGAGCGCCGAGACCCTCAGCTGGCTGCTGAAGCTCGAGCCCGAGCAGCGCTGGTGCCTGATGCTCAAGCGCGACCCTTGTCTGAAGCGCCTGGTCGCCGACGACTATCGTCGCGTCCTGACCATGATGGTGGAGCTTGAGGCCGACTCGCTGGCGGCCGCGCCCGGCGCGGACGAACCCTGCGTCGAGTCCGGATCCGGGCTGTCACTGAAAAGCCGGGGCATGATCAGTCTCGCCTCCAGTCGCGGATCTGCGGCCTACGGCGGGCGGCGCGCCTTCGCGAGTCCGCGCCTCATGTCCTGGGCCCTGGTCCTTGTGCTGGCAGGCTCGGCGGCCGGGATCTGGTGGCTGGCTCGGCACCAGGGGCAGCGCCTGGAAACCCTGGCCGATGAGGCGCATGCCCTTCAGGAGGATGTGGAGACGCGGCTGGTCAGTCTGGATCGGACCCATCGTCAGGTGACCCGGGATCTCGGCGAGATCGAGCGTCAGCGTCGGGCCACCCAGTCCTTCCTGGCGCTGTCCGCCGTGTCCGAAAAACTCTCCGCCGGTCAGGCATTCAGTGCCGAGCTGGCGGCGCTCGAGGCCGTCTGGCCGGAGCCCGGGCAGCTCGATTTTCTCGAGCCTCTCGCGGAGCAGGGCATCGCCGAGCCGGAGGGTCTGATCTCCGAACTGGCGCGACTGAACGAGACGCTGGAGCAGAGGAACGCCCCCAGGTTTGCCCCGAGCCCCTATGGTCCAGCCTTAAGCAATCCCTATGCCGCCTATCCTGGGTTCGCGCGCGCGCCTTCGGGTCCCCATCGGGCCGATGCTGCACGTCAGGCCGGTCTCACGGCACTCTCTCAGGCTCGCCGGGGCGATTGGCAAGCGGCACTGGACAGCCTGAGCCAGACCTCCGACCCTGCCTATCGGGACTGGAGCGAGCGGGTTTCGCGCTGGCTGGCGATCCGCCGCCAGTTCTCGGATCTACGCAAGCGGATCTGGTCGCAAGGCGCATTGGATCCGGCGCCATCCACCGCAGGGACCGCTGCCGGCCCGTCTCGGGGATGAGCGGTCTGTCCATCACCTTGGTCATCCTGTCGGGCCTGGCGGGGATGCTCTGGTTCATGATTCGGCGCCGCAGGTCGAAGCGACCCGCTTCCTCGGGGCCGATACCACAGCATCTCCTCGTCATGCAGACGGAGGGGGCGCTCGCCCACCATCACGAACTCTTGACGGCTGAGCTCGGGGTTTGGCGTCCGCCGCCGCGCCAGCATCTGCTGGAACGTCAGAAGGCATCGCGGCTGGCGGCGGCCGAATGGATCGGCGAGCCCCCGGGTGACCAGCGCCGGCGGTGGATCACGGGCGATCCCACACGGCATCGCCGCCCCGACCGGCCCGCGGAGATCGCCCGGACCGGCCCCTCGGAGCGCATCGAATCGCTGCCCCTCTCGCCGACCCTCGAGCTTCCCGCGTCGCGTCTTCGACGCAAGCGCCGTGGACTGGAGAGCCTGATCACCGAATTGCCTTCAGCCGTCGAGAAAGACCCTCATGACTCAAACGCCCCTTGATCGGCAAGCCGCATCGCCGGAGATCATCGCCGTCGCCAGTCAGAAGGGCGGGGTCGGCAAGAGCACCACGGCCCTCAGCCTGTCCATCGCTCTGGTCGCTGCTGGACGCAATGTGCTGCTCATCGATCTGGACCCGCAGGGAAACGTCGGTCACGCCCTGATGTCGGGGGAGCAGAGGACCGGAACCGAGCAGATGCTGCGCGAGGCCATCCTGACCCGCGACATGATCACGGCCACCGAGATACCGGATCTCTACCTGGCGCCCTCCGGCCCGGGGCTGAGTGGCATCGAGGGCGAGCTGGCTCAATACGGCGACGCCCGAACCCGGCTCCACCAGGCGCTGGGGACACTGTCCGCACTGCCGTTTCGTTTCGATCATGTGGTGATCGACTGTCCGCCCTCGGTGGGGCTTCTCAGCCTCAACGCACTGGTCGCGGCGCATCGCATCCTCCTGCCGCTGCCCTGCGAATCCGTCTTCCTCGAGGGCCTGCCGACGCTGCTCCAGACCATCGACCGGCTGCGCGCGGGTCTCAAGCAGCCGCTGCACGCCGTGCATCTGCTGATCGTCCAGCGCGCCGCCTCGCGCGCCTCGGCCCAGGCACTGGTCAGAACCTTGCGCCAGGACTACGGGCGGATCGTGCTGCGGAGCGAGATTCCCTACAGCGACGCGGTCAAGGAGGCCGCCGAGCGCGGTCGGCCATTGCTGGCGCATTGTCCGCACTGCGACGTCAGCCAGGCATATCTGGAGATGGCCGCCGAGTGGCTGCTCGAATACGAGGAGCACCGCCAGCCCGAGCACCGCTGGTCCTTCAGAGGCCGCCAGGAGCGCATCGCCGCCTATCGCGACGCGATGCGCAAGCGCATCCAGGCCTGGCTCCTGGATCCCACCTCGCTGCTCTACGACGAGACCTGGGAGGACCAGCACCAGCAGGATGCCTTGGTGCTCGACGAGCTGTTCCACATCAAATCGCTACCGAGACACAGGCGACTCATGGCGCCATTGGCATTGCTGCTGATCCTGGGCCTTGGGCTGCTGGTACAGCTGCGGTTCCCGGATCTGCAGTGGTGGCGGACCGACGGAGATGTCCTGCGGCAGGAATTCGGGCCTCGGACGGCGGAAAGCGCGCTGTCGCGACCGGATCGGATTGGGGACATGGGCGAGGCGGCCGGCCCCGGTGATGCCGCCGAGTTGTCGAACGAGTCCGACCCGACGGAGAACCCGCTCGAATCCGAGCTGGAGACCGAGAGGGCCGAGCCCGATCCAAGGCCGCCTCGGCCCGGGCAAGGGACCGGTCCCGATGAAGTCGTGGAGCCCGATGCGCTCGAGCCGGCCGAGGACGCACTCGACCTCGCTCGGGAAGCCGAGCCGGACGAGCCGCTGTCGGATGCCGATCCGGCGGTTCCTGGATTGCTCTCGAGGGACCGGGAGCCCGAAGAGGCCGTCGCGATCGAGGTCGAGGACGTCCCGTCCGCGCCCCTCTCTTCGGACCGGCAATCCGTCATCGAGGAGATCAGGCTGACGCCCGAGGCCTACCGCTGGCAGGTTCAGGTGCTGGCGGGGCGTTCTCTGGACAGGGTCAAGGAGGACAGCCGGCGTTTCATGCAGGAGTTCTCCTCCATGCTCGAGGGGCGCACCCTCACCATCAGCCAATCCCGTCTTGGCGATGCCCGAGATGCCTTCTATCGGCTGCGCGTCCTGGATTGGGAGACCCGCAGCGAGGCCGCAGCCTGGTGCAATCGTCTGCGATCACAGGGGCAGCAGTGTTTCGTGATCGGAGTGACGTTGGATGATGGGTGACGGGCATCTGCGGTGCTCGCGGCTATCGCTACGGGGTTTCCTCAGTCGCAGCGTTCGTGAATGACGTATTTCCGGCCGTTCCAGCGCCATACCGGGAAGCAGAAACCGGGGCCGCCGATCTCGATGTCAGGAAATCCCTTGTGCTTCGTCTTGCGGATCTCGTAGATGCCGGGAAATCCGAACTGCGATTGCCAGCGCCCCCGCCGATCTTTGATATAGAGATCCATCCAGACGCCCGTCATCCCGCCTGAGCAGGTTCCTTCGAGCGAGACGAAGACCTCCGGCTGGCCGTCGTCGTTCAGGTCCACCAACTCCGCGCTGTATCCCGCCTTCTCTCCGCAATCGTCGGTGACGAACCCCTTGATCCGGCTGAAATGCCCGCCGGTCGCCTCGGCGACGATCCGGTCCGCGTCCTCTCGGCCCGAATCACTCCTGGATCCGTGCGATATGCTCGGGGTGTCCGCGCAATGATGCCGGACGCTATCGATTGCCGGCGACGATCCCCTTAACGAAAAGTCCATTCCAGAGAACCCCTTGCTGGACAGCTTCGCCGATCGGCCGCTCATCAGGGCCTGTATCAGATCTCCGTCCGTATCGACCGGTGTCGCTGCGTGCCAGGTGCCGTAGTCGATCGGTGTGTCTTGCTGCCGGAGCTGCAACCAGAAGTGCTCGCCGTCGATGTCGATGTCGACACCGAAAGTGCGTTCGTCGGGCGATACGCTGAACGAGTCGAATTCCAGATAGAGCGAGCCTTCGCGGCATATGACCGAGAGGCAGGATATGTCCTCGTCCTCGATGCAGGTCGTGGCGAGCGATTCGCCGAGCTCTGGCGACGGATTCGGATCATGGGTCCAGGGAGTTGACAAGGGGGTGGAATGAGCGGTGAGTGAGGCACCGAGCAGCAGCATGGCCGGCAGGGCAAGGCGATGAGATAAGGTTCGATGATGAGTCATTTTTACTCCCTTCACGGCAGCTCGCGCTCAGACCGGCATCTCGGATGCCTAACGGAAGTTGGTCCTGGTCCATCGGTTCGGTGGGGCTAGAAGCCACCTCTCTATACCATTGGGTGCGACACAGGGTCAAACACGGGTCGATGTCGCAGTGAGTCGTTCGAAATCTCCCAGGGGCAGGTTACAGTCTGTGCTCTGAAGGGAGGGATCGTTCGATCAGCATTGCGGCGCTTCGGTCATCGCTCGCCTTTGATCGATCCCGCCCAGACTCAGCAGCACCCGATGTCCATTCGTTCCTGCCTCGTTCTCATATACCCACCCAAGCCGTTCCGTCAGCTGCGCGGTCAACTGCAGCCCCAGTCCGAATCCGAGCGACTGCGGGATCGCTTCTTGTGGCTCTGGACGCCTGTTGACGATCTCGATGCGGTCTTGCGTCTGGCAGATGCGGATCTCGCCGTCCCAGGTGTGCTGGAAGGCGTTGCGGATGAGGTTGCCGAGGACGATGCGGGCTGGAACCTCTGGCAGCACGAGTCTGTGGGGATGGGTGACGAGGCTGACGGAGACGCGCTTTTCGTTGAGCAGATAGCGCATCTCCTCGACCAGCTCGCGGATGAGGGCGTCGATCTGGACCGGATGCGAGGCCGGCGCCTCGCGGTCGTCCCGGCTCAGCCAGAGCAGTGTCTCGGTCAGATGCTGCATGTTGAAGCTCGCGCGCTCCATGCGCTCGATCACCTGGCGCTGGCGAGGGTCGAGCGGATATCCGCTCGTCTCCTGCAGCCGCGACAGCAGCTCCAGATTGCTGCGGATGACGGCGATCGGGGTGCGCAGCTCGTGACTGGCGTGGCGCAGGAAGCGATGCTCGCGCTCCAGGCTCTCCTGTACCGAGGAGAGGCTGGTCCGGATCAGCTCGGCGAGCGCGTTGAGCTCGGGGTAGGAGAAGTCCGGCGGCGGCTCGCGCAGACGCTGGGGATCGAGCGATCCGGTCCAGCGGCCGAGCTCGGCGACCGGGCGCGAGATGCGCCTCAGCAGCAACCAGATGATGAGACCGAGCGTCGCCACGATGAGGATGCTGATGATGATCAGGGTATGCATCGATCGGGCGGCATTGCGGCCGATGATCTTCGGCGAGGTTGCGGCGGATACGGTCTTGGCGATGAAGAGCGTGTGACCCTGGCGCTCCAGACGCATGGCGAAATGGATGATGTCGGGGTGCTCGAACCAGCGCGATGTGTGCTGCTTGTAGAGTAGGCACTGGGCCTCGGGCGGCTCGGGAAAGGCGGCGCGGATCTCGGGCGGCATGCGCTCCCAGTTTCGGGTGATGTGATAGCCGCTGAAGAGACTCGGTGCCTCTCGCTGATCGAGGGGCACGCCATTCAGATAGCGTTCGGCGGCTCGCTCCATGTTGCTGGCGACGATGTTGTCCATGCCGCGAATGAAGAACTGGACCGAGAGCCAGGAGTAGCCGACCACCAGGACGCAGCCCAGGGCCAGGAAGGAGAAGATCAGGAACCATTTGAGACTCAGCTGCCCGCGGGCATGGCCCGGTATCGGCGATGCCTTCATGGGTCCGGCCCCTTGATGACGAAGCCGTGACCGGGAACGGTCTGGATGAGCTGAGTGGGGAAGGGCGCGTCGACCGCCTTGCGCAGATGGAAGAGGTGCACCTTGAGGCTGTCGCTGTCCGGCATCTCCTCGCCCCAGACCGCCGACTCCAGCGCCTGCCGGGAGACCACGGCCGGCGAGGCGCGCATCAGCGTCTCCAGCAGCCGCCAGCCCGTCGGCGTGAGTTTCAGCGGCCGACCGGCGCGGGTCGCAGACCGCTCGGCCAGGTTCATCTCCAGGTCCGCGCAGCGCAGACACTGAGCCTGGCCGCTGCGGCGCCGGGCCAGGGCCTGGACCCGCACCACCAGTTCCTGGAGGGCGAATGGCTTGACCAGATAGTCGTCGGTGCCGGCGCGGAATCCGTCCAGCTTGTCCTCGAGCTGGTCGCGGGCGGTGAGCATCAGGATGGGGGTGTCGTTGCCGTCCGCGCGCAGACGCTGGCAGACGCTCAGACCGTCGAGCCGGGGCAGGTTGAGATCCAGCAGCAGGGCATCGTAGCGTCCGCGCCGCATCAGCTCCAGTCCGGCCATGCCGTTGCTGGCATGGTCGCAGCGGATGCCTTCCAGGTCCAGATAGTCGACGAGGGTTTGGGCCAGGTCCAGGTCGTCCTCGACCAGCAGTAGGCTCAGCATGGCTGCCTCCGCCCGCGAGGACGGCGTAGGGCGCAATAGCGATAGCGTATTGCGCCGCATGATCGCATGCGGCTCGCGCTTCGCTGCGATGGTTGGCGGAGAGGTGCTGAAAACGCCAAGAATGGAGGTTGGAAGAAACCTGCCGCGTAGGGTGCGGGCTGCCTTTCGGCGCAATACGCTGTGCTGTTGCGCCCTACGTGTTGCTTATCCCTGCGAGCCCGGCGTAGGGCGCAATAGCGATAGCGTATTGCGCCGTATGATCGCATGCGGTTCGCGCTTCGCTGCCGAGGTTGGCGGAGAGGCGCTGAACACGCGAAGAATGGAGGTCGGAAGAAACCTGCCGCGTAGGGTACGGGTTGCCTTTCGGCGCAATACGCTGTGCTATTGCGCCCTACGTGCTCGACCAGCAGCAGGGTCAGCATGGCTGCTCCTCCTCCTTGGGACGCGACAGTAGGCGCCGGCGCAATCGGCCGATCAGACCGGCGACATCCTGCTGGATCAGCAGCAGGGCCGGGATGAAGATGAGCGTGATGAAGGTCGCGAACATGATGCCGTAGCCCAGCGAGACCGCCGCTGGGATGAGGAACTGCGCCTGCAGCGAGGTCTCGCCGAGCAGCGGCACCAGACCGGCGAAGGTGGTGAAGGAGGTCAGCAGCACCGCCCGCAGCCGGTCGAGACCGGCATGCGCGGCCGCCTCGCGCACGTCGTCGGCGCGCTTGTGCAGCTCGTTGAAGCGCGCGGTCAGCAGCAGGCTGTCGTTCACCACCACGCCGCTCAGGGCGATGATGCCGTTGAGCGAGAGGATGCCGAGCGAGAGCCCGTTGACCCAGTGACCCAGGATGGCCCCGACGATGCCGAATGGGATGGCCGTCATGATGAGCAGCGGCTGGACGTAGGAGCCCAGCGGAATCGCCAGCAGCAGATAGATGAGCAGTAGCGCCAGCATGAACATCTGGGTCATGGACGCCTGGGTCTCGGCCTGCTCCTCGGCCTCGCCGGCGAAATGGATGTCGAGCCCCGGATACTGGCGTTCGAGCCGGGGGGCCACATCGGCCTGCAGCTGGGCGACCAGCTCGGTCGCCGAGAGCTGTTCCTTGTCGACGTCGGACGAGATGTAGACCGCGCGCTTGCCGTCGATGCGGGTGATGGTGTCGCGGGTGTAGCCGAAGGTCAGTGTCGCCACGCTGGCGAGCGGCACCACCGATCCGTCCGGCGTGCGCACCCGGGCCTGGAGCACGTCGGCCGCGCTCTGACGGTCGATCTCCGGATAGCGGACCTTGACCTCGATCTCGTCGCTGTCGCGCTGATAGCGCTGCACCACCTGGCCGCTGAAGGACTGGAGCACCTGGACGGCGAGGGCGCTGGTGGTCATCCCCAGCGCGCGTCCCTGCTGGGTCAGCTCCAGTCGCAGCTGGGGCTGGCCGGGCTCCAGGTTGTCCTCGATGCCGAAGACGGCGGGGATGCGCTCCAGATGCGCTTTGAGCGCCTCGCCGGCCAGGGTCAGCACCTCGTCGTCGTTGGCGCGCAGCTCCACCCGCAGCGCCGAGACCATGCGCCGGAAGCTCTGGACATTGAGGGTGCGCACGCCCTCCGGCAGTCCGGCCGCCTCGCGCCAGCGCTTGGTGAAGACGCGGATGTCGTAGGGCGGTTCGGCGCGCAGCTCGACCGTCACCGTCCCGGACTGGTCGCCCGAGGAGAGCACCTGCAGATTGGCGATGCCGCTCTGGTCGGCGTTCCCGCGCAGCTCGCGGTCGATCGCGTAGGCCAGCGACTCGAGCCGGTCGAGCGCCCGATGTGTCTGGCCGAAGCTGGCGTCGTTGCGCATGGCCACCTGGGCGCGCACCGTGTCCCCGACGATGTCCGGGAAGAAGCTGAGACGGACCGCGCCGGTGAAGGGCATGGAGATCACCAGCACCAGCACGGTCAGGAAGACGAGGACGGTCGCGTAGCGATGGATCAGCGCCTGCTCCAGCAGCGGGCGGTAGAGGCGGTCGCGGAAGAGCGTCAGCCCCAGATCCGCCCCGCGCTGCACCCATTGCCAGCCGCGCAGCAGCGGATTGCGGGTCGGCCGGCGATGCGTCTTGAGATGGGCCAGGTGGGCCGGCAGGATCAGCTTGGACTCGACGATCGAGAGGATCAGGCAGATGGCCACCACGTCGGCGAACTGGGCGTAGAGCTCGCCCAGATGCCCCTGGATCTGGGACAGGGCGTAGAAGGCGGCGACCGTGGTGAAGACGCCGAAGAGCGTCGGCACCGCCACCCTCAGCGTCCCCCGGATGGTGTTGCCCAGGGTGTCGCCGCGCTCGGATCTCAGTGTGTAGACGCTCTCGCCGACCACCACCGCGTCGTCGACCACGATGCCCAGGGCCATGATGAAGCCGAAGGTGGTGAAGGCGTTGAGCGAGAGCCCCATGAAGCCGTCGCCCATGAAATAGAGGGTGCCGAAGAAGATGAAGGGCAGCCCCATGGCGACCCAGAAGGCCAGGGTCAGATCGAGGAAGGCGGCGAGCAGCACGAACACCAGCAGGATGCCGGTCAGGGCGTTGCGCACCAGCAGCTCGAGCCGGCCTTGGATGCTCTCGCTGCGGTCGTACCAGGTCGCCAACTCGACGCCCTTCGGCAGGTCGCCGCTGGTCTGCCAGGCGTCCGCGACCCGGCGCGCGGCGTTGACCGTATCGATGATGTCGTCCTGCCCGGTGGTGACCACCTGCAGTCCGATGCTGTCCCGGCCCTGATAGCGCAGGAGCGAGGAGGTGAGGTCGTCGTAGGCGTCGCGGATCCGGGTCACGTCGCCGAGACGGATCTCGCGCCCGTCGGCGGCCGTGATCAGTGGGATGGCGGCGAACTCCTCCACCCGGTAGGCCTGCTCCGATGCCTTGAGCTGCAGATAGAGGTCGCGGTCGCGCAGCACCGCCGTCATGGTGTTGGAGGATCCGGCGTTGACCGCCTCCTCCACGTCCGAGAGCGAGAGTCCGTAGGCCTGCAGCCGGCCCTCGTCGATCTCGACCACCATCATGGGGTCCAGCCAGCCCGAGATGGTGACCCGGCTGATCTCGGGTGTGGCCATGAGGTCGGACTTGAGCTCGTCGGCCAGGCGCTGCAGGGTGTGGCGGTCGGCGTCGCCGTAGAGCTGCAGCCAGAGCGAGTGTTCCTCGCGCTCGGCCTTCTGGATGACCGGGTTCTTGGCGTCGGCCGGGAAGGTCGAGATGGCGTCGACCTTGGTCTTGACGTCGGTCAGCAGGGTATCGAGGTCGTAGTCCGACTGCTTCTCGATGGTGACGGTGACGCCGCTGCCGGTCGAGCTGCTGGTGATGCTGTCGATGCCGGTGACGCCTTCGAGCTGATCCTCGATCTTGATCGCCAGCCCTTCCTCGGACTGCTGGGCCGAGCCGCTGTCGTAGGAGACGGACACCGTGATGCTGTTCGGCTCCAGGCTGGGAAAGGCCTCCTTGCGCAGATCGCCGGCGGAGAAGACGCCCGCGAGGATCACCAGGATCATCAGCAGGTTGGCCGCGACCGGGTTGCGCGCGAACCAGCCGATGATGCCGCCTCTGTCAGTCCTCATCGCGCGATACCTCGACCGGATTGACCGCCATGCCCGGCAGATAGCCGTTCAGCGGATGCACCAGCACCTGCTGCGCGCTGTCGCGCAGCGTCTCGGGCGCCTCGATATAGATGCCCTGGGCATCGCTGAAGACCGGCTCGGCGGTGAAGCGCTCCAGATTGCCCTCGGGATCGACTCGCCAGATCTCGCCGCGCTGGCTGAGCGCGGCGCTCGGCAGACGCCAGAGCCCGTCGAGCTCGCGGCCCGCCACCTCGGCCTCCACGAAGGTGCCGGGCAGGAGCGGCGGCGAACGGTCGAGCGGACGGTCGACGGCGATCACCAGGGCGCGCTGGCGGGTGGTCTCGTCCAGATGGCGCTCGGCGCGCAGCACATGTCCGGTCCAGACCTGGCCGTCCTCGACGCTGGTGAGCCTGGCGGGCCAGTCGCCGCGGGTCAGGGTTTGCGTGTCCGGCAGGGTGCTCCAGTCGCGCGCCGAGAGCGCGACCGAGACCTCCAGGCGGTCCAGGCTGTAGAGCGAGGCGACCTGGGTGCCGGCCTGGACGTAGCTGCCGGGCGCGATATTGCGCTCGACCACCAGGGCATCGAAGGGGGCGGTGATACGGGTCTCGGCCAGATCCTCGCGGGCGCTGACCAGGGTCGCCTCGGCATGGGCTACGGCCGCCTTGGCCGCCGCCAGCTGGGGCTTGCGCAGAACCAGCTCCGAGTCCGGTTTGCCGCGCAGCCCGGAGGCCTTCCATTCGGCCGCCGCCTGGACGCCCTGGCGCTCCTCTTCGAGTAGGGCCAGGCGCGCCGAGGCCAGATCGTTCTCGGCGCTGGCGACGGCGGCGCGATAGTCGCTGTCCTCCAGCTGCACCAGGACATCGCCCTTGGCGACCCGCTGACCGGATTCGAGATGTTCCGACAACCCATCGACCCGGCCCGAGACCTGGGCCGTCAGGGTCAGGGCATAGTGCGCCTGGGCCTCGCCGTAGCCGCTCACCTGGGCCTGATAGCGCGCGGGCGTCACCCGCACCACGCGCACGTCCGGACGCTGGGTGGTCGTGCCGGATCCCTTCGGGGCGGCTCCACCGGGCGGTGCCGATCCCGGGGGTCCATCCGTTGGCTCGGACTTGGAGTCGGCTTGACTCGGCGGTCCGCCGGCCCCGGGTGGTCCACCCGATCGGCCACCCGGGCCATTCAGATGGGTCTGTACATAGAGTCCGGCGCCGGCCAGCAAGACCAGGGCGGCGATGAAGACCAGCCATTGTCTGGAGCGCGAACTCATGCGCGCGTCCCCAGCCCAAGGGCGAGCCCGAGCACGACACGGTTCGCCAGGCGTTCGTAACGAAGGTTGTCCAACTGCGCCTCCAGATCATAGGTCTGCTGCTGGACGCTCAGCAGATCCAGGATGTCGACCAGCCCGGCCCGGTAGCTGCGTTCGTACTGGGCTAGGTTGTTGCGTGCGGCGGTCAGGGCCGCCTTGACATGGGTCTGACGCTCGGCGAGCGTCCGTTCCTGTCCCAGGGCGTCCTCGACCTCCTGCACGGCGGTCAGCAAGGTCTCGCGATAGACCTGATAGGCCTGGGCCGTCTGCAGCTCGGCGATCTCGGCGGCCGCGCGCAACTGGCCGCCCCGATAGAGTGGCGCGGTCAGCTGACCCAGCAGCGACCAGATCGGATCCTGCAGCAAGGCGGCGCTCGGCTTGGCCGCCGCGTCGGAGAGGGCCGCCTGCAGGCTGATGCTCGGCAGCAGATCCTTGTAGGCGACCGAGGTGCGCAGATCGGCCGCCTGGATCGCCGCATAGGCAGCCTGGAGGTCCGGACGGCGCTGGAGCCTCTGATCCGGCAGGCCGGCGAGGGGAGGGATCACATCCGGATAGTCGGCGGGAACATCGATCGCCTCGGCCCCGCCGACACGTCCCAGTATCACCCTGAGCGCGCGCTGTCGCTGTGCCAGCGACTCGCGATACCCGGCGAGCGAGGCCCGCGAGCTGGCCGCCGAACTGCGCGCGCTGTCCAGATCCTCCAGGCTGCCAAGCCCGTTGCGGTAGCGCTGCATGATGAAGTCGGCGTTCTGCTCCAGGGTGGCGAGCCGGCGCTGTTCGATCTCGATGGCGTGGCGGTCGGCGATCAGACCCAGCCAGTTCTCCATCAGGTCTGCCGCCAGCGCGTCGCGGGCCGACCGATAGAGCGCCTGCTGCTGCTCGACATCCTTCTCGGCGGCCTGGTAGTCCTCTGACAGCTTGCCCCAGAGATCCACCTCCCAACTCACCGTGACCGAACTGACGTAGGCCGGATCGCCGAACTGCTCGCGCGATCCCGAGGCCGAGCCCTCGACCGACGGCAGCCGCTCGGCCCCGGTCTGACGCCGCTGGGCGCGGGTGATCCGCAAGGTGGTCAGGGTCTGTTGGAGGCTCGGATTGGCCGCCAATGCCTCCTTGACCAGCGCATCCAGCTCGGGCGCGCGGATCAGATCGTCGAGATAGGCGGACGGCACCGCCTCCGGCTGCGGCGACCAGGCCGGAACCTGTTCGGTGTCGTGCACGGCCTGGGCGGCCAGATCCGGCCGAGTCGGCCCCACGGCGCAGCCGCTGACCAGAGCGGCCAGCCCGAAGGCGATGCCCTGCTGTATGAATGACCTCGATCGCATCGATGAACCCGAGAAGCGCAGTCGAACCGCAAAGAGCGCAAAGCTCGCAAAGGCCTTCTATGGAAGACGTCTTTAGCGAACTGAAGGACGCACAAGACTCAAGAACTTGTTGTTCTTAGCGTCCTTCGCGCCTTTGCGGTTCATATTTTCCGATTTCTGGAAGATACGCCTAGAGGGGTTAAGGGCGGGTTAAGCGACTCAAAGTCCGTCGACGGGGCTCTTCACCGGCAGGACCCCGGGCCGGTTCATGACGTGCGTATAGATCATGGTGGTCGAGACGTCCGCATGTCCGAGCAGTTCCTGGACCGTGCGGATGTCATAGCCGTCTTCGAGCAGATGGGTCGCGAAGCTGTGACGCAGCGCATGACAGTTGACCCGTTTCGCGATCCCGGCGGACTGGGCCGCCTGCTTGACGGCACGCTGCATCCCGGACTCGTCCAGATGATGCCGGCGAACCTTGCCGCCCTTGGGATCCGTGGCCAGCTTGGGGCTGGGAAAAACGTACTGCCAGATCCACTCGCTCGGCGCATGCGGCGACTTGCGTGCCAGCGCATCGGGCAGGAACACCTCGCCGACACCGGCCGCGAGATCTTCATCGTGCAGGGTGCGGACGGAACGCAAATGGGTCTCGAGCAAGACCCTGAGCCGCTCCGGCAAGGGCACAACCCGATCCTTGGCCCCCTTGCCGTCGCGGATGACGATACGGCGGTTGCCGAAGTCGAGATCCCCGACGCGCAGCCGGATGCATTCCATCAGCCGCATCCCGGTCCCGTACATGAGCCGGGCCATGAGCGCCCGCGTTCCGGTCAAGTGGTCGAACAGGGCGCGGATCTCGTCACGGGTCAAGACGACCGGCACGCGCGGCGGACGCTTGGCACGCGTGAAGCGCAGCTCGTCCAGCGGACGCTCCAGCACATGGCGAAATAGAAACACCAGGGCATTGAGCGCCTGGTTCTGGGTACTGGCCGCGACACCCCGATCGGCCGCCAGATGGGCCAGGAAACGCTCGACGTCCGCCGGTCCCCAGGCTGCTGGATCGGCCCCCCCGCAAAACCCGATGAAGCGGTGACACCAGTCGACATAGGTCTGCTCGGTCCGGATGGCATAGCGCCTCGCACGCAGCGTGCGCGCAAGCGACTTCAACAGATCGAGATCCTCGGCCGAACGCTGGAAATAGGAGCGGCTCTCGACGGCCGCCTCGGGCGTCACGGTCCGTGCCAGGGTCGGGTGATCCGGTGCCAGATCCTTCGCCGCCGACTTCCAGTAGTCCCAATCGACCTGCTCCGCGCTCGAATTATGCGCTAGATCAACGAGAAGCAGTTGCACGGCATCCACGGTTTGATGAAACTGCCAGTCAGTCAAACGCTGCTCACGGGCATAACGAGGGAAGAAGGCCGTGATCTGCTCCTCCGTCACCTCCCGCATACGCGCCGGGCGCATCGCCTCGATGAATGCCTCGGCGCGTTTGACGTACCACTCGCGTTGCTTGTGGGGGATACGATGGCGCTCCAAGAGCGACAAATATCGATCCCAGCCGGATGGGTTTCCGGTTTCGCGGCGGGCAGTGGAACCATCGGAAGGTGCAGAACGAGAATTGAAAGGGCAAGGCATAGCAGTCCCGAAATATTGTGCTAGGCTGACTTCAGGTTAGCACAATATTACCGGACGTCAGTCCATTTCACTGTTAGGCTATAAATGGAAAGGATCTCTGATGCACTTAACAAAAAACGAAAAAGAGAAGTGCGTTATGGCGCGTATCATGCGTCATAATAAGATGCATCAAGCGAATTTCACACTGAATGAATATAAGACTTGGGAGTGTGCTGAAGCGGCAGCAAAAAAATGGGTTAAGGAGAAGTTGGAAGAACTTCCTGAACGTCTTCCCATTAAAGGCAGAAAAACCAGCAGAAACAAGTCTGGCATAGTTGGCGTTCAGCTTGCCCATAGCTTCAAGCAGGAACGGGGCAATGTATATGAGTCGTGGCGTTGGCTTGCATTCTGGCCAGATTGCCCGTTTAAAGGCGGCATTAGTTGGGCTATACCTAAATACGGAGATGATGAGGCATTTGTACTTGCCGCCCTCGCGAGGCGTTCTGAATCAGTGGATCGGGATGCACTGATGAATGAACTCAGAAGAATCAAAGGCAAACCTGAATACTTCGAGATATTATCAAAAAAAGAAATTGAACCAAAATAAACCTAACAATCGCCTTCACCCGACCCCTGCTTCGCTACGCGCTATCGCGCTTCGCTACACAGGGTCGGGTGAGGCGTAACGTTAGGCTGCGGCGAAATTAAACAACCAACTTCACACTGGATATATGAATCATGACAGACTATATCGAAGAGTTTATGAAGCAGGTGAGCGATGGATTCAATGTCAACGGCCAGCGTCTGAATCAATTTGAAGAGATGCTAAACATCCATTTCAAAGGATTAGAGTCTTTTCAGTCTGCTTTATCTGCAATGAAAAATGAATTGGAGGGACAGCGAAAAGACATCGAGGAAATGAAATCCGATATTCATCTAATAAAAGAAACCCTAAGGGAAGGTTCGCGACACTGATTTTGCTAATTTCTGAGGATGGATTATTTTATTCTGGGAATACGCCGCATGAGTTATTGGGGCAGAAAACCGGGGCAGACCACTTTTTATTGGTCACCGGTCTTTCCCTGAGATAAAGAATCGCCTAACACGCCCATCAAGCCGAGCCCATACTGCGCATCAAGCTCAGAGCAATCTCGTAGCGTTGTGGTGGCGCAGTATGGCCCGGCTTATGGGTGACGTTAGCTATATAAGGCAGCTCAGTACAGTACAAAACGAATAGCTCCCCCAGCTAATACAGCACGCGCCTCATGTCATGTTGGACGTTGAACGGTCGCCCATCGAGCATGA
>NZ_AONC01000083.1 GCF_000585215.1 Imhoffiella purpurea | reverse complement strand
GCTCACGCTGCGGAGTGTCCCCGATGGACTCCCGGAAATGTCAAACTGCTACTGTCACCCCGGCAAAGCCGGGGGATTACCCGTTTTATTTAGTCGGCTCGGGTGTATCTTTTCCAGGCGTCGTGTGAGTATGCCCTTCGGTACCGTGAGATAGACAGGATATGAAAAATATACTCCTAATCGCCGCCCTCATAGGCGGCGGATGGTATGGATACAATCTATACGAACAAAACAAGCTTCCTTTTCTTCAACACTCTTCGAATGGCTTTTCGAGTGCGGCAACAAAATGCATCACCGAAGATGGCAGCGTGCTATACGGAATCGTACCTGAAGGAGTTGTATGCGAGAAGACAGAACCGGTCGATGGTTCGTTGACGATCGTCGACAGCCTATCCTCTCGCAACGACGGACAAGGCCCTTATCAACGAGAAGCTGCCTCTCAAAATTATCGATGCGATGGCAGAGTCTATTGCTCTCAAATGACCTCATGCGAGGAGGCTGTATTCTTTTTGAGAAATTGCCCAGGAACAAAAATGGACGGCAACAATGATGGAATCCCTTGCGAAAGGCAATGGTGCAATTAAAACAGCTCGCGAATCAGCCATCTGCATCGTGAAATGATCCTCGTACCCTGAAACCCAAAGCACATTGATCGAGACGATGCAGATTCGAGAAGCGACAACCACCGATTTCGAGGCGCTCTGGCCGATCTTCCGGGAGATCGCCTCGGCCGGGGAGACCTACGCCTATCCGCGCGAGACCTCGAAGGAAGAGGCGGAACGGCTGTGGATGCGACTGCCCCGCAAGACATTCGTCGCCGAGACGGACGAGGGGATTGCCGGCACCTATTACATCAAGACGAATCAGGCCGGACCCGGCAGCCATGTCTGCAATTGCGGCTACATGGTCTCCTCGGCCGCCCGCGGTCAGGGTCTGGCGACGGCCATGTGCGAGCACTCGCAACGGATCGCGATCGAGGTGGGCTACAAGGCGATGCAGTTCAATTTCGTCGCGTCCAGCAATCTGGGCGCGATCCGGCTCTGGAGCCGGCTCGGGTTCGAGACCGTCGGACGTCTGCCCAAGGCGTTCGATCATCCGAGTCTGGGCTATATCGATGCCCTGGTCATGTACAAATGGCTGACCGGCGTTGCGGACCCGCACTCCAGCGGCGCAAACCGGAAGAACACCTGAAGGCCCACCGGGCGCGATCTGGAGACGCGAGACCTTTCATGGACGGCGAATAGGAATATCATGACCGGTCAGCTCCTCAGACCCACCAAGACACGTCCCTAGACAGCCTCAGATGAAACAGTCCAACCGCGTTCCAGCCCAAATGCAGGAAAAATACGACAGCCTGACCAAGGCGACGGATGCATTCTGCGATGCCTATCTCGATGAGGACTACAAACAGCTGATCCGCTTGGCGATCGCCGCCCTGAGCCGCAAGCGCCCCTCACCCTTGACGCGAGGCAAGGAAGCCACCTGGGCGGCGGGTGTCGTCCATGCGGTCGGAACGGTCAACTTCCTCTTCGACAAATCCCAGAAACCGCACTGCAAGGCGCCTCTGATCTATGAGTATTTCGGTGTCGGATCCTCGACGGGCCCGAACAAATCGAAGGAAATCCGCGATCTCCTGGGCATGAGCCAGTTCGGCCACGAGTGGATGCTGCCGGCCAGACTGAAATCGAGCCGGGTCGCCTGGATGGTCCAGGTCAACGGTCTGATCGTGGATATCCGCACCATGCCGTACGAGGTTCAGGAACTCGCCTATCAGAAGGGCCTGATTCCCTATATCCCAGACGCCGAACCCGACGACCAGATCTGAGTCGCGGAGGGACAGAATCATGGACTGGGCAAGCGTCATCAACGACCCGCTGCTGAAGAATCTCCCATTCAAGATCGAGCTCAACAAATGGGGAAAGATCCTCATGAGCCCCGCGAGCAACAATCACGGGCGTCTCCAGTACGAGATCGGGCGACGGATCGATCGGCACAAGCGGAGCGGCACCATCATCATGGAGTGCTCGATCCAGACGACCGACGGGGTCAAGGTCGCGGACATCGCCTGGGCCTCGGAGGCATTCATCGCCCGGCACGGCTTCGAGACGCCCTACAGCCGCGCGCCCGAGATCTGCGTCGAGATCACCTCCCCGTCCAATTCCAAGGGCGAGATGGACGAGAAGATCGCCCTCTATCTGGCCAGCGGGGCGAGCGAGGTCTGGATCGTCGACGAAACGGGCCGGATCGCCTTCCATTCCCATGAGGGCGAATTGCCCAAGAGTCTGGAGCTCGAATCATGAGCATCAAGGAATACCGCACCGCCATCGAAGCCAGGGGCGGCCTCCTGGTGGTCCGAAACACCCCGAGCGTGGCCTTCGGCGACCGGGTGCGGATCGAGGACCATTCGGGCCAGATCCGCAACGGTCAGGTCATCCGCGCGGCGGACGACGAGGTACTGATCCTGGTCTTCGAGGGCACGGACGACCTGGATCTGGACAACACCTGGGTCCGCTTCCTCGACGAGCCGGTGGAGATCGCACTCTCGCCCGAGATCCTGGGGCGCGAGTTCAACGGGCTCGGCGAGCCGCGCGACGGACGTCCGCCGGTGCTCTCGGGGCTGCGGCGTCCGGTGGGCGGATCGGCGATCAATCCGGCCGCCCGCACCTATCCGCGCGAGTTCATCCAGACCGGCGTCTCGACCATCGACGGGCTCAACAGCCTGGTGCGTGGTCAGAAACTGCCGATCTTCTCGGGCTCGGGCCTGCCGCACAATCGGCTCGCGGCCCAAATCGTGCGCCAGGCCAGGCTGGTCGACGAGAGTTCCAGCTTCTCGGTCGTCTTCGCGGCCATGGGCGTCTCCTACGCCGACGCCAAGTTCTTCCGCGACGAGTTCGCCAACTCGGGCGTGCTGCGCAACGTGGTCATGTTCGTCAACCTGGCCGACGACCCGCCGGTGGAGCGCCTCACCCTCCCCCGCACCGCCCTGACCGCGGCCGAGTACCTGGCCTACGATCTCGACCGTCACGTGCTGGTGGTGCTGACCGACATGACCAACTATGCCGAGGCCCTGCGCGAGGTCGCGACCGCCAAGGGCGACGTGCCGGCGCGCAAGGGCTATCCGGGCTATCTCTATTCCGACCTGGCCGAGATCTACGAGCGCTGCGGCCGCATCCACGAGCGTCACGGCTCCATCACCATGATGCCCGTGGTCTCCATGCCCTCGGACGACATCACCCACCCCATCCCGGACCTGACCGGATACATCACAGAGGGCCAGATCGTGCTCTCGCGCGAGCTGCACAACCAGGGCGTCTATCCGCCGGTGCACATCTCGCCGAGCCTCTCGCGTCTCATGAAGGACGGCATCGGCAAGGACGACACCCGCGAGGACCATCCGCGCGTCGCCGCCCAGCTCTATGCCCTCTATGCCCGTGCCCAGGAGACCCGCAACCTGGCCTCCATCATCGGCGCGGACGAGCTCTCCGAGCGCGACCGGCGCTATCTGAGCTTCGCCGATGCCTTCGACCGGACCTTCGTCGGCCAGGGCGAGGCCGAGGACCGCTCGATCGAGGCGACCCTGAACCTGGCCTGGGACCTGATGAGCGCCTTCCCGCGCGACATGCTGACCCGGATGAAGGAAACCGACCTGGCCAAGTACTACCATGAGCGAGACTGATCCCCTGAAGCCGGCCCCGCCAGGAAGGGTCACCTGCGAGAGCTGCGCGGCCGCCTGCTGCCGTCTGGAGGTCATGTGTCTGACCGACACCGGCGTGCCGGACCACTTCACCACGGTCGACGCCTGGGGATCCGTCACCATGCGGCGGCTCGACGACGGCTGGTGCGCCGCGCTCGACCGCGACACCCTGCTGTGCCGCATCTACGACCGGCGGCCGCTGCTGTGCCGCGAGTTCGAGATGGGCGGACCCGAGTGTCTCGCCGAATGGGAGGCCGCATGGCCCAACAGCTGATCAAGGTTCCACCGACCAAGAACACACTGCTCCGGCTCAAGAAGCAGGTCCGATTTCTGGAAGACGGACACGACCTGCTGGAGCGCAAGCGCGAGCTGCTGACGCGGCTGGTCTACGAGCGGATCGGGGAATACCGGGAACTGCGAGCCTCGGCGGAGGAAAAGCTGGCCCAGGCCTACCGCTGTCTGAGCATCACCCATCTGCGCATGGGCAGCCGGGGCGTCCGCCAGGCGGCGCTGGGCGCGCAGCCGGCGCTGAAGGTGGACATCCTGCCGCGCCGGGCGCTGGGCGTGGAGTATCCGTCCGTGACTAGCGAGCGCATCCCACTGACCCCGGTCGGCCTGATGGGGACCGACGCCAGCTTCGACAGCAGCCGCGACAACCTCGCCGACGCCGCCGTCATCCTGGCCCGCCTGGCCGAGGTCGAGATCGCGCTCCATCGCCTGCTGGAGGAACAGCGCAAGGCCCAGAAGCGGGTCAACGCGCTCAAGTACAACATCATCCCCCGCTACCGGCGCACCATCCATTTCATCCAGTCGTCGCTCGAAGAGGAGGAGCGCAATACGCTGTTCCAGGTCAAGCTGCTGAGGCAGAAGGCGGAGGTGAGATGATGATCGATGGCACCAGCACCCTGTCGGGTAGGGCGCAATAGGCCGTCGGTACTTGGTCGCTGTTTCGCATTGCGCTTTGACGAGGGCGTCATGGACTGCCGTGGTTCGATCTCGAGGAGGCCGTATTGCGCCGTATGCGAGTGACTGGCGTGACCAAAGCCTCGGCGCGGCTTGTCATGCGGCGCAATACGCTATCGCTATTGCGCCCTACGCGGCTTCCCAAATGTCGATGGCGGTAACGCCCCTGAAACAGCCGGTTCGTAGGTTGGGCCGAGGTACGAGGCCCAACGAGACGTCGCGTGTTGGGCCTCCTATCGTCGGCCCAACCTACCCGCTTCAGCTTTCGGGAGTGGCGCCCTTCGCCATGTACCTTAGCCGGGCAACCGGTCGAGGATGCCGAAGAGCGCGCTGTTGATGCGCGCGTAGTCCTCGGCCGTCGCGGACAGGATACGCTCGGCGGTCTGGATGCGCTCGGCCGGGACCAGTTCGTCGGCACAGTTGGCGACGATGTCGGTCACGCTCTTGGGGGTCGATTCGATGTGGAACTGGAGCCCGAGCACCCTGCCCTCGTAGAGATATGCCTGGTTCCGGCAGGCGTCGCTGGAGGCGAGATGGACCGCGCCCTCGGGCAGGTCGAAGGTATCGCCGTGCCAGTGGAAGACCTCCAGGCTCGGCGGCAGGAAGCCGGTGATCGCCGACTCGCACGCCGATTCGCTCAGCTCGATGGGAAACCAGCCGATCTCCTTCTGCGGATTGCGGCGAACCCGCGCGCCCAGCACGTCGGCGATCAGCTGGGCGCCGAGACAGACGCCGACCACCGTCTTGCCGGCGGCGATGGTCTCGGCGATGAAGCGCTTCTCAGGGACGAGCCAGGGGTGCTCCTGCTCGTCATAGATGCCCATGGGGCCGCCCATGACGAAGAGCCGGTCGAAGTCGTCCTGTCCCGGAGGCGTCTCACCGGCATAGAGCCGTGTCAGGGTCATGGAATGACCGTGCTGGCCGGACCAGACGCCGATCCCGGCCGGTCCCTCGAAGGGGACATGCATCAAAGCGTGGTTACGCACTCATCACCTCCTGAATCATACATACTAGCGGTTTTGAAATTGGAACCGCGCAAAGAGCGCGAAGCAAGCGTTCCGCTTCCAGCTGTCCGCCCATCCCTTTAGTCTGGAAGCTCTATAAGCCTCTGCCCCTTTGCGCCCTTCGTTCCTTTGCGGTTCATATTCTCCGGAATCCACATGAAGATCTATCTCGACTGCTATTCCTGTTTTCTGAGACAGGCGCTGAGCGCCGCCCGGCGGGCCGGGGCCTCGCCCGAGCAGCAATATCGCATCCAGCTGGACACCATGGACCGGATCAGGTCGTTACCGGCGGACGCCACGCCGCCGGTCATGGCCGAGACGATCCATCGCATGGTCCGCGAACGGACGGGGCACGCGGATCCCTATCGCGATGCCAAGGGCGATGCCACCCGGCAGTCGCTCGCCCTGCTCCCCTCGCTGCGCGAGCGGGTCGACAGATCCGGCGACCCGCTGGAGACCGCGGTGCGCATCGCCATCGCCGGCAACATCATCGATCACGGGGTGGCCGAGTCCTTCGCCCTGGAGGCCACGCTGGAGCGGGTGCTCGACCAGCCGTTCGCCATCGACGGCATGCAGGCGCTGCGCGAGGCATTGGATAGGGTCGACTCCGTCCTCTATCTGGGCGACAACGCGGGCGAGACGGTCTTCGACCGCGTGCTCATCGAGCACCTGGACAAGCCCGTCACCTATGTCGTCAAGGCGTCGCCCATCATCAACGACGCAACGCGCGAGGATGCGCTGGAGGCCGGACTGGAAGCGGTCGCCGAGATCATCGACAACGGCACCGAGGCGCCGGGCACCCTGCTGACACGCTGCCCGGACGCGTTCCGCAGGCGTTTCGACGCCGCCGGGCTGATCATTGCCAAGGGCCAGGCCAACTTTGAAACCCTCAGCGACTCGAGCGCCCCGATATTTTTCCTGCTGCAGGCCAAGTGCGGCATGATCGCCGACGAACTGGGCGTGAAACAGGGGGCTATCATTCTGAAGCCGCCCAGGGGTTTTCAAAACGCCAAGGCGTAGCGGATGATTGGGGCCTCGGACTTGCCACGACCGCTTCCGCATGAGACCAGTCCTCGGCGTCGACGCGTTCCGCTCTGGGCGGGGTTAAGAGATGACTCAGACAGCTTATCGACTCCTCTTCATCGTCATACCCTGGCTCTGCATCGCTGGTTCCGCGGTGGCCGACGCGGCGTCTGAGCACCAAGTTTTCTTGACCTCGCCAAGACTCGCCGACCAGGACCAGCAGACACTCAGCATGCTCATGGACACGCTCGACGAGGTGACCAAGCTGGCGACCAAAACGCACCTGAACGCCGATTATGTACCCGGCATTCTCAGCGTGCTGCATCGCGAGGAACTGCTCGCGCTGGGGATGCGCACGGTCGGCGAGGCACTGACCCTCGTTCCAGGCATTCAGGTCAACCGGAGCGACTTCGGCGCCAGCCGCATCTCCATTCGCGGTTTGGAGCACGGCAACGGCAACATCAAGATGTTGCTCGATTCGATCCCGCTGAATCACGCCTACGACGGGAAGGCGATGATCGCGCCCATCCCGATCGAACAGATCGAGCGCATCGAAATCATTCGAGGACCTGGCTCGGCGGTCCACGGCGAATTCGCCTTCGTCGGCGTGATCAACGTCATCACCCGCCAGGATCGGGGCGTCCATGTGCGCCTGGACAGCAACGGCGGCCGGGAGGCGGGGGGGACTTTTCATGTCGAGGATCCAGACAGCGATTGGCGGCTCACCGCCAACCTGTCGGGTTGGGACACGCCGGGAACCGACGTCGAAGCGGGTCCCGACGTCCTCTACATCGCTGGACTCGGAGATATTTCGCGCGCGCCGGGGCCCATCGACGATCGTCAAGAACATCAATTCGCACAGATAGCGCTGCAGGCCGGAGATTTTTCGCTGACCGGCTATTACCAGCGGGAAATCGACGGGGTATTCCAGGGCGCCGTCAATGCCCTGCCGGTGGCTCGGGACGGACACGATTTCGCGGAAACCGTGTCTTGGGCCTTGCAAGCGTCGCAACGCATCGACTTCACCGAGGATTGGCTCGCCGAGCTCCAGCTCTTATATTCCGAAGGGACATTCCACTTCGATCAAGAGGTTTATCCTCCAGGTACCCCCTATCCCTTGGATGGAGGCGTACCCAACCCCTATGGATTGTTTCAGGAGCTCAAAATCGGGAGCCGACGCACGCAAGCGACCGCCTCGCTGGAATGGTCCGGCTGGCGGAACCACCATTGGCGGGCGGAATTCAGCGCCGCCTCCGTCGATCTGACCGAGGCATGGTGGGCGCTCAATGGCGATGTAAAGAGGCTGCAACCGCTGCCCTACATGCAGGTTTATAAGGGGGCGCTGAATTATGTCGATACCCGGGCTCACCGCGACATTCGCAGCGTCGCCATCCAGGATCAATGGACGGTGACGAGACATCTGGATCTGACGGCGGGCTTGCGCTACGACCGCTACAGCGATGTCGGCGAAAATGTCTCGCCACGTCTGGCCGCCGTCTGGCGCCTCAACGACGAGCATCTATTCAAGGTCCAGATCGCCGACGCCTTCTTTCCGCCGACCTTGTTGCAAGTGAACGGTCAATCGGTGGTGCCCAGTCAAGAGTTTCCGGATACGGCACAAACCATCCGCACCGGCGAATTCGGCTATATCTTCCGCCGTTCCAGCAAGAGTATTCGCACCACGCTCTATTATTCGGAACTGCGCGATCTGGTCGTTCTGGAAAACGGTGGTTGGACCAATCGCGGCTCGGCACGCGTGCAAGGCGTCGAATTGGAATGGGAGCAATCCTTCGGCGCCCGCTGGAAGGTGATGACCAATCTCAGCTACACGGATACCCTGAATCAGGACACCCGTGGCCCCATACCGGGCGCCGCGACCTGGCTGGGGAATCTGGGTCTGTTCTACCGTCCGCGCCCCGACTGGCTGATCACGACCCACTGGCGCTTCGTCGGCGATCGGGACCGTGCGGCCGACGATCCGCGTCATGAATCCTTGGACGGCTACCACGACATCTCGCTGACCGCCAATTGGTTCGATATCGGCTTCGACGGCCTGACGTTGCGGGCCGGGGTCACCAATATGCTTCAGGCGCGTATCGCCTCGCCGGCACCCAAGCTGACCTATAGGGACGATTATCCGCTCAACGACGAGCGCCTTTGGTGGGCTCAGATCTCCTATGAATGGGATTGACGCCGGCTGCGACGAGCGCCTCCGGGACGGCGAGCCGTCGGGTATCCGATCCGACGTCAGCATTGCGGCCGCCATCGAGCGGTTTAGATTGAATTGTGACGACCCGATGTCTAGTGTTCGAGGCTGGACTGGATCCGACCGCGCGCGATGCGAGCAGCGATCACCGCCATCGCGGACCCTCGGAAGCCTCATCCCCAACGGACGTCCTACATCTCGACACTCATCAAGGACTCTTCATCCAGGATGTTCTTCAAATCCCTATTCAGCGCCGACGAGGACCTCGGCGGACGCTATCCCAAATCGCGCATCGAGGAAGCGATCGAGCGGGTCGTGAAGGGAACGGACTCGCGCCTGCGATTGCTGCCAGGCTATCGCAAACGTCTGCTCGCTCCCGTCGTCGGCGCGCTCGACCACGCCGTCGCTCTGGTGGACGATCTCCCCCCGCCGCTCACCGTCTCGCGCGAGAGCTATCTGGAAGAGCGGCAGCTCGCCGCTCTATTCGCCTCGCCCGAAACCATGCTGGAGGATCTGGGCCGGGATTTGACGTTCCGCGGCTTCCTCGCGGGCCATCGATTCCACGTCGGCGAGCTCACGGCGCTGCTCAGGGCCGAGATGAGCGAAAGACAGGTGCTGGGAAGGGATATCGTGGACGGTCAGATGCGTCGCGACGTCCCTCAGACCCTCGTCAATTTCGTCGGGCACCGTCTCTCCGATCTGGCGGCCGGCGAGGAGGAGACCCGGTGCCTGCTCAAACAGCGAACCTTCGACCATCTGGTAACGCTCGCCCTGGGTCGCCTGGCCTCTGCGGAAACGGAACGCGCCGACCTGACGCGACAGCGCGACCTGCTGCGCCGCAAGCTGAGCGCCCTGGAGCACGGGGACCTGAGCTTCGATTCTCCGGATGCGCCGCCGAATCGAGAGGCATTGAGTCGAGACCTCGACCGCATCACCGAGCAATTGCATGCCCTGGGCACCGATGAAAGGGTTCTGGAAATCCACCTGGAGATGGTCTGCGAGGTCTTGACCGACGCCCGGCGTCAGCTCTGGAGCCGCGACATCAGTCTCCACCTGGACGCCATGAACATCGAGCGGCACCCACGCGACCCCTCCGGACGTCGCATCATCCTGCGCGAGCTGAACGACGCCCAAGGCCACCGCAGCATTCTGTTGCTGCTGAGGTTCGATCCGGTCGAACTGCCCCCGCCCGAGGACTTCCTGACCGCGGCGGATCGCTATTTCCGGGCGACGCGCTGACGGGATCGGCGATACCGGCAGGGCACGCCTGCGTTCCCCGCCACAGGCGAGCGGATGTAAGCGTTCAGACCCTCCTCCTCCCTTGGGGACGTGAAGACAGACGGGCTCCGCTATGGCAAAGTCAAAACCACGACCTAAACGACGCCAG
>NZ_AONC01000082.1 GCF_000585215.1 Imhoffiella purpurea | reverse complement strand
CCCTAATACCGTGGGGCCGCGTTAGCGACCCCTTGCCGCTTTGAGCGGCTCACGAATTCAAAGCCCCCGGCTTTGCCGGGGGATGGTTACTCGAACGGGAGGCACTGAACGTGTTTTCGAACATCAAGATCGGTTTGCGTCTTGGGCTGGGCTTCGGTCTCGTTTCTCTGTTGCTGATCGGTATCGCCGTTGTCGGTGTAAGCCGGCTTTCCGTACTCCATCAAGATCTCGACCTGGTGGCCAACGATCGTTATCCGAAGACGGCGCTGGTCACTAACGTGATCGATCAGGTCAACACCATCGCTCGAGTCGTGCGCAACCTCTATATCCTCGATGATTCAGGTCAATTGGAAACGGAAAGGAAGCGTATGCAAGAGGCCCGCTCAGTCATCGACGATGACCTGGCGAAGCTGGCCGAGGGCATCCGTTCGGAAGGCGGTATCGCTCGTCTCGCGGCCGTGCGCGAATCGGAAATGGACGCGCGGGAGGCCCAGGACGAGTATCTGCGTCTACTCGACGAGGGGCGCCGCGAAGAGGCCAAGACGTTCCTGGTCACCAGGCTAAGGGATGGCCAGAGAGCGAATTTCGACAGTCTCTATAAGCTGATCGAATATCAGGCGGGTCTGATGCGGGAGGCCAGTGACTCCGCAAGCGCTACCGCAACGCTTGGAAGGGAGCTGATGCTGGGTCTCGCCGGATTCAGCGTGCTGCTGGCCTTCATCATCGCCTATACGGTGACCCGCAGCGTCGTGCGTCCATTGGGACAGGCCGTTTCCGCCGCGGATCGCATGGCCCAGGGCGATTTCGATTTTTCCATTCAGACTCGGGCGAAGGACGAAACCGGTCGTCTGCTGACCTCGGTGAACAAGGTTCAGGCCAGTCTGAAAGGCCTGATCGGAGAAACGGACCGCATTGCCGAGGCTGCGGTCAATGGACGCCTGAAGGTGCGTGGCGACAGCGAGAAGCATACGGGCGATTATCGCAAGCTGCTCGAGGGATTGAACGCGGCCTTGGATCGGATCACCGGCTTCATCGACATGATTCCCAATCCGGCGATGGTCATCAATCGGGATTACGAAATCCAGTACATGAATCATGCGGGAGCCAAGCTGAGCGGCAGGACGCCGGGCGAGCTCGTGGGAACCAAGTGCTACGATCACTTCAAGACGGCGGATTGCCGCACCGACCGTTGCGCCTGTGCGCGGGCGATGACGATCGATCAGGTCGTCGGCAGCGAGACGGTGGCCCGGCCGGGATCCGAGCCCCTCGATATCTCCTACACGGGCGTGCCGGTGCGCGATGCGGCTGAAAGGATGGTGGGAGCCTTCGAGATCATCGTCGATCAGACGGACGTGAAGCAGGCCGCCCGGGTGGCCGCCAAGGTGGCCGAATACCAGGGTGCGGAGACCACCAAGCTGGTGGCCGAGTTGCGCAAGCTGTCCGAGGGGGATCTCGACGTCGTTCTGAGTCCCGCGTCCGCCGATGCCGAGACCCGGAAGGTGCACGAGACCTACTCGACCATCGCCCAGGCCGTCAACGAGACGGCGCTTAAGCTCGCTCAAATCATCAGCGATGTCCGAGCCACCGCGTCGGACATGGCCGCGGCGGCCGACCAGGTGAGCATGACCGCTCAATCGCTGTCTCAGGGCGCGAGCGAGCAGGCCGCCAGCGTCGAGGAGACCTCGGCCTCCATGGAACAGATCTCCACCTCCGTGGCCCAGAACACCGAGAACGCCTCCGTGACCGACGGGGTCGCCGCCAAGGCGGCGAAGGAGGCGGAGCAGGGTGGTGCCGTGGTCAAGGAGACAGCGTCCGCCATGAAGCAGATCGCCCAGAAGATCAGCATCATCGACGACATCGCCTATCAGACGAATCTGCTCGCGCTCAATGCCGCCATCGAGGCCGCGCGTGCCGGAGAGCACGGCAAGGGCTTCGCCGTGGTGGCGGCCGAGGTGCGCAAGCTGGCCGAGCGCAGCCAGGAGGCGGCGCAGGAGATCGGCGAGGTTGCCAGTTCCAGTGTCGAGCTCGCGGAGAAGGCCGGCGATCTGCTCGATGCCATCGTGCCGGCCATCACCAAGACGTCGGATCTGGTGCAGGAGATCGCGGCGGCCTCGAACGAACAGTCCACGGGGGTCAGCCAGATCAATTCGGCGATGGGGCAGCTCAACCAGACGACTCAGCAGAACGCCTCCGCCTCGGAGGAGTTGGCGGCGACCGCCGAGCAGATGACCAGCCGGGCGGAACAACTGCAGAGCATGATGGGGTTCTTCAAAATGGGCGGCGACAAGGCCAAGGTGCCCGCGCCGGACAGGCCGTCGGCTGGAGTCAAGGTCGCTCGCGCACCCGAATCGACCCAATTGGCTCGGGCTCCGCGAGCCCAGCCCCTGGGCGCGGATTTCGTTACCTTCTGAAGACTTGCCGCATGCTTGCGGGGGTGGCGATTTCCTCCTTGCTTCGTCGCGCCCCGCATGCGGTCTGCGACGGCCGTTCGTCCACGTCGGGCGCGATCGGCCGGGGGGGGATTCAGGAGGCCGAGCGCGCCGCAGGAACTACAATCAGGCGATGAACCAGGTAACTGGAGGATCGTCGATGAGCGATACCAGCGTTCCGCCGCAGACCGACCAGCAAGACCCTCCTGTGAATCGGGTGACCCTGCGGCACCCTTGGCGGTGGCTCGAGAAAGGGTGGGGGGACATCCGGGCGGCTCCCTTCTATAGCCTGAGATACGGTGCAGCCATCGTGCTCCTGAGCGCCTCGATCTTCGTGCTGGCCCTGGTCGGCCGTCTCGGCTTTCTGGTGCCCTTTCTCACCGCCGGATTCTTTCTGATGGCGCCCTTGCTCGCGATCGGGCTCTATCGGATGAGCGACCTGCTGGAGCGGGGCGAGTCCCTGGTGCATTGTCAGGTGGTGGAGGCGATCAAGGTCAATCAGGCCCAGCTGGGCATCGCGACCGGGTTCCTGCTGATCATCATGCAGCTGTGGATTCTGGCCTCGGTCTTCCTCTTCATCATGCTCTACCAGGATCCCTTTCCCACCCTGGACGACTTCATACCCGCGGTCGTCCTCTCGGGCGAGCACTGGATACTGGTGATCGCCGTCGTGCTCGTGGGTGCCTTCTTCGCGGTCTGCGCCTTCTGCGTCAGCGCCATCACCATCCCCATGCTGATCGATCGGCCCATCGACGGTTTCACCGCCATGCGCACCAGCCTGAGGGCCGTGGCCTGGAATTGGCTGCCCATGCTGCTCTGGGCCATCCTGTTGGTGGTGATCGTCGGGGCAGGTCTGCTCACCTTCTATCTCGGGCTCTTCCTGGCCGTGCCCCTCGTGGGCCATGCGACCTGGCACGCCTATCGAGACCTGGTGCCTCGGACGTCCGGGGATGGCTAGACGGAGGCTCGGCGCGCGATTCGGACCCTCGCGGAATTCACCGGGAAGCTGATGCGTCAGTGTCTGACCTGTCACGACAGGTTCAAGGTCGACTAGCCGGCTGGTGGTTGTCCGGTTCATATCAACCAGACTGGCGCCGAAGCCTGTTTCGAGCCTCGAGGATCCAGGGTTCGTCGGCTGGTCTTGGCGGTCTGCCATCAAGATCGATTTGTGTCATGTAATGCATTCAAGATATTGTTCAATAAAAAATTTTTCTTGATTCGGGTTCGCTGAACGGGGAGGGCGGTTCACCATTCTCGGTCGAACGCATCTTGGGAGGCCATCTTGGCATGTTTCCAGCATAGTCTTCGACAGATCCGAATGCGGACGTGCGTGCTCTGCGATTCGGACGTGTGAATTCAACATCATGCTGGAGGTCCGTCATGAGCATCATGATTCTTTCACCGATCGTTTCACTGCTTTGCGGGATTGCGATTCTGGTCTGGCCCAGGCTGCTGAGCTATATCGTCGCCTTCTATCTCATCCTATTTGGTGTGCTGGGCATTCTGGCGCAGCTTCAATAGGCGGTAGGCCGGGGCGACCCAAGTTTCCGGACTTCATCGACATCCATTCGGGGCTCGATGATAATGAGCCTCGTCGATACGTTCGGGATGACACTGATGAGGCGCGGACCATGAGCCGAGGCGAGGTGCCGCCGATTGGACCGGGCCAATCGATCAGTGTCGCCGGTCTTCAATCGGGTACGATTCCAAGCCTATGAAAGATGCCGCGCAGTCAGCCATCGATTTGATGGGGAAGGTGGATCCGAGTGCCTCGTTCGAGGTCCGTTTCTGGGACGACGACCGCATTCGGGTCGGTGACGAGGAGCCGGAATTCGTGCTCTGGTTCAAGACCCGAAATGCGCTGGCCCGCACCTTCGGGGACGGATTCCTCGGATTCGGCGAGTCCTATATGGACGAGGAGATCGAGGTCGAGGGGGATTTCCGCAAGCTGTTCGTGCTCGGTCACCAGATGGACTTCGGCGAGCATTCGCTGACCCTGCCGGAAAAGATTCGCTTCGCCCTGCTCTTTCTGCGCAACCAGAACACCTTCGGCGGGTCCAGGCGCAATGTCGCCCATGCCTACAATCTGGGCAACGACTTCTATCGGCTGTTCCTCGACGAGAACATGGCCTATACCTGCGCCTATTTCCATACCCCGGACGACTCCCTGGAGCAGGCTCAGCTCAACAAGTTCGATCACGTCTGCCGCAAGCTCCAGCTCGCGCCGGGAGAGCGGCTGGTGGACGTCGGATGCGGCTGGGGCGGCCTGCTGATCCACGCCGCGCAGCATTACGGCATCACCGGGGTGGGGGCCACGCTCTCAGAGCCCCAGGCCGCGTTCGCCAACGAGAGGATCCGCAGCCTCGGCCTGCAGGATCGCATCCGGGTACTCCATCAGGACTATCGCGAGGTTCAGGGGCGTTTCGACAAGCTGTCCTCGATCGGCATGCTCGAGCACGTGGGCAAGAAATTCATCCCCACCTGCGTGAAGCAGATCTCCGAGCTGCTCGAACCGGGCGGTCTGGGTCTGCTCCACAGCATCGGCAACGACACCCCCTACGAGGACGATCCCTGGACCATGAAGTACATGTTCCCGGGATCCCACGTGCCGGCCCTTGAGCAGGTCGTTCACGACCTGGCCAGCTACAAGCAGAGCATTCTCGACATCGAGAATCTGCGCCCCCATTACGCGCTCACGATCGACCACTGGCTGGAGCGCTTCGAGTCCCACTTCGACGAGATCTGCGAGCGCTTCGACCGGCGCTTCGCCCGTCAATGGCGTCTCTACTGGCTGGTCTCCACCACATCCTTCTCGCACGGCGGCAACCGTCTGTTCCAGATCCTCTTCAGCAACGGTCTCAACAACGACCTGCCGCTCACCCGCGACCACATCTACCGCGACACTCGAGCCTGAAACCGTTCCGGGGGCATTCCCCCGGAACCGATCGGGGGGGCATCGATGGATGGCTCCCAAGGAACGCGCGATCCCGGGTCAGGCGTCGACCATCTGCACCAGGACCAGCCGTCCTCCGTCTCCCCTGGCGAGCAGGATCTGCTGGCCGTCCTTCAGCTCCAACTGACCGCCGATGGGGATGGAGGTCTTGGTCGAGACGTCCATGAGATCCGGAAGGTTCTCGTTGACCAGCCACCAGGCGTTCCGGTGGAAGACGAAATAGCCCACCCGCCGCTTCTGCGCCTCGGTCAGCTTCTCGTTCGGTGCGATCAGGGTGTTGGCGTGCCAAGCGAAGAGCGACTGGCCGGTCCAGACCATGAGCCGGTGGTTGTCCGGCCGGTACTGACCCTCCTTGCGCGATGAATAGAGATTGAGCACCGGCAGCTTGCCCTGGAATGGCGTCCCGCAGAAGGGACAGCAGGGTCTGGTCGAGTTGTCGAAGACGTACCACTTCTGCTCGCAGTCGGGATTGAGACAGGGCTGGACGAGGTCCGCCGTCTTGACCAGCGCCGTCTCCCAGTCGTTCGCCGAGGGACGCTGGGCGGGATCGTGCAGGCCGGCGACGAAGGCCTGCAGGAAGAGCTTGGAGAGATAGGGCCCGGTGAGGGTGAAGGGCAGACGCTCGGTATCGATCCAGGGGAGCTCGCTCGGCTTGCTGTTGGCCACCTTGATGCGGTTGCTGTCGTCGCTCGGGTGCTCGACGAAGAGGGCGCGCTCGCCCATGGAGAGGGTCTCGTCGCGCTGCTCGTCGTCGAGGTCGTGGACCTTGCCGCCGCGCAGTGGATGGCGATAGAGCAGATACATGTAGATGAGGACGGCGAGCGCGTGCAGATCGGTCTCGCGTCGCGGGAGCCGGCGCTCGGGGTCGTCCTTGGGCAGATGGCTGGTGCGCACCACCTCGGGGGCGATGAAGTCGGGCGTCCCCACGACGTCGGGCGGATACTTTCCGGGGACCACCAGGCCGTCGACGTCGATGACGCAGGCGAGCCCCTGGGAGGGATCGACCAGGACGTTCTTGTAGGAGAGGTCCGAATGGGCGAGACCGGCCATGTGCATGCGGCGCACGGCCCGCGCGAGCGTCAGGCATATCTTGAGATGGTTGAGCCAGTTGCCGAGCTCGCGCGGGTCGACGAAGCGGTTGCGCAGGCCGGCCGCGGCGAACCACTTGCCTTCCTTCTCCTTGCCCTTGATGCTCAGCATGTCGTCGTTCTTCGAGCCGTACTCGAAGAAGAAGTGACTGGGATAGGTCGGCGCCACCAGCCCCAGGCGCCCCTCGTGCTCCAGCAGGGCGGTCGGCCAGCAATAGAGATTCCGCCAATAGTCCCCGCCGACCTGATTGAAGATGCTCTCGCGGTATTTGCCGGCGATCATCTCCAGACGCTCGCGCGCCTGAACATCCTGCGGCGTCTTGTAGAAGGCGACGACATAGGATCGGTCGGGGGCGAAATAGACGTCCTTCATCGCGCCCGAGCCGATGATCTCGTCGACGAATTCGACCCCTTGTCCGTCGAAGGTGTTACAGGTGACGACTCGCGTCATCGGCAGCTCCAGGACCGACGCGGGGTCGGTGGATTGGTGATAAGAGTAGCCTCCAGCCTCCAGCCTCCAGCCTCCAGCCTCCAGCTATTGGATCAACGAACAGACCATAACCCAACCGCTGGAAGCTGGTCGCTGGCAGCTGGCGGCTCTATCCGCTTCTACCACAGCAGCGCGATCGTCCGGTCGTCGTGATGGCCCGGCGAGAAGAATCCCAGCCAGTCGGCGATGCGCTGCTCGGGATCCGGCGACTCCAACAGGGGGACGAGATCGTCCCAGAGCGCGTCCCACCGGGCCGGGTCGCTCAGCCCGTTGTCGGTCTCGAAGCGCGGATCGGAGACGCCGTCGGTCATCAACAGCACGGCATCGAGGTCGGCGAAGCGTCCGATGCCGATGCGCTTGGCGAACCCCTGATCCGAGATCGAGGCGCGGTCGAGAAAGCGCGTCTGGCCCGCGAACTCGCCGCCGTCGGGCGAGCCCATCAGACGGACCCGACCGCGCGGTCCGTAGGCGGCGATCGCCCCGTCGCCCATCCAGAAGCTCGCGAGGAAGATTTCTCCGTCCAGGCGCCGGGTCGCGGCGGCGAGCAGGGTCGTCGCATAGTCCCGGGGCGCTGCGCCCCGTGTCTCGGCCTCGCGCTCGATCGACTGCACGGCGAGCTGGGCCGCCTTGTGGAACAGATAGTGGAACTCGGTGCCGATGGCTCGGGCAATTCCCTGCGGATCCTCCGCCCAGTCGGTCAGGGCCTCGTCCACCCGAGCCCCCATCTCTCCGGCGAGGCTCGCGGGGAGATGCTCGCCC
>NZ_AONC01000081.1 GCF_000585215.1 Imhoffiella purpurea | reverse complement strand
CATGGCTTTACCCATAACTCGCCCCTGCAGAGCGCTGAGCCTCAAGAGCGAGCACGAAATCAGCCGCGCGCTGCAGCCCGATCCACAGGGATTGCGGTCCAGGGAAGCCATCACTTTTTCGGTTGAGGAAGCCGCCGAGGGTGGCCACCATGCGGACCATGGCATCGAGCGATGGTGGGTCTTCTGGCGGAGCTTGGCGCTGGGTGACGAGGTAGACGGCCTTCCATTCGGCGGCGTCGAAAACCACATCGCAGGGCATCTCGGGGCAGGCACGCCCGAGGTGGGTGAGCAACAGAACGCGCCAGGCGATGATCATGTAGAAGGTAATGGCGGGCTCCAGGTGCTCGCGTTCCTCCAACTGTAACCGCTCGATCTTGCAGCCACTTTTGAGAATCTTGAAGAAGACCTCCACTTGCCAGCGACACAAATACCAAGCGATCTTCTCGAGCGCTTGTTCGGGCGTCTCGACGGGGAGATTGGTCAGCAGCAGCCACTCGACCGCGTCATCGTGGCTGGGAGGGTCGATCTCCGTGGCCAACAGCGCGGTGACGGTGACTTCGCTGAGCCGACGGTCGGGACGGTGCGGAGCCTTCAAGGTGACGCGCACCGCCTTGAGGTGCTGCTCGACGGGCCGGGCCGGCTTGCCATGTCCGCCCGGGCGTGTAAAGGAGATCGTGGTCAGCACCGGCGCGGCGGCGAGCGCCTCGCGCAGGGTGCGCCCATCCGTGAGGCGACGTTCATGGTATTGACCACGCACCAGCCAATCGGCCCCCTGCTCGGGGCACGGGGCTTCGACGAACAGATCGTAGAGATCGCCCTCGCGGTCGGCGATATAGGTCAGGCGCGTGTCGGGCAGTGCCTCGGCCAGGGCGTTGACCTGCGCGAACCCCTCGACCCAGCGCGCACTCTCTTTCTCTTCGAGCGGACGGCTGGCTGCCGTGTCCTGCCCCAGACGGCCGGGCTCGCGGGCCCAGGTATGCGTGTCCAGGACACCCAGCGGGATTCGATCCGGAGTCACCGCCAGCGTCGGATGCAGATACAGCCCCCAACGCGATTCGTAGTTGAGCGGACCCAGGCCATTCATGCGTCCCTTCTTGGTGGTGTAGTCGAGCTCGGTCGTGTCCTGGATGCACAGTACCCGCTCATGGGCGCGCAGACGTTCCTCGGTACGCTCCACATGCGGGGCCAGCACCCGCTTCGCCGTGACACGCTCCTGAGCGAGCAGGCGGTAGGCCGCGCGCGTCTCGTCCCAACCGCCGCAGGCCGTCGGAATGCTTTCACTCGGCTTCGCACCCAGTTGCCCCAGCAGCTGCTGCGAGCGCCGATTCCGCCGGACATCGCCCAGATCGATGGTGCCAAGCTCCTGCTCCAAAGTTCCCAACGGCAGGACCTCGGGAAACTCGGGGGCTCGATCGATCGGTTGATTCAGCGCTGTTTCGTGCATCGTTCTCCATCCCAACTGTCGGCGTTCACGTTACAGACATTGCAACGGAAACTCCGACGACGAATCCAGTCTTGTGTCGCAATCAAACAAGGAATGTGTGCGAAACTGGTCTGAGATATGGGTAAAGGGATG
>NZ_AONC01000080.1 GCF_000585215.1 Imhoffiella purpurea | reverse complement strand
TCGGTAGTCGTTCATCATGAGGAGCTTACCATGGGGCCAGACTGTTCACGAGGGAACTCTGCCGAAAACCTGTATGAGACAGGTATAACGCCTCTTATGATCACCTTTTTCTTGACATGAAACCCATGTCCGAGCACGAAGTCGCTAAAGCCCTCTACCGACCAGCGGCTGCGGGCCTTGAAGCCACGGTGGGTAAGTAGAGACATCATACGCGATGCAAGGTGACTTATCGGATTTTGCCCGTGGCAATAGGTTGGAACGATAATAGCACCACCATCTTTTAACACCCGTTTCATTTCCAGCATTGCTTTATCCGGATCGAAAAGCAAATGCAGCACATTTGCCGCCAAAACGGTGTCGAATGATTTGTCCGGGAAGCTCAGGTTGCAGGCGTCCTCGACCTTGAGCTCGATATGGCCAACATTATGGTCTTTCGCTTTTTGCCCGGCAATTCTTATCATTTCGGGTGCGGCCTCGAAATGATGTCGTTTCGAGGGTATGCTTTGAGCTTCTGTAACAACGAGAGAAGGCTTCGTCGTGGCGAAAGTGGTCAG
>NZ_AONC01000079.1 GCF_000585215.1 Imhoffiella purpurea | reverse complement strand
CGCGCAGCTGGCGCTGCGCGTCGAGGTCGAAGAGGCATTGGGCGAGGCACGCAACCGGCGCGAATCGCTGGATGCCGAGGTGCGGTCTCTGGAGCAGGAGCGCCAGAAGACGGAGCAGGCGCTGCAGGCCAGTCGCAGCGGGCTCGATGGTCTGCGTCTGGAACGCCAGGAGCGGCTGGTGCGGCGCCGGACCCTGGAGGAACAGCTGGCCGAGGCCGGGACGGTCCCGGCGGCCGTGCTGGAATCACTGGATCCGAATGCCTCGGAACCGGTCTGGCAGGAGGAACTGGTCAGGGTCGGGAATCGGATCCAGCGTCTCGGAGCGATCAACCTGGCGGCGATCGACGAGTTCAAGGAGCAATCTCAGCGCAAAGTCTATCTCGATACCCAGCATGACGACATCTCCCGCTCGCTGGAGACGCTGGAACAGGCCATTCGCAAGATCGACCGCGAGACCCGCACCCGCTTCAGGGAGACCTACGACCGGGTCGATCACGGCTTTCAGCAGCTCTTTCCGCGCCTCTTCGGCGGCGGTCACGCCTATCTGGATCTCACCGACGAAGATCTGCTGGAGACGGGCGTCAGCGTCATGGCGCGTCCCCCCGGCAAGCGCAACTCCAGTATCCATCTGCTCTCGGGCGGGGAGAAGGCCCTGACGGCCGTGGCCCTGGTGTTCGCCATCTTCGAACTCAATCCGGCACCCTTCTGCATGCTGGACGAGGTGGACGCGCCGCTGGACGACGCCAACGTCGGGCGTTTCTGCGAGATGGTGCGGTCCATGTCGGACCGGGTCCAGTTCATCTTCATCAGTCACAACAAGGTGACCATGGAGATCGCCGATCATCTGATCGGCGTGACCATGCACGAGCCCGGAGTCTCTCGCCTGGTCGCGGTCGATGTGGACGAGGCGGTACGGATGGCGGCCGCCTCCTAGTGCCGTCCGGGGCGATACAGTCATGGCGAGCGTTGATATACTCGCCCGACATTCTCCAAACCCATTTGCCAACCAGAATTCAGAATGGATGCCAGCACTATTCGTTTGATCCTGATCGTTGTCGGCGGCCTGCTGATTCTCCTGCTTTATCTGTGGGAGCGTTATCGAGAGAAGCGCGAGCAGGAAGGCGACGAATACGATGATGAGGATGTCACCGGAAGCGCGGGCGACGCCCCCTACGGCGTGCGTGCGGGCAAGCGGGATCCCGAGCTCGGCTTCTATGACGATGACGAGGATTCGCAGCAGAGCGACTGGTCCTATCTGACCCCCAGGTCCGCCAGGGATCGCGACTCCGATGCCTTCGACGAGGGGGCCGACCGCATCGACCAGGACGAGCCGCTGCGTGCCTCGGTCGCGGATTCCAAGACCTATGCGGAACCGGAACCGGAGCCGGAACCCGATCCGGAGCCCGAACGACCGGTGGCCGCGGACTCCGAGCCCGAGCCGCGCGAGTCGGCCGACTCGATCGAGCCCCTGCTGGTGCAGCTGAGCGTCAGCGCGCGTCGTTATCCCTTCAAGGGTCGGGACGTGCTGGAGGTGTCCGAGCGGTGCGGTCTCTATCCGGGAGACATGGACATCTTCCACTGTCTCGACGAATTCGACGACCAGACCCGCATCTATTTCAGCATGGCGAACATGGTGAAGCCCGGCACCTTCCCCCTCGACGCCATGGATACCTTCTCCACTCCGGGTCTGATGCTCTTCGCTCAGCTCGAGGGCCATCCGGAGGACATGACCATCCTCGACGAGATGATCGCCACCGCGCGCAAGCTCGCCCTCGCCCTCAACGGCGACGTGCTCGACGACCGGCGGCGTCCGCTGACGGTCGGCAAGGAGGAGGAGATGCGTCAGGCCGTGCTCGCCAACGAGGTGCGCTGGGCCAAGGTCGCCCTGAGGTGAGCGCGACGTCCGAGGACCGTCGGCGCGCCGAGTCCTTGCGCGAACGCATCCTCTATCACAACCACCGCTACTATGTGCTCGACGATCCGGAGGTTCCGGATGCCGAGTACGATCGTCTGGTCCGCGAGCTCAAACAGCTCGAATCCGAGCATCCGGATCTGGTCACGCCCGACTCGCCGACCCAAAGGGTTGGAGCGGCCCCGCGCCCGGAGTTCCGCGAGGTGCGTCACGCCATTCCCATGATCTCGCTCGACAATGCGATGAGCGACGAGGAACTGGTGGACTTCCATCGCCGCGTCCTGTCCGGACTGCCGGGGTCGGACGATCCGCTCTATGTCGCCGAGCCCAAGCTCGACGGTCTCGCCATCAGTCTGCGCTACGAGGGGGGCGTGCTGGTGCTGGCCGCCACCCGTGGCGACGGGACCCGCGGCGAGGACGTCACCCATACGGCGCGCACCATCCCCAGCATCCCGCTATCCCTGATCGGCGAGGATCGGCCCGAGGTGCTCGAGGTGCGCGGCGAGGTCTACATGACCCGCGCCGGGTTCGAGCGTCTCAACGCCGAGATCCTGCAGCGGGGCGAGCGACCCTTCGCCAATCCGCGCAACGCGGCCGCGGGCAGTCTGCGCCAGCTCGATCCCAGGGTGACCGCCAGGCGTCCGCTGAGATTCTGCTGCTATGGATGGGGCGAGCTGTCGGTGTCGCCCGAGGCGACTCAGCAGGCCATGCTCCAGCGTCTGGCGGCATGGGGCATCCCCATCTCGCGCGAGCTGAAGGTGGTGACGGGGCTGGACGGCTGCCGGGACTATTTCGAAGGGCTGGGACGACGACGCGAGTCGCTGGACTTCGAGATCGATGGGGTCGTATTCAAACTCGACCGGCTGGCGGATCAGGTCCGGCTCGGTGCGACCAGCCATCATCCGCGCTGGGCCATCGCCCGCAAGTTCCCCGCCCAGGAGGAGATGACCCGGGTCGAGGCTGTCGAATTCCAAGTCGGACGGACCGGTGCCGTGACCCCGGTGGCGCGTCTGCAGCCGGTCCAGGTCGGCGGCGTGACCGTCTCGAACGCGACCCTGCACAACATGGACGAGGTGGTGCGCAAGGACGTCCGGATCGGGGATACGGTGGTCGTGCGCCGTGCCGGAGACGTGATCCCGGAGGTGGTGCGTGTCGTCGCCGAGCGCCGTCCGGCGGACGCCCGCCAGGTGATGCTGCCGAGCCACTGTCCCGTTTGCGGATCGGACGTGATTCGTCCCGAGGGCGAGGCCGTCGCCCGCTGCACGGGCGGTCTCTTCTGTCCGGCCCAGCGCAAGGAGTCGCTCAAGCATTTCGCCTCGCGCAAGGCGATGGACATCGACGGGCTGGGCGACAAGCTGATCGAGCAGCTGGTCGATCTCGATTGGATCCACGAGCCGGCGGATCTCTATGGGTTGACCCGGGAGCGCCTGGTGCACCTGGAACGTATGGGCGAGAAATCGGCCGCGAACCTGGTCGCCGCGCTCGAGCGCAGCAAGGAGACCAGCTTCGCCCGCTTCATCCATGCCCTGGGGATCCGCGAGGTTGGGGAGACGACCGCACGGGCACTGGCCGAGCGCTTCGACGGCATCGAGCCGCTGATGCGGGCGCGGGTGGAGGATTTCGTCCAGACCCGAGGGGTCAAGGGGGTCGGTGTCGAGACGGCGAATGCATTGCACGCCTTCCTCGCCGAGCATCCGGACCTCGAGCTCTCGGGCGATCTGACCGAATGGCTCGCCGGGCTCGGTATCCGGGGGCTGACGCGCGCGCGCGCCGAGGCGCTGGCCGAGCGCTTCGGTGATCTGGACGCGTTGCGGGCGGCCGAATTGGAGGATCTCTATCTCAACAGCCGCCGTCTGGTGGAGGGCGTGGGGCCGGTGGTCGCGGCTCACATCGCAGGTTTCTTCGCCCAGGACCACAATCGCGAGGCGATCGGGCGTCTGCTGGCGGCCGGTGTCCGCTGGGACTCGGGTTCGGAGACCCGCGATCAGGCCCCCGCCCAGCCCTTGGAAGGGAAGACCATCGTCATCACCGGCAGCCTCAGCCAACCGCGCGATGCCATCAAGTCGAGGCTGCAGCAATTGGGCGCCAAGGTGACCTCCAGCGTCTCCAGGCAGACCGACTATCTCTTGGCTGGAGAGGATGCAGGCTCCAAGTTGGACAAGGCGCGCGGCCTGGGGGTCGAGATCCTGGACGAGACGGCCCTCTCCGCGCTCATCGACCGGCTTTCCCAGACCAACCCCGGGGTGACGTCATGACCGAACTGACCAAAGAGCAAGAGATCCTGATCGCCATGCGCAAGACGCTGACGTCCATCGTCAGGGACGTCACGCCGCCCCCCGGGATGCGGCATCCCTTGTCCGACGGCACCATCCAGGAGGTTCGGGAATGTCTGGGCATGATCGCGGCGCGCGAGAAGGAGTTGGCCGACGAGCAGGGGAGGGGCGGGGAGCGCCCACGTTACGCGGACGAGCCCCAGACGGTTCAGCTGGTCCCCCTCGACGGGCTCAAGCGGCGCGATAACTGACGCGATGACGGCTGTCGTCGCTCTGACTGGCCGGGAGACCGTGCGAAACGGCCTCCCGGCGGGTCGGATTACTTGTCTTTGGCCTCTTCGCCGTCGATCTCCTTGATCTTGACCACGTCCTCGTTGAGCTCGACCATCGCGTTGTTGCGCAGGTCGGCGATCTTCTCGGCGATCATCTGACGCTTGACGGCGGCGGTCAGGCGCGGCTTGGCCTCCTCGAAGGTCGGCGGCTTGGCCTTGCGGGTCTCCTGCAGATTGATGACGTGCCAGCCGAACTGGGTATGGACCGGCTCCTTCGAGTAGTCGCCCGGCTCCATCTCGGCGACCGCCTCGGCGAAGGGCGCGACCATCTGGCTCGGATCGAACCAGCCCAGTTCGCCGCCGTTCTTGGCGGTGGGGCCGAGCGAGTTCTTCTTGGCCAGTTCCTCGAAATCGTCGCCCTTGTCGAGCTTCTTGATGATCTTCTTGGCCTCGTCCTCTTCCTTCACCAGGATGTGGCGTGCCTTGAACTCGGTGCGGCTGGCCTGCTCCTTGAACTGCTCGTAAGCCTCCTTCAGCCGGTCTTCGCTGGGTTCCATCTCCTCCGCCATCTTGGTCAGGGCCGCATTCGACATGACCTTCATTCGGGCCAGCTGGAGCGCGGCGACCACGCTGCGATCGTCCTCCAGCTTGAGCTTCTCGCCCTGCTGCGAGGCGACGACCAGGCCCATGAATTCGTCGAAGGCCTGCTGCTGGAGCTGAGGCGAATTCTCGGCGCGGGTGCCCTGCATCCGCTCCATGTAGAAGATACGGAAGACGTCGAGCGTATAGGGGGTACCGTTGACGGTGGCGATCAGGGTATCGGGGGAATCGGTATCCTCCGCGAAGCAGGGTGCGGAGGCCAGCAGCGCGAGCGCTACCAGTGAGAAACGGGCAGTTTTCATGACTAGATCGTCCTTATCGGAAAATGACTAATGTATCGGAAAATTACGGGACCCGTGTCCCGGCGCGGGGCCGGGGCATCAGGGGAAGACTTGCCGGAAGGGCTTGACCGAGACCGTCCGGTAGACGCCGGCCGCCACATAGGGATCGGCGGCCGCCCAGGATTCGGCCGCGCTCAGGTCGGAAAATTCCGCGACGACCAGCGAGCCGGTGAAACCGGCATCGCCCGGATCCGGGCTGTCGATGGCCGGGTGCGGTCCGGCGAGTACCAGCCGGCCCGCGTCCTGCAATGCCTGCAGGCGCTCAAGATGGGCCGGGCGCGCCTGTCGGCGGGCGCCGAGGCTGTCCGGGTGATCGACTGCGATGATGGCGTAGAGCACGTCAATCGGTCTCCAGGGTCTGGGGTTCTTCCTTCACGTGGCGGGCCAGGTAGAACGCCTGGGCGATCACGAAGAGGATCGTCATGCCCATCATACCGAAGAGTTTGAAGTTCACCCAGGTCTCCTCGCGTGCCTGGGCGTCGTTGCAGAGTTCCAGCAGATGGCCGCTGTAGCTGGTCGCGCACTTGGTGAGGTCGACGGCGTCCTGCCCGCTGGCGCCGATCAGCGTCTGCTGGGCGGCGAAGAATCCGCTGCCGATGTAGACCACGAAGAGATTGGCCAGGCCGAGGAAGACGAAGAATAGGGTCCAGAGCAGATTGAGGCGCCTCCAGATGGGTGCGGGGATCTCGATGGCGTGTCCCATCATGCGCTGGATCAGCGGGCGTTCGCCGACGAACTGGCTCGCCAAGAAAGCGGTGGCGAACAGCCAGTTGACCAGGGTCGGCTTCCACATCACGAAGATGGGATCCTGGAGCGCGATGGTGAGTCCGCCGAAGACGACCAAGAGCCCCAGGGTCGCCAGATGCATCTTCTCGACCCTTCGATGCCGCCACCAGGACCAGCCGACCTGGACGGCGGAGGCCGCGATGGCGGTCCCGGTGGCCACATAGATGCCGGCCAGCTTGTAGGCGATGAAGAAGAGCAGGATGGGGAAGAAGTCGATCAGGAGTTTCATATTGGTGCCGTGTCCTCCGATGAGCTGGCGAGCTTAAGGTGTGCCGCTGACGAGGTAAAGGGCGGGCCGATCCGCGAGGACGGATGGATGGCGAAGGCGCGCTGCGCACGAACCGGGCGATTTCCGGCGCGGCGGGCAGGCTGTGAAGGTCTCGTTCCCCCTTGTATAGTGATTCGCGCTGCTATGACTCTCTCGAATCCTGGAGGATTTCAGTGGAATTGATTACCGCTTGGGTGAATATCTTGAACGGCATCGTCTGGGGGCCACCGATGTTGGTCCTCATCCTCGGTGTCGGTTTCTTCCTCATGCTGGGTCTGCGGCTGATGCCGCTGATCAAGCTGGGGTACGGTTTTCGCATGCTGTGGCGCGGTCGCGTCAAGCAGGGCGATGGGGACATCCCCTCCTATCAGGCGCTCATGACCGCGCTCTCCGCGACGGTGGGCACGGGCAACATCGCCGGCGTGGCGACCGCCATCTTCCTCGGCGGACCGGGCGCGCTCTTCTGGATGTGGTGCACGGCGCTGGTCGGCATGGCCACCAAATACGCCGAGGCCGTGCTGGCGGTGCACTATCGCGAGGTCGACGGCAAGGGCAGCCATCTCGGCGGCCCCATGTATTACATCAAGCAGGGGCTGGGCAGTAAATGGCTGTGGATGGCCACCGCCTTCGCGGTGTTCGGTCTGTTCGCCGGGTTCGGGATCGGCAACACGGTTCAGGCCAATTCGGTCGCGCATGTCGCCTCCGATACCTTCGGCATTCCCCTGTGGGGCACGGGTGTTGCGATGGCGGTCTTCGCCGGCCTGGTTCTGATCGGCGGCATCAAGCGGATCGGCGAGGTCGCGGGCGCCCTGGTGCCGCTCATGGCGGTCATCTATCTGGTGGGCGGTCTCACGATCCTGGCGATGCATCTCGATCAGATCGGGCCGGCCTTCGACCTTATCTTCACCCATGCCTTCACGCCGATCGCGGCGAGCGGCGGATTCGCCGGCGCGGCCGTGGCGGCGGCCATCCAGTTCGGCGTGGCGCGCGGCGTCTTCTCCAACGAGGCCGGTCTGGGAAGCGCCCCGATCGCCCATGCCGCCGCCCAGACCAGCGATCCGGTCGCCCAGGGCACGGTCGCCATGCTCGGCACCTTCATCGATACCATCGTCATCTGTTCCATCACCGGGCTGGTGATCCTGGTCTCGGGTGTCTGGGATTCGGGGGCGACGGGCGCGGTGCTGTCGAGCAGCGCCTTCGAGACGGCACTGCCCGGCTTCGGCGCCTATATCGTCGCCATCGGACTGATGCTCTTCGCCTATACGACGACGCTCGGCTGGAGCGTTTACGGCGAACGCTGCGCCCAGTATCTCTTCGGCGAGGGCGCCGTTCTGCCGTTCCGGGTGATCTGGGTCCTGGTGCTGCCGCTCGGGGCCATGGCCCAGCTGGATTTCGTCTGGCTGGTGGCGGATACGCTCAACGCGCTCATGGCGCTGCCGAACCTGGTCGCGCTGCTGCTCCTGAGTCCGGTGGTGTTCCGTCTGACGCGGGAATACTTCGCCGCCAAGCCCGCCTGATGCATGCCGGGCCGCCGCGACGGGCGGCGGCCCGGCCGTGCCGGAGGGGCGGGGCGGGCGGTGTCAGGCCGTCTGCGAGCCGCCGAGACAGGGTGGGGATTCGGGCACGCCTCCCTTGGCTTCCCATTCCTCGGGTGTCCAGGTGTGCATGGTCAGTGCGTGGAGTCCTTGGGCGAATTCCTCGTCCAGCAGCTGGTTGACGAGACGGTGGCGCTCGACCATTGCGATTCCCTCGAATGATTCGCTGACCACCAGCAGCTTGAAATGCGACTCCGCATCCGTCGGGACGGCATGCATGTAGCTCTCGTCGACGATGTCCAGATGCACGGGGGCGAACCCCTCCTGCAGCAGTTCCTCGATCCGTTCTTTCCGACTCATGGTGTGACGACCTCCGCTCGGTGTGCCCCCAGGGCATGAAATCGACGCCCGGTTCCGGTCCGCGCCGTCCGATACCCAAGGAATGAGTGCCTTGCCCGGCAACCCGGGCGATCGCCTCATCCGGGGGGATGGATTGTCATGACAGCTCGATGTGCTCCGTCACCAGCATCTGGTGTGCGATTCCGATCAAATCCTCCAGTGGGTCGACCAGCTCCTCGCTGGCGAGCCTGAGCCGGTCCATTCCCTCCGCCCGGCCGTAGAGAACGAGCCGCAGATGCTCGCTGGTGCGCACATGGCATTGTAGATCACTCAGGATATGGGCGAATTCGCTGAAGGTCGGGGTGGTGCCCAGTGCGCGGAACAGATGCGTGAAGGCGTCGAACAGCGGCTGGGTGTCGGCCTCCAGCCCGAACTGATCCGGTCGGTAGATGACCTCGCGCTCCGAGAGCCGGCTGACCCAGACGCGGAAGCTCGCCTTCTGGAGTGCGTGATAGAGCGGATCCTCCGAGATCAGGAACAGCAGCAGGTGGTGCGGATTGGCCTCGTAGCGGCCGTCGCGCACCTCCCAATAGGCGTTGCTGGCCAGACGATGGATGCGGATGTGCTCGCGGAAATCGGCGGCCTGGAGCTGATCCAGGATCAGGACGATGGGGTCGCCTTCGCTCTGGGCGCAGGCCTCGCTGACGATGGTGTCGAGCGGGTCGATCGGCGGCTCCTCGCGCCCCATCTCGTCCTTGCTCGGGGGGAGGATGACGGCCGGAAGCGGGGGCTTGCGGTCGGTGAAGTCGTGATAGAGCACCTGCCCGATGCCCAATGCGTGGGCCAGCGCGGTGGCGAAGGCGGTCTTGCGGCGCTCGCCGTCGCCCTCGACGTTCAGGGTGCGTATCCCCCGGGTCGGGCTTTCGAGCAGGCAGCGAACCTGGAATTCGTAGTCCTCGTTGGATTCGAACCCTTGCTCGGCCATGCGTTCGCGTAGGTTTGACATGCTCGAAGCATAACCCCGGCGACCCGCATGCGCAGCCATTCCTGGATGGAGGGCGTCGCTCTTGCCATCCTCCACCCCGGTCTAGCCTCGTCTCAGCCGGCCGATTCGAGCTGCTTCAGGATCTCCGAATGGCCGCCTTCACGGGCCCAGTCCGCCGCGGTCTTGCCCGAGAAGTCCTTGAGGGTGCGGTCGGGGTGATGGCGAAGCAGGGTCTCCACGGTCCTGGCATGACCCTGCTTGGCGGCCCAGATGAGCGCCGTCCAGCCCTTGGTCGATTCCTGATGATCGATCATGGCGCCGCGCTTCAGCAGCAGATCGACGATATCGGCATGGTTGTTCGAGGCGGCCAGCATCATGGCGGTATAGCCGCCCTTGTCCTGGGCGTCGATCTTGGCGCCGACCGAGATCAGCCGCTGGACCACGGGCATATGGCCATTGAGCGCGGCCTTCATCAGCGGGGTCCAGTTGCAGCTGTCGCGCACATCCGGCTTGCGGTGGCGTGCCAGCAGCTGATCCAGCGCATTGAGGTCGCCGCGCTCGGCGGTATCGAGCATGGCCTGGGTCGTTTCGTCCGGTGGGGCGAAGCTGCCTTGGTCGGACGAGCCGCAGGCATGGAGACAGGTGGCGACGAGGGTGATGAGTACGAGTTTGATGGGTGTGTTCATACGAAACATTCTCGGGGTCGTCACGAAGACCGCCAATGAGAATGCTCAAGATCTCAGTGTGCCGATCGCGAGGTCGCCGCGCTCTCGGTGCTGGGCAACCTTCATTGGTGCCGCTCCGATGGCGCTCCATCTCCACCGAGCGCATGCGGACCCTCTCTCCGGTGGAGAAGTAAGCTGAAGTAGGCGTTCAGCTGCGCACGACCTGATTTCTGCCTTGATTCTTGGCCCGATACAGGGACTCGTCGGCCGCCGCCACGAGCTGTTCGGCGGTGACGCCTTCATGGGGATTCGCCGCGGCGACTCCGAAGGACATGGTCAGACGATCGCTCGTCTCGGAATTTTCGTGTTCGATCGCCAGATCTTCGATGGCCGAACGGATTCTTTCGGCCGTGGTGAGGGCGCCCGCGGTATCGGTATTCGGGAGCAGGATCAAGAATTCTTCACCGCCATAGCGGCCGGCCAGGTCGCTCGGACGATGGAGGCACCGCTCGATGGTTCGTGCGACCTTGATCAGGCATTCGTCACCGCCCTGATGGCCATACTGATCGTTGAACTTCTTGAAATGGTCGATATCGCATAGGATAGCGGCCATGGAGCGGTTCTCCCGAGCGAGTCTTTTCCATTCATGGCGCAGACGCTCATTTAGAAGCCGCCGGTTCGCCAAGCCGGTCAAACCGTCCTTTTTCGCCATTCGTTCCAGTTCGGCATTGGCCTTGCGAAGTGCGTCCGTGCGTTCGGCGACAGCTCGTTCAAGCCGTTCTTTGGTTCGTCGTTCGGTTTCGATCAATTGTTGCTGGAAGAGCGTATTCTGATTTTGCAATAACCGGACCCGGTAGGCCAGCGCGAGCGAGAGCGTCGTGAATTCGGCCAGGGAGCCTGGCATATACAGATAGCGCAAGAGCTGGTTGTAGGGGATCAGGCCCATCAGCAGCAGGGCGAGCACGATGATTCCTGAGAAATAGAGCCCCATGCTCAAGAGGTAGTAGCCGGCGAGGGTGATGTTCTTCATCACCGCATAGATCCCGAGTAGCATGAAGAACAGATAGGCGGGAAACGCGAAGAAGGTAATATAGTGGTAGTAGCGGATATCGATATAGCTCGCAACCCCAAGAGCCGTTGCCGTGCCGGCGATAGCGACCAGTACTTTGTCGATTTTCGGGAGGTTGATCGGGGTTTGGAGGAGCTGTCTGGTGAATAGCGCGAGAAATACGATGACAAGGATGACGACCGGGTTGAGCTGGTAATGCGTGCTTTCGGTCGCGCCCAGGTAGAGGTCGAAGCCGCTATAAATGAAGACCCAGCTGATATAGGACGAGCCGTGCAGTACGTAATACAGATAGAGTTTTTCGCGCAATGCGAAGAATAAGAATAGGTTATAGGCGACTAGCGCGGACGTTGCGCCGAAGTAGAACATGTAGCAGGCTGTCTGCAGGAGTTCCCAGTTCAGAAATGCTTCCGGCTCGTCGCAATGAATGCTGATCGTGATCATTCCGTAGTTGGAATGAAGCTTCAGGTAAATGGTTTTTGTCTCGTTCGGTTCGATGTCGACCGGGAAGATTGGGTTGCGATTGTGGATCGGGCGGTTCTCGATCGGGGTCGAGAGCCCCGCCGACTGGGATCGCCATCCATCTCCCTCTCGATAGTAGATGCTGGCATCCTTCGCGAATGGTTCGTCAAAGCGCAGGATACGGTTGACGGGTTTGTCCGAACTGTTCCTGAGTCGAAAGATGAGCCAATAGTCGACGTTGGGGGATTTGATATATATACGAGAAGGTGTCAGGGTGCCGGCCGGCCCATCACCGCTGACTTGGTCGGACGCAATCTCGCCGATCGTCAGGCTTTCCGACGGATCCATAATGACGTAAACCATGAATCGGTCTGGTGCGATTCCCGCGGTCGACGCCTCATAAGTGGGTATCGGGCTGGTGCTCGAAATGTCCGTGCCGGCAATTCCTGTGCAAGCCATCAGAAACAGGAGGACCGATACGATGGATCGCGCGAAATGCAAAATCGGATTGCCTATTTTCGTTTCGAATATCTGCGCGGGTGGATCGCAGGTGACGTTGGGAAAATGTCGTCCTCGATCGGAATCGTCAATGGCACGAGACCGGTGGAGCGAGGGGCGCACGCGCGTGCGACGCTGCCGGGATGCCTTCGCCGGCCTGAAGACAGGCTGACGGCAAGTCGGGCATTTCTATTTCTGGGGTTCGCTCTGAGGCCGCATCAGCGGCTGCTGGTGCAGTCTCCGTGGCGGCATTCGACGCCGACCTGAGTGCCGTCGGCGCAGAAGACACCGTGTCTCTCCCAATCCGGACCCGAGGCCATGAGCTGGGTCGGGCGATCCGTGAGCTCGCAGCCGCGGCTGATCGCATAATGCTCCGCCGCGTAGGACCAGACGCCGGACGCGCCGGAACGGAGCGGTGCGGCCGAGACGACGCGTCCCGGATCCCGGGTCCCGGCCGGGGGCGCGATACCGTCTCCCTCACGCTGGGCGTCCCATTTGGCCCGCAGCGAGGCGAGGGCGCGCATGAGGTTGTCGCGGTAGCGGTCGGTGACGTCCGTCATGCGCTCCTCGTCCGTTTCCGGCCAATCCACTTCCTGGGCGCGCAGATAGACGCGCACCCCGGTCGATTCCTCACGGAATTCGGCGAAGATGCGCAGCAGCTGTTCGATGGTAAGGATGCCTTGGTCCTCGCTGCCGACCAGCGTCTGCTCGAAGATGGCCTGGGTGGGCGCGACGCTGCGGATCGTCCAGCCGCGGTCCGCCGCGCTCTCGACGGTGAAGCTGCGCGCCTCGCCCAGACTGGCGTCGAACAGCAGCATGTCGGGAGGTGAGAGTGCCAGGACGAGCGCTGCATGCCAGCCCAGGGTCGATAGGAGGATCGCCCGGCATGTCTTGATCCAGCTCCAGCGGGCGATCCGGGAGGGCGTTCGGCGGCGGAGAGAGGCGCATGGCATGGCCTGTTCCGCCGCGTCCCTCATAGCAGACTCTTGCAGATTCCGTCTTGGCATTTCACCAGGAAGCTGTCGCTGCCGGCACAGGGAACCTTGTGCACCTCTCCGTCCCGCCGGGACTCGATCAGCTGCGAGCCGCTGCCTTCGACCTCGCAGCCGTGCTCGCGGGCATAGTCCTCCGCGTTGGCGGCCATGGTCAGGCGGCGAGATCCTCGATTGCTGGATGGCAGCCGCATCATGTCGTTCGACGGCGCTGAATAGCTGTAATCCGGGGGGGGCGTGCCTCGATCCGAGCTGAGGGCCGCCGTTGCATCCACGACCGGCGCGGCACCCGCTGCCGAGCGGCGTGGCTCGGGCGTGGGGCGCGTCGCGGCCGCCGTCTCCGGGCTCGGAGAGGCTTCATAGGTGGTCGGTGGGGGGCTCCCGGCCTCCGTGGCTGCGACGGCCGATGCGGCGGCCCCATCGGGCGTGGCCGCCTCCGACGGCGAGGCGTTGTCCGTCTCTTGCTTGGACTTTCCCTCGTCCCAGGCGCTCTTCCAGCCCGATGCGGGCGGTGCGGCGCGGGCGAGACGCGCGCGGTGCTGCCTCCAGCTGTCGGCGAGCGAGTCGAGCGACTGGTCCAGGACGCCCCTGAAGTCGTCGGTGTAATCGTTTCGTGTCGATTGCGCCGCTCCGCTGACCGGCGAGACCAGCTCGGCCTTGGTGGCGACGGTCACCCCGCCCTGCTGCTCGACGAAATAGGAGGTGACCTCCAGGGTCGCTCCGGGCGGCAACGGCGCGCCAGTCGGCAGTGTCTGACCGTCCGTCGGGCGCTGCAGAATCAGCCGGCTGTCGTCGGATTCCGCGATCGTCCAGCCCTTGCTGCGGGCGGCCCCCATCGCGAGCGATTTCACCTCGGAGCGCGTGGCGCCGGGCAGCGTCTTCTGCGGCAGATCGCCGATCTCCAGCGTTGGCCCCATCGCGGCCTGTCCCGGAGTGGTCCGGGCGCCGGCGCACCCCTGCAGAAGCCAAGTCGTACATGCCATACAGCAGACTGTGGCGAATAAGCGCAGCTTCACCCTTGAGGTCCTCGAACAGTGAATTTGGATTGAGCGGCAGACGTCGTTCGGCGTCGAAAGCGGACGGATTCGGATCGGATGCCGATCCTAGCACAGAGCGGCATTCGCTGAAGCGGCGTTGCGTGACGACTTCGGGGCGTCGCCATCAGACGCATATTTGACAGATAGTTAGCAAGCTAATTATCATGTGTCCAACGCAATCATTTCGGGCTATGTCATTGTGAGTGAAGAAAGGCGGGAGCTGGAGCGTTTGCTGACCAGCGGGATCGTGAGGCTGTCGCGGGTCTATCGCAAAGAGGTCAACCGGCAGCTCGCCAGCTATGGGATTTCGGATGCCCAGGCGGTTCCGGTACTCACTATCGCGCGCTGCGGCGGCGGGATGCGCCAGAACGAACTTGCCGAGGAGATCGGGATCGTCGGACCCTCGCTGGTACGTCTGCTCGATCAGCTCTGCGCCCACGGGCTGGTCGAACGGCGCGACGACGTTAGCGACCGTCGCGCCAAGCGGCTGCATCTGACCTCTGACGGCGAGGCCCTGGCCGCTCGGGTCGAGGAGGCGCTGGCCGAGATACGCGGAAGTCTGCTGTCACCCGCATCCGATGCCGATCTGCAGGTCACGCTGAGGGTGCTGGCCGTCCTGAACGAAGAACTCGCCGCGCGGGCGGAGGATTCCAGGGCCGAGCGCTAGGTGTTCTCGATGCCCAAGATCTCCGCATCCAGTCTGCAGTTCGCCTTCAACACCTTCCTGGCGGCGATTCTCGCGCTCTATCTCGCCATGAGCATCGACCTGCCGCGTCCCTATTGGGCGATGATGACGGTCTATATCGTCAGCCATCCGCTGGCGGCGGCCGTGCGCTCCAAGGCGATCTACCGGTTCCTGGGGACCCTGCTCGGCGCCGTGGGTGCCGTGCTGCTCATCCCCGCCTTGGTGCAGGCGCCCGTGCTGCTCTCCCTGGCCATGTCGCTCTGGGTCGGTATCTGTCTGACGATTTCGGTGATGGACCGCTCGCCGCGCGCCTATGTGCTGATGCTGGCCGGCTACACCATCGCCCTGATCGGCTTTCCGGCGGTGACCGAGCCGACCGGGATCTTCGATGTCGCCGTCAATCGGGTTCAGGAGATCCTGCTCGGCATCGTCTGCGCGACCCTGGTCCACAGCCTGCTGTTCCCGCGCCCGGTCGGCGAGACCTTGCGCGCGCGCATCGGCGGCTGGCTCGGGGAGGCGGACGCCTGGGCGCTCGATCTGCTGCGCCAGGGGGCCGGATCGCCGGTCGAGGATTCCGCGGTCGAGCGGGATCGCGTGCGGCTGGCCGGTGCGGCCAGCGACATCCAGCTGATGGCGGTCCATCTGCCCTTCGATACCTCCAATCTGCGCGAGACCACCGCCGTGGTGAGTCTGCTGCGCGATCGTTTGCTGATCCTGATCCCCGTTCTATCGAGCCTGTCGGACCGGATCGCGGCGATGCGGCGGGTCGACCCGGAACTGGACCCCGAGATCCGGAGCCTGCTCGGCGAACTGGCCGATTGGGTCGAGTCCGGGGCCGGGCTCGCCGCCGCCCGTCCGCTGCTCGCGCGTCTCGAGTCCATGGCCGAGGCGACGGACGCCCATGACTGGCACCGGGCGACCCGTCTCGCGCTGATCGTGCGTCTCGGCGATCTGGTGAAGGCGCTGGGGGAGGGGCATGCGCTGCTGGCGCACCTGCATGCGCCGGACGGACCGCTGCCCCGGCCGCTCGGCGAGCAGGTCGCGGTCGCCGTCGACCGGCCGTTGCACCGCGATCCCGAACTGGCCCTGCTCTCCGGCGCGGCCGCCTTCATCAGCATCATGCTCGTCTGTCTGGTCTGGATCGGATCGGGCTGGGAGGACGGCAAATGGTCCGCGATGACGGCCGCCATCACCTGCTCGCTCTTCGCCGCCATGGACGATCCGGTGCCGGCCATCCGTGCCTTCGGGGTCTATCTGCTGGTCTCCCTGCTGCTCGCCGGTCTCTATCTGTTCGTGGTGATGCCGGCCATCGGCAGCTTCCCCATGCTGGCCCTGGCGCTGGCGCCCATGCTGCTCGGGATCGGGGTCATGATCCCGGATCCCAGGTTCGCCTTTCCGGCGCTCTCGACCATCCTCAACGTCGTCAACATGCTCGTCATTCAGGATCATTCAACGGCCGATTTCGGGCGCTTCCTCAATATCGGCCTGTCCCAGTTCTTCGGGGTCTTCGCCGCGGTCTTCGTCACCCGCTCGCTGCGCTCGATGAGCGCCGAGGTCAGCGCCAGGCGTCTGCTGCGCCAGACCTGGCGTCACCTCGCCCGTCTGGCCAGCGGGCGCGAGGAAGGAACGGCGATGGATTTCGCCTCGCGGATGCTGGATCGTCTCGGTCTGCTGGCGCCCAAGCTGGCGAGCGCCGGGAACACGGATCTCAAGGGCGTCGACATCCTCAGGGAACTGAGGGTGGGCATGGATGTGGCGGCCCTGCGCGGTCTCCGTCTTCCCGAGTCCGCGGCACGCGACCTGGACCATCTGCTCGACGCGGTGGGCGAGCGTTATCGGAGGCTCTGGCTGGATGGCCGGGCCGCGGACGAGGGGTCTCTGCTCGATCGGTTCGATCGGCTGCTGGAGCGCTCGGCACATGGGACCTCGGGGGGGCTCGGCACGCGGGGCGTCAGCGCCCTGGTCGGTCTGAGACGCAATCTGTTCCCGGATGCCTGCAATGCCCCCCTGGTTCATGCGGGAGGTGCCTCATGATCGGCGAGGTCGATGTCTTCGGCGTCTTCCTGAGGTCCGAGCTGGTGACCAGCACTGCCGCCCTGATCCTGACCTTCGGCGTCAACCGGATACTCATCCGGCTCGGGGCCTATCGCCATATCTGGCACCAGGCGCTGTTCGAGGTCGCGCTCTTCGTGATCCTCTGGTTCCTGGTGGTCGAACTCTCATCCTCCTGGATCCTATGACATGACGGAGCGTCGCGTGTTTTCGAAGCAGTTTTTTCTCAAATCGAGTCGCTATCTGGTGACGCTGTCCGTGGTGGCCCTGTCCCTGGTGGCCGGTTACAGGCTATGGGTCCATTACCAGATCGAACCCTGGACGCCGGATGGGCGCGTGCGGGCCGATATCGTCAAGATCGCGCCGGACGTTTCGGGTCTGGTGACCAAGGTCTTCGTCACCAACGATCAGCTGGTCCACTCCGGGCAGCCGCTGTTCCAGGTCGATCCGGATCGCTATGTCCTCGCCCTGCGCCAGGCGGCGGCCGAGATCATGGCGCGACAGGCGGCCCTGGATCAGGCCAGGCGCGACGCGTCGCGTGCCCAGGCGCTCGGCGAGATGGTCTCGAAGGAGGATCGCGAGGAGAGCCGCTCCAAGCAGACCCAGGCCGAGGCGGCCCTGACCCAGGCCCTGGTGGCGCGCGATCTGGCCGTGCTCGATGTGGACCGCACCCTGGTCAAGGCGCCGGTGGACGGCGTGCTGTCCGACCTGGGGCTGCGGATCGGAAACTATGTCACCGCCGGTCGGCCCGTGATGGCGCTGATCGATGCCAATTCCTACCGGGTCGAGGGCTATTTCGAGGAGACCAAGCTGAGCCGCATCTCGATCGGCCAGCCGGCGGAGGTCCGGTTGATGGGCGAGAGCCGTGTCCTGAAGGGACACGTCCAGAGCATCGCCACCGGGATCGAGGATCGGGATCGCGCCGCGAGCGACAACCTGCTCCCCAACGTCAACCCCACCTCCAGCTGGGTACGGCTGGCGCAGCGGGTTCCGGTGCGCATCAGCCTGGATGCGCTGCCGGATCCGATCACTGATCTGGTTGTCGGGCGCACGGCGACGGTGGTGGTGCTGGATGATGCTCAGCGCCCGTGAGTCGCTGGATGCTCCTCATCGGTTGGGCCTGACGCCACCCCTCCTCAGCAGCTTCGCCGCGACCCGATAGATATCGGGGACATTGATGCGTCCATCGGCGCGACGCTCTGCAACGCCGATGCGAATCAGGGCGCGAAGTAGCGCTGTCAGTCGGTCCTCGCCTGACTCGCTGAATTCGATCGGTTCCAGATAGGACTTGCTGGACTCGGACAATGCAGGGACCGTCTCCGCCTCTCGCCAGCGCGTTCGGATGTCGTCCTCCGGGCAAGGGACCCTCAGATCGGCCAAAGGCTCCAAGATCGTTTCGATCCATCTATAGTCCTCCTGGAGGTGCTGAAGACGTAGATCGGATGCGGCCTGTATCCCGGCTTGAATGCCCTTGTGATTGATGACCAGAGGAGAGTCTGCGGGCATGCCGCGATAGTTGGCGGCACTACGCAGCACCTCGAGAAAACTGCGTGGACTCACTCGGCCGAGCCCGTCAGCTAGATGTTTGTAGAGCCAAGTGTAGGTACGTCCCTTGGTTCTACTGGATCCCATGTAGTGCCCTGCCAGCGCGATGAAGATGGCCTCTTGTTTCGATTCCTGGTCCTTGAGTGGGGCGGGGAGTCCCATCCGATCGATATCGCCGAGGTCGACTCCGGTCGTGCGCTGTACGAGGTTCGCGAACGGGAGTTGGGCATCCGGGTCGTTGGCGAGCAGGGTGAAGAGCAGGCCATAGAGATCTCGGCATTCCCAGTTCAGATCGACCCTGGCGCCTTTGCTCAACAGCTTGGATGCGTCGGGAAAGACCACTAACCCTCGATCTTCGGCCTGATCGATTCGCATGAAGATCTTGGGCTTGATGGCGCGATAGGTCTGCATGGCCAAGGCGGTTTGCAAAAGGGCCTTGGTGCGCTCGCGGATGACCTCCCAGTTGTCACCGAGTCGATCCAATGCATCGAAGATGACGAGCACCTGGCGTCCCTGGGACAGGATCGCCTCGTCCGCGCGTCGCGTCATCTCTTGTGCCCGCTCGGCATCTGCATCCACCCAGGCGACCAATCCGTCTCTGCCGCCGAGGCTGGCGGGGATGTCCAGTTCGATGAAGCGCGAGAGGCCACGCAATATCACTGCCCGCCACACCTTGATGGGGGCGTATCCGTCGCGAAGGATCAGCTCGTCCAGTATCTCGCTGTTCGGGGCGCCGCCCGAGCCGGTGTCGACCCCGGCGAAACCCAGTGAGACGTCGCACCGATCCAGTCTCAGTCGGGGATAGCTTCGCGCGACGAATGCGCGTGTGCGTTCGTCGAGCAGGCTCGCCGACCAGAAGCTCTTTCCCGTTCCTCGCCCTCCGATCACCATGACACGCTCGGGGTCTAGGGCAGCTTCATGGCCCGCTGGCGTGTAGATCTGGGTCAGCTCCGGCGGGCGAGTGGCGTCATGGCTCGGTGCCGGAGTCAACCCGGCCAGCGCGGCGCGCAGGATGCGGGGGGCATCGTTCATGACTCAGCTCTCCGGAACGAGCAAAGAGTTGACCCCTTCGAGCAGAGCCCGGTAGGTTCGCTCATAGAGCGCAGGCGTCAATTGCGCGGGCTCGGAGAGCGGGTCGACGTCGAAATAATTCGAATCCCGCAGGACCGGCCAGGCGAAATGGGGCGCCTCCGGATCGTCGATGGATGCCTCTGGGAGGCTCGTCTCCGCAGAGGGGTTTCCATCCTCTCCCGGGAGAGGTATGTCCTGGTAGAGATAGTCCTGAAAGATGCTGTATGCCTGGTCTCTGAATGCCTGCTGTCTGTCGAGATCGGCGGATGCCTTGGCGTGGACGGTGCGCAGGCGATACAGCCAATCGTCTGCCTCGCTGCGCGGGAAGCGGGCGAGGTGGGCCAGCAGATAACGATAGCCGGCGAATGTCTGGGGCGTGTGCTCTCCGAACAGGAGGATTTGGGCTCCAAGGCCGAGGATGGCCGCCGCCGTGCTTTCGTTGAGTCCGGCGCGCGCGTCGATCAGGATCGCGTCGTAGCGCTTGAGATCAGACAGCGCGTCGATCAGACGTCGTGTCTGATCGAGAAAACTCAGGGTTCCGGTGCCTTCTTTCTCTGGCTGCTCGAGATAGGCACGCGCGATCTTGGCGAGGATGTTGGCCGGGTGTCGGTGACCGGTTTTGCCCACTGCTGGTGCGACGTCGATCAGCCCTCGCCCGGCCCCGAAATCGCTCGCGGCGATCATGTCGAGCAGGAAGTCCCGATCAGTCCCGTTGATCGCCTGCTCCACGTACCAGTCGAGCAGGCCGAAACGGGGCAGCGCCTCCTGCGTCAGCAGCATGGTGCCGATTCCAGGGGCTTCTAGGTCCAGGTCGACCACCAGGACCTTGCGGCCGCGTCTTGCCAGATCGGCTGCAACGACGGCGAGCGCGGTCGACCGCCCGACGCCGCCCTTGAGGCTGGCGAAGACGATGCGGGGGGCTGCGGGTGCATTGACCGAGGGCGCGGGGGCTTCGAGCCAGTCCTGACCGACGATGCGCTGCTCCATGACGCGGATCGGGAAACGCCCGCCTGGTGTCGTAACCTCTTCCAGATAGACACGGCCATGACGCGAGAGGGCGGCGACGCCCGGCAACTGGGGCGTGAGAACGACGCCTCCGCTGCGACAATAAGCCGGCAGGCGTTCGGCCAAGGTCTGTTCGGCGTGTCTTGCCGTTTCCTGGGGAAGCTCCGAGTCTGTGATGAAGGCGAGGTGCCCGGATGCATTCCGAAGCACTGTGCCGGCCTTGAGGACGTCCCCGCCAAGCGTGTCCAAAATGAGGGAGGCGAAGACATCGAGACTCTGGTCGAATCGAATGGTTTCCATGGGTGACGCGCTCATAGACGGTAGAGGCATCCGATGGCCGCGTCGGCATCTCCGCGCCAACGCTCCACCTTGTCGGCCTCGATCGATCCGTTTGGGGCGTAACGCATGCGTACGTCCCAGAGCTGCATGAAATTCTCCCGTTCGAGCAGGGTGCGCAACGGACCGGCCATGCGTCCCGAGATGGACTGGAGCGCGAGAACCCGAAGCCCGGGGAAATGAGCCCAGATCGCGGGATCATCGGTCATGACGCCGGCTTCTCGCATGAGGTGCTTGATCGCGCATTCAGCCGCGAATCCGAAATGGTATCCGGCGGCATCGAGGCGACGATTGTCCATCAGGAGCTTGCCATCCTGGTAATGACGCGTGGCGGATTGCTCGAGATGGACATCGTAGGCCATGTTTCGTCGCTCCTGTTACCGCGAAACGGTCGGTCTGTCGGTTGGGTCGAGGTACGAGGCCCAACATGAGTCAGCATGTCGGGCCTCCTCGCGTCGGCCCAACCTACCGCTCGTTTCTTGCTTCGGAGGTGTCTTCCATGAGCCTTGGTGTCGCGCCCCTTTACAGCGCCGCGATCTTCTCACGCTGGGCGCGCAGGTTGTCGATCGCCGCGGCGTGCTGGGCGAGCTTGTCGCGCTCTTTCCGGACCACGGCCTCGGGCGCCTTGTCGACGAAGCTGGGGTTCTCCAGCTTCTTCTCGGTGCGGGCGATGTCGTCGGTCAGACGGGCGATCTCCTTGTCGAGCCGCTTGAGTTCGGCCTCCTTGTCGATGAGTCCGGCCATGGGGATGAGCAGCTTCATGCCACCGACCAGGGCGATGGCCGACTCGGGGGCCTCGGATTCGTCGTCGAGGACGGTGATGGACTCGGTGCGGGCCAGGAAGTCGAGATAGGGTCGGGCGGTCTCGAGCCAGATCCGGTCCTGATCGGAGGCATTGGCCACCAGGACGGGCAGGGGCTTGCCGGGGGCGATGTTCATCTCGCCCTTGATGCGGCGAATGCCCAGGATGCACTGCTTGACCCAGTCGATCTCGGCGACGGCCTGCGGATCCGCCGATTCGGGGTCCGTTTTCGGGAAGGGGGCGAGCATGATGGTGTCCCCTTCGGCGCCGGCGAGGGGCCTGACCTTCTGCCAGATCTCCTCGGTGATGAATGGCATGATGGGGTGTGCCAGACGCAGCAGGCCCTCGAGCGTCCGTACCAGCGTGCGGCGGGTGCCGCGCTTGGCCGCGTCGCTGGCGCTGTCGCCGGTGAGCACCGGCTTCGAGAGCTCCAGGTACCAGTCGCAGAACTCGTTCCAGGTGAACTCGTAGATGGCCTGGGCCGCGAGGTCGAAGCGATAGGTCTCGATGGACTCGGTCACCGTGTCCGTGGTGGCGTCGAGGCGCGCGCGGATCCAGCGGTCGGCGGCGCTTAGTTCGATCGGCTCCGACCCCAGTCCGCAGTCCTGGTCCTGGGTGTTCATGAGGACGTAGCGCGAGGCGTTCCACAGCTTGTTGCAGAAGTTGCGGTAGCCCTCGGTCCGCCCGAGGTCGAACTTGACGTCGCGTCCGGTCGAGGCGAGCGCGGCGAAGGTGAAGCGCAGGGCGTCGGTGCCGAAGCCGGGGATGCCGTCGGGGAACTCCTTGCGCGTGGCCCTGGTGATCTTGTCCGCGAGGTGCGGCTGCATCATGCCCTCGGTGCGCTTCTTGACCAGCGACTCCAGGTCGATGCCGTCGATCAGATCGATGGGGTCGAGGACATTGCCCTTGGACTTGGACATCTTGTCGCCGTGGGTGTCGCGCACCAGGCCGTGGATGTAGACCTCGCGGAAGGGGACCTCGCCCATGAACTTGAGGCCCATCATGATCATGCGGGCGACCCAGAAGAAGATGATGTCGAAGCCGGTGACCAGGACCGAGGTCGGATAGAAGGTCTTCAGACGCTCGGTCTCCTCGGGCCAGCCCAGGGTACTGAAGGGCCAGAGTGCCGAGCTGAACCAGGTGTCCAGCACGTCGTCGTCCTGACGCAGCGCGACCTCGGGTCCGAAGCCGTGCCTCTCGCGCACCTCGGCCTCGGAGCGGGCGACGTAGACGTTGCCCTCGCTGTCGTACCAGGCAGGGATGCGGTGTCCCCACCAGATCTGGCGGCTGATGCACCAGTCCTGGATGTTGCGCATCCACTCGAAGTAGGTGTTCTTCCAGTTGTCCGGAACGAAGCGGATGTCGCCCTTCTCGACCGCCTCGATGGCGGGATCGGCGAGCGGCTGCACCCGGACGTACCATTGGTCGGTCAGATAGGGCTCGATGACGGCGTGGGAGCGGTCGCCGCGCGGCTGCTGGAGTTTGTGGTCCTTGACGTTGGCGAGCAGACCGAGTTCTTCGAGGTCGGCGAGGATGCGCTTGCGCGCGGCGTAGCGGTCCAGACCGATATAGGCGGCCGGGATGAGCTGACCCTCTTCAGGCTCGTTGTCGCGGATGGCGGCATCCGGGGTGAAGATGTTGATGAGTCCGCCGTGCGGCTGGTCGGCGATCGCGGTCTCGTCGCGATGGCGCAGCCACACCTGATGGTCGTTGAAGTCGTGCGCCGGGGTGATCTTGACGCAGCCGGTGCCGAGCTCGGGATCGGCGTGCTCGTCGGCGACGATGGGGATGCGCCGCCCGGTCAGCGGCAGCTCGACGAACTCGCCGATCAGGTGGCTGTAGCGCGCGTCCTCGGGATTCACCGCCACCGCGCAGTCGCCGAGCATGGTCTCGGGACGGGTGGTGGAGACCACCATGTAGAGCGGCTCCTTGGCGCCCTCGGGCTGGACCAGGGGATAGCGCAGATCCCACATGTGGCCGTTCTCCTCCTCGGAGAGCACCTCCAGGTCTGACACGGCGGTGTGCAGCACCGGGTCCCAGTTCACCAGCCGCTTGCCGCGATAGATGAGCCCTTCCTCGTAGAGCCGCACGAAGACCTCGCGCACCGCCTCCGAGAGTCCATTGTCCATGGTGAAGCGCTCGTGCTCCCAGTCGAGCGAGGAGCCCATGCGCCGCAGCTGGCGGGTGATGGTGCCGCCGGACTCGGCCTTCCATTCCCAGACCCGCTCCAGGAACTTCTCGCGCCCGTAGTCGTGGCGCGTCTTGCCCTCGGCGTCGATGAGTCGCTCGACCACCATCTGGGTCGCGATGCCGGCATGATCCGAGCCGGCCTGCCACAATGTGGACTCGCCATTCATCCGGTGATAGCGGACGAGTGCGTCCATGATGGTGTCCTGGAAGGCATGACCCATGTGCAGGCTGCCGGTGACGTTCGGCGGCGGGATCATGATGCAATAGGATCCGTCCCCTTCGGTCTGCGAGGGGACGAAATAGCCCTGTTCTTCCCAGAAGCGGTACCAGTTCTTTTCCAGGGTCTGTGGGTCGTAGTTCTTGTCCAGCATGGTGCTCGGGCTCGTGGTCAGGCGCATGAGAAAACAACCGAGTATAACCGAAGGGTCAGCCAGGGAAATGCCATCATGATTCCGGCCTTGCCTCGGGGCCCGAGATGACGTACGAAGGGTGCCGGAGTGGATATCCGCCGATCGGCCTCAATCATGAGGGGCAGCAATAAAGAGGCCGATTGAAGGGTACGGTCCGGCGTCAGGTTTGCCAGAATAGCCTGCGTTCGATCCTCCGTTGCGCCCTGAGGGAGTCGTAGGGGACCGTCCATGGTCTATGTCGATTCGGAACAGGAAGAGTGAGGTTTCCCGGTTCCTCCGTTTTCAGCGGCTTGCGGCCGTCGAAGGCGGCGATGCATCCCGCATCGCGCAGGGGGTCTCGTTTCCCCGTCAACCACAACGATGAGAGAGGCTTAGCTCGAAATATGGACAGCACCAAGCAATACGTCTTTGCGTTCGAGGAAGGGGATGGTAAGAACAAGAAGCTGCTGGGGGGCAAAGGGGCCAATCTGTGCGAGATGACGCAGATCGGTCTGAATGTGCCTCCCGGATTCGTGATCTCGACCGAGGCATGTCTGGAATATCTGGACACCAGCGAGCACGCCCTGCCCGCCGGCCTGATCGACGACGTTCATGCGCAGATGCGTGCCCTGGAGGAGAAGACCGGCAAGGGATTCGGCGATCCGGAAAATCCGTTGCTGGTCTCTGTGCGCTCGGGCTCGGCCATGTCCATGCCCGGGATGATGGATACCATCCTCAACCTGGGCCTGAACGCCGAGACCCTGCAGGGCGTGATCGCCGCCACCGGCGATGCGCGCTTCGGCTACGACGCCTACCGCCGCTTCATCCAGCTCTTCGGCAAGGTCGCGCTGAGCGTGTCCGACGAGGCGTTCGACAAGGAGTTCGAGGCGATCAAGGAGGCGGCCCACGCCAAGCAGGACGTCGACCTCTCCGCCAACGATCTCAAAGAGGTCAGCGAGCGTTTCCTCAAGGTGGTCGAGGAGGCGACCGGGCACCCCTTCCCCTCGGATCCCTACAAGCAGCTGGAGATCGCCATCAAGGCGGTCTTCAACTCCTGGATGGGCCGTCGCGCGGTCGACTACCGCAAGCAGTTCCACATCACCCCGGAGATGGCCGACGGCACCGCGGTCAATGTGGTGACCATGGTCTTCGGCAACCGCGGTGACGACTCGGCTACGGGCGTGGCCTTCACCCGCAACCCCGCGACCGGTGAGAACAAGCTCTATGGCGAATATCTGATCAACGCCCAGGGCGAGGACGTGGTCGCCGGTATCCGCACGCCTAAGCCGATCGATCGGCTCAAGGTCGAGATGCCGGACCTGGCGGTCCAGCTCGACGAGCTGCGCGACAAGCTCGAGAGCCACTATCGCGAGGTGCAGGACTTCGAGTTCACCATCGAGCGCGGCCAGCTCTATTGTCTGCAGACCCGCAACGGCAAGATGAACACCGTGGCCATGGTGCGCTCCTCGGTCGAGATGGAGGCCGAGGGGCTCATCTCCAAGGAAGAGGCCCTGCTGCGCATCCAGCCGGACTCGCTCGAGCAGATGCTCTTCCCGCGTCTGGACCCGACGGTCAAGGCCGAGGCGGTCGCCCAGGGTCTGCCGGCGTCGCCGGGCGCGGCCTCGGGCATCGCGGTCTTCGACGCGGATCGTGCCGAGCAGTTCGGCAAGGAGCTGGGGCGCAAGGTCATCCTGGTGCGCGAGGAGACCAAGCCCGAGGACATCCACGGCTTCTTCGCCTCCGAGGGCATCCTCACCTCGCGCGGCGGCAAGACCTCGCACGCTGCCGTGGTGGCGCGCGGCATGGGCAAGCCCTGCGTCGCCGGCGCCGAGGGCATCAGCGTCGACGTCAACCGGCGCGAGGCGCGGGTCGGCATCACCAGCTTCAAGGAAGGCGACGTCATCACCATCGACGGCACCTCGGGCAAGGTCTATCTGGGCGCCATCCCGACCGTCGAGCCGGACTTCACCTCGGAGCTGAATACACTGCTCGGCTGGGCCGACGAGGCGGCCAAGCTCAAGGTCATGGCCAACGCGGACACGCCCAACGATGCCCGCAAGGCCCGCCGCTACGGCGCGGTCGGCATCGGTCTGGCGCGTACCGAGCGCATGTTCAACGACGTCGAGCGGCTGCCTATCGTCATCGAGATGATCGTCGCCGAGACCCCGGAGCAGCGCCAGGAGGCACTGGACAAGCTGCTGCCGCTGCAGCGCAACGACTTCCGCGATCTCTTCGAGGTGATGTCGCCGAACCCGGTCACCATCCGTCTGCTCGACCCGCCGATCCACGAGTTCCTGCCCGACGAGCACGTGCTCGAGCGCGAGCTGTCCGAGCTGCGCGTCCTGGCGCAGAGCGCGCGCGGGGTCAGCGTCCTGGCTGGTGCCATGGGTCTGCTGCACGCCTCGGAGAGCCTGAGGCACGAGGTGGACACGGCCCGGCGCATGGTCGATCCGGCCGTGGTCGAGGAGGCGATCGCCAAGAAGGAGGCCATGCTCCGCAAGGTGCGGGCGCTCTACGAGACCAACCCCATGCTGGGGCATCGCGGCGTGCGGCTCGGCATGACCTTCCCCGAGATCTATCAGATGCAGGTGCGTGCCATCCTCGAGGCGGCGGCCGAGTGCGTGAAGGCGGGCATCGAGGTGCATCCCCAGATCAAGGTGCCCCAGGTCTGTACCGCGCAGGAGCTGCGCAAGGTGAAGGCCTTCGTCGACAGCATCCATGCCGAGGTCGCCGAGCGTTACGGAAAGCCGGTGGCGTTCAAGTTCGGCACCATGATCGAGGTGGTGCGGGCCTGCATGCGGGCCGAGTCGCTGGCGGAGGAGGCGGAGTTCTTCTCCTTCGGGACCAACGACCTGACCCAGGCGGCCTTCTCCTTCTCGCGCGAGGATGCCGAGAACAAGTTCCTGCCGCTCTACAACCAGTCGGGGATCCTGCAGGACAACCCCTTCGAGGTGCTGGACGTCAAAGGCGTCGGCAAGCTGATGCGTCTCGCGGTCGAGTGGGGACGCGAGGTCAAGCCCAACCTGCATGTCGGCATCTGCGGCGAGCACGGCGGCCATCCTGCGTCCATCGCCTTCTGTCACACGGCCGGGCTCGACTACGTCAGCTGCTCCGGACCGCGCGTGCCCGTGGCGCGCCTGGCCGCGGCCCATGCCGCTCTGAAGGCCGATTGATCCAGCTGATCGGCACGGATGTCGCGGGAGGCGCCGAGTGACGGTGTTTCCCGGATGCGCCATGGATGGCGGTTCGTCGGAATTCTCCCGACTCCCTCGTCTCCCGCAATAGGCCGCTCGGCTCGATCCGGAGCCATAGTGGAGTGCGGTAAGTCGGACTCCCTTCCTCTCGACACCTTCGGCAGACCCTTTGTTCGAAGCGTTTTCGTTTCGTGTTTTCTGGCGTCTTCATTCGGCCGAGCCGCCGGTTCCGAACGGGCGTTTCCGGGATGCTTGGTCGTCAGTCGAGTACTTGTTCCTCGGTGCTCGAACCCCATCTGCTTCGAGCTGAAACGAGGCGTTTATTCTGGCCCCGCTGTTCGACGCATTCTGGACCCATTCGCCAGGGTCGGTTAGTATCTATAGAAAATATTTAGCGAAATCTTGAATTGCGGACGAAAGGCCCTGCGCTGTCAGCCGATCGGTCCAGCCATCTCTCTCGTGTCTTGCGTCGTTCACCCTGTTTGCGGCGCGGCCCGAATCGGCGATTCGGGTCCTTGAGGCCGCGCGACCTCGATGCCTCGTCCGTCGAGTGCATGCGAGCTTTGCATCGATGATTGGCCGTTCATCCGAGCTCCGGTTTTACACCGATCGGTTGCCGTGGAACGCTTCGCCCGACCAGCTCTTCGCCCCACTCCAAGCAGGAGAAGCAGTCATGTGCGGTTTTTGCGGTGAGATCCGCTTCGACGACAACCCGGTCGACCTGGGCGCCCTGAGCGCCATGAACGCGTCCATGACGCCACGCGGACCGGATGGTCACGGCATCTGGCAGCAGGGGGGCATCGCACTGGCGCATCGGCGTCTCTCGATCATCGACCTCAGCAACCATGCTGCCCAGCCGATGGTCGACAGCGAGCTGGGGCTCTCCGTCGCCTTCAACGGCTGCATCTACAACTACAAGGAACTGCGTGTCGAGCTCGAGGGACGGGGCTACCGCTTCTTCTCCCACGGCGATACCGAGGTGGTGCTCAAGGCCTTCCATGCCTGGGGCTCCAGCTGTGTCGACCGTTTCCACGGCATGTTCGCCTTTGCCGTCGCCGAGCGCGACAGCGGCCGTCTGACCCTGGTCCGCGACCGGCTCGGCATCAAGCCCCTCTACTGCGCCGAGGTGTCCGGCGGACTGCGCTTCGCCTCGACCCTCCCGGCCCTGCTGGCGGGCGGTGGGGTCTCGACCGACATCGACCCGGTCGCGCTCCATCACTACATGCACTTCCATGCCGTGGTGCCGGCTCCGCACACCATCCTGTCCGGGGTGCGCAAGCTGCCGCCGGCGACCATCCGCACCATCGAGCCCAATGGCCGCCGGAGCGATCGGCTCTATTGGGATCCGCGCTTCGCGACCGGCTCCGATGAGAAGAATCTCTCCTACGAGGACTGGCAGGAACGTGTCCTGGACGCGCTGCGCACCGCGGTGAAGCGGCGTCTGGTCGCCGACGTGGACGTCGGCGTGCTGCTCTCGGGCGGTCTGGACTCCAGCCTCATCGTCGGGCTTCTTGCAGAGCAGGGTCAGAGCGGATTGAACACCTTTTCGGTGGGGTTCGAGACCGTGGGCGAGGAGGTCGGCGACGAGTTCCAGTATTCCGACATCATCGCGGCGCACTACGGCACGCGTCACCACAAGATCCGGGTCGACTCGGCCTCGCGTCTGCTGCCCGAGCTGCCCAACTGCGTGCGCGCCATGGCCGAGCCCATGGTGAGCCACGACGTCATCGGCTTCTATCTGCTGTCCGAGGAGGTCTCCAGGCACGTCAAGGTGGTCCAGAGCGGTCAGGGCGCCGACGAGGTCTTCGCCGGCTATCACTGGTATCCGCCCATGGTCGGCAGTCAGGATCCGGCGGGCGACTATGCCCGCGCCTTCTGCGACCGTTCCCACGAGGAATTTCTGCGCGCGGTCGATCCGCGTTTCCACGGCGCCGATCACAGCCGTGCCTTCATCGCCGAGCAGTTCGCCCGCGCCGGGGCCGAGGCGCCGGTCGACAAGGCGCTGCGCCTGGATCAGGGCGTCATGCTGGTCGACGATCCGGTCAAGCGCGTGGACAACATGACCATGGCCTGGGGGCTGGAGGCGCGGGTGCCCTTCCTGGATCACAAGCTGGTCGAGCTGGCCGCGCGCATCCCGGATCGCTTCAAGCTCTGCGACGATGGCAAGGGCGTCCTCAAGGCGATCGGCCGGCGCATAATCCCGAGCGAGGTCATCGATCGGCCCAAGGGCTATTTCCCCGTCCCGGCACTGAAATACCTGCGTGGTAAGGTGCTGGAGACCGTCACGGATCTGGTCCATTCGTCCCGCGCCCGCGAGCGCGGACTCTTCCAGCCGGCCTATGTCGACGAGCTGCTGGCCGCGCCGGACGATCACATCACGCCGCTGCGGGGCTCCAAGCTGTGGCAGGTCGCGCTCCTCGAGATGTGGCTGCAGGAGCACGGGGTCTGAGGCCTGAGGGTTATCCGATCAATGCGAGCGACACAGGACAGGCGATCATGATTATGAAAGACCGCATCCATCACCGTCTCGAACGGAGCAGCGCGCCCTCGGTCAAGAACTGGGACCGGAAGCCGCGACCGGACCAGGAGACGGGTCATGCGGCGACGGTGGATTGCGGCTGGGGCAGGCTGCTCTTCGGTCAGACCTTCTCCGACCCCATGAGCCTGGCCACGGCCCTGCAGGACGAGCGTCCGGGCAAGCGCGACGTCGCGCTCTACCTCAACGATCCGCACGTGGTGCTCTCCTATGCGCCTCAGGATCTCTTTCTCGATCCGTCGCACACCTTCCGGCTCTGGTTCGAGCGCTATCAGTCCTGTCAGCGCCGGCCCAAGGGCTTCCATATCCGCCTGCTCAACAGCCATGACGATGCCGAGGCCATCCAGCGTCTCTACATCAGCCGGCGGATGGTGCCGCCCGGCGCCGACTTCATCTGGTCGCAGCGGACATCGAAGGTGCTGACCTACTGGGTGGCCGAGGACGAGCAGGACGGGAGCCTGCTCGGCGTGGTCAATGGAGTCGATCATGCGGCGGCCTTCGGCGATCCCGAGAACGGCGCCAGCCTCTGGGCGCTGGCGGTCGACGCCCAGGCGACCTATCCCGGGATCGGCGAGTCGCTGGTGCGCCAGGTGATCGAGTTCTTCCTCGCGCGCGGCCGTTCCTTCCTGGACCTTTCGGTCATGCACGACAATACCAACGCGATCCGGCTCTACCAGAAGCTCGGCTTCGAGCGGATCCCGGCATTCGCCCTCAAGAACAAGAACGCCTTCAACGAACCGCTCTTCATGGGGCGCCAGCCGGAGGGCGATCTCAACCCCTATGCCAGCATCATCGTCAACGAGGCGCGTCGGCGCGGGATCGGCATCGAGGTGATCGACGCCCCGGCCGGCTATTTCGCCTTGGTGCTCGGCGGGCGTCGGATCGTCTGTCGCGAGAGTCTGACCGAATTGACCAGCGCGGTCGCCATGAGTCGCTGCGACGACAAGTCGGTGACCCATCGTCTGCTCCGGCGTGCCGGCCTGAGGGTGCCCGAGCAGGCCCGTTTCGAGGCGCTCGATCAGGCGGAAGCCTTTCTCTCCAAGCTCACACGTCTGGTGGTCAAGCCGGCCCGAGGCGAGCAAGGTGCCGGCATCAGTGTCGACGTTCGCGATCCCGAGACGCTGGAGGAGGCGATCGCCGCGGCCAAGCGGATCTGCGATACCGTCATCCTGGAGGAGTTCGTCGAGGGTGACGATCTGCGCGTCGTGGTGATCGATTTCCAGGTCGTGGCGGCCGCCATCCGGCGCCCGGCCCATGTCGTGGGCACGGGTCAGCACAGCATCCACGACCTCATCCAGGCCCAGAGCCGGCGCCGACGGGCGGCGACCGGCGGCGAGAGCTCGATCCCCCTGGACAGCGAGACCGAGCGCTGCGTCAAGCAGGCGGGCTACGAGATGAGCGACGTGTTGCCCGAGGGCGAACAGCTGCAGGTGCGCAAGACGGCCAATCTGCACACCGGCGGCACCATTCACGACGTGACCGACGCGCTGCATCCGCGTCTCGTCGAGGCGGCCGTCGCCGCGGCACGGGCGATCGACATCCCGGTGACCGGCCTGGATTTCATCGTCCCTTCGGTCGGCGGCCCGGAGTATGTCATCATCGAGGCCAACGAGCGGCCCGGGTTGGCCAACCACGAGCCGCAGCCGACGGCGGAGCGCTTCGTCGATCTGCTCTTTCCACTCACTGCCGCCCGTGAGGACGACGCGTGAAGCTACCCCACATCGACTCCGAATATCTGGTCGACATCCTGCTCCGGCTGTTGTTCACCCCGAGCCCGTCGGGCTATACCGATCGGGTCGTGCACCTGGTGAGCGAGGAGCTGGAGCGTCTGAGCGTTCCCTTCGAGCTGACCCGACGGGGCGCCATTCGCGCGACCCTGAAGGGCCGGGTCTCGGAGCCGGACCGGGCCGTGGTGGCCCACATCGACACGCTCGGCGCCATGGTCAAGTCGCTCAAGGAGAACGGTCGGCTCGAACTGGTGCCGGTCGGGCATTGGAACGCACGCTTCGCCGAGGGCGCACGCGCCACCCTGTTCACCGATCACTGTCAGTGGCGCGGCACCATCCTGCCGCTCAAGGCCTCAGGCCATACCTTCGCCCCGGAGATCGACAATCAGCCCGGCGGCTGGGAGCACGTCGAGCTTCGCATCGATGCCAAGGTGCGCACGCTCGAGGATCTGCTGCGTCTCGGCGTCCATGTGGGCGATTTCATCGCCATCGACACCGCGCCCGAGATCACGGATACAGGCTTCATCAACTCGCGCCATCTCGACGACAAGGCCGGTGCCGCCGTGCTCCTCGCCGCGATCGAATCGGTCCATCGCGAGGGGCTCGACCTGCCGGTCGACTGTCACCCCCTGTTCACCATCTCGGAGGAGGTGGGTTCGGGCGCCTCGGCCGCGCTGCATCAGGACGTCGCCGAGATGCTCACCATCGACAACGGCACCACGGCGCCGGGACAGAACTCGAGCGAATTCGGGGTCACCATCGCCATGGCCGACCAGAGCGGCCCCTTCGATTACCACCTGACCCACCGCATCATCCAGCTGTGTCAGGAATTCGCCATCCCGCACCAGCGCGACGTCTTCAAATACTACCGTTCGGACAGCGCGGCCGCGCTGGAGGCGGGCAACGACGTGCGTACCGCCCTGGTGACCTTCGGCGTCGACGCCTCGCACGGCTACGAGCGCATCCATCTGGACGCGCTCGAATCCCTGGCGCGACTGGTCGGGATCTACATGCAGGGGCCTCCGCTCTACAGCCGCGACCGCTACGGCATCGGACCGCGCGCCGGCTTCCCGACCCAGCCGGGCTGATTCGCGCCGGTTCGGCGCCGGACCCGCTGGGTGTTCGGGGCTGGATCAGGCGCTCAACTTCTCGTTGAGGAAGGGCTTGATCAGGTCGAGGATGTCGCGGTGGACCCGCAGGTTGCCCGCGACCAGATTGCCCGTCTCCAGGAAGCGCTCGCCGCCGCTCAGGTCGGTGACCGTACCGCCCGCTTCCTTCACCAGCAGTGCGCCCGCGGCGCAGTCCCAGGGCGAGAGCCCGATCTCCCAGAATCCGTCGGTGCGTCCGGCCGCGGCATAGGCCAGATCGAGCGCGGCCGAGCCCGGACGACGCAGTCCGGCGGTGATCTGGGTCATGGCCTTGAACATGCCGAGATAGGCGTCGATGTAGCGCTGATCGCGGAAGGGGAAGCCGGTGCCGACGAGCGCTCCGTCGAGCGTCTGGCGGCTGCTGACCCGGATCTTGCGGTCGTTGAGCTGGGCGCCCTGGCCGCGCGCGGCGGTGAACATCTCCTCGCGCAGCGGGTCGTAGACCACCCCGCATTCGAGCTGGCCCTTGTATTTGAGCGCGATGGAGACCGAGTACTGTGGAAAGCCGTGGAGATAGTTGGTGGTTCCGTCCAGCGGGTCGATGATCCACTGATAGTCGCCGCTGCCCTGCTCGCCGCTCTCCTCGGCCAGGATGGCGTGGTTGGGGAAGCGTCCGCGCAATTCCTGGATGATGGCGGCCTCCGCGGCGCGGTCGACGTCGCTGACGAAGTCGTGGCGGCTCTTGGATTCGAAGCGGATCTGGTCGACGCGGTCGGAGAAGCGAAGCAGCAGCTTGCCGGCACTGCGGGCGGCGCGGATGGCGATGTTGAGACTTGGATGCATGTCGTGAAGGATATCCGGGGCGGCCGCTGTATCATGGTTCGACGATACAGCGATAATCTTGATGAACTGATCCCCCATGATAGACCAAATGACCGACTCGCTCGCGCGAATCCGCTTCGTGCTGGTCGAAACGACCCATGCCGGCAACATCGGGGCCGTCGCCAGGGCGATGAAGACCATGGGTCTTTCGCGCATGGAGCTGGTGGCGCCCAAGGCCAGACCGGATGCCGAGGCCATGGCCCGAGCCTCGGGCGCCGACGATCTGCTCGAGGGCGCCGGAATCCACGAGAATCTGGTCGATGCGCTGGCCGGCTGCCGCCTGGTGATCGGTGCGAGCGCGCGTCTGCGCAGCATCGAATGGCCGGTGCTGGAGCCCCTCGAGTGTGCCCACCGTCTGCTGGATGAGTCCGCCGAGGGCGAGGTCGCACTGGTCTTCGGGCGCGAGAGCTCCGGTCTCACGAACGAGGAACTGGCCCGCTGTCATTATCTGGTCCATATCCCGACCAATCCCGATTTCAGCTCGCTGAACATCGCCGCCGCCGCCCAGGTGCTGGCCTACGAGGTCCGCCGCGGGTTTCTGGAGACCGGAGGGCGGACCGCTGCGGCTTCGTCCGACGAAGCGCGCCGGGATCTGGCCACGGCCGACGAGATGGAGGGGCTCTACGGGCATCTGCGCGAGACGCTGATCCAGATCGGTTTCAGCGATCCGGATCAGTCGCGGACCCTGATGAAACGTTTGAGGCGTCTGTTCAACCGGGCGCGTCCCGACCGTATCGAGCTCAATATCCTGCGTGGCATCCTGAGCGCGGCCCAGGGCCGTAAGACGGCCGGCCGTTTCAAACGGCAGGAGTCTCAGGCCGAAGATTCCTCCCAATCCCCATCCACCCAACACGAGTGAGGTCCATGTTCGCCCGACTGAAGGAAGATATTCGCTGCGTCTTCGATCGCGACCCGGCGGCCCGAAACGGCTTCGAGGTGCTGACCACTTATCCCGGCCTGCATGCGGTGATGGCGCATCGTCTGGCGCACTGGCTGTGGCATCGGGACTCCAAGTGGCTGGCGCGGGTGCTGTCGAACGTGGCGCGCCTCCTGACCGGCATCGAGATCCATCCCGGCGCCGTTATCGGGCGGCGCTTCTTCATCGATCACGGGATGGGCGTGGTGATCGGCGAGACCGCGGTGATCGGCGACGACTGCACCCTCTACCATGGCGTGACCCTGGGCGGAACCAGCTGGCAGAAGGGCAAGCGCCATCCGACGCTCGGGCACGACGTGGTGGTGGGAGCGGGAGCCAAGGTGCTGGGGCCGATCGAGATCGGCGACGGTGCCCGGATCGGCTCCAACGCGGTGGTGGTCAAGTCCGTTCCGTCGGGGGCGACCGCGGTGGGCGTGCCGGGGCGCATCATCGAGCCGGTCGGCGATGCGCGGGCGCAGCGTCGCGCCGATACCGCCAAGCGCATCGGCTTCGACGCCTATGGCGCTACCCGCGATGCGCCCGATCCGGTCGCCAACGCCATCAACCGCATGCTCGATCATATCCATCAGATGGATCGGCGCATGGAGGCCATGTCGCTGACGCTGGAATCGCATGGCATCATGACGCGCTTCGAGCATGACGGCGATCTCGACTCCATGACCATCGAGCCGGCGACCGAGCCCGACGCAGCCGATTCGGACGACCCCAAGGGGCGTGGGGCTTAATTGATCGTTCTGGTCGGGTAACGTATCATTCCATGCTGCAAAACGAGGCTGGAGGAAGCTGCACGTGAGATTGACGACCAAGGGCCGCTATGCCGTGACCGCCATGCTGGATCTGGCCATTCATCAGGGTCAGGGTCCCATCGCGCTCGCCGATATCGCGCAACGGCAGGGAATCTCTCTGTCCTATCTGGAACAGCTGTTCGCCAAGCTGCGCAAGCGCGCCCTGGTGACCAGCGTCCGGGGGCCGGGGGGCGGCTACAATCTCGCGCGTGCCGCCGCCGACATCCATGTCGCCGAGGTCATCTCGGCGGTGGACGAGAGCGTCGATACCACCCGTTGCGGCGGTGCCCACAACTGCCAGGACAACGGCCCCTGTCTCACCCACGATCTCTGGAACGATCTGAGCGATCTCATCTACGAGCATCTGAACAAGATCGATCTCCAGCAGCTGGTCGATCGCCGCGACGCCTCCGGTCAGCGTCCCCCGACGAGCTGCGCCGCCGTCGACGTCAAGCTCGACGTGCAGCGCGTCGTCGCCAACGTCTGAATCCGCCGATGGCATCCGCGGGTGCTCCGATGCAGATAGGCACTTGCCTTCGCCGCCAATCCGGCTAGCATGGGGGGATGAGGCCAGTCTTGGGTCGTCTCGATTGCAGCCGGGTGAGGGTCCCGTCCATTCCCTTCGTAGTGTTGAATTCCGCCAAGAATTATTTCGAGCTGTTCGACCTGCCGATGAGCTTCGCGATCGACGCGAGCCTGTTGGCGGAGCGCTATCGCGCCCTGCTTCGCAGCGCCCAGCGCATCTGCTATGGTGTCGACAACGATGTGGATTCGGCTGGGAACGTGCAGGCGCTGAACCAGGTCGAGGAGGCCTACCGGACACTGACCGATCCGCTCGCCAGGGCGGAGTATCTCTTCAGTCTCTATCCCGAGGGCGGCTCGGCCGATTCCGGTCGGGCCGAGATTCCCGGCAGCCAGGGGGCCTCCCTGATGGAGCGGATGGAGCTGCAGGAGATCCTCGCCGAGGCGACGAACCGCTCCGATCCCGCGACCGCGGTGGCCGAGGTGCTGACCCAGCTGGCCGAGCGCTGCGCCGCGCTCGACAAGGAGCTGCATGCCCTCTTGGCCGATCCCTGTCCGTCCAACCTGCAGGCCGCGCGCGAGATCGTGCGCCAGCTCCAGTTCCTGGGTCGCTGTCGGCGCGACGCCGAGTACCGGAGGATGGAGCTGGGCATTCGCGACTGAATGCGGACGCCCAGCCGGAAGGCCGCCGATCCCCCGGCGGCCTCCGCGTCTCAGCATTGTTCCCAGGGAAGCCCATGGAAGCGCCATCCGCCGGTGCTGCTGCGATGATGCTGCTCGTCGAGATCGCCCTCGAAACCCTCCTCGACATGGTAGACGGTCTTGAAGCCCTCGTTGATCAGGGCCTTGCCGGCCTCGAGCGACCGTTTGCCGCTGCGGCAGATGAGGATGACCGGGGCGCAGCCGGTATCCTGGTCGCAGACGGCGCCTCCCAATAGGAGTTTGCGGATCTCGGTGACGAAGTGCGGGTTGACGACCCAGTCGGGCTCGTCGATCCAGGGGATGTGGACCGAGCCCTTGGGGTGGCCGACGAAGAGATATTCCATGGAGGAACGGATGTCCACCAGGACCGCCTGCGGATGGCCTTCGAGCAGCTCGATGGCCTCTTGGGGGCTGAGTCCTTTGGGTTGATCGTCTTGCATATGGGGTCTTCCTCCATATTCGATGGGTCTGCGATGGTGGTGGTGTGCCGCAGTCGTCCCGGGCGGGCCGGTCCCTGTCCCGCCGAGGGGATGCCGCGATCTCTCGGAGCCTCGGGCTCGTTTTATGAATTCGCCTAATTGTGGGCGGTTGGTTCGAATTTCACCGGCGGCCTCCACGGGCATGTCGGGTTGCCTCCGCCCCGACGGGGCGGGTGGATGGCGTTTGCGAGGAGAATCGAGTGACGAAATCGTCTCTGCCGAAACAGCCCGCGCCGAAGCGACCGGCGAAGGATCGCCGTGCCTTGGGACTGGTCTTGAAGGATGGTCTGGCGCATCTGGTGGTACACCTGATCTCACGTCTGCCCTTGTCGATGAATCATCGGCTGGGTGCTGCTGTCGGAGCCCTGGTGGCGCGCTGGCCGAACCGGCAGCGCCGCAATGCATTGCTGAACATCGCACTCTGTCTGCCGCATCTGTCCGAGCGCGAGCAGATCCGGCTGCGCGACCGCAACCTCAGGGAGTTCGGCAAGACCTATGCGGAGATCGGCTATCTCTGGCTGCGTCCGGTCGAGCAGGTCCTGGGTCTGATCAAGGAGGTGAGAGGCGGCGAATGGCTGCGGCGCGAGAATGGCAAGGGGCTGATCGTGCTCTCCCCCCATATCGGTGCCTGGGAGCTGGCCGGACTCTATCTGGCCGCTCAGGGGCCCACGGCCATCTTCTACAAGCCTCAGCGCTATCTCGACGACCTGATTCGCGACTCGCGGGCACGGACCGGCGGCGAGCTCGCGCCCATCACGCCCAAGGGCATTCGGGTGCTGATCCAGGCGCTGGAACGCGGCGAGTTCGTCGGCATCCTGCCCGACCAGGAGCCCAAGGCCGACAAGGGGGCCGTCTTCGCGCCATTCTTCGGCGAGCCGGCATTCACCATGCTGCTGGTCAACCGTCTGGCCAAACGCACGGGTGCCCCGGTCGTCTTCCTGTTCGCCGAGCGGCTTCGAGACGTCTGCGGATTCAGGCTGCATTGCATCCCGGCCCCGGAGGGCATCGCGAGCGACGACGATGCGATCGCCGCGCGCGCGCTCAACGAAGGCATCGAGCGCTGCGTCCTGACCTGTCCCGAGCAGTATCTCTGGCCCTACAAAAGGTTCCGTCGGCGCCCCGAGGGTTCGCTCAAGATCTATACGGGTCCCCTCGACGACGCGCATGCCTTGCGCCATGTCGGCCGTCTGCGCGAGGGCTGACGGAAGGCGGGCCGGGCATCGCATCGATTCCGGCGTCCCCCACTGCGGGTCGCCGGAATCGACCTCGACACGTCCTTAGGAGATGGTATCCGAGGCGCTGCTGGATTCTCCCTTGTTGTCGGTCCAGGCGATCTCGATCGGATCCCCGGACGCCCCGCCCTTGAACTTGAAGGAGAGGTAGGGATTCTTGGAGACGCCGCCGCTCCAGGACGCGGTCATCACGACCTGGTCCTTGTGCTTGCAGACGACCTCCTGAATGAAGTGGGCGGGCACCAGTTCGCCGGTTTTGCTGTCCTTGCGCAGTCCGGTCTCCATGGGATGGCTCATGAGGCATTTGACGGTGGTTTCGTCACCGCTCAGCTTCGCGCGAATCTTGATGTCTGGCATCGGTTGCATTCCTCCAATATCGGCTTTTTATTCGGTATAGGCGTGGCCGCCGGCGATCAGCCGCCGCATCCGCCGATGGTGACCTTGACGTTCTTGGCGTTCTTGTAGAGTGTGCCGCCCGCCTTGACGACGGCGACCACGTCCGCGGTCTTGGCCATCTTGATGCGGGTGGCGACGAATGGAATCGAGGCAGGGGTCAGGTCGAAGGAGGCGATCAGGGGCGTCTGGTTCTCGGAGGCGATGATGGCGATCGAGGTGACGTCCTCCAGATCCGTTTCGACGGTGACGGGGACCACGGCGCCGTTCTCGGCGATGTCCGGTGCCTTGATCTTGATCCGCTCGCTGACCTCGGCGCCGTCGGCTCCCATCAGGTTGTCCAGAGCGCTCGGGATGTCCTTGGCGCGGAAGGCGGCCTCGTTCCATTCCGCGAGCACCTGTCCGGGTGCGAGCAGTCCGGTGCCGGCCGCGACGCCGACCGAGCCGGCCGCGAGTGAGCCTTTCAGCAGGATTCTACGTTTCGCATCGATCATGCAGGAATCTCCTGTCGAGCATCAGTGGTGAAATGAAGGGTGCGAGCCTTCGTTCGTTGCGTCCTGACTCGCCAAAGGACGGTCTTGCCGTGATGAGTTCGAACCGGTCGGCGCGATGGCGCGACACCGTGACATCGACGGTTTCCGGGTGAGCGTCGGTCGGATGCGCCGGGCATGGCCCAGTCCTGAGCCGGGCGACCCTCGCAGGTCTCGAAGGCGCCGGCATGGTGGCTGAGGCGTCGGCCGATCTTCGGCCCGGGTCTACCGGCGGTTTTGGCCTCCTTTGTCCTGGCGCTTCTGATCGCGCTCTTCTTCTTTCCAGGCGTCGAGTCTCGCCTGGATCTGGGCTGCGTCGTGATAGGGAATATCGCGTCCGCGCAATGCAATCTCAAGTTGTCGGATGGCGGGTTCGAGATCGCCCTCGGCATAGAGCTTTTCGGCGCGGAAACGGTGGGTCGCGGCGCGGTTGCCCGCCTTCATGGCCGCCCGCTCCAGCATCTCGTAGAGGAAGGCGTTGCCCGGGCGCAGTCTGGCGACCGCCATGAGCTCGTCCATCGCCTTGTTCGGCCTGCCAGCGTCCAGCAGGGCCTCGGCATAGGCGACCCTCAGCGGCCACTGGTCCGATGACAGACTGACGGCTTGGCGCAGGTGCTCCACGGCCTGATTGGCCTTGCCCAGTTTGCGGTCGAGACGCGCGTCCAGAATGACGAATTCCATCTGACTCGGCTGGGCCGAGAGCAGCTTGGCCGTCATCTCCTTGGCCCGTGAGAGCTGGCCGGCACGTTCCAGCGCCAGGGCGTAGCCGTAGCGCTCGGCCGTCTCGCTGCGCAGCCGGCCCTCGCGCAGCGTGTCGCGGAAATGGGCCACCGAGAGTTCGGCGCGCGAATAGGAACGCTGGCGCAGATTGGCGCGCGTCAGCTGGAAGCGCAGGCTGTCCGGGCGCTGTCGGGCACCATGATCGTCGGCGCGGCCCAGGGCGTCGGCGATGCGGTTGCTGTTGACCGGGTGGGTGCGCAGGAATTCGGGGGCATTGTTTTCGTAGAGCCGACTGGATTTGCTCAACTTTTCGAAGAAGCCGGGCATGGCATAGGGGTCGAAGCCCGCGTTCGCGAGGGTGGCGATGCCTAGGCGGTCGGCCTCCTTTTCGTTGTCGCGGGTGAAGTTGATCTGGCTCTGCAGCGCGGCGGCCTGAACGCCGACGATGGCGGCGGCTCCGGCGTCGGCCGAGACCTGTGCGCCCAGGATGGCCGCCGCGACCAGCAATGCCATGGCCGGGACCGTCATCTTGCTCTGGGCCTCGATGCCGCGCATCAGGTGGCGCTGGGTGACGTGGGCGATCTCGTGGGCCATGACCGCGGCCAGTTCGCTCTCGGTCTCGGCGGCCAGGACGAGCCCGGCGAAGACGCCGATATAGCCGCCGGGTCCGGCGAAGGCGTTGATCACCGGCTCGTCGATCAGGAAGAAGGTGAAATTCCCCGAGGCCTCCGGGTCGGCGGCCACCAGGGTCTGTCCGAGGCTCTCGATGTAGCTGGTCAGGGTCGGGTCGTCGACCACCTTCAGGGATTCGCGCACGCTGCGCATGAAGGCCTTGCCGAGTCGCTGCTCGGCCCCGGTCGACATGACCGCGTCCGCGGAGCTGCCCATGTCGGGCAGACGGTATGCCTGGGCGGGTGGGGATGCGAGCCCGACGGCGGCGAGGGCGCCGGCGGCGAATAGGAGTCTTCGGATTCGGGGGCGCGGTTTGGTCGTCATGATTCCTAGCTCAGAGGGCACCTCGTCCGCTGAGTTCCCATCGCGAAGGTAACGCCGGACCGAGGGTGCCTCAATATGCTCGATGGCGCGTGGAGAGAGGATGAAAACACAATGAAGCCGGCATTGACCACCGGTGGAGGAGCCGGGACGGCCGAACGGGTCCGAGTTTGTCCGCTGTGCGTTCGAGGCTGGATCGGCGGGGTCAGTTGAGCTGGATCCGCTGTCCCCAGGGCACGGCGGTACGGCCCTTCACCAGCCAGATGACCGGATAGGGCGGCTCGCGCTCGGGGAAGACCCCGTTGGCGTCGGTGAAATAGACAAGGAGGTCGGGGGATCGGTCCTGTGCGGCGAGCCACTCGAAGACCGGCAGGAAGCTGGTTCCTCCGCCCCCGCCGATCCGGACCGGTTTCCGGAACGGGTCCCAGGGCTCGAACCGGAAGGGCGCGTCCGGGGAGAGCCGCGCATCGCAGGGCAGCAGTGTGACTCGGGCGCTGACCTGCCCCTTGATGGCGTCGATCTCGGCGATGAAGTCGTCGAGCTCGGCATCGCGGATCGAGCCCGAGGTATCGATCGCCACGGCCAGATCCATCTGATGGCTGTGCAGTCGCGGCAGGATGAAGTCGCCCTCGCGGCGCGAGGGGCGGTGATAGTCGTAGTCGTCCCGGGCGTGGGAGGTGAGATAGCGCGCCAGCAGCATGCGCCAGGGCAGCTGGGGCTGGAGCAGGTGTTCGATCGTGCGGGCCAGTTCGCCCCCGAGCTTGCCGGCCTGCAGCGCCTGCTGGGCGGCCCCGGCGAGGCGTTGCCGCCATTGCACCGCGAGCGTTTCGCGCTCGCTCGCCGAGAGCGGCCGCGGCCCG
>NZ_AONC01000078.1 GCF_000585215.1 Imhoffiella purpurea | reverse complement strand
CCCCCTGCTCTCACGCCGCAGCAGGTGGCGGCAGAACGGGAGCCGGTCGCCCCTGACGACGCTCGCGCATAACCTCGGCGATGAAGAGCCAGGGCGAGTGTCCGCGCTGACGGCAGGTCTCGATCACGCTGGCCAGCGTGGCGAAGACGCGCGAGCCCTGGGCGTTGCGCGTTCCGTAGCCGATCCGTCGGGCGATGACCCAGTGGCGCAGGGCGCGCTCGGCGCGGTTGTTGGTCAGCGGCAGATCGGGATGATCGAGCACGACCCAGAAGGTGTCCCAGTCGTTGAGCAACTCGCGGGCGAGCGCGCGCGTCTTGGCGTGCTGGGACTCGGCCTGGGCGAGGCACAGCGCAAAGAGGGCGTTGAGCGCGGCAGCGTGCTGTTGGCGCAACGACCGCGGGGGTGGTCCTTCGCGGGCGGCGTAGACGCTCTCCATGAGGGCATCGAGGTGTTCGTGCAACGCCCGTCCGAAGCCGCTCACCGAGCGGTCGAGGCTCTCCTCGATCCCCCGCGCCTTGCGCAGGAGATGGGCCAGACAGCGCAGGCGTTGATCATAATCGCGGTAGGCCCAGTAACCGTCGCTCATCAGCCAGCCGGCGAACAGCCCCCCGAGCACGCCCTGGAGCAGATCCTGCGAGCGCCGTCCGATGCGAAAAAGCGTCGTGGTGGCGTTGGTGAAGACCCACAGCCACAGCAGATGCCCGTTCTCGATCCAACTCGTCTCGTCGGCATGCAGCAACTCACTGGCGCGCACCTCGGTGAGCAATTGCTCTTCCACCGGAGCCAAGGCGCGTCCGGCTTCATGGACGCACTGATTGATGGTCGCCACGCCCAGCGAGAGCCCCAGCCAGTCGGCCAGGAATTCCTGGATGCGCCGACGCGACAGGCGCATGCGCAGCGCCAGCGCACAGATCAGCGCCACCAGCAGGGGACCGGCCAGATGCCGCTCGCTGAGCGCCACCGTCCATGCGTCCTCGGGCCCTTGATGCGCGGGCTGCGCCGCCGTCCAGTGGCCGCATCCGCAGCGGCGGGCCTGATAGACATGCTTGATCTGGACGACCTGCAGCCCCGCCTGCTCCGCGCTCGGCAGGATCAGGTCGATCATGTAATGGGCACTGTGGGCGCGGGTGTCGTGGCTCGCCGTCAAGGGCTCACCACAGAGCCCGCACACTTCAGGATGATGATGGCGCTCCTCATGCACCGTCAGGCGCTGGGTGCGTCCGTGACCCGCACGACCAGGGGGCTGCCCAGGGCGTTTTGATGACCTGTCCGTCTCCTGCTCCTGAGTCTCCTCTGCCGCACGGCCAGGGGCGTCGCGATCTTCCGGTTCACGTGTCTCCTCAGGGGATTGCTCTCCAGAATCCGGCACCTCTTCTGACGCAACAACGCCTTCCCAAGGGGCACGGCTGCTGGGCGGGCGCGAACTGTTGCTCGGGTTCTGACCGAGACGCTCATGCGCCTCCTTCAGGTCGGCCAACAGCTTCACCGACAACGCACGCAGCGCCCGCTCCTCCAGCTCTTGGAGAACGGCTTCGTCGATCTGCGTCAGGTCATCGTGCGAGAGATGCATCGCCTCGTCGGGTCGCGTCCGGACAGCACCCGGATGCTGGCGTCGTTTAGGTCGTGGTTTTGACTTTGCCATAGCGGAGCCCGTCTGTCTTCACGTCCCCAAGGGAGGAGGAGGGTCTGAACGCTTAC
>NZ_AONC01000077.1 GCF_000585215.1 Imhoffiella purpurea | reverse complement strand
TGGTAGCTGGTAGCTGGTAGCTGGTAGCTGGTAGCTGGTAGCTGGTAGCTGGTAGCTGGTAGCTGGTAGCTGGTAGCTGGTAGCTGGTAGCTAATTCAACACCGCCCGCAGCCGCATCAGAATACGGTCGGCGGCATCGGTGGCGAAATCCTCGTAGATGAGATTCTCTTCGAGCTGCTTGCCCAAGACCTCGACGTCCGGATTGTCGAAGTTGCGCACCAGATCCATGGTCTGGGGCGGAACCTTCTGCGCCCCGTCGGCGGCGACCGCATCGAAACGGACGACATAGTGCAGCTCGTAGGCCAGCGTCTTGCCGTTCACGTCCACCGCTGCGACACGCGACGAGCGCCCCTCGGAGAGGATGCGCAGACGCAGCTTGGCCTCAGCCGGATTTTCGGTCAGCCGCACCTGGCTGCCGGCGAGCAGATCCTGGATCGAGCGGCGCACCGGTGAGCCGGCGCTCGCCTGGATATAGATGGGAGTGAGCGTCTCGGGGATCTCGACCTCGCCGCGCAAACGGAATCCGCACCCCGAGACGAGCGAGGCGATCAGGGCGAGCGACAGCAGCCAAACCCCGATCCGCATCCGAGTGACGCGCCGGAGTGGAGCAGTACCGAGGCAATGGCTGAACATGCGCTGACGCTCCCTCAGGCCACGACGTTGACGAGCTTGTTGGGCACCACGATCACCTTGCGCACCGGCTTGTCGCCGACGAATTTCTGCACCGGCTCGCTGTCCAGGGCCGCCGCCTCCACGGCCGCCTTGTCGGCGTCTGCGTGCACCTTGACGCTGCCGCGCATCTTGCCGTTGATCTGGAGCACGTACTCGATGCTGTCCTGCTTGAGCGCCTCCTCGTCGACCTTGGGCCAATCGGCGCTGAGGATGTCCTCGCCGAAGCCCAGCTCGCGCCAGAGATGGTGCGTGACGTGCGGGGCGATGGGTCCGAGCAGACGCAGGACGATCCCGACCCCCTCGCGGATCAGCGCGGCGCGCGCCGGAGACGCCTCCAGACGGTAGAGGACGTTGACCATGGTCATGCAGCCCGAGACGACCGTGTTGAACTGCTGGCGCTCGTAGTCGTAGAGCGCCTTCTTGAGCGCGGTATGGATCTCGCGGCGCGCCTCCTGGGCCGGCTCGTCGAGATCGGCCGGAGCGCCGGCGGCACGGATGGCCTCGGCCTCGCCGACGGCGAGCGACCAGAGACGCCGGATGAAGCGGAAGGCGCCCTCGACGCCCTCGTCGTTCCATTCGAGCGACTGGTCGGGCGGCGAGGTGAACATGGTGTAGAGCCGCACCGTGTCGGCGCCGTAGCGCTCGGTCAGCACCTGGGGATCCACGCCGTTGTTCTTGGACTTGGACATCTTCTCGATGCCGCCGAAGATCACGGGCTGACCGTCCGACGCGAGCCTGGCGCCGACCACCTTGCCCTTGTCGTCGCGCTCGACCTCGACGTCGGCCGGGTTGAACCACTCCTTGCGCCCGTCGGCACCCTCGCGGTACCAGGTCTCGGCGATCACCATGCCCTGGGTCAGCAGGTTGGCGAAGGGCTCGTCGCAGTCGACCAGGCCCTCGTCGCGCATCAGCTTGTGGAAGAAGCGCGCATAGAGCAGATGCAGCACGGCGTGTTCGATGCCGCCGACATACTGGTCGACCGGCAGCCAGTATCTGGCGCGCTCGTCGAGCATGGCGGTCTCGCAGTCGGCCGAGCAGTAGCGGGCGTAGTACCAACTCGACTCGAAGAAGGTATCGAAGGTGTCGGTCTCTCGGGTTTCGCCGTTGCCGATGTCGGAGAAGTACGGCATCTGCTTGAGCGGCGAACCGGATCCGTCGACCACCACGTCCTCGGGCAGACGCACCGGAAGCTCGGTCTCGGGACGGGCATCGCCGTTGGCGGTGCGCACCACCGGGATGGGACAACCCCAGTAACGCTGGCGCGAGACGCCCCAGTCGCGCAGACGGAAGTTGACCGTCTTGCCGCCCTTGCCGTGCTCGGAGAGCCAGTCGGCGATGGCGTCGAAGGCATCGGCCGAGGTCAGACCGTCGAAGGCGCCCGAATCGAAGAGCACGCCCTTCTCGGTGTAGGCGCCCTCCTCGATCCCGCAGGGGCTGCCGTCGGCCGAGCGGATGACCGCCTTCTTGGGGATGCCGTAGCGCTCGGCGAACTCCCAGTCGCGCTGGTCGTGCGCCGGCACCGCCATGACGGCGCCCGTGCCGTAGCCCATGAGTACGAAGTTGGCGGCATAGATGGGCACCGGCTCCCCGCTGATGGGATGGACGGCGTCGATCCCGAGCGGGAAGCCCCTCTTCTCCATGGTCTCGATCTCGGCCTCCGAAGTACCGCCCTGGCGGCATTCATCGATGAAGGCGGCGAGCTCGGGGCTGGTCTCGGCGGCGCGGTGGGCCAGCGGATGCTCGGCGGCGACGGCGACATAGGTGACGCCCATCAGGGTATCGGGACGGGTCGTATAGATGCCGAGCGTCTCGCCCGAGCCCTGGATGCCGAAGTCCATGGCCACGCCCTCGGAGCGCCCGATCCAGTTGCGCTGCATGGTGCGCACCCGCTCGGGCCAGCCCTCCAGCCCGTCGAGCGCGTCCAGCAGTTCCTGGGCATAGTCGGTGATGCGCACGAACCACTGCTCGATCTCGCGCTTCTCGACCGGGGCGCCCGAGCGCCAGCCCTTGCCGTCGATGACCTGCTCGTTGGCCAGGACAGTCTGGTCGACCGGATCCCAGTTGACCGTCGCCGTAGAGCGGTAGGCCAGGCCCTTCTCGATCAGGCGGGTGAAGAGCCACTGCTCCCAGCGGTAGTAGTCGGCGTCGCAGGTGGCCAGCTCGCGCTCCCAGTCGTAGCCGAAGCCGAGCTGGTTGAGCTGGCCCTTCATGTAGGCGATGTTCGACTTGGTCCACTGCGAGGGCGGAATGCCGTGCTGGATGGCCGCGTTCTCGGCCGGCAAACCGAAGGCGTCCCACCCCATGGGCTGGAGCACGTTCTTGCCGAGCATCCGCTGATAGCGCGCGATCACGTCGCCGATGGTGTAGTTGCGCACGTGCCCCATATGAAGCTTCCCCGATGGATAGGGGAACATGGAGAGACAATAGTACTTCTCGCGAGCGGGGTCTTCGACCGCCTTGAAGGACTTGTTTTCTTCCCAATAGCGCTGGGCCGCCGCTTCGATGGAGCGCGGATCGTAATCGGTCTGCATGGAATTCCGGTCTTGTGACAACGAGGGTTGAATTCGATCCTATCAAGGATAACGCAGAGGCCCCGGGTGCGGCGACCGCGAAGCACGCCCCCGCCCCCTCTCGACGACCGAATTGTGCCGAGACCGAGCAGGGCTTTTGCTATCCTAGCCTCGACGGCCGCAGTGCGGTCGATTCTCCACTGGAGCATCCGGAGGTAGCACATGACCCAGGATCACAAGAACGAAACGGTCGACACACTGGTGCAGGCTTACGAGCGGATGCTCAAGCAGACGCACGAGACCATCGAAAAGACCCAGGAAGAGTCGGCACCCAAGTTCCGCGAGATCCTCGAAACGGTTCGCGACAACATGGTCGAACTCGGCGAGCTGAGCCGCGAGGAGGCCCAGAAAGTCTCCGAGTACATCCGCCGCGACATCGAGGACGCCGCCAACTACATCGCCGAGACCGGCCAGGACGTCCGCGACTGGTGGCGCTTCGACCTGGAACTGGTCGAGAAGCGGATGATGGATATGTTCAAGATGGTCGCCGATCAGACCAGCCTGCAGCTGGCGCGCTGGGCCGAGTCCGCGCGCCAGATGAGCCTCTACCAGGCCGGCGAGATCACGGGTCCGGGCACGCTGGTCTGCGACCGCTGCGGCGCCGAGACCCATTTCGTCAAGGCCGGACGCATCCCGCCCTGCGCCGATTGCGGAGGCACCGTCTTCCGGCGTCAAACCGACTCGAACGACAAGGACGACGACAAGACCACGAACTGACCCCCGTGTCGGCCGGATCGGCTGGAAATCCGGCCGATCCGCGCTTATAGTTCGCATTCGTGTCATGTTCCGCGGGAGAGACCGGCTCACGAAGCCGGCGCCGAAGGCGCAACACCGCCCGGAATCGCTCAGGCAAAGGGACCGCGGAAATAACGACCGACTCTGGAGAGCGGTGACGGCATCATCGGCCGCCACCCACCGACGGGGCAGCAGCTCGGCGCTTGCGGGACCGGCTGCAAACTCTCAGGTCTAGGACAGAGGGGCGATGTCGGGGTCAGCGTACCTCGGCCTCGTGTTGTCGTTGCCGCCCAGCGAGGCGGTGCGATCCCTGACCAGGTCCACTTGGAGAGTCGAATGGGACGACAGACCCCACTATTTTCAGAGCACGAGCGTCTCGGCGCCCGCATCGTTCCCTTCGGCGGCTGGGACATGCCCCTGCACTACGGCTCCCAGATCGAAGAACATCATGCCGTGCGCCGTGCCGCCGGCATGTTCGACGTCTCGCACATGCGCCCGGTCGACATCGAGGGCGAGGATGCGCAGACCTTCCTGAGACGGCTGCTCGCCAACGACGTCGCCAAGCTCCAGTCGCCCGGCAAGGCGCTCTACAGCTGCATGCTGAACCCGGCCGGCGGCGTCGTCGACGACCTCATCGTCTACGCCCGCGGCCCGAACCGCTATCGGCTGGTCGTCAATGCCGCCACCGCGGACAATGACATCGCCTGGATGCGCGAGCACGCCCGGGACGCAGCGCTCGAGATCCGCCCGCGCGACGACCTGGCGATGATCGCCATCCAGGGCCCGGAGGCCCGCTCCCGTACCGAACCGCTGCTCCCGGAGGCCATGCGCGCCGAGGCGATGCGGCTCGAGCCATTCTTCGCCGCCGACGACGAACGCTGGTTCGTCGGCCGCACCGGGTACACGGGCGAGGATGGATTCGAGATCATGCTGCCGGCCGAGGAGGCCGCGGACCTGTGGAGCGCACTGGCCGAGGCCGGCATCCGCCCCTGCGGGCTCGGCGCGCGCGATACGCTACGCCTGGAGGCCGGGATGAACCTCTACGGCCAGGACATGGACGACGAGATCGGCCCGCTCGAATCCGGATTGGGATGGACCCTCGCCTGGGCACCCGAGGAGCGGGATTTCATCGGGCGCGAGGCGCTGTCCAAGGTGCGTCAGGATCCGAATCGCCGGGTGTTCGTCGGACTGCTGCTCACCGGACGCGGCGTCATCCGCAGCCACCAGAAGGTGCTGGCCGAGGGGCGCGAGGTCGGCGAGATCACCTCGGGCGGATTCTCGCCCACCCTGGAGCGCTCCATCGCCCTCGCCCGCGTCCAGCCCGGAATGGGCGAGACCTGCGAGGTCGAGATCCGCGGCAAGCCGGTCGCGGCCCGTATTCTGAAACCGCCCTTCGTTCGACACGGCCGGATCCGTATCGATCTGTAGGACCAGGCAAGGGACCGAGCTCGCGATTCGACTCGGCCCATGCCCAAACACCACAAGAGCCCGTCCGAACCACATTGGAGAACAACATGAGCGACGTGCCAAACGATCTCAAATACAGCAAGACCCACGAATGGGTGAAGGACAACGGCGACGGCACCCTGACCGTCGGCATCACGGACCATGCCCAGGAGGCGCTCGGCGACATCGTCTTCGTCGAGGCGCCCGAGGTCGGCCGCAAGGTGGGCGCCGGGGAGGCCACCGCCGTGGTCGAGTCGGTGAAGGCCGCCTCCGACATCTACAGCCCGCTGGCGGGCGAGATCGTCGAGGCCAACGCCATCCTGACCGACACCCCGGACGCCATCAACACCAGCCCCTACGAGGACGGCTGGATCTTCCGTTTCGCCCCCAGCGACATGTCCGCCCTGGACGCGCTGCTGAACGCCGCCGCCTACGAGCAGGTCGTCGAGGAAGAGGACTGACCGAGCCGCACGCCGCCGCGCACCTTTCTAGACGGGTCCGCCCGGCGGACCCTGGAATCTCTTTATGCCTTTCGTACCCCATACCCACGAAGACATCTCCGCCATGCTGGAGAGGATCGGCGCCGATTCGATCGCCGACCTCTTCGACGAGATCCCGGCCGAGCTGCAGGTCGGCGAGCTGACGGACATCCCGGCGGGCCTGTCCGAGATGGAGATCGCGGCGCTGATGCAGGCGCGCGCGCGCGCCGACGGCCAGCCGCTGTGCTTCATCGGTGCCGGCGCCTACGACCATCACATTCCGGCGGCCGTGTGGCAGATCGCCACGCGCGGCGAGTTCTACAGCGCCTACACCCCTTATCAGGCCGAGGCCAGCCAGGGGACCCTACAGCTGCTCTACGAATTCCAGTCGATGATGAGCTCGCTCACCGGGCTGGACGTCTCCAACGCCTCGCTCTACGACGGCGCCTCCGCGCTCGCCGAGGCGGTGCTCATGGCAGTGCGGGCCAACCGCAAGAACAAATCGAACCGCATCCTGATCCCCAGCGCACTGCATCCGGCCTATCGGCGCACGGTACGGGCGATCGTCGAGCCCCAGGGGATCGAGCTGGTCGAGATCCGGTTCGACAGTCGAGGAGGCCATACGCCCCTCGAACAGGTCGAGGCCGCGGCTGGAGACGAGGAATTCGCGGCACTCGTCATCGGTCAGCCCAATTTCTTCGGCGTCCTCGAGGACGTGGACGCGCTGACCGATTGGACCCACGCCCGCAACGCACTGGTCATCGGCGTGGTCAACCCGATCGCCCTGGCCTTGCTGTCGCCACCAGGCGACTGGGGCGAGCGGGGCGCCGACATGGCCTGCGGCGAGGCCCAGCCGCTCGGTATGCCGCTCTCGTCCGGCGGACCCTATGCCGGTTTTCTCTGCTGCAAAAAGGAGCACATGCGCCAGCTGCCCGGCCGCATCGTCGGACGCACGATCGATCTGGACGGCAAACCCGGCTTCACGCTCACGCTGCAGGCTCGCGAGCAGCACATCCGCCGCGCCAAGGCGACCTCCAACATCTGCACCAACCAGGGTCTGCTGGTGACGGCGGCGACCATTCACATGTCGCTGCTCGGGGCCGAGGGGCTGGAGCGGGTCGCGGCCCATTGTCATGCCAACACGGCGCGACTGGTCGAGATGCTGACGGCGATCCCAGGCGTCGAGCCTCTGTTCGAGGGTCCGGTCTTCCACGAGCGCGTGCTGCGTCTGCCGATGCCGGCCGCCGATCTCCTGCGTTCGCTGGCCGAGCGGAACGTGCTCGGGGGATTCGACCTGAGCGCGGATTATCCCGAACTCGGCTCGGCCATCCTGACCTGCGCGACCGAGATCCGAACCCAAGACGAGATGCGGGAGTATGCCGACAAGCTGGCCAGCATCGCCGAAACCCTGAGCCAGGCGGCCTGACCGCCGCCGGGAGCTGGAGGCTGACAGCTGTTCCGGTTGACGAGCGACCCGGCCCGGCTATGCTGATCGGCCTCGCAAAGGCTGTCGGCGACACCGGCCGAAGACAGCGAGAGCTTTGTTTCGACCTATCCGGCACCACAATGTTGTGGCCGGGCGACACAGGGCGCACGACGAACGCCCGAATATCCATGCATGCCTCGTTCGGATCAATCGTCATCCAACTCGGAGATTTCCCATGGCACAGACCGCACTTCAAGGTAATCCTGTCGCGCTCAGCGGCGACCTGCCCGCCGTCGGCAGCCCCGCGCCCGACTTCAAGCTGGTCGACAAAGACCTGGCCGACAAGTCGCTGGCCGACTTCGCGGGCAAGAAGAAACTGCTGAACATCGTGCCCAGTCTCGACACCCCGGTGTGCGCCACCTCGACCAAGAAATTCAACGAAGCCATGGCCGCCAAGACCGATGCCGTCGCACTGGTCGTCTCGGCCGACCTGCCCTTCGCCATGGGCCGTTTCTGCGGCGCCGAGGGCGTCGACAACGTGATCGGTCTCTCCATGATGCGCTCGCGCAACTTCGCCAAGGACTACGGCGTGCTGATCGAGGACGGCCCGCTGGCCGGCATCACCGCCCGCGCCGTGGTGGTTCTGGATGCCGACGACAAGGTCGTCTACACCCAGCTGGTGCCCGAGATCACCCAGGAGCCCGACTACGAGGCCGCGCTGGCCGCACTCTGACGCCATCCCGATCGGGCAGGTTGCACCCAGGTCCTGCCCGACGCCACTTCATCCCTCATCGACCCCCGAACCGCCATGCTGATTCACGAACAATCCCGGCCGGGCCGCAGGGCCGGCGCCCAGGCACCGCTCACCAAACCCGAGATCCAGGACATCCCAGCCGGACTGCGTCGGCGCTCCCGCCCCGCCCTGCCCGAGGTCTCGGAGATGCAGGCGGTTCGTCACTACACCCGGCTGTCGCAGCGGAATTTCTCGATCGACACCCATTTCTACCCGCTCGGCTCCTGCACCATGAAGTACAACCCGAGGGCCTGTAACAGTCTGGCCATGCTGCCCGGCTTCCTCGGCCGCCATCCGCTGGCGCCCGACACCCACGGTCAGGGCGTCCTGGCCTGTCTCCACGACCTGCAGGAGATCCTCAAGTCGGTCACCGGGATGCATGCAGTGTCGCTGGCGCCCTCGGCCGGGGCCCAGGGCGAATTCGCCGGCGTCGCCATGATCCGTGCCTATCACAGATCGCGCGGCGATCATGCCCGCACCGAGATCCTGGTCCCGGACGCGGCCCACGGCACCAACCCTGCCTCGGCGGTCATGTGCGGATTCAAGGTGCGCGAGATCCCGACCGGCGACGACGGCGATGTCGATCTGGCTGCGCTCGAGGCCGCCGTCGGCCCCCAGACCGCCGGCATCATGCTCACCAATCCGAGCACGGTCGGCGTCTTCGACCGGAATATCCAGGCCATCGCCCGCACCGTGCACACCGCCGGCGGGCTCCTCTATTACGACGGCGCCAACCTCAACGCCATCCTCGGCAAGGTCCGACCCGGCGACATGGGCTTCGACGTCATCCACATGAACCTGCACAAGACCTTCTCCACCCCGCACGGCGGCGGCGGACCGGGCGCGGGTCCCGTGGGCGTCTCGCCCCGGCTGGAGCCCTTCCTGCCGGTCCCGCTGGTCGCCCGCGACGGCGACGCCTACCGCTGGTTGACCGAATCCGAGCGCCCGGACAGCATCGGCCGTCTCAACGCCTTCGGCGGCAACATGGGTATCCTGCTGCGCGCCTATGTCTACGCCCGCATGCTCGGCCGCGAAGGCATGGGCCGGGTCGCCGAGTTCGCCACGCTGAACGCCAACTATCTGATGGCGCGTCTGAAGGAGGCCGGATTCGAGGCCGCCTATCCGCAACGCCGCGCCAGCCACGAATTCATCGTCACCCTCAAGCCCGAGTCGCGCCAGTTCGGCGTCAACGCCATGGACTTCGCCAAGCGTCTCCTGGACTACGGCTATCATGCCCCGACCACCTATTTCCCGCTCCTGGTCCCCGAGTGTCTGCTGATCGAGCCGACCGAAACCGAAAGCAAGGAGGATCTCGACGGATTCGTCGAGGCCATGATCGCCATTCGCCGCGAGGCCCGGGAGAATCCCGAACTGGTGAAGGGAGCGCCTCATACCATGCCGGTGCGCCGTCTCGACGACGTTCGCGCGGCCCGTCACCTGGACCTGGCCTGGCGTCCCGGCGCAAGCGAGGACGTGAATGGCTAACCAGAACGCCAGGGGATGGCGTCGCATCCTCTATGCATTCGGCTATTCGATGAAGGGATTCAAGGCCTGCTTCGAGCTGGAAGAGGCCTTCAGACAGGAGGTCTTCTTACTCATTCCGCTGTTGCCGCTGGGGCTCTGGCTCGGCGAGACCCCAGTCGAGCGGGCCATCCTGGTGGGCAGTCTGCTGATGGTGCCCATCGTGGAGCTGCTGAACTCGGCGATCGAGGCCAATGTCGACCGCGTCGGACTGGAGCGCCACGAACTCTCTGGCCGAGCCAAGGACATCGCCTCCGCCGCTGTCTTCAGCAGCATTGCCTTCTGCATGCTCATGTGGGGCCTCATCCTGGTCCCCAAGTGGATATGACCCGTTCGAGCACCGACCGCTGACCCGATAACGACAAGACAAAGGTAGAGGACCATGGGCGGACATTTCGTGGAGCAGGATTTCCTGCCACTCCGAATCGCCGTGCTGACCGTCTCGGACAGCCGGAGCGAGGACCAGGACACCTCGGGCAGACTGCTCGAGGAGAAGGCCGAGGCGGCCGGCCATCAGGTCGTCGCCAAGGAGATCGTTCCGGACGACGTCTACAGGCTGCGTGCGGTCGTCTCGCGCTGGATCGCCGATCCCGAGGTGGACGTCATCCTGAGCACGGGCGGGACCGGCGTCACCGGACGCGACAGCACACCGGAGGCGCTGCAGCCGCTGCTGGACAAGCTGGTCGAGGGCTTCGGCGAGCTCTTCCGCCAGATCTCCTTCCAGGAGATCGGCGCCTCCACGCTCCAGTCGCGCGCCTTCGCCGGACTGGCCAACGGCACCTTCCTCTTCTGCCTGCCCGGCTCGACCGGCGCCTGCCGCACCGCCTGGGACCGGATCCTGCTGCCTCAGCTCGACGTCCGCACCCGCCCCTGCAATTTCGCCCAGCTGATTCCTCGGCTGTGCGAGCACTGAGACGACCGACATGACCAAGCCCAACGCGTGCGGCACCGGTTCCGGAACCAGCCGCCCACTCACCAAGGACGAGGCCATCGCCTTTCTGGCCTCGCGGGTCGAACCCATCGCCGAGACCGAAACGCTCCCGACCGAGGCGGCATTGGGACGCGTGCTCGCGACCCCGGTGGTCAGCGGTATCCAGGTCCCTGCCTGGGACAACAGCGCCATGGACGGCTACGCCATCCGGCACGCCGATCTCGCCGAGCACGGCGGCCGGCTGCCGGTCGTCCAGCGCATCCCGGCCGGAAGCGCGGGCGACCCGCTCGCGCCAGGCACCGCCGCGCGCATCTTCACCGGGGCGCCGGTCCCCGAGGGCACCGACACGGTCGTGGTCCAGGAGGCCTGCGAGCGCGATGGCGACCATGTCCTCATCCCGACCGACATCAAGGCGGGGGGCAACATCCGCCGCGCCGGAGAGGACATCGAGACCGGGGCCGAGGTGATCGCCGCCGGAACCCGATTGGCTCCCCAGCATCTGGGACTGGCCGCCTCGGTCGGCGTGGCCGAGCTCCAGGTCTATCGGCGCCTGCGGGTCGCCGTACTGGCCAGCGGCGACGAACTGGTGATGCCCGGCAGCCCGCTGGGCCCGGGGCAGATCTACAACTCCAACCGCTTTGCACTCATGGGACTGCTCCGGTCCATGGGCTGCGAGGTCGTGGATCTCGGAATCGTCGCCGACACGCTCGAGGCGACCAAGGATGCCCTGAGCCGCGGTGCCGCGACGGCGGATCTCATCGTCGCCAGCGGCGGCGTCTCGGTCGGGGAGGAGGATCACATCCGGCCCGCCGTCGAGGCGCTCGGCACACTGGAGCTGTGGAACATCGCCATCCGGCCGGGCAAGCCGGTCGTCTTCGGCCGCGTGAAGGGTATCCCCTTCTTCGGCAGCCCCGGCAATCCGGTCTCGCTGTTCGTCACCTTCTGTCTCTTCGGCCGCCCCATCCTGCGCCGCCTGCAGGGGCTGACCGGCGAGCACGCGCCGCGTGCGCTCAAGATCCGCGCCGGATTCGACTGGCCCAAGCCGGACAAGCGCACCGAGTTCCATCGTGCCCGAATCGAGACGGGCGCCGACGGCGAACCCGAGCTGGCGGTCTACCCCACCCGCTCGTCCGCGGTGCTATCATCGGTCGCCTGGGCGGATGGATTCATCGAGATCCCGCCCGGACATACCATCGCGCGCGGCGATCTGGTGGACTTCCTGCCTTTCTCCGAACTGCTCCACTGACCTAGCCGATCGAGGTCCCCCTCACCATGCTGCGCATCCTCTATTTCGCCAGTCTGCGCGAACGTCTGCAGAGCGAGGGTGAATCGCTCCCACGTCCCGCGTCGGTTTCCACCATGGAGGATCTGCGCGGCCATCTCCGCGATCGCGGCGGTATCTGGGCCGAGGCGTTCGCCCCGGACGAACCCCTGCTCTACGCGGTCAATCAGGAGCTCGTCCGTCCCGAGACGGAAGTGGGCGATGGCGACGAGGTCGCCTTCTTCCCGCCGGTCACGGGCGGCTGAGATGGCCCCGTCGCCATTGCCCCGCTCGTGGCGATCGGGCAGGCTATGCTAGCTTGAAATTCAGTCGGAACCGATCCGAGCCGAGAGGGTCAGGGGCATGTTGAGCGCGAAACAGGAAGTGACGGAATTGCTGCGTCGTCTTCCGGACGACTGCACGCTGGAGGACATCCAGTACCATCTCTACGTCATGGAGAAGCTGCGCAAGGGGCGTGAGGACATCGCCCTGGGACGCGGCTATCTCAACTCCGAGGCCAAGCAGCGGTTGGACCGATGGCTGGAGAGCTGATCTGGTCGCGCGCCGCCCTGGACGATTCTGAGGCGATCGCCGCCTTCATCGCCCGGGACTCCCAGGTCCAGGCCAGACGCTTCGTCGAAAGGCTGCTGGACACCTGCCAGCGGCTGCTGATCCAGCCGGCGCTCGGATCCCTGCCCCCGGAGTCGCGACTCGAGGGAACCATGGAATACGGTCTCTACAGCTTCCGCATTCTCTGCGAACGCCAGGGGAACGATCTTCACCTGCTCGCCATCGTTCCATTCCAGTCCTGGAACAGCGTCATCCCCGCCGGACTCGCACCCTAGCATCCCCGCGGCGCAACCTCATCAGGATCTTCGGCCCGAACGCGCTTGTCCAACCGACATCGGCCAGATCGAGACAGCACACATCCAGGCGGGACCCCTTCCATGCCGACGCACATGCAACCAACGCTCGCGCGATCAGTGACGCTTCTGGGCATCCTGATCGGTCTCGCAGGCTGCACGGCCGCCCCGCCGATCGTGGAACGAACCTGGCCGAACGGGTACGACGCCTATCTCCTCCACGGCAGCACGGTCACCGAGGAGGTTGCGTACGAAACGGTCCCCTATGGGACCTATGCGGATGACTGGCCCAGAGTGACCACGCACCTTTATTTGGGCTACGGGCCGATGTTTCTGTACGACGCCCCGTTCTTCTACTATCCCTCGCCCTGGTACTACTCTTCGCCCTGGCACTACCCGAGGTATCGCTATTATCGGGCGAAGCGCCACCGGCCACCGCCCTACTACCGCGACCACCGCAGGGAAGACAGGCCCGCCAGGCCGCCCGATCGACGCCCCCGTCAGCGCGACCGAGGTCATGGAGACCGGGACCGCGACCGACAGGCCCGCCCGCCACCCAATCAACAGCCGAGAAGGCCGATCCCGGACCGTCGCCCCGCGCCCCGAAGCAGAGGAGACGGCCAGGGGATACGCCCGCCCGAACCCACGCGCCCAAGCATCAATCGCCGAGCCGGTCCCTCGAACGACGCCCGGCGCGATCGGCGCGGCAACAGGATCCCCGCGCGTCCAAGCCCGACCCGGCCGGGGCGCCGCATCGACCGAGGCAGCGCCGGCGATCAGCGATAACCGATCCGAATAGCCCAGATCGAGGATCCGGGAAGGATCTCGCGATGAACGCGATCCCCTTCCCGGACCGGATCAGGCCGTGGAGGTCCGGATCCAATCCACCCGCTTGCGCATCACCCCGTAATAGACCACCGGTATGACGACCAGGGTCAGCAGGGTCGAAACGAAGAGACCGAACAGCAGCGAGACCGCCAGACCGGAGAAGATGGGGTCGTCGAGGATGAAGACGGCCCCGGCCATGGCGGCGACCGCGGTCAGGGCGATCGGCTTGGCGCGCACCACGGCCGAGCTGATCACGGCCTCCTCGAACGCCTTGCCCTCGCGCACCTGCTGATTGATGAAGTCGACCAGCAGGATGGAGTTGCGCACGATGATGCCGGCCAGCGCGATCATGCCGATCATGGAGGTCGCGGTGAACTGGGCGCCCAGGATGGCGTGACCGGGCAGGATGCCGATCAGGGTCAGAGGAATGGGCGCCATGATCACCAGCGGCACCAGATAGCTGCGGAACTGGGCGACCACCAGCAGATAGATGAGGATCAGCCCCACCCCGTAGGCGATGCCCATGTCGCGGAAGGTCTCGTAGGTGATCTGCCACTCGCCGTCCCACTTGAGGCTGTACTCGTAGGGATTGGTCGGCGCCTGGCGATACCACTGCTCGAGCCCCATGTCCTGGCTCAGGGTGGAGGCGATCTCGAACAGACCGTAGAGCGGACTGTCGGTCCGGCCCGCCATGTCGCCGGTGACATAGACCACCGGCAGCAGATCCTTGTGATGGATGCTGTGCTCGCGCGATCCGTCCACCACCGCGAGGATCTCCGAGAGCGGAACCAGCTGTCCGGACGAGGAGCGCACCCGCAGGGCCATGACCTGCTCCAGGTCCGCCTTGTCGGCCTCGCTGTAGACGACCCGGATCGGCACCGCGTACTTGACGTTGGCCCCGTGCAGATAGCTCATGTCCTCGCCATCCAGCACCGTCGCCAGCGCCGCCGCGATACTCGACTGCTCGACCCCGAGACGCGCCGCCTTGGCCCGATCCACCACCAGGGTCAGCTTGCGCGAGGGGAATTCGACCGAATCGTCGACATCCACGATGTCGGGCGTCGACTCGAAGACCCCGCGCACCTCCTTGGCGACCCGGATCTGGCCTGCGTAGTTCAGGCCATAGACCTCGGCGACCAGGGGCGAGAGCACCGGCGGACCGGGCGGGATCTCGACGATCTTGGCATTGCCGTCGAGACGTCTGGCGATCTCCTGCAGCGGGGCGCGCAGCTCGGCGGCGATGGTGTGGCTCTTCTTGTCGCGATGGTGATGATCGGTCAGGTTGACCTGGAGATCGCCCAGATTGGCGCCCTCGCGCAGATAGTACTGGCGCACCAGACCGTTGAAGTTGATCGGCGCCGAGGTCCCCGCGTAGATCTGATAGTCGGTGACCTCGGGAACGGTGGAGAGATAGTCGCCCATCTCGGCCAGCACGCGCGCCGTCTGCTCCAGACTGGTTCCCTCCGGCATGTCGAGCACGACCTGGAACTCGCTCTTGTTGTCGAAGGGCAGCATCTTGAGCACCACGATGCGGTCGACCGCGAGCCAGATGGAACCGGCGATCAGCATCAGCACGCTGGCGAGCAGCAGCCAGCGGTTGAGGATGCCCCGGCGCCCGGCGAGAAAGGGCCTTATGAGCCTGGAGAAGACCCGGTCCATCCAGCCCGGTCCCTTGTCCGCGTGCGCGGTCGAATCGGCATGCGCATGCGAGACGCGCCCCAGCATGAAGTTGGTCATCCAGGGCGTGAAGACGAAGGCGACCATGAGCGAGATGAGCATACCCATGGAGGCGTTGATGGGGATGGGGCTCATGTAGGGCCCCATGAGACCGCTGACGAAGGCCATGGGCAGCAGGGCGGCGATGACGGTGAAGGTCGCCAGAATCGTCGGACCGCCGACTTCGTCGACCGCGCGCGGCATCAGCTCGAGCAGCCGCCCCTTGCCCATCGCCATGTGCCTGTGGATGTTCTCCACCACCACGATGGCGTCGTCGACCAGGATGCCGATCGAAAAGATGAGCGCGAACAGCGACACCCGGTTGAGGGTGAAGCCATAGGCCCAGGAGGCGAAGAGGGTCATCGCCAGGGTGACGACGACCGCGGCACCGACGATGATCGCCTCGCGCCAGCCGATGGCGAAGAGCACCAGCAGCACCACGGAGGCGGTCGCGAAGGTCAGCTTGCTGATGAGCTTCTTGGCCTTGGCGTCCGCGGTCGCGCCATAGTTGCGGGTCACGGTCACCTGGACGTCGTCGGGGATGAAGATGCCCTTCAGCTGATCGAAGCGATCGATCACGTCCTGGGCGACGTCGACCGCGTTGACGCCGGCCTGCTTGGCCACCGCGATGGTAACGGCCGGGGTGGAGCCGATCAGGTCGACGCCGGACTCGGCCGCGCTCGGACCGGCCCCCATGCGCGCATAGGTCTCGGGCTGCTCGGGACCGCGCTCGATGGTGGCGACGTCGCGCAGGAAGACGGGGCGTCCGCCGTGAAGCCCCACCACCAGATCGCCGATCTGCTCGGGACTGGTGAGGAAGGTCCCTGCCTGGACCAGAATTTCCTGATTGTTCGCGGTCACCGCGAGATCGTCGCGGATGATGTTTCCGGCTTGCAGCGAGCGGCGCAGATCCGCCAGGTCGATGCCATAGCCGGCCAGCGTCTCGGGTTGCAGCAGCACCCTGACCACCTGTTCGGGGACACCCAGGGTATAGACGTCGCGCGTCCCGGGGACGCGCTTGAGTTCCTGCTCGATGGCATGCGCGACCTGTCCCAGCTCGAAGGCACCGGTCTGCGCGTTCTTGGACCAGAGGGTCGCGGTCAGGATGGGGACGTCGTCGATGCCCTTGGGCTTGACGATGGGGGTGCCGGCGCCGAGGTTGGCGGGCAGCCAGTCCTCATTGGACAGCACCTTGCTGAACAGACGCACCACGGCATCGGTGTTGTCCTCGCCGACCTCGTACTGGAGGGTGATCACCGCCATGCCGGGCTGGGAGACCGAATAGACGTGCTCGATGCCCGGGATCTCGGAGAGCACCTGCTCGGCCGGCCCGGCGACCAGGTTCTCGATCTCGGTGGCGGAGGCACCGGGAAAGGGGACGAAGACGTCGGCGAAGGTGACGTCGATCTGGGGCTCCTCCTCGCGCGGCGTCACCATCACCGCGAAGAGCCCCAGCAGCAGTCCGACGAGAGCCAGCAGGGGGGTGATTTCGGTGGCCTGGAAGCGGCTGGCGATCCGGCCGGCAATGCCGAGTCGCTCAGTCATGACCGCCCTCCCCCACTTCCTCCATGCGTGCCAGCACCTGCTCCTTGAGCGTCACGCCGGCCGCGATCGGATCGAGCGCCACGCGCTCGCCGGCAGTCAGGCCGGACAGGATCGCATAGGCATCCGGCAGGGTCCTGCCCAGACGCACCTGGCGGAAGCTGACACGCCCCTCGGTGCCGACGACATAGACGCCCGTGACCTCGGAACGATGGACGACGGCCCGGCGCGGCACGGTCAGCTCGGACTTGTCGCCGACGATGAAACCGGTCTTGACGAACATGCCGGGAAAGAGCGCGCGCAGCTTGTCGCCCGGCTGAGTGGGCAGCTCGATGCGTACCTTGAAGGTGTTGGAGCCCAGATCGGCATAGGGGAAGACGGTGATGTTCCCGGTCTCGATGACCCCGTCCCCAGGCAGATAGACCCGGACGCGCGCGCCGGGGACGCCCTCCGAGTCTCGCTGCCGGATCGCCGGGATGATGCTTTGTGGAACATCGACCTTGACCCGCAGTTCGTCGAGCGAGATCCCGCTCATGACCGGCGATCCCGGGCTGGCGATCTCGCCCAATTCCACGTGCCTATGGGTGACGATGCCCGAATAGGGCGCGCGGATCTCGGTGTAGGCCAGTTGCTCCTGCGCCTGCTCCAGACGCGCCGTCGCGGACTCGAAGGCGGCCTGGGCGCTGGCCAGATCGGCGGTCGCCTTGTCCATCGCGGAATCGGAGACGTTCTTCTTGCGATAGAGACCGGAGACGCGCTCGTGCTCGTCCTTGGCCTGCTGCAGCCGTGCCGTGGCCGATTTCAGATCGGCGGCCGCCTGACTGACGCGCGCCCGATGCTCGGTGTCCTTGAGACGCGCGATCAGGGCATTCTTCTCCACGAAATCGTCGACGTCGTAGTAGATCTCCTGCACCTGCCCCTGCGTCTGCGCCGAGACCGTGGTGCGGTTGACCGCCTCGACGATCCCGTCGAGCCGGTACTCGCGGGGCAAGGTGTGATAGGCGGCGACGGCGGTTTCCAGAGAGGCCGCGGCCGCCCCCTGGAGACCCAGGGTCAGCAGTGCGACCAGGGCCGCGAGGAATTTGATCGAAGGCATAAGGTGAAATCCTTGAATATTAGATTTCTCTAAATTAGATATGCCTAATATTGTACGTAATCGAGCCCCTTCAAGGTCAAGGAGAGTTCGCAATGCGCCTGGTTGATCCGCAAGCATTGCAAAACCATGACGGCCTTTATACCGTTGGCATCCGCTTGCTGGACCTCGCTTTCCAGCCCAAACGAGACACGATGCCATAACCCCTGACGATCATCCCTGTGGAGCCCGTCGAGGTACGGCCAACGACCACATGAGGATAGCCCCGTGAATCAATGGTCCGAGGACTTGATCGCGATCGACCGCGCCAGAACCCTGGACGGGCTCTTTCTGCAACGGACCATTCGGTCGCCCGAACGTGTCGCCTACCGCTATCACGAGCGCGGCGACGGCTGGAAGGATCTGACCTGGGGCGATATGAGCCGATGGGTGGCGCGCTGGCGCCAGGCCCTGTCCGGCGAATCGCTGGAGCCCGGCGACCGGGTCGCCGTACTGCTGCGAAACTGCCCCGAATGGGTGATGTTCGATCAGGCCGCCTTCTCGCTGGGCCTGGTCACGGTGCCGCTCTATACCGACGACCGTGCCGACAATGCCGCCTACATCCTGCAGGACGCCGCGGTCAAGGTCCTGCTGATCCAGGATGCGGGCCGCTGGCGCCGACTGGCCGAGGCGATCGGCGAGTCCAGCTGTCCGTCACGGGTCGTCATCCTCGAATCCAGCCAGGCCGCCCAGGATCTGGCCAGGGAGGATCCGCGCGTGCTGGTCTCCGACCAGTGGCTGCCCGACTCCGCGCCCGGGCTGCAACCCCGCATGGGCGACCCCAGATCGCTGGCGACCATCGTCTACACCTCGGGAACCACCGGACGCCCGAAAGGCGTGATGCTGAGCCATTACAACATCCTCACCAACGCCCACGCCGTCCTGACCCTGATCAACGTCTACCGCGAGGACGTTTTCCTCTCCTTCCTGCCGCTCTCGCACATGCTGGAGCGCACCGGCGGCTATTATCTACCCCTGATGTCCGGCTCGACCGTGGTCTATTCCAGATCCATCGCCCAGCTCGCCGAGGACCTGCAGACGATACGGCCGACGGTCGTGATCGCCGTGCCGCGCGTCTTCGAGCGCATCTACCAGCGCATCGCCGACCAGCTCGAGACCAAGCCGGCCGCGGTGCGCTGGATGTTCGATCTGGCCGTATCGGCCGGTTGGCGCGCCTTCCTGCGCAAGCAGGGACGCGCGGGCTGGCATCCGAAGCTGCTGCTCTGGCCCTTGCTGAGGCGCAAGGTGGGCGCGCCCGTCATGGAGCGACTGGGAGGACGCATGCGCGCCGCCGTCAGCGGCGGAGCCGCGCTGCCCACCGGCGTCGCACAGACCTTCATCGGTCTCGGGCTACCCCTGATCCAGGGCTACGGCCTGACCGAGACCAGTCCGGTGGTGAGCTTCAACCCGCTCGAAAAGAACATCCCGGAAAGCGTCGGCGTTCCCATCCGCGGCATCCAGGTCCGTATCGGCGCCGACGACGAGCTCCAGGTCAAGGGCGACAACGTCATGATGGGCTATTGGAACAACCACGCCGCGACCACCGAGGTCCTGTCTCAGGACGGCTGGTTCCACACCGGCGACCAGGCCCATCTCGAGAACGGACACATCTATATCACCGGCCGGCTCAAGGACATCCTGGTACTCTCCAACGGCGAGAAGGTGCCGCCGGGGGATCTGGAGATGGCGATCGGCATGGATCCGCTGTTCGATCAGGTGGTGGTGCTCGGCGAGGGGCACTCCTATCTCACCGCACTGCTAGTCCTGAACGCCGACCTCTGGGGCGGACTCGCCAGGGAATACGGCCTCGACCCCGAACACCCGGCCAGCCTGGAAGACTCGCCGCTGCACAAGGGCATCCTCAAGCGCATTCGCTTCGCCCTGCGCGACTTTCCCGGATACACCAAGATTCGTCGCATCACGCTGACGCTCGAACCCTGGTCGATCGACAACGGCCTGCTGACACCTACGCTCAAGATCAAGCGCAACAAGGTCGTCGAACGTTACCGGGAGGCCATCGAGTTCATGTACAGCATGGATTCCTGATCTTGCCTAACGCGTCGCGAGGGCATAGACTAGTCCTTCGCTGCGGGTGTAGTTCAATGGTAGAACAGGAGCTTCCCAAGCTTCTAACGTGGGTTCGATTCCCATCACCCGCTCCAATCCCCCGCCCCGATTCGCCCCAGCCCGAGACCCGGCCTTGCACGATATGACGCCCGAGACATTCGCGAGCGCCGTGCTCGACTGGTATGCCGTCTTCGGCCGCAAGGATCTGCCCTGGCAGCGCGAACCCGCGCCCTATCCCGTCTGGGTCTCCGAGATCATGCTCCAGCAGACTCAGGTCGCGGTCGTCATTCCCTATTTCGAACGCTTCATGACGAGCTTCCCGGACATCGGAACCCTGGCCAATGCCCCCGTCGACGCCGTGCTGGCGCACTGGTCAGGTCTCGGCTATTACGCCCGTGCCCGCAACCTGCATCGTGCCGCCCAGATCGTCCGGGATCGGCATCGAGGCCAATTCCCCTCGGACTTCGACCAGGTCGTCGCGCTGCCCGGAATCGGGCGATCGACGGCCGGGGCCATCCTCTCGCTGGCGTTGGGACAACATCACCCGATCCTCGACGGCAACGTCAAACGCGTCCTGACCCGCTGTTTCGGCATCGATGGCTGGCCCGGCAGCAGCCAGATTCTGGCGCGACTCTGGACGCTCGCCGAGCGTTGCACCCCCCGAAACGATACCGGCTTTTACAACCAAGGCATGATGGATCTGGGCGCCACGCTCTGCACCCGAGCCCGACCGGCCTGCGAGCGCTGTCCGGTCGCGAGCCATTGCATGGCCAGGTCGCAGAATCGGCAACACCAGCTTCCCACACCGCGACCGGCCAAGAAGATTCCCGAGCGCACGACCCAAATGCTGATCGCCATGCGACCGACCGGCGAGATCCTGCTCGAACGCCGTCCGCCCAGCGGCATCTGGGGCGGTCTCTGGAGCCTGCCCGAAACGCCCGAGGGCAGGGATCCAGGCGACTGGAGCCTGTCGCAGCTCGGACAGCTCCCGGCCAAGGTTGAAATGCGCCCCTCCTGCCGTCACACCTTCAGTCACTATCGGCTCGACATCCAGGTGGCGCTGATCCGACTCGAGCGCGGACCGGACCGAATCGCGGACGACGATGGGCGATGCTGGAGAACTCCGGACGAGGCGCTGAATCTCGGCATTCCCGCACCCGTCAAACGCATCCTGGAGGAGCTCGAGTCCCAAATCGGTCGATCATAGACAGACATCGGCCGAAGACAGATCGCCCACAGGAGCAGTCATGACCCATACCGTCCATTGCATCAAACTCGACCGAGAAGCCGAGGGCCTCGATCGCCCGCCCTACCCGGGCGACCTGGGCAAGCGCATCTACGACCAGGTCTCCAAAGAGGCCTGGCAGGAATGGCTCCGACATCAGACGATGCTCATCAACGAAAATCGTCTCAGCCCCATCGACCCCAAGGCGCGCAAGTTCCTCGAAACCCAGATGGAGGAGTATTTCTTCGGCGAGGGTGCCGAACCCCCATCCGGCTTCACCCCACCGAGCGCCGCCTAACGGACGACACCCGAAAAAGCGGCATACCCCTTGACAGGCATATATCGAGCTGCTTAAATTAGCAGCTCAATTCGGCAGCAAATGCCGAGTAGATATACCTAGCCCAGGTAGCTCAGTTGGTAGAGCAGCGGACTGAAAATCCGCGTGTCGGTGGTTCGATTCCGCCCCTGGGCACCAAAAAACAAGGAGTTAGGCCGAAAGCCTAGCTCCTTTCTTTTTTCGGGGAACTCTGGGGGAACTTTTGGCGGGATTTCGGCCGTCTTGAGTCGATCTGAGACCGACCCTCCCTCTCCGTTGGTATCTGGTTAGTACTCGTCACGATTCAGATACAAGAAACCCGCCATGTAGGCGGGTCTCAGACCTGCATGATTTGCGTCACTGACGCCTAACCGATCCCCAACCGGCCGGCTCGGGTATCACCTTCGCGCGCGCGGAGCACTCCAGGATCCTGGTCATCTGTACCGCCTGCTGGCCGTCTCACCCTCGCGCGCGCGGAGCACTCGCTCCTGCAGTTCGTGCAGTGATGTCCCGCTCAGTCTCACCCTCGCGCGCGCGGAGCACTCGGGGTACGGTTTCGACGTATACCCAGCTCCAAGTCCTCACCCGCGCGGAGCACTCATCCGATCCCCAGCCGACCAAGGACATTCCGAACGGTCCCGTCCGAGATCCCCAGCTCGCGGCCGATCGCCCGCTTGGTGGTCCCTTGCTGGTACAGATCCCGGATCCGGCGGTCCCGCTCGGACAACTCCTCATCGCTCGACTAATTCTCGTCAGTGACGGCTTTCAGGGCCGCGCGTGCCTCATCGCGCTCCTGGATGAACCGCTCGCCTTCGCGGACACGCTCCTCGAGGACCTGGCGGAGCTTGGTGTCCAGGCTGCTTACTCTGGCTCGAAGAGCCCGGATTGTGCGCTCAGACTCGGCGCGCTCGCGGAGCAAGCCCTTGGTCGTCTCGCGGGCTTCGGACAGCTCGCGCTCGAGTGCCTCTATTCTGTCACTGACGGCATTGTCCGGTTTTGCGTCAGTGACGGGATTAGTGCCAGCCTTCAGGCGCTCTAGGTATCGACGCTGGCGTTCGGCGCCGGTCATGGCGTTGCCAGTCGGCTTGCGTCCGCGCTTCCTGGGTGTCTGGGTTGCAGGGTCGGTCATGGGGTGCATTTCCTGTCAGTGACGGTAATTAGATGTTAGCGTCAGTGACAGAATTAGCAAAGGGTGCATCCATACGGCCATGGCCCATGCGGACGCGGGCTGAGCGGCAATTCGTGGCGGTTGGTAGCGTGCGGGTCCTTCCTGGACATGAAGAGGTGCGGGTTTTCGCGCCGCGCGGTTTTTCTAGTCGCAAGGCATCCTACGATGTCAGACGTAAAGGGCGCCTCTGCCACCATGTTGGGGCGCGAGCTGGCCGGTGGCCGTGCCTGTCGTTGCTGCTTCTGAGATATGCTCGAGACAACGATCGGAGGTGGTTTCGCATTCATCAATGGATGACCGTCTTCGTCTCCTGGCTGGGCGGGAAGTCGCCAGCAAACTCCTCCATTGGCCTCAAGATCAGACTCACGAAAGCGGCGGCCTGAGCGTGGGCCAGTGCCTGCTTTACCTTACCGATCGCGCTGTCGACGCCCTCCAGATGGCTCTCGCACTTGCCGACCAGTTCCTGGTAATCGCAGAGGCCCGGGATGCGCTCGCACTCCTCCCGTGGGCTGAATGCGGTCAGACCGGCCTCGGCGAGGAGGCTGGCTAGACGATCCTGGGTCTTGGCAAGGGTCTGTTCGCCCTGCTCGCGCATATCTGCCAGATGCTTCAGCCGGGTCCTCAGCTGGGGAATCTGGGATATCTTGGATTGCTTGGTCATGGATTTCTCCGTGTTGAGGGCCTGAGCGTTCTACAGCGCCACGCTCTTCGCGCGCTCGAGCTCACGCATGAAATGCTCCAAGAATGCTTCGCCCCCTTCGACGACCTGCACGGTTTCGCTCCTGCCCGACGGCAACGATAGGCGTATGTCGACGACGCGCACGGGGAGAACGGCGACAGATTGGGATTGCGAGGGTTGAACGGCGGTCGACTCGGTCGCGGTCGAGGATTCGGCCGCGGCGTTCTCCTCGGCCTGCTTGCGGGCCGCCTCCTCTTCAGCATTGATGGCGTCGAGGCGCTTCTCGTAGATGGCCTCGAGCAGGCGGAGCTGCTCCTGGAGCGCCTTGATGGCGGCCTGGTTGCCCTGGGCCTTGGCCACGGCGAGTTGAGCCTGGAGCGCCATTTGGTCCTGGAGATACTGGAGCCTGAGCACCTCACCCTGCTGGTCGTTGAGCCGCGCCCATTCGATCTGGAGTGACGCGAGCCCGCTCTCGGTGCTGTCGGTGAAATCCTCCATCTCGCGCTTGGCGTCTCGGATCGCGTCGCGCAGTCCCTCGAGGCGCTCGTCCCCAAGGCGGGCATAGGTCCGCTCCATGCGCTCGAGCTTGGCGATGTAGTCGGTGAGCGACAGATCGCCGGCGACATATCGGCCGTTGAGAGCCGAGAGTTTCGCGTCCAGCTCGTCGGCTGCTCGAGCCAGTGCGGCGGCACGCACGGCGGCCGCAGCGGCCCTTTCGCCGATGGTCCGGAGCTGGTGGGCGTAGAGGTCGTAACTGAGAATGCCCCGAGACGCGTCCATACCCCTGAGCGTCTCGTAGACCTCCTTGAACTTCTGTTCGGCGACGTCGGCATAGTCGCCGAGTGCTTCCAGATCGACGCCCGCAGATTTCATGGTCTGCGACCAGGTGCGGGTGACGGATGCCGACTGCGCCGCGCTGCGATCGAACGACGCGACATTACTCGCCACATTGACGACGGCGGCGGCGGTGTCTTCCGCCGCGGCGGCCTGCTCGCGCCCGGCATCCGTCGCTTCCCGGGTCTGTTCGGCCAGACGCCGCTCGGCCTCGGCCGCCGCTTCGGCGCTCTGCACCTGCACCTGTCCGGTCTCGGAGACGATGACGGCCAATCCCTGCTGAGCCGCCTTGATCTGCAGGGTCGAGTCGACCACGCCACCGTTGGCTGCCACGGCCGCCTCGGCGTATTGCGTGAAGGCCTCCTGGATGCCCTGCGGGGTCGCCTGACCGCTGGCCTTGATGACTTCGAAATCCGCCTTCGCCTGGTCGCGGGTTCGCCCGAGCAGCTCCTTGGTCTGAATGCCCATGCGGGCGAAGGCTTCGATGACGGCGGTCGCCGTGACATCCGCCTGGTCCTTGGCCTCCTTGAGGCTCTTCTTCAGCTCCTCGATCTCCGAGCGGATCCGCGCGGCGCCCTGCACGTCCCCAACCGACATGAACGCCTTGTAGGCGATCTCGAGGGCGTTGATCTGCTGCGAGAGCTGCTCGACCGGGGTACGCAGGTCCTCGACCGCCTTCTTGTTGCCGCCGAGCGCAATGGCCTGCGCCTCCTCGGCATAGATCAGCGCCTGGAGCTTGGCCTCCTGGTCCGCGTAGGCATCGGTCAAAGCATCGGAGGATCGCGTAACGTCCGCGTGCGCGTCGCCGAGCAGACCAAGCGCAGTCCCAGCTTCGGTGAAATGCTGTTTTGCCGCCTCGCCGTAGTTCCGTGATGCCTCGGACATGCTGTCCGCGGCGGCCCTGACCTTGCCGGCCCACTCCTCGGAGACGATACCAAGACGTTCGGCGGCGGCGGTGACAGTAGCGTACGCCTGCATGGGCAGAGCAATCGCCTTGGCGATGATCTGGCCGATCGTTTCGATGGTGCCTCGGAGCCCATTCCACGCGGCCGACATCGCCGTCATGACCGATTGGGTCCGATCCGCCAGATCCGCGAGGGTCTGTCCCCATCCGACCAGTGTCGGGCCGGCCTGGGCCGCGAAGTCCTGCACCCGCTGCAACAGCGCCTTGAAGTCGAGCGTCGAGAGGAAGTTCAGACCGGCATCGATCGCCTTGCCGAAGGCGGCGGCGAGGATGTCGCCGAACTCGCGGACCGCTCCGGACTCGGTCAGCTGTTTGTAGAGGTCGGCGATCTTGTTGTAGAAGGCGGTCAGCACCGGCAGCATGCCCTGCCCGAGCTGTTCCTTGAGGTCGGTCAGGCGCTTGCCCGCGAGATCGATGGCACCGGAGAGCCCGGAGCCCATGGCCGACGAGACGCCTTCCACCTGCCCGGCGACGGCGTCGAGGATGACCCCCTGGGCCTTGGCTGTGTCCCCCATCGCGACGAACTGGCCGATGAGCGCCCGCTGGCCATCGGTGAAGGTGACGCCGACCCGGCCCAGGGCGGTCAGCCCCTTGACCGGGTCCTCAAGGGCCTTGCCCATCATGACGGCCGCGGATTCGACGCTGCCAAAGCCGGTATCGGCCAGATCCTGGGAGAGCGCCAGGGTGCGCTCGAAGACGTCACGGCCGACCGACTTGAAGGTCAGTAGCTCGGCGGCGGCATCGCGGAAGGCGTCGGCCGCGCCGAGCCCTGCTTCGTCGAGCCGCCGGGCCATGGTGTCGATCTCCTCGGCCGTGAGCCCGGCGGCACCACCGGTTGCGGTGATGGCGCCCCGCAGTTTGCCCATCTGACGCTCGAGCGCCTCGGCGGCATCGACCGAGTCGCCGAAGAGCTTGGAGAACGCCCACCCGGACAGGGCGGCGATGGCGGCCGTGATGCCGGCCGTGAGCTTGGTAACGGAGCCCGTCAACTGCCCGACGACTTTCGATGCTTGATCGCGGGCGTTGATCAGGATCTGGACGGCGAAGTTCTGGTTTGCCATGAGCGAATCTCAGATGGGTGCGCGGTTGCCGCTCACGTGGACTCTTGCGACGAGTGAGTGGGCGGCCCCACGCTTGCGTGTGGAGGTAATGCGGCTCCGGGACCCATCCCTAGCGTTGCATGGGGTTCTCGAAGGCAGGCCGTAACGAGAAGCCAGCTCGGTGGGTAGCATCCTTGATTTGATCGAGTTGCTCATGCAACCGCTGGATCTCCTCATCCAGTGGGTCGAGATGACAGGTCCCAGGCGGCAGCAGGGCCACGTCCTCGCGGGCACGCAAAAGCGACTCCAGCGCTCGGCTCATGCTGTCCATGCACTGACGGAGATCAAGGAGTGGCGTTACATCGATCATCTGTCTACCTCACGCGGTGACCGCTTCCGGTTGATCCTGGGCTCCCTTCTGGTCGGACAGCTCTTCACCCGAGTCTTGGGTGCCCGGCGATTTGCTGAGACTCAACTCGACATTTTCGGCCAGAGGACTCGTACCAGCTTGGTAAACCTGATCGAGCAAGACTCCGCTCAGCTGGCCCAGCTCTTCGGAAGGTCGCCGTAATGGTTTGGGCTGATGCAAGAGCGCCAGGGCAATGGCTGCATTGACCTCAAGAGTCCAGCGTCTGGTTGTTGCGTGCTCCAGCGCAGCTTTCGGCGCATCCAATCGGGGCAGATTGATGTCACGTTGGTGGTGACAAACGCCAATCGACTCCAGCTCCGCAACCAAGGCGGCGATGGCGAGTGAATCCGCGTGGGGAGTATCGACCTCGACCTCGGTGGTCTTGCGTATCTTGGCGCGCTGCTCCAAGTCCTGCTTGATGGCCTCCGCGAACCTCCGCGCGGCGGGCTGGAAAGTCTCCTGCAGAAATGCCCGGCGATCCGCGATCACTTGGCGCAGATCCTTGGCCCTAGCCATATCGCGAGCGTGCTGCTCGGCCTCGGCGGCCTTGGCCTTTTTCATCTGAGCGCCGCTCAGAGCCGCACGCATGGTCGATGCCTCATGGTCCGCCTGGACCACCTCCGCTCCAATGGCATCGAGTCGGGCTTGGGCTTTAATGTCGCCAAGAGCGGCGGGCAAGGCCAAGCTGGCTTGTTCCTCTTGCAGCGTGGCTTGTTTGCTCTCCAGGACTTCCAGGCCGTGCGACAGACGCTCGATTACGGCTTGCCAGTCGGCGGTTGACTTGGGCTTCGCCTTCAATCCGAATCCCTCGAATAGTTTACTCACCATGGTTGATCGCTCTCAGATACTGTTGATGGAAATCCGGATGCGCTCGAGCGGCATCCAGAATGACCTTTCCACGACGCATGCCGGAGTGGATGCGGCGTAGCACTTGGATTTCGAATTGAGTCTCATCGGCTGCATGGAGCTCACACCTCCGCCTCGAAGCGCCAGCCATCGACGCTCGGCAAAACCCCGGCCAGATCGAGCACCAGCAGTACCTCGGCCCCGTTCTTCTCTCGCAAACGTGCCGTTGCGTTCGTGAACTGCTGGTGTTCGCCGGGCGTCTTCACGGGCTTGCCGCGAGAGACCAAGAAACAGACGGCATCGATCAAGGTGGCGAGCGAGTCGGGGGGACGGTGAGAGCTCGTGTCTTGCGTTCTCTCCTGGTGACGGGCGCCGGTGGCGATCACGTCCTGCCCTTCGACATAGCGCCGCAATTCCTCGACCGGCGATTCGAGGGGGTTTGACTCCTGATCGAGAAAGACGCCCGCCGAGTCGAGAGTGACCAGCAGCTCGGTTCCGCGCATTGCCTGCAAGCGTCTCGTCACGTCTGCGAGGGCTCGGCGCTCGTCAAATGTGTCTGCCGGCTTGCCGTGCAGCGTGACAAAGCAGCGTGCGTCTTCCAGGGTGGGCCGTGTGACCGGATGCGAGGTCAGGCTCATGACGCGACCTTCCCGCCGCCGAGCGCGGCGATATGCTGCCGCATCGTTGCGAGCTTGGCCTTGGTAAGAAGAACTCCGGTCAGACCTTGCAGACTAGCCATGGGCGACCTCCTGACGGAAAGCCTCGGCGCGACGGCGGGCCAACTCGGGGTTGGTGCGGGCCAGCTCCAGCGGTGCCAGGCTGGGCGACACGCCCCGAGCGAGGATCCCATCCAGGGCGTTCTGGTATTCGGCCTTGGTCGCCGTCGTGTCTGGGCGGGAGGGTTGGCGCTCCTGCTTGAGCGCGGCGATCAGCTCGGGGTGGTTGCTTGCGGTCTTCAGGACCGCCATCGCACGGGACATGCCTTGCGATTCGTAGGCGGCGACCTGGGCCGCATGGCGCGCGGCGGCGCTGGTGGTGGCAGGGGTGCCGGTTGGCGTTGTCGTTGACGACATGGCGTGCTGTCCTCGGGTGGTGGATGAACTGCTGTGGTTGCCGTGACGCGAGACCACGCGGTCGGCCATGCCAGCGGCCACCGCATCGGCGCCGATGCGGACACTGCCCCGGCCGAAACGCTCGAGCACGTGCCGGCGCTCGACCTGGCGATACGAGGCCACGTCGCCGACGAAGATGGCGGCCAGCTCGTCGACCAGGCGCTGGGCCTCGGCGCGGCCGGGATCGGATGCCGGATCCAACCGCTTGTTGGGGCTCTGGCTCGAGACGATCTCGATCAGGTCGGGCGCGCGGCGGCGGTGGGTCGAGACGATGCCGACCGACCCGACCATGGCCGTGGGGCTGACCTGGATCTCGCTGGCGGCGCTGGCAATCCAGTAGGCCGCCGAGCAGCACAGACCATCCGTGTAGGCGGTGACCGGCTTGGCGCTGGCGTGGATCAGCGTGGCCAGCGCCTCGGGGCCTTGGGCCACGCCACCGGGCGAGTCGATCTCGAGCAGGATGCGCGAGACGCTGGAATCGGCGTTGGCGGCGGCGAGCTGCCGGGCCAGGGTGTCGAGATCGGGCCAGCCGAGCAGGCGGCTCACCAGCGACGGACGGCGCAGGATGGGGCCGATGATCGGAATCAGGGCCGCTTCACCCTCGCGGCTGGTCCCGGCCATGGGCGAGCTGGGCGCGAGGGCGCGAAGCTCCGCTTCGGGTCGCTCCAGGAGGGCAAGGACGCCCTCGAGCTGGTCCGGCAGGATCGCCCAAGCGGTGGCGGGAATGGATGCGGGCATGGATTTCTCACAAGCGGTTTCGGGTGGTATCAGGATCACCCCGCCCGCGTGAAATCGATACGGTTCAATGATTTCGGAGAATATTCGAGATCTGGCGGGCGCTGCTGGGCAAGGATCCGAACTGCTTGGCGCGAAACAGCGCGACGCGCAGGGCGCTCGACCCGCTCGGCGGGTCGGACAGCGCCTGCCAGCGCGGCCAGATCACCGACTCGAAGCGGGCGATCTCGGATTCCAGCGCCAGGCAGCGGCGCCAGGGCGAGGCGCCCTCGCAGCATTCCAGGGCCTCGCGCAGAGAGGCGTTCCGCTGGAGCCGGCGCCAGCGTGTCAGGGCGCGCTCTTGACCCTGGGCGCCCCCCAGCTCCAAGGCGGCATCCAGTGAATCGACCTCGCCGGCGAGCCAGCGACGAATCCCGGTCGACAAGGCGCCCTCGGGCGTCTCGGGCGGTCGATTGGCGAAGCGCTCGGCCAGGTCGGCGAGATCAGCGGCATCCACGCGCGGGCTCCTCCCCAGTGATCTGAACCCCCGTGCGACGGCGGTGTGCAATCCGATCCCGGATCCGCCGATCCCGGTCGGATCGCTCGGGCTCCCGGTGCTCGGCCTCGAGGAGGTCGCCCACCAGTCCGTTACCAGCGAGATTTCCGCGAGTTGCGGTTCAACAGCCAGCGGTGGACGGCGGCGGTGTCAAAGAGCCGCTTCTTTTCCTCGTCGGGCACGCCTTTGCCGGTCTTGGGCTCCTGGTGGACCGGGCAGCCGGCGCGGACCCAGCCGCGCACAGCATCAGCAGTTACGCCGAACACGTCGGCGATTCCAAAGCGGTCGAGAATCATGGGCTTACCTCAGGTTTGAGTGGTGGTGGTATGAAGCAGCCCTATAGGGGCTTATAGCTCATCCCTTTACCCATATCTCAGACCAGTTTCGCACACATTCCTTGTTTGATTGCGACACAAGACTGGATTCGTCGTCGGAGTTTCCGTTGCA
>NZ_AONC01000076.1 GCF_000585215.1 Imhoffiella purpurea | reverse complement strand
AGGCGGGCGAAGTCGGCCTCGAGCCGCAGGTCCCAGCGGGTCTCGCTGTGCAGCCACTCCCGGAGCCAGTCGATGTGACGCTTGACCAGCCGGTAGGCGGGGTGATCGGCATAGAGCAGCGGCTGCATCAGCAGGGCGCGCAGGGCCCGGCGCCGCTCGTCCTCCCTGAGCTGGGAGAGTCGGTCGCCGAGTTCGAGACTGGTCTGGCTCATGCGGCGGCCTCGTCGCCCGGCGCCGGATTCCGCTCCGGCGTCCGCTCGGGCTGCGGAGCCGGGATCGCCCCGGACTCCAGATCGGTGATGCGCACCCGATAGTCGCGGCCGCCGAAGGCCCCGTCCGGGGTCTCGATGACCGCGCGGGTCTCGGGTCCGAGGGGCTCCAGATGGATGTCGATGGTGCCATCGCCGGTGACCGTCCGCACGGCTTGCTCCGGATCCCGGGTGGCCGCCAGGGCCTCGCCGAGCAGACGCAGGAAGAGGTCGAAGCTGGCAGGATCCAGGCGCCCGATCTCGCTGAGCCGGGTCTCCTCGCCGGTTGCCAGACGGCGGCGGGCGTCGCGCGCCTGAAGGCTCTCCCGGTCCAGCCGCGCCCGCAGCTTCTGCTTGTCCGCGCTGCGATCCCGGACCTTTGGCGGGACGCCGCGCTTGGCGTGGCTGCCGGTCTCGCGCAGACGCGGGCTGATGCGCAGCGGCGGCGCCTCGGCCCAGGGGCGGGACGGCGGCACCGGCTCCTCGGCGCGGGCCTGCAGGCTGTCGTCGTCGATGCCCAGATGGCGCGCCGGGGTCAGCCCGAAGGCGGCGCGCCAGAGTCGATGGGCCTCGGCATCGGTCTCGCAGTCCATGAACCAGGCGGCCAGGGTGCGGTAGTCGGCGGAGCGGTCGCTGCGCCCGAGCCGGCGCTCGTTGAGCTGGACCACGGCGTCGACCAGGTCGGAGATGGCGCGGCGCGCCCGCGAGCGCAGCAGCTCGGCCTGGGACGGCCGGTCCGACGAGCCGATGAACCAGGCTTCGAGCCCGGACCAGCGGGCCTGCCATTCGTCGAGCATTCTGGCCCGGGCCAGGGCCGGGTCGAGTGGGACGGGCTCGGCCACGTCTAGACCGGGCGTCGGGGCCAGGTCGGCAGCATCGCGCTCGGCGATCCGCTCCAGCAGCGGGCGGAAGGCCGGGTGCCGCTGGATGTCGAGGATCAGCCCGGCGATCTCGGCGGAGCGGGTCACCAGGTCGCCGATGAAGCGGCGCAGATAGTCGAGCAGACGATCCTTGTAGTCGATGAAGGCCGCGCGCTCGGCCCGGCGCAGATCGAGCCCTCGGGCCAGCCCCGCCATGAAGTCGCGGGCGTTGTCGGCGAGATCGGTGAAAACACGGGTGATGTCGCGCAGCAGCAGATGCGCCTTGGCGCTGTCGATCTCGCCCTCGCCGTCCTGGGCGTCGAGCAGGGTCCGCAGGGCGCGCAGCTGGCTGGCGATGTCGGCCAGGGCCACGGATTGGAGCGCGCCATGGTGCCCGAGCATGCGCTCGTAGGTCGCCAGGGCGGCCTCGGCGGCCTCGCCCTCGCGGGTGATCTGGTAGAGATAGCGGGCGCGGTAGAAGTCCTCGACCGTGGTGACCCGGCTGGTGTCGGGCTCGGCCTGGAGGTTGCCCCATTCGACCAGCTGGCCGAGCGCGGCCTGAATGGCGTCGAGATCGAGCTGCCGGCCGTCGCGCCTGACGCGATCAAGCACGTCCTCCGGACGCAGGTGGACCAGGAAATGCTCCTTGGCCTCGGAGAAGGCGCGCATCAGGGTGCGGTAGAGGTCCGTCTTGTCGGCGGTCAGATAGTTGAAGCTGGTGTCGGGCATCCGTGGCTGGAGTGTATCGCGGCCGGTTCTGTGATGAGCCTGGACCCTAGCATCGGGAGAAGACTGCGAACAAGGAATTTGACCGCATGCCCGGGCATCGCCGCGCGAGATACCCCCTCGGGCGACGAGCATGCGCGAAGGACAGCCCGCCCGCGGATGTGAGAGCATCGGCCCCGCAGTCCCGAGCCACCCACACGGAGTGATCCGAGATGCTGACCAAGAAGATCGAAGCGATCCGCCCGGAAGACGCCGACGAGCTATTGGCGCCCGCCTATGCGCGTCGAGGCATGCAGAACGCGGTGCCCAAGTACCGGCTTCCCGAGCACGAGATGGCCCCCGACACCGCCTACGACCTCATCCACGACGAGCTGATGCTCGACGGCAACGCCCGGCTCAACATGGCGACCTTCGTCACCACCTGGATGGAGCCGCAGGCCGAGCGGCTGATGGCCGAGGCCTTCGACAAGAACATGATCGACAAGGACGAGTACCCGCGCACGGCCGAGATCGAGGCGCGTTGCGTCAACATCGTCTCCGATCTGTTCAACGCCCCGGACCAGGGCGTCGGCGCCTCCGCGATCGGCTCCAGCGAGGCGGTGATGCTGGCCGGCATGGCGCTCAAGTGGCGCTGGCGCGAGCGCCGCCGGGCGCAGGGCAAGGACACCCATCGTCCCAACCTGATCCTCGGCGCCAACGTCCAGGTGGTGTGGGAGAAGTTCTGCCGCTACTGGGACGTCGAGCCGCGCTACATCCCGATGCAGAAGGGCCGCTACGTGATCACGCCCGATGAGGTGATCGAGCGCACCGACGAGCGCACCATCGGCGTCGTGGCGATCCTCGGCACCACCTTCACCGGCGAGTACGAGCCGATCGAGGCCATCCACGATGCACTTGCCGCCCAGAACGCGACCAGCGGCTGGGAGATCCCGATGCACGTCGACGCCGCCAGCGGCGGCTTCGTCGCGCCCTTCCTGCAGCCGGAGCTGAAGTGGGACTTCCGGCTGCCGCTGGTCAAGTCGATCAACGTCTCGGGCCACAAGTACGGCCTGGTCTACCCCGGCATCGGGTGGGTGGTGTGGCGCAGCCACGCCGATCTGCCCGAGGATCTGGTGTTCCACGTCAACTATCTCGGCGGCGACATGCCGACCTTCACCCTGAACTTCTCGCGCCCCGGCAATCAGGTCGTCGGCCAGTACTACAACTTCCTGCGTCTCGGCCGGGCCGGCTACACCCAGATCATGGAGGCCCTGCGCGACACGGCCATGACCCTCGCCCAGGGCATCGAGGCGCTCGGTCCATTCGAGCTGGTCAGCGACGCCAGCACCATCCCCGTCTTCGCCTTCAAGCTGAAAGACTCGATCCAGGGCTACAACGTCTTCGACGTCTCGCACAAGCTGCGCGAATCGGGCTGGCAGGTGCCCGCCTACACCATGCCCGAGCATGCCGAGGAGGTCGCGGTGCTGCGCATCGTGGTGCGCGAGGGATTCAGCGCCGACATGGCCGAGATGCTGCTCGCCGATATCGGCAAGGCGGTCGATCACTTCGAGGGACTGAGCGGACACGAACCCAGGGCACCTGCACCACGGTTCGCGCACTGAGCGACAGACCCGAGCCAATGCGGCACTCATCCGAAACGAGGACGCCATGATCATCAACAGCTATATCAAGACGACACCTCCCGCGCACGGCCAGGGCATTCGCCTGGCCGTGTTCCAGGACACGGGGCCGGCGGGAACGACCGATGCCGTGCGACACAATCTCGACCGGCTCGAATCCGCCGCGGGGATCGCGCTCGGCCTTGGCGCCCAGCTGATCAGCTTTCCCGAGCTCTACCTGAGCGGCTATGCGGTGCCGCCGGACCGGCTCTATGCGCTCGCCATGAGCCCCGGTGACGAGACCCTGAGCGAGGTCGCGGCGATCGCCGGGGAGAAGGGAATCGGCATCGTCTGTCCCTATCCCGAGCGGGCCGAGGTCGCCGGCGAGACCCGTTACTACGATGCGATCGCCCTGTTCGGTCCCGACGGAAGCCTGCTCAAGAACTATCGCAAGACCCACCTCTGGGGCCCCGACGAGAAGAAGATCTGGACGCCCGGATATCTCTACCCGGAGGAAGGACCGGCTCTCACCGTCCACGCGATCAACGGCTTCCCGGTCGGCCTGCTGAACTGCTACGAGGCCGAGTTCCCGGAGCTCACGCGACGGCTCGCGCTCGAGGGCGCCAAGCTGGTGGTCATCCCCACCGCGGCCGACGAATCGACCCGGCTCTCGACCGGGCAATGGACCTCGCCCGCCTACCCGGACATCGCCAAGACCCTGATCCCGGCGCACGCCTGGGAAAACGGGCTCTTCGTGTGCTACAGCAACCGCTGCCAGGGCGAGACGCTGGACTCGGAGCCCGTGGGGCGCTACCTGGGCAACAGTGTGATCGCCAATCCCCATGGCGAGCCGATGGTCGCCGCCAAGAACGAGCCGACCCTTCTGATCGCCGACTGCATCCCCTCCGACTATGGCCCGACGCACCCGGAGAACACCGACTATCTGCAGGATCGGCGCCCGGAGCTGTATTGAGGATGCCGCATCGGCCCGCGTCGCCCCGCCTGTGGGGCGGCGAGGGTCTCATCCGGCCTCGACCCGATTGCGCCCGGCCTCCTTGGCCCGATACAAGGCCGCATCCGCCCGAGAGATCAGGCTCTCGATGCTGTCGCCCTCGCGGTATTCGCTGACCCCGAAGCTCGCAGTGCAGCCGCCGACGATCGGAAAGTCGTGGGCCGCGATCGCGGCACGCTGGTTCTCGGCCAGACGCGAGGCTCCGGCAAGAGGGGTCTCGGCGCAGATGGTGAGGAATTCCTCTCCCCCCCAGCGTCCGACCCGGTCGGTGTCGCGAACGGAACGGCGCAGGATGCCGGCGAGTTCGACCAGGACGCGATCGCCCGCCTGATGGCCATAGGTGTCGTTGACCCGTTTGAAGCGATCGATGTCCATCAGCAGAATGGAAAAGGGCGTGCCGTAACGCTTGGCCAGCGACAGCTCGCGTTCGAGCTCCTCGTTCAATTTCAGGCGATTGCAGAGGCCGGTGAGACAGTCCGTAGCCGAGAGGCGCTCGAGCTCCCGGTTCTTCTCCGCCAGCTCGCGGGTACGCTCGGCGACCTTGAGTTCCAGCTCCTCGTTGAGCCGGCGCAGCTGATCGTTCTGACGCTCCAGCTCGCGCCCCTGGTCGTAGGCGGTGAGCGCGCCCCTCAGCGTCAGCAGCAGGTCCTCGTTGTGCCAGGGTTTCTCGATGAAGCGATAGAGATCGGCCTCGTTGATCGCCCGCTTCACCCCGCCGATGTCGCTCTGCCCGGTGAGCAGGATCGTCTTGGTCCGCGGCAACCGCCGATGGATGCGTACCAGCAGCTCGTCGCCACGCATCTGAGGCATGAGGTAATCGGCGACGACCGCCTTCAGCTCGATCCCATCCTGGAGCAGCTCGTCCACCACCTCCAACGCCTCGACGGCCAACTCGGCCACCTCGATCACCTGGACCTCTTTGAGGTGCTGCTCCAGCAGGGTGCGCAGCGCGCTGAGGACCATGGGCTCGTCATCGACACAGAGAATCGCGCTCTGGGTCATCCGCGCCGCCTCGGCCCGCCGGCAGCCTGCCCGCTCTGACCCCGCGTCGCCCCGGACATCGGCGAGCGCGCGACCATCATGCCCCCTCACGCCGCCAGAAGGCGTCGAGTCCGGCGTCGATCGAGGCGATCAGCACCTCCGCGCACCAGGGCTTGACGATGAACTCATGCAGATTGGCGTGGGCGCGCGCGCGCAGAACCGCCTCATCGTCGGCCTGCCCCGAGAGCATGATCTTGATGACGTGAGGAAAGCGGCGATGCGCCTCGATGAGGAACTCGTCGCCCTTCATGCCGGGCATCAGCCAGTCCGAGATGATGACCAGTGGGATATAGCCTTCGCCGGCCAGTTCGTCGAGGATCTCCAGGCCCTCCTCCGCGCTCTCCGCGATCTCGATCAGGTGACGGTGGCCATAGACGCGCCTCAGCTGATCCCGCAGGGCGCTGAGTACCATCATCTCGTCGTCCACGCACAGCAGGATCCCCTGCTCCATCATCTCGGCTCCGGATAGGGTAGATAGACCTTGAAGGTCGTGCCGACACCCACCTCGCTCTCCATCTCGATATGGCCGCCATGCTTGGCGACGATCTTCCTGACGATGTCGAGCCCCAATCCGCTGCCCTCGCCCGCCCGCTTGGTGGTGAAGAAGGGCTCGAAGATGCGCTCGCGGATCTCGGGCGCTATCCCGCCGCCGGTATCGGCGACGGTCACCACGGCGGCTCCGTTCTCGGCCTCGAGAGCGATTCTGAGCGTGCCACGAGAGTCCATCGCCTGCAAGGCATTGTGTACGAGGTTGGTCCACACCTGGCAGAGTTCATCGGGATAACAGGGCAGCGGAGGAACCTCGGCATAGCGGCACACCAGCTCGGTGCTCTGCTTGATCTGATTGTGATAGAGGGTGAGCACGGTTTCGATGTTCTGCCGCAGGTCGGTCTCGCTGCGCTTGCCGCCCGCGTCGAGCCGGGAAAAGGACTTGAGCGCCGTAATGATCTTGGCGGCACGCTCGACGGCGTGGTTGATGTTGGCGGCATTGGTCGCGATCGCCGCAATGCTGTAGGCGGTATCGAGGATGAAATCGCTGCGGGGATGACGAATCAAGGGCAGATAGGGGGCCAGCGAGTCGCGGACCCCGAGCTGTACCAGGATGTCGGCGATGCGGCGCGCACCCGTCACCCCCTCTCCCTCGAGCTCCTCGGTCAGCCCGCGGGTGAGCCGACGTGCCTCGCGGCTGGGGAGGATGCCCGTCTGTGCCCGCGCGCGCGCCAGCAGGTCCAGAAACAGGGACGCCTCCTCCTGCGTGAGCAGACCGAAGAGGTCGGGCAGGTTGCCCAGCGCCTGCTCCAAGGAGTGGGCGATGTTGGTGCCGCTGGACTTGACCGCGCCCAGCGGGGTGTTGATCTCGTGGGCGACACCGGCGATCAGGTGCCCGAGGGCCGCCATCTTCTCGGACTGGATGAGCTGCGCCTGGGTCGACTGCAGCTCCGCCAAGGCGCTCTCCGCCCGCTGGGTCGCATCCAGGAGTCGCTGCTCGGTCTCCTTGATATGGGTGATGTCCATGTGGGTTCCCGCCACCCGAACCGGGCGTCCATCGGGATCGCGGGCGACGATCTTGCCCCGCGCCAGGATCCACAGATAGCCGCCGTCCTTGGTGCGCACCCGGTACTGAGACTCGTAGTGCGGAACCTCGCCGGCCAGATAGCGCCCGAAGCGCGCGTTCACCAAAGCGATGTCCTCGGGGTGAACCAGCGACTTCCAGGCATCGAGCCCCGGACCCATCTCACCGAGGTCGAAGCCGAGCATGTCCGCCCAGCCCACGTCGATGCTGTAGCGGTCGCGAGGGATGTCCCAGTCGAAGGAGCCCAGACGCCCACCCTCGAGGCTCAGCTCCAGCTTTTCGTTGGCCAGACGCAGCTGGCGGGTGCGGGCCTCGACCTTCTGCTCGAGCGTCGCGTTCAAGGCGTTGATCGATTGGAGGAGCTCGGCACTGACCTCGATGTTCTTGTTGAGCGCGCGGGCCATGTCGCCGAACTCGTCGCCGCCACCCAGCGCGATGGGTTCGATCCGATCCTCCTGGCGCTGCAAGAAGGCGAAGAATCCGTCCAGCCCCAGGTGCAGCGCGCGCAGCGGCACCAGCACGAAGCGATAGACGAGCAGAAAGACGCCACCGGCGAGCAACAGGGCGGCGGCGGCGAAGACCAGGAGCTGGAAGGAGATCCGCCGCGCCAGCATGTGCTGGACGTCCGTCTTGATCTGCTCGATACGACCGAGCGAGACATGCTCCATGGCATCGATCTCCCCGAGCAGGCGAGCGTCGTCGTAGTAGATCGCGATATAGCCGTAATCGACATCCCGAGCGTCGAAGTGGCCCGTCAGCCGATGGCGAAACTGTTGGTAGTCCGCCAAACCCTGTGGCAGCTCGGTACCGACCAGGGAGCGCCCGCCCTCCCGGTAGGCGGCGACGAAGGTCTGATCCGTGGTGGCATCGAAGACATGCACGGCCTTGACGCCATCGAGGACAAGCAGCTCGGAGATCGGCTGCTCGATGCCCTCATAGTTCATATTGGAGACGAACTCGACCGCCACCTTGGCCGCCATGCTGGCGACGAACTCCAGATAGCCACGCTCGATCTCGAATCGCCGCTGGCGATCCTGCATCAGCTGATCCATGATGACCCGGCCCGACTGCTCCTCGAAGGCGTCGATCATCGCCCGCTCCGAGTGGATCCAAATGGCATAGAGCAACCCGAAGCCGAGGATGAGGATCATCACCAGCGGGATCAGCAGCTTGTAGGCGATCTTCATGGCGCCTCGGCCTCGGACACGTCCGGTCGGTAGCGCAAGACCGGCTCGAAGCCGCGATCGCCGAACAGACGCTCGAACGGATACTCCCGGATGGTCTCCGTGGTCAGGATCGGGATCTGCGGACCGGCGCGGAAGGGGAAATCTACCCCGGGGCGCTGTCCGTCCAGGAGCCGGATCATCATGTCCATGGCGATACGCCCCTGGTCGATGTTGAGATCGGCCGGCGCGGCCTCGATCCGGCCGGCCTGAATATGCGCATAGACCTCCGGAGTCAAATAGGTCGAGAGGATGCGTACCGCCCCGGGAGGGCGTCCGAGCTCGCCGAGAACGCTCGGGGCGACCTCGGCCATCACCGCGTTGCCCACCAGACAGTCGATATCCGGATAGAAATGAAAGGCCCGTCGAATCAGGCTGCGCTGGGTTCTCTCGTCGGTATCGCCCCAGAGCGGCGTCAGCGTCCGGATCCCCGGTACGCCCTCGAGCGCCTCGACGAACCCCTCCAGGCTCTCGGGCGCCCAGCCGCTGTCCCTGGGGCCGGGGAAGAAGGCGACCTTCAGCGGCCGCACGTCCAGCTTTTCGCGCAGATATTCACCCACCTTGGCGCCCATCTCGTAGAAGGGCACCATCGATTTGGCCTGGATCCGCGGCGCCCGGATGTCGTTGATCACCGCCACCACCGGAATTCCCGCCGCCACCGTCAGCGCCACCTCCGAATCCAGCTTGTCGTAGGCCACCCCGGCCAGGATCACGCCATCCACACCCAGGTCCCGCAGCCGATGCAGCTGCTGGACCTGAACGGCCAGGTTGGGATAGCCCCCCGCTTCCAGGAGGTCGAAGGCGACGCCGCCCGAAACCGCCCGCTCGGCGATCCCGAAATCGACCGCGCCCCAGTAGGAATCCTCGAGCTGTGGAAAGAGCACACCGATCGTATAGGAGCCTCGGGCCCGCTCGACGAATCGCCAGGGCTCCAAAATCGGTCCCTTCAGCGAGGCCGCAGAAATGCCCGGTTCCTTGGTGTCCGCCAGATACTCGCCATAGTAGGCGTTGACCATCAGTGCCCGTGCCGACGCGGCCCCAGCGAGCGCAAGCGTAGCGAGCAAGAAGAAAAACCCCAACCAGTTGAAATGGAACCTCATTCCCCCATCCCCTATTGGCGCCAACCCGTCCCTCGCCGGCGCGACAAGGATCGATGCCGCACCCAGTCTATCCCAACCCCGCCGCAGTCGCGCTCGGATAACGGTCGACTGTCGCTCGGTCATCCGGCCTTGACTGAAGCAGTCAAAGACAATATGATATGCAGCTCAGTTAGGCGCCAGCCAACTTGACAAGCATTTTCGGCTGCGCCCAAGCGCGGCGATACAGACAGATGCGGGGTGGAGCAGTCAGGCAGCTCGTCGGGCTCATAACCCGAAGGTCGTAGGTTCAAATCCTGCCCCCGCTACCACATACGAAGAAACCGGCCTCGCGCCGGTTTTCTTTTGCCCTCCCGCTCCTCGGCTCCTCGTCGCCGCCCCAATCGAGCCTTCGCCGCAATCCGACCTGCAGTCGACATGTGCTCGAATCTGTGACGCGTTCGTCGGCCGAAAACGGCCTCATCGATATACTCCCGCTTGAGAATCCGGTTCGCGTGCCGATAACCACTTATACCGTATCCACTCAAAGCATCACTGGAGAAATCGCCCCATGGATATCTCTTCGTTCAGCGGCTCGCCCGCAGCCATCGGCCAACTGTCCACCGCGATGAGCAACGCGGAGGTCGGCAACGCCGTGAGCGTTTCCGTGCTCAAGAAGGCGATGGACACCCAGGAACAGGCGGCGACCCAACTGATCCAGTCCGTCTCTGGCACCAGCTCCGCCGGCCTGCCGGAGGGTGTCGGCGGAAACATCAACGTCACGGCCTGACGGCCCGTCTCGGACCGACGACGGACGCGAATCCCGGACAGGGATCCGAGCCGGCGTCAGAATAGCCCCGCCAGCACCAGATTCCCGCCAAGCCGTCGTTCGTCACGTCCGCCCGCCGGGCGTGACGTTACTGGGCAGCCCATCTTCCTGCCAGCCCGCCACGAGAAATCCTGGCCTGTCCTCTCGATTCCACGGCGCGAGACCATCGGGCAATCGCGTGCGCTGTGGGTTGGCTTCATCGGCCGATAGACGTTTGAAGCCGCCCACAAGTCTGTTAGCGTGCCGCCCCGTGATACGCCCCGTTCGAGGGCGAGATGATAACGAGGACACAGGATGCGCGCGCTGTTGGTCTATCCCAAGTTTCGGGAGAGTTACTGGTCGTTCGAGAAGGCGCTCGAACTCGTCGGCAAACGGGCCATGATGCCCCCGCTCGGGCTCATCACGGTCGCGGCCACGCTGCCCGAGGATTGGGAGCTGCGCTTGCGGGACCGCAATATCGAGGAGATCGACGAGGAAGACTGGATTTGGGCCGACATGGTGATGCTGTCCGGCATGCTGGTGCAGAAGGACGACATGCTCGCCGCCATCGCCGAGGCACGGCGGCACGGCAAGCCGACGGTCTGCGGCGGCCCCTATGCGACGGCACTGCCCGAGGAACTGGAGCGGGCCGGGGTCGAGTACCTGGTCCTGGACGAGGCCGAGATCACCGTCCCCCTGTGGCTGGAGGCACTGGCCAGGGGCGTCGAGGGCGGGACCTTCCGCGCCGAGGGCGTCAAGCCGGACATCACCCGGACGCCCATCCCGCGCTTCGATCTGCTCGACCTCGACGCCTACAGCGAGATGGCCATCCAGTATTCGCGCGGCTGCCCCTTCCGCTGCGAGTTCTGCGACATCATCGTCCTCTACGGCCGCCGGCCGCGCACCAAGACCCCGGAGCAGGTGCTGGCCGAGCTGGATAGGCTCTACGCGCTGGGCTGGCGGCGCAGCGTCTTCGTCGTCGACGACAACTTCATCGGCAACAAGGCGCGAGCCAAGGAGATGCTGCGGGCGCTGCTCGTCTGGCAACGCGAGCACGGCTTCCCCTTCAACTTCTCCACCGAGGCCTCCCTGGATCTGGCGCGCGATCAGGAACTCATGGACCTGATGGTCGACTGCAATTTCGGCTCGGTCTTCATCGGCATCGAGACCCCGGACGAGGAGAGCCTGCTGGCCAGCCACAAGACCCAGAACACCCGCGCCTCGCTCGATGCGGCGGTCGAGGCCATCGCCGGCAGCGGGCTGCGGGTCATGGCCGGATTCATTATCGGATTCGACGGCGAGCGTCCCGGTGCCGGTCAGCGCATCGTCGATTTCGTCGAACGCAACAAGATCCCGCTGACCACCTTCAGCATGCTCCAGGCGCTGCCCGGGACCGCCCTGTGGAAACGGCTCGCCAAGGAGGGACGGCTGCGCGAAGGCGAGGTGCATCTCAACCAGACCTCGCTGCTGAACTTCGTCCCCACCCGTCCGGTCGAAGAGATCGCGCGCGAATATGTCGAGGGCTTCTACGAACTCTTCGACGCCCGGCGCTATCTGGATCGCACCTATGCCCACTACCGGGTGCTGGGTCGGGCCGACGTCCATACCAACCCGAGCCGACGCAAGCTCAAGGCCAAGCGTCCGTCCGACCCCAGTCTCGCCCGAGCCGCACTGACCATCCTGTGGCGCCAGGGCGTGGTGCGCAAGACGCGTCTCGTCTTCTGGCGGCACCTGTGGCAGATGTTCCGGCACAATCGGCGCGGCATCGGCAGCTATCTGGGTCTCTGCGCCTACATCGAGCATTTCCTGCCCTATCGCGAGACGGTCAGACGCCAGATCCGGGATCAGCTGGCCGTCTATCGCGAGCGCGAGCGGAGAGTCGCCGATCTGCGCGAGGTGGCCTGATCCGTAGAGACTGGGACCCGAACGGATTCCCGCGCGCCGCCTGTGGAATGACTGCCGGCGTCTCCATCTTGCACGACGGAGCCCCGGGACTCGGGTCCCGATGACTCAGGGACCGATCCTCGGGGACGGAAGACAGCATCGATACGCAACGCGATGGGTAAGCGTATGGAGTTCAAAGACTATTACGACATCATGGGGGTCAAGCGCGACGCCACGCAGGACGAGATCAAGCGTGCCTATCGCAAGCTGGCCCGCAAGTATCATCCGGACGTCAGCAAGGAGCCGGAGGCCGAGACCCGATTCAAGGAGGTCGGCGAGGCCTACGAGGTCCTGAAGGATCCGGAGAAGCGCACCGCCTACGACCAGCTCGGCGCCAACTGGAAGTCCGGACAGGACTTCCGTCCGCCGCCGGACTGGGACCAGGGCTTCGAGTTCCACGGCGGCGGCTTCACCGGTGCCGACCCGGACCAGTTCAGCGACTTCTTCGAGTCCCTGTTCGGACGCGGCGGATTCGGCGGCGCCCATGCCCGGTCATCGCGCCGCGAGTTCCACGCCCGCGGCGAGGACAGCCACGCCAAGGTGCTGATCGACCTCGAAGACGCCTACCGGGGTACGACCCGCACACTCAACCTGCGCCATACCGAGCTGGGACCGGACGGACGCCCGCGCCTCGCCGAGCGCAATCTCAACGTCTCCATCCCCAAGGGCATCCGCCAGGGACAGCACATCCGGCTCGCCGGACAGGGCGGTGCCGGAACCGGCAAGGGCGGGCCGGGAGACCTCTTTCTGGAGGTCGAATTCCATCCCCATTCGGTCTATCGGGTCGAGGGCAAGGACGTCTATCTGACGCTTCCGGTCGCGCCCTGGGAGGCCGCGCTCGGCGCCACGGTGAAGGCGCCGACGCCGAACGGCGCGGTGGACCTCAAGATTCCGCCCAACTCGACGAGCGGCCGCAAGCTGCGACTCAAGGGCCGGGGCATTCCGGCCAAGGAGCCGGGCGACCTTTACGTGGTCCTGCAGGTGGCCCTGCCCAAGGCCGACTCCGAATCCGCCAAGGCCGCCTATGCGGCATTCGAGAAGGCGCTCGGATTCAACCCGCGCGCCCATCTGGGGGTTTGAAGGATGAGCGAGAACCATGTCATCGCACGCGTCTCCGGCGACCTGCTGGAGGAGGACATCGAACTGACGCTCTCGGAGCTGTGCCGGGCCTGCCGGCTGCCGGCGGACCGGGTGCTCGAACTGGTCGAGGAAGGCGTCGTGGATCCGCTCGGCCGCGACCCGGCCCGCTGGCGCTTCAGCGCGGTCAGCATCCGGCGCGTCCGCTGCGCACAGCGTCTGGAGCGCGACCTGGGCGTCAACGCCGCCGGGGCCGCGCTCGCCCTGGAACTGCTGGAGGAGATGGAGCGCCTGCGCGCCCGGCTGCACAGCCTCCAGCAATGACGAAAACGAAAGATATCGGACGGAACACATGAGCGACTCACTTCACATCGTCTGCCCCGCCTGCGACGCGGTCAACCGCATCCCGACCGCGCGGCTCGGCGAGGGCCCAAAATGCGGCAAGTGCCACGCCCCGCTCTTCGGCGGACACCCGGTCGAGCTGACGACACCGCGCTTCCAGCGGCACCTCGACCGCAGCGACATCCCGATCCTGGTCGACTTCTGGGCCCCCTGGTGCGGCCCCTGCCGCATGATGGCGCCAGCCTATCAGCAGGCCGCTTCCCAGCTGGAGCCCAGGGTGCGCCTGGTCAAGGTCGACACCGAGGCCGAGCAGACGCTCGGCGCCCGCTACGGGATCCGCAGCATCCCTACCCTGGCGCTCTTCAAGGGGGGGCGAGAGATCGCGCGCCAGCCCGGCGCCATGGGCACGGCCGACATCGTACGCTGGACGCACGGACATCTGTGAGTGGAGCTGCCAGCTTCCAGCCACCAGCGGCCGAACGCTGGCGGCTGGCGGCTGATCACAGCATTCCCATTGCCTCTTCGGCCGTCGCGGCCATAAACTGCGAACCCGTCCGTTCGATCGCCGCCCGAGATGCGGGCGACGCCTCCCCCGACCACAGCGACCCACTGAAGACAATGACAACCAGCCACCCGATCGGTGTCTTCGATTCCGGAGTCGGCGGTCTCACCGTGCTGCGTGAGATCCGACGCGAGCTGCCCCACGAGGACCTGCTCTATGTCGCCGATTCGGGGCACGCGCCCTACGGCGACAAGTCCAAGGACTTCATCGAGTCCAGGTCGACCGCCATCACCGAGTTCCTGCTCTCGCGGGGCGCCAAGGCGATCGTGGTCGCCTGCAACACCGCGACCGGGGCGGCCGCCAAGCTGCTGCGATCGCGCTATCCGGTTCCGCTGGTCGCCATGGAGCCGGCCGTCAAGCCGGCGGTGGAACGGACCTGCTCGGGGGTCGTCGGGGTGCTGGCGACACGCCAGACCCTGGCCAGCCACAACTTCTCGGTGCTGCTGCAGCGCGTCGGCCAGGGCGCAGACATCCAGCTGCAGCCTTGTCAGGGACTGGTCGAGCATATCGAGTCCGGCGAGCTGGACGGCCCGGCGCTGCGCGACCTCCTGACCCGCTACCTCGACCCCCTGCTGGAGCGCGGCGCCGACATGCTGGTGCTGGGCTGCACCCACTATCCCTATCTGACGCCGCTGATCCGGGAGATCGCCGGAGACGGGGTGACCGTCCTCGACTCGGGCGCGGCCGTCGCCCGACAGGTACGGCGCAAACTGGACGAGTCGGGCCTGCTCGTCCCGTCCGGCCGCTGCGGACGCGAGCATTTCTGGACCAGCGGTCAGACCGCCAGGACTCAACGGCTCATCAGCCAGCTCTGGGGATCCGAAATACTGGTAGAAAGACTGCCCGAGCCTGAGACGAAGGAAGCCCCCTTCTCACTCGGCGGCCTGGCTCTGGAAGGGGTCTGAGACAGAACCACACCGAACGCTCGGCTATCCTCTCCCGGGCACATCGGTCACAAGGGGAACCTCATGGGTTGGCGACTGGCTAGAGAGTTCGGCATTCTGGCGCTGGGAGCCACGCTGATCGCAGGCACGGCGAACGGGGACGACTCCTGTCTCAAGCTGGTATTCGGCCGCTACTGTCTTGGCGGCGACATCGAGCGAGCCCTTCGATCGGCACCCTCCCCGCTGGCCCGCCAAAGCCAGGGGGACAGCCTCGCCCTGGTCTACCCGGACGGGGCCAACCGGCTCTATCTGCTCGCCTTCGAGAACCGTATCTACAAGGTGGTTCGCGCCTACGAGACCGCCACCCAGCTGAAATTCGACGATCTCTACAACCAGCTGCGCGAAAAATACGGACTGGGCGAGGACCGCAGCCGCTTTCCCGAGTATGCCTCCACACCGGCCTTCAAGCTCGCCTCCATCCGCCGCGGCGAGGGTCGCGCCATCCATCACTGGGATGCTTCGAACGCCTGGTACATCGAGCTGTCCTGGACCCGCGAGATGGGGATCGCGCTCTCCTACATCGCGACCGAGATCGATGCCAGGCGGGCAACCCAGATCGAGGGCGGCCTCTGAGGACGGCCAGCCACCGAACTTCAGCGAGGTGGACGAAGAGTTCGCGCCCGCTCCGACGCGGGGCAGACCCTCCCGAGCGCAGGCGACCGCAGATCCGATCATGGCCGCATTGTCAAGGTTCGAATTCTAACCTTGAGACATGCCCGCCGACACGCGAAGCTGGCGATCCAGACCAAGCTTGCACAGGGAGGTGCATTTTCCACTCGTTGTGACGGCCGTGAGAAAAGCCGATCCTTGCGCCTCGTTATGGGCAATCCATCGAGGGCGAGGCGAGATCAGGATGGACGCGGACGCGATCGATCGATTCCTGGATCGAGTGGGCGGTCCGGTGGAAGGCGAGCGGAGCGGGCTGGCCAGGCTCGCCGAGGTGGACGAGGCCCTGGCGGATCTCCAGGAGGGAGAGAACTGGGCTGCGCTGCAACTCATGCGAGCCAATATCCTGGTGCAGATGCCGGGCGAAGGCGCGGCGGATTACATCGAGCAGGCGATCGCCTCCTACGAGCGGACCCTTAGGTTCTGCTCTCCCGAAACCGACCCCTTGACCTGGGCACGGGTCATGAGCAACTGCTCCGTCGCCTGGCGCCGCCGCGTCAAGGAGCCGCGCGCAGCCAATCTCGAACGGGCGATGGACTGTCTCGCGAGCATCGGGGACCACCTGGAGCGGGAGCGCGATCCGCGTCTCTGGGCCTCTTCCCAGGCCAATCTGGGCAACGCATTCCTGCAGCGGATCGTCGGCGATCCGCGCGAGAACATCGAGCATGCCATCGGCCGCTACCGCGCGGCACTCGAGATCTTCAATCCCCGCGACTACCCCGACCTCTACTGCCGCTGTGCGGCGAACCTGGCCCATGCCTACGAGATTCGGATCGCGGGCGATCGCGAGGAGAACATGGAGGACGCGATCGCGCTCGGCCGCCTCGCGCTCCGAATCTGCGACGCACTCCCCGCCAATACCGAGTGGGCGCGCCTCCACAACAATCTGGGAAGCATGTACCGGTCGCGAATCGCCGGAAACCGGGCCGACAACGTCGAATCCGCCATCGGACATTACCGGGCGGCGCTGCGCGTCTGGAAGCGCGCCCGGTTCGCCGACGACTGGGCGCGCGTGCAACACAACCTCGGCGTGGCCTATCGCAAACGGTCTCGAGGCGATGCCGGAGCCAACCTCAAGCGCTCGCGTGTCCATCTGCGCGCCGCACTCTCGGTTCGCACCCTCGAGCGTTTTCCCACCGATTGGTTGCGCTCCCAGCACAGCCTCGCCCTGACCGAGATGCAGACCGGCAACTGGCCGCAGGTCGAGCGCATCGCCCGCGAGGTCATGCGATTCCTGGGGGGCGCCATCGCCGGGCTCGGCAACTGGTACGAGATGCGCCGCCTGATCGGTGCCGCCAGCGCCACCAAGAACCTGGGGGTACTCGCGATCGCCGAGCGGGGGAATCCGGCGGATGCCTTCGCATTCCTGATAGAGGGACGCGGACTCGTGCATCGGGCCCTGCTCGGGGCCGGACGCGCACCCGCCGCGCTTGGCCCGGACGATGCCAAGCCGGGTTTTCCCTCCCCAGGCGAGGCCGTCATCGCCTTCTGCGTCCCACCCCTGGACGGTCGCGACCTGCCGGTGTTCGTCGCCTGCTCGGACGATCGGGCGCACCCCGTGCGCCTGGCCCGTTTGACCGGACTCGACCGCGCCGCCCTGGAATCGCTCTTCGAGTGCAAGGCGGGCCGGGAATCGAGCTGGCTCGACGGCTATCAGGTGCTCCTCGAACAGGGCGACCCCACGGCATTCTCCGGAGCGATGGAACGGGTCGCAGAGGCCCTGGACGGCTATCTCGCCCCATTGTGGCAGATCCTGGACAGCTTGCCCGTCTCGGTGCGGCGTCTGCGTATCGCCCCTTCGGGACCCCTGTCCCTGTTTCCCCCGACGATGGTACGCGGCGGCGAACGCAAGATCATGCATCGCTTCGACCTCGCGAGCGCCGTGGGAGGGCTGTCGAACGCATCGACGTTCGCCGCCCGGAATGCCGGCCGCCGCCTGCTCGTGGTGGCGGATCCCACCGGCGACCTGCCCCACAGCCGGGCCGAGGGAAAGATGCTGGGCGCCCTGTTCCAGGGCGCCTCGAGTCTGTTGGGCAAGCGCGCCACCAAGCGGCACGTGCTGGACGCCATCTCCACCGCCGGACCCCTGGATTATCTGCACTTCGCCTGTCACGGCCGCTTTCGCTGGCGCCATCCGGAGGCGTCCGGCCTGCTGATGGCGGGGGGCGAGATCCTGCAGCTCTCGGAGATCCTGGGCCGCATCCGGCTCGGCTGCGATACGCTCGTGGTCCTATCCGCCTGCGAGAGCGGGATCGCCGAGTACCGCGAACTGCCCGACGAGACCTACGGCCTGCCGCTCGCCTTTCTCGGCGCCGGTGCGAGCGCGGTCATCTGCTCCCTGTGGCCGGTGCCGGACCGATCCACCAGAGTCCTGATGCTCAAGCTCTACGAATACCTGCATGCCGGGGCATCGCCCCCGTCCGCCCTGCGCTCGGCCCAGAGGTGGCTGAGGGATGCGCTCGGAGACGAGCTTCAGTCCCTGGTCCAGCAGCTGGATCCGCGCGTCCGAACGGCCGGCGAATTGAGCGCGGCCCCGAGTCCGATGCGCATCAAATGGGTGCCGGACGACCCTCCGGACGACCCTCCGGACGGATCGCCCGGAGAGCGCCCCTTCGCGCATCCCTTTCACTGGGCCGGCTTCGTGTGCATCGCCTGAATCCCGGGTGCGCGGCCCGATTCAGGGCGTCGACAGCACCAACAGGTTGACCCCGCCCAGGTAGTGACGCTGATGACATTCCAGGACCGCGAAACCCGCGTCGCGAGACTGCCCGATCAGCAGATCCATATCCACGAAGGCGGCCCCCGGATTCCCGGCGAACGCGAGATTGAGACGCTCGAATTCGGGAAAGTCGGGGTGTGCGAGCAGTTCCCGGGACGACTCCCGGAGCAGGCGCTCCATGTCCAGCCGCCGGTTGGGTGTCGCCAGCACGAAGCGCCCCCCAGACCGCATGAGGCGGCGGATATGGGCCAGGACATCGAGCGGACGCGGCCAGGCATAATAGCTGTGAATGGAGACGAGGCTGTCGAATTGTCCTTGCACCGCCTCGATCGCGCCCTGCTCGATGACGAACCGCTCCCGATCCAGCCGCTCGATCGTCCAGCGGGCCATCCGCACCATGTCCGGAGCGAGATCCACGCCGGTGTAGGAGGTCACCCCAGGATCGTCGGCCAGGAAGGGGGCGAGCCGGGCGGTGCCGCAGCCGCAGTCCAGGACGTCCCCGCCGAGTTGCCCCGCCGCCTCGCGATACAGGGACAACTGGAAGGAGGTCGTGACGGAGGCGTGGGAACGGGCGTAGCCGTTCCAGAGCGTGGAAGGATAGGCCTCGGCGCTCATCGCTCGCCCTCCCCCCGGACCTGAACGGCCGCCGCATCGCCGGACCGGCTCGCCCCGCTCCAGGAGAAGAAGCGCGGCCTGGTCCTGTCGAGCCACCATTCCATGCACACGTAGGGGTGGTTTCCGCCGAAGGTGAGATCGCGGAAGGAGATCGCGACCCGGGCGTCCATCAGCCGCCGGTACAGCGAGACCTTGTTGTCCGGAACGAACATCAGATAGAGCTGAATGCCCCAGGCCGCGCCGAGCTCGTAATAGGCGCGGTAGAAGGAATCGAGTATGCCTCGGCCCTCGTCGTCGATCATGAACCGCCCCAGCTCCGCGAACTGGACGCCGTCGCGGCGATAGCCGTCCACGAGCCGATCCACCAGGGCGGCCTCGGGGATGCCCAAATCGCCGTCGAAGGCGATACGGGCGGTCGCGCACACCCGCCCCTCGGTGGAACGGGAGTAGATGACGCAGGACTGGTAATCGTAAGGATCGTCCCGGACCTGGTTCACCTCCGGAAACTTGCGGGAGTAGACGCGCTGACGCAGATCCCAGATCCCCTCTCGGATGCGATCCTGCTCGATACCCTCGGGCCTGGGATCGAGCACGAGCTCGGTACGCCCTCGGACCCGGACGATTTCGCACAGGCTGCCCTGGGCCTCGCTCCACGACGCGTGCATGCACGCGGCCGCGGGTAGTCCACCGAGGACGGCCGATGGGCTCTGAATTGTCATGCTTCGACCTCCGTTCGAACAAGAAAACAGATGTCAAGACGTCCTGACCGATAGCGCTCGCAGAGCAGGATATCCCTGGCCGAGCCTTCCATTGGGAGGCTTAAGGATCGTTTAAGACGGATAAGGGGTGCCTGGAGGACGGTTCGAGCACGACGGGACCCGACCGAACGCCGATCCGGACTCGACGTTCACGAGTTCCTCATGATCTCGCGCTCTTTCCCGACGGTCTCGACTTGGTTATTTTCCGAGCTTCATCGTATCTATCCCGTCTGAAACCGCGGCCCGGATGACAACCCGACGAAATCGCTGCGTGAAGCTCGACGCCGAGAAGGTGCGCGCCTATGCTCGCAAGCTGGGGGTCGAGACACAGCAGCAATTGGAGATCCTCTACCGGAAACGGATCCGTGTGCCCGAGACCATGAGCGTCGGCGTCGTGCGCAAGGCGTGGAGCGGAGACTGCGTGGACAAGGGACCGGCCAGCAAGCTGGCCGACTGTCTCGGCCTGAAGGATTTCCTGCCGCTGCTGCGAACCGATCCGGACATCAGCCCCTGGGGCCGGTTGATGGCCGACGCCTCCTTGCGGGCCGGCATCCTCAGGTTCGTTCCGAGGACGGATACCGATCTGCGCCTGGTACGTCTGGACAGCGCCCCCTGCGAGGATGGCCTGCCCAGGATTCCGTTGAACGCCGCCTGGTTCCTGAGCTGCTCCGGACGACGCGACCAGGAATTGTTCCTGCTCATCCGCAGTCGCGACCGATTCGTGCAACTCGCACCCTTGGACGGCGAGTATTTCGTCAATCGCTTCGAGGGCGCCGATCTGCGCTATCCCGCCCGAGGGAACCTGGAGTTCGAGTCCGCCGACGGCCTGGGCTGGCGTCAATTCGTGGCCGTGCGCGCGAATCGCATTCCCATGCCATCACGGGGACCGCTCACCGGCTATGACCTCACCTTGAGCGAGCTGGATCAGCTGGCGCTGCGATTGACGGCCCCAGTTCGAGAACGACCCGACCTCGCCGTGGATACCTTCGATCTCGTGCTCGTCGGCTGATCGGCATTTCCCAATGTGTCTGTGCTTCGCGGAGTCATGAATCCGAGGTATGCAACCGGTCGTCGATTACGTCAGAGAACTCTGTGCCGCCGAGGGCCTCGAACAGTGCTTCGCGGCATTGGAGCGGGCCGTCGTCCGACTCGGATTCGACGGCCTCGTCTATAGCTCTTATCTCTTATATCTGAAGGAGGGCGCATCGCCCGTGCTCCTGCGCTCGGAAGGCTTCGACGCGTCCTTCCTGAAGCACTATGTCGAGGCCGAATTCTCCGATCGGGACTTCACCATCAAGCGCATCCTGCAGGGAGACTTGAAACCGATCGACTGGTGGCGCGAGGACGAGCGAGGGGTCTTGGAGCCGGAGGAACGGACCGTCATCGAGGTCGCTCGCCACGACTACGGGCTATGTAACGGGGTCTCCATTCCCACCCTCAGCAACAAGGAGGAGATCGCCGGCGCCAGCCTGGTCAGCCGCGACAAGGGGCCGCTCTTCAGCAAGCTGCTCGACGAGCGGATCGAGGTGCTGCGCAATCTCGTGCGTCTGTTCCACGACCGCATCCACTCCGATCCGCTCTGCCGCAAGAGCATGATGCTCGAGCATCTCTCGAACCTTTCCGACAAGGAGCGCAAGATCCTGGAGTTCCTGGCCACAGGACGCCCGTTGAAGAACATCGACGGAGAGGAGGTCACGCCCGCGTACGCCAACAAACTGCTGACCGGACTGTGCCAGCGGCTGGGGGCGGACAACCGTCAACAGCTGCGCTACATCCTCGGCCTCTATCGCATTCACGACCTCTGGGATCGTGAATGACCGACCATTCGCGCAATCAGAACCCTCTGGACCAGATAGCCGCCGGTGATGGCCGGGTGGACGCGCACCTGGAGGAGGATTCCTGTCCATCCAAGTCGTCGAGCAGTTCGGCGATCAGGGTCGAGCCGTCCGGATCGACACCGGTGAGATGCACCTCGACCAGCTGGTTGCTCGCGATCGGCAGACCCGGTGCGAGGCGCACCGGCAGATAGTTGGGCGTGTAGCCGGTGCGTCCGGTGTCGGGCGGCAGAACCGGTGGCCCCTCGAACAGTACCGATGCACGCCGGCCGATCTGCTCCTGCAAGAGGTCGCGGCGCAGCTCCTCGGCCAGGGCCTGGAGCTCCTGGCAACGGCGCTTGCGGGTCTCGGCATCCACCCGGTTCGGCATCCCGGCCGCGAGCGTGCCCGCCCGGGGCGAAAAGCTGAAGACATGGATGTGACCGAAGCGCATCGCGCGCACCAGATCGAGCGTCCGGCGCCAGTCGTCCCGGGTCTCGCCGGGGAAGCCGACGATGATGTCGGTGGTCAAATTGAGATCCGGCACCGCCGCCCTGCCCTCGCCCACCAGTCTGGCGAAGGCGTCCGTCTTGCAGCGGCGCGCCATACGCCTCAGGACCTCATCCGATCCGCTCTGCAGCGGCAGGTGCAGATGGGGCATGAGCCGTCCGTCCTCGAACAGATGCCAGAAACCCTCGGGCAGATCCCAGGGTTCGAGCGATCCCAGGCGGATCCGCCGGATATCCGTCTCGTCCAGCAGACGGCGGATCAGCGCCGCCAGATCGGTCCCCAGATCGCTGCCATAGCCGCCCAGATGCACCCCGGTCAGCACGATCTCCCGGAGCCCCTGTCCGGCGAGACGGCCGACCGTCTCCACCAGTTCCCGGATGGGGCGGCTGCGCTCCTCGCCGCGCGCCTGGGTGGTGATGCAGAAGGTGCACTGGTAGCGGCAGCCGTCCTGGACCTTGAGAAAGGCGCGCTGACGCCCGCGGGCGAAGAGCGACGCCGCCTCGTCGATCGCCAGCTCGGGCATGGCCGGGATCGACAGGGCCTCCAGCGCGATCCCGACCAGGCGGTCCTTGTCGCCATTGGTCACGACCAGATCCACGCCCGACTCGCGGGCCAGCGCCTCGGATTCCAGCGCCGCGAGACAGCCGCTGACCAACAGACGCGCGGACGGGTCGGCCCGATGGGCGCGGCGCAGAATCTGGCGCGACTTGCGGACCGCCTCCTGGGTGACGGCACAGGTATTGACCACCACCAGCGCGGCCGGCTCTCCGGCCCCGACGACATGGAAGCCCCGGCGCTCGAATTCGCGGCTCCATGCCTCGAGCTCGGCCTCGTTGAGACGGCAGCCGAGCGTTTCGAGACGCACGCCCCGGTTCGCTGACACGAGGCTAGGCGAACGCCGTCTGGCCGTCGCCGGGCATGGTGGGCGGCGGCGGAGGGGTCGGCGAGTTCTGATGCAGCATCAGGCGCCAGCCGTCGGGGCCGCGGCGAAAGACGTTGGTGGCATAGATGGGCGAAGGCACCTCGCGTCCCGGCTGTGCGACCACGCGCTCCTCGACCAGATGGATGGCCAGATCGGCGCCCTCGACCCATCCGAGATGGGTCACCTGCAGATCGAAGCGCCCGCCCTGCTCGAAGATCGCCCGCCACATGCGCTGCACCTGAGGACCGATCGCGGCCGGGGTCATGGGCAGCAGACAGGCGACCTCCTCGTCCGCGCCCCAGACTCCGGCCATCGCCTCGACGTCTCCGGATTCGAGCGCGTCGTAATAGGCGTCTTCGGCCGCCTGCGGTGTTTCATAGCTCATTCGGTGGAATTCCTGATGGATAGGGGAATGGATCGAACCGCAAAGCAACTGTGTCGCTTTGCGGTTCAAATTCTCAATGCCGCGCCGATGGAGACGGCCAGCCAGCGTTCGGGTTGGCGGCGCGCGGGATGCGAATCTGGATGCGCCCGTCCTCGATCTCGGTGGACATGGCGTTCAGATCGGCGTCTCCAGGCAGACCGACACGACGGCTCGCCGAGCCGCGCGAGACACTGTAGCGATGGCTATAGCTGCCGTCGGGCCGTTCGTTCTGGCGATCGAGGTGACGCTCGGTGCCGTAGCGGATGACGAGGGCATTGCCGGAGGGATGGATCTCGACGGCGTCGGGTTCGATGTTCTGAAGCAGGACGTCGACGACATAGTCGCCGCCCTGCATCGCCCGCCGGATCTCGAGCCGAGGCCAGAGCGGGAGGCTCCGTTGCGGGATGCCCTGGGGCAGGACGCGCGCCTCGGGAACGGACGGAGCGGACTGCGCATCCGGCACGCCGGGCGGCTGAGGAACGGAGCCGGGCGAACCCGGGTAGCCTGGTCCAGCGGAACCGTAGAAGGGCATGGAATAGGGCGCGGGCTCGGGATAGCCATAGGGGACCGGCCCGTAGGGCGTCCAGGCGAGGGCCAGGCCAGGCAGAGCGACGAGCGTCGCGGCGATCAGCGGGATCTTGCGCATGGGCGACTCCGGGTTGGGCGTTGGGGAAACGAATGGGCGAAGTATAGGCCGGGCGACCTCAGAGACGAACCCGCCAGGTCGGCCGGTCCCGCTCGTCGATCAGCCCCTCGGCCAGCAGCCAGGCGCGGGCGTCCTCGGCATCGCGCTCGAACCAGTCCCGCGCGGAGCCGAGCCGGAAACTGTAGCCCCAGGCGTCCATGTCGGCGAACAGACGCTCGCGGCCGACACCCGGGATGGCATCGGCCAGCAGCACCTGGAGATAGCAGACCGCGCTCTCCTCGGCGTCGTCGCCCCCCGCATCCCTATGCAGCCGCGCGCGCCGCCCCCGGTCGAGACAGATCCAATGACAGGCCTCGTGCAGGATGGAGTGCAGCGGTGTCGACGGCAGCGCATAGAGACGGCCGCCGACCAGACCTGCCTCGGGATCGCCCCAATAGGACCCGGGAATGGACTCGCCCTCGCTCACCAGCCGATACTCGAGCCCGAAGCGCCCGAGCAGTTCACGGACGATCCTCTCCTCGGCGAGAATGCACATGGACTCCCCCTTCATCTCGATGCGATCCACGGCCATGTCAAACGACCCGCTCAACCAGCTGCTCGCCACCACCGACTTCGCCTGGCGGCGCGATCCGCTGCGAACGCCGACCCTCACCAACATCCAGTGGCGCGCCGACGCCTGCGACCCGGGATCCATCCTCTTCTTCCAGCGCTTCGACGACGGGCGCAGCGACCGCGAGCTCTTCGAGCGCTATCTCGCCCGCAGCCCCTTCTCGGTGCTGGTCGTCAACCGCATGCTGGACTGTCTCGACCGCCTGCACGGCAAGGGTGTCTACGTCACCCGTCCCGGCCGATGGGCCGAGACGGTCGGACGCTTCTGCGACCGGGTCTATCCCCTCGACAGGGACGCGATCGGATTCATCGGCATCACCGGCACCAACGGCAAGACCACGACGCTCAAGTATCTCGAATCCATCCTCGCCGCGCACGGACGCCGGGTGCTCTCGATCGGCACCCTGGGCGTCTTTCTCGACGGCGAACGTCTGAACGAGACCGGCTTCACCTCGCCGCCCCAGATCGAGCTGCGCCGACTGCTGCACGCCAACCGGGAGCGCTGCGACCTGGCGGTGATGGAGGCCAGCAGCCATGCCCTGGATCAGGGCCGGGTCCACGGCATCCCCTTCCAGAACGCCGGCTGGACCAACTTCACCCAGGACCATCTCGACTATCACCGCGACGAGGCATCCTATTTCGCCGCCAAGGCGCGCATCCTGGATCTGACCCGGCCGGGCGGACGGCTCTTCTGCGCCAGCCCTGCGGTCGTCGAGCGACTGCTGGATCAGGGCGAACCCAGGGTCGCGGTCGAGCTCCTGCGCCCGGCCCCGCTCCCGCCCGAGGCGATCGCCGCCAAGCCCTTCCTGACGCTCGAGCACAACCGCCGGAACTATGCCCTGGCCGCCGCACTGGCCGACGCGGCATTGGGTGGGTCCGAGGCCGGGAATCCGCACTGGCGCCATCTCCAGGCGGTCGACGGACGCTTCGAGTGCCGGGTCATCGGCAACCGGACCATCGTAATCGATTTCGCCCACACGCCGGATGCGCTCGACACCATTCTCCGAGCGATCCGTACCGGCTTTCCCCAGGCGCGGGTGATCACGGTCTTCGGCTGCGGCGGCGACCGCGACCACGGCAAGCGTCCGCTGATGGGCGCCGCCGTCGCCAAGGGGGCCGACCGGGCGATCGTCACCTCGGACAACCCGCGCACCGAGGATCCGGCCGCCATCGTCGCCGATATCCTCACCGGCATGCCCGAGGCGGGACGCGAGGTGATCCTCGACCGCGCCGCCGCCATCGCCCATCTCTTCGACTGGCTGGACGCGCGCCCCGCCGAGGAGCAGTGGGTGGCCCTGATCGCCGGCAAGGGACACGAGCGCTATATCGACCGCGACGGGCACAAAAGCTATTTCAGCGACCAGGACGAGGTCGAGCGCAACCTGAAACGGCTGGGATGGAACTGACCCCATCGCCAAGGACATCCCCCGGCACAGGAAATCACCCGATGCGACGACTCTATTCCATCCCGGCCGGTCTGCTGCTGGGGATCCTGCTGGCCGCGCTCTTCCCCGCCGGGGCGCCCTATGTCGCCTGGATGGGACAGATCTTCGTCTCCCTGCTCAAGCTGCTCATCCTGCCGCTGATCCTGGTCTCCATCTACGCCTCGCTCTCGGGCAGCACCGATCTCCGGCGCATCGGCGGACGCGCCCTGCTCTATTATCTCTTCACCTCGACCATGGCGGCGAGCCTGGGCACCCTGATCGGTCTGACGCTCTCGCAGGGAATCCCGGCCGGCCTGCTGGACCTGGAGCCGGTCGAGACGAGCGAGGCCGGCTTCAGCCTGGAACATCTGATCGCCAACCTGATCCCGACCAACCTCTTCGCCTCGCTGAGCGAAGGCAACGTGCTGCAGATCGTCTTCGTCGCCCTGGTGGCGGCGCTGGCCTCGCGGCGCATCGCCGAGTCCCAGCGGGCGCCCCTGCTCGGCGGCGCCCGGGCGCTGGACGCGCTCCTGATGGAGCTTCTGCGCGGCGTGCTCCGACTGGCACCGGTCGGCATCGCGGCGCTCGTCTACGCGAGCCTGGCCGGAATGGACTGGGACGGCGTCTTCGAGCTGCGCGCCTTCGTCTGGGCCGTCGCCATCGCCGCTGGACTCCATGCCCTGGCGGTGCTGCCCGGACTCTATCGGGTGCGCACCGGGCGCTCGCCCTGGCCCTTGGCGATCGCCTGCCGCGCCCCGCTGACGACCGCGCTCTCCACCGCGTCCAGTTCGGCGACCTATCCGGTCTCGAAGCAGGCCCTGGAAGCGACTGGTGTCGGCGAGCGCGTCACCAGCCTCACCCTGCCCCTGGGGGCGACGCTCAACATGGACGGCTCGGCGCTCTATCAATCGATCCTGCTGATCTTCATGTCGCAGCTCGCGGGCGCGGACCTAAGCCTCGCCCAGGCACTCTTCATCGTCCTGCTGACCATGGCCTCGTCCGCCGGAACGGCCGGCATACCGGGAGGCGGGATCGCCATGATGGCCTTCATGCTGGATCTGCTCGGGCTGCCCCAGACCTATCTGGCACTCTATCTGGTCGTCGACCGCTTCTTCGACTATCCCATCACGGAGTTGAACGTCTGGGGCGATCTGGTGATCGCGGCGACGGTCGATGCGGATCTGAACGCAGCGGATCGGCCGGGGACGGACGGTGCCTGAGCCGACATGGATCCTGGTTGGGTATAGACTCTGAATCCATGCCGAAGACCTGACAGCAGGTGGACCTCGTGTCAGCACAGAGAATTCTGGCTTCCGTATGGCTGTTCGCCCTCGCGCTCTGCGCGCATGGGCCGGATGCGCTCGCGGCCGACGACTGCCCGCAAGGCCGGGCGGTCCGTCTCTGGACCGCGCCGCTCGGTCCCCGGCCGGGAAGTCCGCTGGAGATCGTCGCGGTCGCCACCGATGGGCCATTGGAGCAGATCCTGATCACGGATCCGAACGGACGCAGGGACCGGTTGCGCGTCAAGTCGCTGGGGGGGCCGCCCTGGGCACTCTACGGGACCCAGTTCAGACCCGTGGCCGGCACCTATCGGACCGAGACCAGCCGTTTCGGCCGGATCGAGGCCTGTACCCGGGTGACCGTCGGCGAGCAGGACGTCCGACGCGAGACGGCCGACTGGAACCTGGAGACCGAGGCCCTCTACTCGGTCTGGATCGAACATCTGTTCGACACCCCGCCCCATGAGCCGCTGAGCTTCGACTCGCTCGGTCCGGTCCTGCGCGACCCCGAGCGCAATTTCCTCTTCAACTATCTGGGACAGGGTGAAGACCGCAGCATCCGGGCCGAGCCGGACTGCGCCGATCTGCCCTATTTCCTGCGCAGCTATTTCGCCTGGAAGCTGGGCCTGCCCGTGGCCTATCGCGCCTGCTCGCGCGGCTCGAGCAAGCGCCCGCCGAGCTGCCGAAGCCCCATGGTCGAGACCCGTTTCATGGGCGCCCCGGTCTCGCTCGACACCTTCCGCGAGATCGTCCGCCGACAGGCGGACACCGTCCATTCGGGCAGCGCGCGCACCGCGCTGAGCGACGAATCGACCGACTTCTATCCGGTCCCGCTCGAGCGCGACGCCCTGTGGCCGGGAACCCTCTACGCCGATCCCTACGGGCATGTGATGGTGCTGGTGAAATGGGTTCCGCAGCGCGGCGATCGGAGCGGATTGCTGCTCGCCGTCGATGCCCAGCCGGACAACTCGGTGACCCGCAAGCGCTTCTGGGAGGGGACCTTCCTGTTCGCGAAGACGCACTCGGCCGGCCCCGGATTCAAGACCTTCCGCCCCCTGACTGGAAGCGGCTCCGGCCTACGTCCGGTCTCCAACACCTCGCTCGACGGACGCGACGGGCTGCCCCGCTACTCCACGGAGCAGGCATCGCTGACGCCGGACGACTTCTATGCCCGACTCGAGACCCTGATCAATCCGCGAGGACTGGACCCGAACGCCGCCTACGAGGCGACCCTGGACGCGCTCATGGAGCAGCTGGAGACCCGCGTCGCCTCGGTCGCCAACGGCGAAGACTATGTCCGCTCGCATCCGGGCACGACCATCGCCATGCCATCCGGCCCGGCGATCTTCGAGACCACGGGTGCCTGGGAGGACTATTCGACCCCCTCGCGCGACATGCGGCTCCTGATCGCCATGAAGGTGCTCGAATCGCTGCCCGAGCGTATCCGCCGCTATCCGAACCTCTATCGCCTCGCCGGGGAATCGCCCTCGGCCGCCGCATCCCGTATCGAGCGGCTGCACGCACGGCGGCTGGAGGAGCGTTCCATCAGTTACCGGCGCAGCGACGGCAGCGACTGGCGCCTGAGCCTGGGGGACATCTATCGCCGCCGACCCGGACTCGAGGTCGGCTACAACCCCAACGACTGCATCGAGCGACGCTGGGGCGCGACCGAGGACAGCCCGGACGGCGCGACCTGCGGACGCCGCGCCCCGCGCGATCAGCTGGCGCGAATGGAGTCCTATCGCCCCTGGTTCCGCGACACCGTCCGGCCACCGCGCTGAGATCCCGGCGCATCGATTCCGGCCGTCTTCAACAAGGAGTTCCCCGTGCCGAGAAGCAACAGCCCCAGCGCCTGGTTCCGAGCGGCGATCCCCGCCTCCCTCTGTCTACTGCTGATCGGCTGCGCGGCCCCCCCAGCCGAGCAGGACCGGGAAGGCGGACCGGGCACCTCGGCGACCTGGGCGGGGAGACCCATGGGCGCACCACCGGCACCGAACCCCGGACTCAAGCGGCGCATCGTCGAGCGCGCGGAAGGCGAATGGGAGTACTTCGGCCGCCAGACGGTGGTCCATCGGGGAGAAGAGGAAAGCATCCCGCACGTCGGCTATTGGGAGGACGAGGACGCGCTGCGCAGCGGCCGGGTCAACAGCTACTGGCGCGCCGCCGGCAAGCCGGGGCTGGACGGCATGGACTGCCAGAGACCCTGGTCGGCCGCCTTCATGAGCTGGGTCATGCAGTCGAGCGGGGTTCCGTCGATCCAGTTCGCCCGAACCACCGCCCACTGGATCTATCTCGCCCGAATGATCGATGCGGCCCCGCTGCCGGGACGCTATTTCGTCCCCAGACGCATCGTCGACTACAGCCCCGAACCGGGCGATCTGATCTGCGCCTCCCGCAAACCCTCGCGCGTCTTCAGCATCCACGGCTACGCGACTGCCCGATCGCTGTACGGCGTCAGCGCCCACTGCGACCTGGTGGTCGGCAAGGAAGGACGGACGCTCGAGAGCATCGGGGGCAACGTCCGCAACTCGGTCTCCAAGAGCCGTCTGGAACTCGACGCCCAGGGCCATCTGAAACCGACCAAACGCCGCCCCTGGTTCGTCATCATGCAGAATCGTCTCTGAACGGCTCCCGCCACAGACACGCGGTCAGAAATCGAGCCGGATCCAGACCGGACAGTGGTCCGAGGGCTTTTCCATCCCGCGGATCTCGTAGTCGATCCCCGCGTCCAGCAGACGCTCGCGCAACGGCGCCGTGATCAGCAGATGGTCGATCCGCAGGCCGTGCCTGGGCTCGCGCTCGAACCCGCGCGAGCGATAGTCGAACCAGCTGAAATGGGCGTCGTCTTGCGGATGGACCGTCCGGTAGGCGTCGAACAGGCCCCAATCGGCGAGCGCCTGGAACCATTCGCGCTCCTCGGGCAGGAAGCTGCACTTTCCGGTCCGCAGCCAGCGTTTGGCGTTGTCGGCACCGATGCCGATGTCGATATCCTGTGGCGCCACGTTCATGTCGCCCATGAGCACCAGATTCCGGTCGGGCGAGAAGGACCGATTCAGATACTCGAGCAGACCGGCATAGAACCGCTCCTTGCCCGGAAACTTGACCGGATGGGCTCGGCTCTCGCCCTGGGGGAAGTAGCCGTTGATCACCCAGATCTCCTCACCGCCGGGCAAGGCGTAACGCCCAGAGATGAGTCGGCGCTGGGCGTCCTCGGGGTCGCCCGGAAGCCCCTTCACCACCTCCAGGGGCTCGGCCTTGCTGAGCAGGGCGACGCCATAGTGTGCCTTCTGACCGTGGAGATGGGTCGCGTACCCGAGCCCCCGGGACCAATCGAGCGGAAACTGCTCGTCGGCGACCTTGCTCTCCTGGATGCCGACGACGTCCGGATCGTGAGACGCCTTGAGCGCCTCGATCTGATGCGGGCGGGCGCGGATTCCGTTGATGTTGAACGAAACGATCTTGAACAATTCGAGCCACCTCCGGCACGTTCGATTGGCCCGGAGGCTAGCACGAGGTGCACGAGCGGCAAAACGCCCCCCACAAGGAGACGGGATGTCGCCGATTCGGGACCCGCTATGTTCAGGTCCATTAAAGTCCCTTAATATAGTAAAAATTAATTTAGCCTGACCCTCGCATGCCGGCGGCCCGACAATAACAACCAAGGCGCCCGCCAACACCGCCCGGCATCGGCCTCAAGACCAGGATTGCTGTCTCTGATGAAAAGCTTTCGCTCGCTCGATCTGAACGGGTTGGCCCGTCAATCGCTCGGCGCCACGGCCAAGGCCGCGCGCGCGATGGACTGGTCGTGGACGACGCCCTACAAGACCTGGCTGCCCAGCGTCGGCCCGCGCGAGGTGCGGGCCGATCTACTCGCCGGGCTGACCGGGGCGATCGTGGTGCTGCCGCAGGGCGTCGCCTTCGCCACCATCGCCGGCATGCCGCCCGAATACGGCCTCTACGCCAGCATGATCCCGGCCATCATCGCGGCCTGGTTCGGCTCCTCCCGCCACCTGGTCTCGGGGCCGACGACGGCGGCCTCGGTCGTGCTCTTCTCGGCCCTCTCGGCGATGGCCGTGCCCGGTACGCCGGACTATGTCGCCCTGGCCCTGACGCTCACATTCATGGTGGGCGTGCTGGAGCTGGTCCTGGGATTCGCGCGTATGGGCGCGCTGGTCAACTTCATCTCGCACTCGGTGGTAGTGGGCTTCACCGCCGGCGCGGCCGTCCTGATCGGCGCCAAGCAGATCAAGCATTTCTTCGGCGTCGAAATGGACAGCAGCGGCAATCTGCACGAGATTCTGTTCGAGTTCGGCAAGCACTCGCTCGAAATCAACCCCATCGTGACCCTGGTCGCGGCGACCACGCTCGGACTGGGCATCGCCTGCAAACGCTGGCTGCCCAAGATTCCCTACATGATCGTCGCCCTGATCGGCGGCAGTCTGCTGTCCGTGGGGCTGAACGAATGGCTGGGCGCGGCACGGACCGGGATCGCCACGGTCGGCGCCCTGCCCGCGACCCTGCCGCCCCTGTCGGCACCCTCGCTCACCTTCGAGAATATCCGCGAGCTCGCGCCCTCCGCGCTCGCCGTCACCCTCTTCGCCCTCACCGAGGCGGTCTCGATCGGACGCGCGCTCGGCGCGCGCGGCGGCTACCGGATCGACGGCAACCAGGAGTTCATCGGCCAGGGTCTCTCCAATATCGCCGGATCCTTCTTCTCCGGCTATGTCGCCACCGGATCCTTCAACCGCAGCGGGGTCAATTACGAGGCCGGCGCCCGCACCCCGCTGGCCTCCATCTTCGCGGCCTTCATGCTGATGGCGATCGTGCTGCTGGTGGCCCCCTATGCCGCCTACCTGCCCAAGGCGGCGATGGCCGGCATCCTCTTCCTGGTCGCCTGGGGCCTGATCGACCTCAAGGAGATCGGCCACATCCTGCACTCGTCCAAACGCGAGACCGGCGTACTGGCCGTCACCTTCTTCTCGGCCATCTTCCTCGAGCTGGAATTCGCCATCTTCGCCGGCGTGTTGCTCTCGCTGGTGCTCTATCTGGAGCGCACCTCCAAGCCGCGCATCTTTTCCATGGCCCCCGATCCCCGGCTGCCGAACAACGCATTCTCGGACGATCCGGACGTCAAACAGTGTCCGCAGCTGCACTTCCTGCGCATCGACGGCTCGCTCTTCTTCGGCTCGGTCGCCCACGTCGAACAGACCTTCGACCGTCTGCGGGCGGAGCATCCGGATCAGAAGCATCTGGCCATCTTCGCCAACGGCATCAACTTCGTCGACCTGCAGGGCGGCCAGACCCTGAGCCACGAGATGCAGCGCCGCTTCAAGGATGGCGGCGGCATGTATCTCATCCAGGTCAAGCCGGGGCTGTGGGATGCGCTGGAGCGCTGCGGCTGTCTCGACGCGACGGGCGCGCGCAACGTCTTCCAGGCCAAGACAGCCGCCATCCGCGGCATCTATCAGAAGCTCGACAAGAAGGTCTGCGCCAACTGCGAGGCGCGCATCTTCCGCGAGTGCAAGGCCTGAGGCATGCGCGCCATGATCCTCGCCGCGGGGCGCGGCGAACGCATGCGCCCACTGACCGACACCTGTCCCAAGCCGTTGCTGCAGGCTGGCGGCAAGCCGCTGATCGTCCACCATATCGAGCGCCTGGCGGCGGCGGGCATCCGCGATCTGGCGATCAATCACGCCCATCTGGGCGAACAGATCGAGTCCGCCCTCGGCGACGGCTCGGCCTTCGGCGTCCGCATCCGCTATTCGCCCGAGGGCGAGGCGCTCGAAACCGGCGGCGGCATCTTCAGGGCCCTTCCGCTGCTCGGGCCCGAGCCCTTTCTGGTCGTGAACGGCGATATCTGGACCGACTGCCGGATCCCCGAGGTCGGCTTGGCCGGGGACGACCTGGCCCATCTGGTCCTGGTCGACAACCCGCCCCACAATCCCGAGGGCGATTTCGCACTCGACGACGACGAACGCGTCCGAACCCAGGGATCGCCCCGACTGACCTTCAGCGGGATCGGCATCTACCACCCGGACCTCTTCGCCGGCTGCACGCCCGGCGCCTTCCCGCTCGCCCCTCTGCTGCGCCGCGCCATGGATCAGGGGAGAGTGGGTGGACGACACCATCAAGGTCTCTGGTTCGATATCGGCACCCCGGAGCGGCTGGCCGAACTGGACAGATTGCTCGAACGGAGATAGACGACCCATCGCTGAACCGCAAGGGCGCCGAGGATTCCATTCGTCCCAGTCTCGACCATACTCGAAGGACGCCAACCGGCCTCCGGATTGAGATATGGGTCAGAACATCGCCGCATCGAGTTTCACCGAGCGGGATTTCATCGAGTTCTCGGCGCGCCTGCGTCAGGAAACCCGTCTGCTGCAACGCTGGTTCGCCGAATCGGTCTTCGAGTGCGACGACACCACGATCGGCTTCGAGGCCGAGGCCTGGCTGACCGGTTCCGACCGGGGTCCATCGCCCAAGGTGGAGGAGATGCTGGAATCGCTCGCGGATCCGCTGATCGTCCCCGAGCTCGCCACCTTCAATATCGAGTTCAACGGCACGCCGATGGCGCTCGAATCGGACGCCTTCTCCAGACTCGCCGAGGAGCTTTCGGCCACGCTCGAGCGCGCCAATCGTGCGGCGCAGGACTCGGACGCCCGAGTGGCCATGATCGGCATTCTGCCGACCCTCCGACCGGAGCATCTGCGGCTCGAATTCATGACCCCGCGCGAGCGCTACCGCGCGCTCAACGAGCAGGTCTTCGCCCTGAGACACGGACGCCCGCTGCGACTCCTGATCGAGGGCCGCGACCGGCTCGACCTGGAATGGGACGACGTCATGCTGGAGGCGGCGGCGACCTCCTTCCAGGTCCATCTCAAGGTCGCCCCGTCCGAGGCCGCGCGGGCCTACAACGCCGCCAAGATCCTGAGCGGTCCCATGGTCGCCATCGCGGCCAACTCGCCCTTCCTGTTCGGACGCGAACTCTGGCAGGAGACCCGCATTCCACTCTTCGAGCAGGCCGTCTCGGTCGGCGGCGCGGTCCTTCAGGAGCGGGTCAATTTCGGCTTCCGCTATGCCCGAAGCTCCATCCTGGAGACCTTCCAGTCGAACATCGACCGCTACCCGGTGCTGCTGCCCCAGCTCATGGACGAACCGACCGAGCGCCTGACCCATCTGCGCCTGCACAATGGAACCATCTGGCGCTGGAACCGGCCGCTGATCGGCTTCGACGACGCCGGCAGACCCCATCTCCGGATCGAGCACCGCGTCATGCCCTCGGGCCCTTCGATCCCGGACGTCATCGCCAATATGGCCCTCTATATCGGCGCGATCGGCACCTTGATCCGGGAGGATCCGCCCCCCGAATCCCGGCTCATGTTCCTGCACGCCCAAAAGGGCTTCTACGACTGCGCCCGCGAGGGGCTGGATGCCTCCATCCCCTGGTTCGGAAGCGTGGACCTCCCGGTCGAGCGCATTCTTGCCGAGGATCTCATCCCGCGCGCCCGAACCGGTCTGGCCGAGCAGGGAATCGATGCGGCGGAGATCGCGCACTGGATCGGGATCGTCGAGCGGCGGCTCGAGACGCGCCAGACCGGCGCCGCTTGGCAATGTGCCTGGGTACAGCGACACGGACCCGATATGGCGGAACTGATCGGGGCCTATCTGGATCGCCAGAGCGGCGGACGGCCCGTTCATGAATGGAATTTGGAGGATTGATCGGTGGAGCACCCCGGACTACCCCGTCCACGCCCGTGCCGAGTAGACTGCCAGGGTGGAATCGCGTCTCGAACATCCCTCGACATCATCCGCCTGGCGCCGCCCCTGGTGGGCGGGCTGGCTGAATCCGCTTGCCGTATCGTTCGCCGTCGTCCCCTATCTGGACCTGCTGGTCGGACGCCGTCCGGGCTGGCCGGAGCTGATGCTCGGGCTGGCACTGTCAGGACTCTTCGCCCTCGGCGTCTTCCTGCCCAGGCTGCAGACGTTCGGACCGGTACTGTGCGGCCCCAGACCTGGAATATCCCCACGCATCGCCCTCACCTACGACGATGGACCGGATCCATCGACGACACCTCGGGTTCTGGAGGCGCTGGGCGACAAACGGGCCACCTTCTTCGTCATCGCCGAAAAGGCCAGGGCCCACCCGGAGCTGATCGCAGCCATGCACGAGGCCGGGCATCAGGTCTGCAGCCATGGCTTCCGGCATTCCTGGTGGCTCGTGATCTCGCCTGGACGAGCGCGAAGACTGGTACTGCAGGCATCGAAGGTTCTGAGCCGGACCGGCATCCGGGAGCGGCGCTTCTTCCGCCCGCCCTACGGACTCATGACGCCACCGCTGATGAGGGTCCTGCGTCGATCCGGGATCACGCCGGTCGGCTGGAGCCTACGCTCGTATGACACCATTCGGTCGGGCCCGGCGGACACCTTCGCCCAGGAGATCGCCGAGCGCGCCAGAAACGGGGATATCCTGCTGCTGCACGACGCCCCCGAACGCCCGGGCGGCAGGCGGCCGCTGGGCATCGACGCGACCGGCACTCTGGTCAAGGCGCTCGAATCCAAAGGGTTCGAGCTGGTGACGATCCAGGAGATCCACGACGGCGACGGATCGCGCCCTATCGAGGTGGATGAACGCCAGCCGATCAGACGCCTGCCTCAGGGCACGAGGACGGCCGACCGGCATCGCCGCTGGCCGCCCGCCTTCCAGGCCAGGGCGGGAAAGAGCGGAAAGGGCGAGGAAAAACGCGCACGAACGGGTTGAACGAACAGCGATGCTTCAAGAATACGACCAGCTTCCCGATGGACTCCTGGACTGCGACAGCCGCCAACTGGCCGAGCGTCTGGGCACCCCGACCCTGATCCATCTCAGCGGCATTCGAGAGCCGGCTCTCTTCGTCTCCGTGCTCATGCACGGCAACGAGACGGTCGGCTGGGAGGCCATGCGCGAGATGCTGAGCGAACGGCTGGCACGATTCGGCGAGCTTCGCCTGCCCCGTTCGCTCAGTCTCTTCATCGGCAACGTCACGGCAGCGGCCTACGGGGTGCGTCACCTTCCCGGTCAGCCGGACTACAACCGAGTCTGGCCAGGCACCGATGTCCAACCCTGCATCGAGCGGCAATTGATGGTCCGGGTCGTGGAAACCATGCGTCGGCGCGGCGTCTTCGCCAGTCTGGACCTGCACAACAACACCGGCATCAATCCTCATTACGCCTGCGTCAACCGGCTCCAGAATCCCTTTCTGCACCTGGCAATGCTCTTCAGCCGTACCCTGGTCTATTTCACCCGCCCCAGCGGGGTTCAATCCATGGCCATGGCCGAGCTCTGTCCAGCGGTGACGGTCGAATGCGGCAAGGTCGGCGATCGGCAGGGAATCGAGCATGCCCTGCGCTTCGTCGACGCCGCGCTGCATCTGACAGAACTGCCCGAACACCCTGTCAAACCGCAGGATGTCGACCTCTTCCACACCGTGGCCCAGGTCAAGATACCGGAATCGGTGAGGTTCGGATTCTCGGAGGAGGATGCCGATCTGCTGCTGAGCCCGGAACTCGAACGCTTCAATTTCAGCGAGCTACCGCGCGGAACGCCCTTCGCCAGACTGCTCGACGGCAAGCGGCTCGAATTCGAGGTCCTGGACGCGAACGGACAGGAGGTCGGAAAACGCTATTTCCGCCTGGAAGACGGCGAAATCCGTCTGAGCCGCCCCATGATGCCGTCCATGCTCACACTGGACGAGACGGTGATCCGCCAGGATTGTCTCTGCTACCTGATGGAACGCTATTCGGACCACCTGCCCAAGCCGGATTAGAGCCGCCAGCCGCCAGCCGCCAGCCGCCAGCCGCCAGCCGCCAGCCGCCAGCACATGCTAATCGAGCGCCAGACAAACTGGAGGCTGGTGGCTGGAAGCTGACCGCTTCTCCTCAATCGACGATTTCGCTCGCCTGCCGGTCGGCGTGGTAGGAGGAGCGCACCATGGCGCCGCTGGCGACGTTGGCGAAGCCCATGCGCTCGCCCTCGATACGCAAGGCATCGAATTCCTCTGGCTTCCAATAACGCACAACAGGCAAGTGATCGCGCGAGGGCTGAAGATATTGTCCGAGCGTCAGCATCTCGCAGCCGTGATCGCGCAGGTCCCGCATCACCTCCAGAACCTCGTCGCGTTCCTCGCCCAGACCCAGCATGATCCCGGATTTGGTCGGAATCCCCGGATGGCGCGCCTTGAAGTCGCGGAGCAGCCCCAGCGATCCAAGGTAGTCCGCGCCTGGCCGCGCCTGGCGATAGAGTCTCGGCACTGTCTCCAGGTTGTGGTTGAAGACATCGGGCAGTCCATCGCCGACGAAGCAGTCCAGGGCCAACGCCTCGCGACCGCGAAAATCGGGCACCAGTACCTCAAGACGCGTCTCCGGATTTCCGGCACGCACGGCGCGCAGACAGGCGGCGAAATGGCCGGCCCCGCCGTCGCGCAGATCGTCGCGGTCGACCGAGGTGATGACCACGTATCTGAGCCCCATCGCCGCGACCGACTGGGCCAGATGCTCCGGTTCCTGCGCATCCACCGGGCTCGGACGGCCATGGGCCACGTCGCAGAATGGACAGCGGCGCGTACAGACGTCGCCCAGGATCATGAAGGTCGCGGTCCCATGGTTGAAACACTCGCCGAGATTCGGGCACATGGCCTCCTCGCAGACGGTCGAGAGCTTGGCCTCGCGCAGCAAACGCTTGATACGCGCCACACCCGGCCCGACCGGCGCCTTGGCGCGAATCCAGCTCGGCTTGCGCAACGGCTCGAGGGTCGGCGCAACCTTGACCGGAATGCGGGACAGCTTGTCCTTACCGCGCTGATGCGTTTCCGGGGTCGTGCGCGATGGTGGAATCAGGTTCGTGCGATCGGACATGGGATTCCTGAATACGGTGGAGATACGGGACAGATAGGGATGGCCGAACCCGTTCGGAATAGCAGGAATGGCCGGGATCGGTCGAACGCCGATCCGACCGGGATCAGGCGGGGAACAAGCGCCCGATCAGGAGATGGAACCAGGGCGTGAACCAGTTCGGATGCATTCTGAGCGCGCGCTGTATCGCTGGGATGGACATCCAGCGCCAGGCACCGATCTCCGAAGGTTCAGGTCTCGGATCGCCCGCATAGACGCCGTAGAAGATGTGGAGATATTCGTGCTCGATCAGGCCGGAGGATCGATCCTCGGCGCGATAGAGCATCTGCTCGTGCTCGGTGAGGGGCACCCGGAAACCGAATTCCTCCTTCAGACGCCGGCCGGCGGCCACGATGTCCGACTCGCCAGGCCGCGGATGTCCGCAACAAGTGTTGGACCAGTGGGTCGCGAAATGATACTTGCAGTCGGCGCGCCGCTGCAGCAGGAGACGATCTTCGGCGTCGAACACCAGGACCGAGAAGGCGCGATGCAACTGACCCTCGCGATGTGCCTCGAACTTGCCGGCCGCCCCCAATGGACGGTCCTGCTCGTCGACCAGGATCAGCTGTTCCAGGGATTCGCGCTGACTGAGACGCTCAAGCTCATCTGCCGCCAAAGGTGGAACGATTCTGGCGCTCAACGGTTACCCCCAAATGCTTGTCCGGTGGAATCCATCGGCCGCCATCACTTGCGGCGACCCCCAAATGCAGTGATTGCGGCCTCCAGCTCGGTATGCGACTTCGCATGCTCATCGAGCGCCACGCCCTCCGAGATGGCATCCCATGCCTGTCGAATGCTCATGGCACCACCCTTGGGCCCCATGGGATGGCCGAAGACGCCGCGGCCGGGGACGAAACCGAAATCGACCGTGCCGACCTTGTCGTGGAGCGTCTTCAGGGTCCCCGCCCAGTCGCTGCCGCCCGGTACCGGCAGACTGCGCTTGAGCGATCCCATAGGCGCGAGGCAGGCATCGACATTGGCGAGCACCTCCTCGTCGGAGGTATGCATCCGGTCGCCGAAGCCCGGCATGATGACCGAGTCGAACCCGGCCAGCCGCTGCAGCTTCGAGAAGACCCGCGAATGGATGCCGAAGTTCCCCATACGGCTGAAGGGCGCAATGAAGGGGAAGTGCGCGATCAAGGGCACACGTGCATGCCGGCTCAGCATTCTCACCGCGCTCAGACCAACCGGCATGGCGTTGATCAGGAGCGCGTTGGCGCCGTTCTCGACCGCGAGATCGTGCAGCTCGATGAGCCGGTCCACCTCGTCTGTGATGTTGGCGAGATAGATCTTGGGCGTCCCGGTCTCGGCCTCGGCGCGCCGACGCGCCTCGCCGAGCAGACGCGAGCGCTCAGCGAGCGGACACCAGTCGGTGTCGCCCAGCATTTCGTCGTCCTTGGCGATGTCCAGGCCGCCGAGCCAGCTCTGATAACCGAGATCGCTGAATGCCTCGGCCGGAAGACCGATGTTCGGCTTGATGACACCGAAGAAGATCGGACGATCGTAGGCATGGAGGATGTCGCGAATACCGTCGACACCGAACTTCGGCCCCTCGAAATGGGTCAGGTAGGCATCCGGGAAATGGATGTCCAGCAGCTTGACCACGGGGGCGCCCGGCGAGAAGAAGGTCCCCTCGCCGCAGACGGCGCTCAACAGATTCGGGATACGCGGACCGAAGTTGCCATGCGGATGGGCAATGGTGACCCGACAGGCATGCACCGGCTCGCCCTTGGGGTTGCCGATGCCATAGCTGAATTCGGCGCGGGTCTCGAGCAGCTCGAGCCCCAGGACACGGGCGCCGAAACGCGGCCGAAGGTCCTCGTCCGTGCCGACGCGGCGCCATTGCGCCGTCGACTGCTCGGCACAGAAATGCGCCGCCGCCATCTCGGGATCGCCAGCACATTCCAGATAGTATTCGAGCCTGATATAGGCATCCGACTCCAAAGCCTGCGGATCGGCGAAGAAGCCGACCCAATCGCTATCCTTCATGCCTCAGTCTTCCCCTGCGATCTGGATTCTGAGCTTGCGCGCCTCACGTGGTCCGTCGAGCTCGATGAAGAAGACCGACTGCCAGCCACCCAGCATCAGCTCGCCATCGGCAACGGGAATGATCTCGGAGGCGTTCATGAACAGCCCGATGAGATGCGAATGCGCATTGGGCCGCCCGTCGACCGGATCCCGATCGTGGCGATACCCGGCGCCTGGAGGCGCGACGCGGGCGAGGAAATCCAGCATGTCCTGCTGCAGCATCGTCTCCCGCTCGTTGAGGGCGACGAAGGCCGTGGTGTGGGAGGATGCGAGGATCAGATGGCCATTACGGATCGGATTGGCCTTCAGCAGATCGCGAACCCTCTCCGTCACATCGATGATCTGGATCGGGGCGCTCGTCGGGATGGTCAGGCTCTCGCAGTGAAATCGCATCGAACAGCGCTCAAATGAAAACGGACGGGGTAGTTTACGACACTCTCCCCGCCCGTCGATTCCCTTGGCCCCAAACTCAGTTTGACGGCAAAGGGGTAATCTGTGCGGCCGCCTCTGCTGGGATCGGCGGACCCTGAAGGAAATCGTAGTAGGACGAGCTGACCATCAGGATGTAGTGGATCGCGAAGGCGAGCACAAGCAAGAAGCTCATCAAAAGTATGAGCGTCTTCCTCGGGTCAAAGACCAGCCAAATCTTATGCAGCTGCATTAGATGTCTCCTGAACGAAACACGGGACGCCGGTTGAGGTACCGGCCTCCCGTCTTATCTCCACCCGAAGGTGGAAGCCCGGCAATTACAGCCAGGGGCGCCAGAGCCAAGCGAGGATGTGAGCGATGATCACGATCCCGAAAAACATGGTCATGCTCTGCACGAAGATGCCATGGAACTCTTGAGCCTCAGCTTCGGTCAGTCCAGTCATGCTCTTATCAGCCATTGAAATACCCTCAATTTCTTTTCTTCGGCCCGTTGGCCATTACCGCGAAGGTCCCCGCGGCGAGGAATCGATGGCGCGTCAGAGACGACTCTTAGAGTGCCTCTAGACGCCGCCTAAGCCTGCTGCGTCTCTCAGGAGCCGCTCAGCCAGTTGAAGGCCGGGCTGCTGAGCAGGATGAAATGGATCAACAGCCCCAGCACGAACAGGAACCCGAACAGGGCAACCAAGGTTCTACGCGGATCAAAGATCAGCCACAATTTATGCATGTGTATTCTCCGGTCTCTTACTGGTGGGCTCTGCTGTATTCAACAATCGCCCGGTCGGTCAACAACAAAAAACCCAAGGCTATTACAGCCAAGGACGCCACAACCACACGAGGATGTGTGCTACGACGACAATCCCCGTGAACGCGACGAAACTGGACACGAAGATGCCGTGAAATTCCTTGGCCTCATCCTCTGTCAGTCCAGATATCGAGCGGTTCTCGCTAGCCATTGAATGACTCCTCAAAGATCGTCAGGATGGCTTTACGAATTAGACACTAAGGCCATTCTCACTCTCCACGGCCAAGCACCCTATCGAGGGCCGGCTGACCGTGGCTTTGAACAGGCGCATCGGATCCATCGTCAGCACCATTCTGGCGTCCTTGCCAGCAATCGATCCAAAACTACAGCTTTTGAGCGGCTGGAGCTTCAGGTTCGACTGGAGCCGGTTCCACGGGGGCGGCCGCTTCAGGCGCTGCCGCCTTCGTGGGGCCTTGGAGAGCCGGATAGTCCTTCACCATCTGAGCTGCATAAAGCGGCTTGTAGGCACCCTGATGGCAGGTCATACAGCTGATCTTGAAGGGATCGCCGTAGGGACCCTTCCGCGATTCCGGCAGCACGTCGTTCAGAGGCCAGATGTAATTCTGGTTCATGTCGCGCACGTGACGGATCGCATACCAAGCGGTCGTCCGCTTCGGGGTGCTCTGATCCCAAGCATAGAACGAACGGGTGTTATGACAGAAGGTGCAGTTGACGCCGAGTGCGTCGGAGATCTGCATCATCAGACCATAGGTCCATTCAGCCTGCTTGAGCGAGGTCTTGTTGCCCTCGGGCAGCGCGGTCTGACCGATGACCCGGATCTCGTTCGCCTGATCGAGGAACGGAGTATAGGGATCGTACGGCAGAGCGGCATAGGCCACGGTTGACGAACCATAGTTCTGACCGGTCGGAGTCACGCCCGAGGGCTGACCCGGACCCGGATCCGTGGTCCACACGTACTTGGGCACAGGGTTGCCGCGATGGCAGGTGTAACAGGTCACACCCGTGTTCGCGACGTGCTGCTTCCAGCCCGCATTGGTGTCCTGAACCATCTCGAACATCCGACGCGACACGACCTTGGTGTAGATGTCGTCGGAGGCCCAGTTACCCGGGACGTGACAGTAATTACAGCCTTCCTTCGGAGACACCCAGGTAGTGACGGCAACCATGGTCCGGGTAAACTCGGCGACGGTCAGATCGCTGAGGACCTGCACGTTCTCGTACACGTCGGAGACCTTGGGGCCACCAGGAGCCGCCGCCGGGATGGCCTCGGGCGGCAGATTCTCTTTCAGAGACGCCTCGAGCAACCGTGGGTTGTAGTTCTGCTGCATGGCAAGACCACGGTAACCGGTCTGGACGATCTCATGCCCTGGACGCTCACAACCAAAGAGGGCTACGGATGCAATGAGAGCGACAAAGGGTACAGATACGCGCTTCCCGATCTTCATTGCGACACCCCCGTCAGATATGGGTTTTCAATCGTCACGGTGCTCGGATACTGCGGAGCGACACCGTGTTTGACCGCCCAGAGGTACCAGTTCTCGACCACGGTACCAGTCAGCAGGATGCCGATGCCAGCGGTGATGACGGTCAGAACCGCGAACCACCATGCCCAGCGGTGGATGGATTCCATGGATGCGTTGAAGCCCATGGTCCAGCGCCAGAAGAGAGCGGCACGCTCGGCAGCGGTACCACGATCCACGATCTGATCGATCTCACGGTCGCCACCGAAGCGGCTCACCGCCAGGATGGTCGCGCCATGCATGGCGAACAGCAGGGCCGAGCCATAGAGGAAGGCGATCGACAGCATGTGGAAGGGGTTGTAGTACAGGTTGCCGTAACGGATCGAGAAGGCAGCCGTCCAGTCGAGATGCGGGAAGATGCCGAAAGGCACGGCCTCCGCCCAGCTACCCATCATCACCGGGCGAATGAAGCCCAGGACCAGATAGAAGAAGATCGCCGAAGCGAACGCCCACGACAGGTGCTGGCTCATCCCGAGCGCCTCGGCACGCTTGTAGGTACGCACCCACCACAAGATGATGGACATGGTCAGGAAGAACCCGGCCATCAACCACCAGCCACCCTCGGAGAGAGGGGGAATGCTCAGACCGTACTGCGGAGCCGGCGGCTCCAAAGCAAGCCAGAAGAAATGCTTGACGAATTGGATGACATTCCAGTCAACCGTCGCCAGCATGTTGAATCCCATGATAAAGAGCGCGACGGCACCGAAGATCAGAGACAGAGTGCCGGTAAACCCGAGGTAAAGCGGACCGATCTGCGCGTCGCCGATCTTCCCAATCCAGTAGGAGAAAATAGGCTTGCCAATGCGCGGCAGCTGGCCTTTCGGCAGCGGTACCCCGGGGTAAGCCGGAGAGCGCACCTGCACGCTGGTAAAAATATTTTGATACTCAGGCATTGTAGTCTCCTAGTTCCTACCAGAGCGGGAGCTCAAGCCACCAGTTCCACCATTCCGGCCAACCGCGGGTCCAGAAGGGTCCACTGATAACGATACACACCGCACTCCAGAAGACTGCACTCAGAGCCAGGAACAAGCCCAGACGGTGGATGGCGAGCGCACCGATGGAGTAGCCCACGATATCGCGGAAGAAGGTGTTCTCGTGCTCGCCCGTCTTTACGCACTCGCCTTTTTGCGGATTCGTCACCGACAGGATCAGCGAGCCGTGCATCGACAGCGCCAAGCAATTGGTGAAGAAGAACGCGATCGCAAGCATGTGCGCCGGGTTGTAGTGGAAATGCAGATACTGGTAGCCGGTATTGGACACCCAATCGAGGTGGCTCAGGATTCCGTAGGGGAAACCATGACCCCAGGCGCCCAAAAGGATCGGGCGAACCACGACCAGCGTGATGTAGGCACCGATCGCGAAGCTGAAGGCGAAGGGGATATGGAAGCCGATACCGAGCTTGCGGCAGATCTCAACTTCTCTGAGGGCCCACGAGCCAAAAGCGCCGATGGCGCAAATGGTGATGATCTGCCACAGACCGCCCTCGGTCAGAGGCGCCATCCCGAGGCCATAACTGAGGTCCGGCGGATTGATACTGATCTGCCAGATATTGTAGGTCTGAAGCTCGGGGGTTGGACCGATGGTAGCGCCCCAAGCGATCAGGAGCACTCCCAGCAATGCGAAGAAGAAGCCCGACACTCCGAAGAAGCCGACGTAGAACGGCCCCACCCAGAAGTCGAATAGGTCTCCCCCTATTAGCGTCCCGCCACGGACGCGATATTTTCTCTCAAAACTGAGCATGGCCATCGTAAAATCCTCTGCTGGGGAGGCATCCTGAACGGCTGCCTCCTCTTAGCACTGTCGGCGGTAGGGGAGGCTGCCCGGTCGACAATGCCTCGCCTGCCACCCCCGTCAAGGACGCGATTACCGTTGCGGAACAGCAGGCGTCACTTGCTGGACCGAAGCGGCCGGAATGCCGTCTTCGAGCCAATTGAACTCGGCAGTGCTGAGCAGGATCATGTGAATGGCGAGACCCAGGATGGTCAGGAAAACGCCCAGGGCGATCAGAACGCGACGGGGATCGATCAGGAGCCAGATTTTCCACAGATCAGGAGACATCATCGTTTTTTCCTCTAATCAATAACGGATAGGGCAAAACCAGTTAGCCAGCGGATTCGAGCGTCGGCCAGCCATGCCTGGAACAATTACAGCCAGGGGCGCCACAGCCAGGCGAGGATGTGCGCAATAACGACGATCCCGAAAAATGCCGTCATGCTCTGCACGAAGATGCCATGGAACTCTTGAGCTTCCTGTTCGGTCAGACCGGTCATGCTGGTGTTGTCAGCCATCGTTAAACCCTCCGAATCTGGAGATGAATCTTAAAGTTACGCCGCACTCAGCCCGTGCGGCTCGGGAGTGCCGTGGACCTACCTGCCACGACAGAGAAGCAACCCGTTCGCACGGGCACATCCTCATTCAGCGATCCCCATCGAGCAGACCGCAAAATTCGTTTCACCTGCCCCTGAACCACCCTCACGCTCGGTCGCCGACTCCGCTCGACGGAGAGGACACCCAGACGGGAAATGAACGTCAACTTCGGGACATGCCGACGCGAGCGTCGGATCTCTCGGCGCACCTCAATGACATTGGCCCTCAAGGGGTAGCCGAATTTGGGTGTCAGTCTAGCTTGACTGGCACAGATGTCAATCTACATTTACACCTGTTTTTAAGGACAAACTGATCGAGGGCAGTATGTGGCCAGAGCCGTATATGTTAGGGCGAGAAGACCGACCTCACGCCAGAACGGCAACAGAAAACCGCGCCACACCCAGACCCCGGGAGGGGAGTATCGAGCATGAATTCGAGCGGAAATGACCGCCTACTTCCAGCATCGCTGCACGAGATTTCGGATCCGGAGAGCGCCGTCGAACGGAGGGCGAGACACCCTCTTTACAAGACGCCGCCACAAGGCCGCCAGAGACGACAGGAGCGCCGCTGACGACCATCGAGAGGAGAGGAAAACGGGGAAAATCAGGCCGCGCCGGAGGCCAGCGCCTTCTGGGTCTGGGTCACGCGCTCCGCGGTCACGCGCTCCTCGCCATCGGTCCGCGCGGACCGCTCGGCCGCGTCGCGCAGCCGCTTGGCCGCCGAGATGCGCACCAGGACGGGTTGGGACTCCACAATCCGATCGAAGACCGCCCGCGCCTCCTCGTCCCAGGGCAGCTCGCGGTGCATCCTGGCCGGGGTGGCATCGACCTTGTCGAGATCCGTGCCCAGCGGCAGGATGTTGAAGAGGGCGTCGAAGAGGGCGTTGCAGACCTCCTGAACCAGATAGGTCGCCCCCGAGTAGCCCATGAAGGGCGTCCCGGTATGACGCCGGATGACGGTCCCCGGAAAGGAGGCCGGAATATAGGTGGCCCGTGCACCGATCTCGGACAGATACATGCGCTCGTTGTAGCTGCCGAAGAGCACCAGCGGCGTCTTCTCGTGAACGGCGGCGCGGATGGCCTCGTTGTCGATCTTGACCCCGGGACGCCGGGCGAAGGCGAAGCTGCAGGGCAGACCCAGCTCGTCCTCCAGGAAGTGACGCAGACCGCGACTGTAGGTCTCGCTCGCCGAGACACCGAAGCTCGCCGTACCGAAGAAGTCCTGGGTCACCGAGCGCCACAGATCCCAGATCGGCTTGATGGTGGTGTGCTTCTCGCGCTCGATGAAGGGCTCGGGGTCCAGCTCCAGCAGCTCGCCCAGGGCGCGCAGGAACTTGGTCGTGCTGTGCAGCCCGATCGGGGCCTGCAGGAAAGGGCGATCCAGGGCCTCGCACAGGGTACGGCCGAACTCGCGGTACATGCAGATGTTGACGTCGGCGTCGGCCAGCTTGGCGACGTCGTCGAGATGACTGCCGAGCGGGAAGGTCATGTTGACCTCGGCACCGATACCCTCGACCAGACGACGGATCTCGGCCAGATCGGAGGGCGAATTGAAGGTACCGTACATGGGGCCGATGATGTTGACCTTGGGACGCTCGCCCTCCGCGCGCGGCTTGCGTTTGACCGTCGCGCCCTTCTTGGGCCCGAACTGGGTCCAGAGCCAATAGATGGCCCGGTTGGCGCTCTGCCACTGGTCCTCGTCGATGGTACGCGGCAGGAAGCGCAGGATGCCGGTTCCCTCGGGCGTCACGCCGCCGCCGATCATCTCGGCGATGGAGCCGGTCACCACCACGGCCGGACGCGCGGGATCCAGGGTCTCGAAGGCCCGGCGCATCGCCTCCTCGGTACCCTTCTGCCCCAGCTCCTCCTCGCCCAGCCCGGTCACCACGACCGGCAGCTCGTGCGGAGGCAGCCCGTCGGTGTAATGCAGCACCGCTGTCACGGGCAGGTTCTCGCAGCCCACCGGGCCGTCGATGATGACCTGCAGCCCCTTGATGGCGGCGAAGACATAGACGGAGCCCCAGTAACCGCCCGCGCGGTCGAGGTCATTGATCAACATCGGATAACGCTCTCTCGTCAAAGACCGCCCCGGCAATGCCGGCGCGGTCTCGCTCGTGATAGTGGATGGGGCCGCCGGCGCCGATCTGAGCCAAGGCCGACGCCCCTTGCTTCAGACTCGATGTCAGGCGCGCTTGGCGGCCGCCGAACGCTTGGTTCCACGCTTGACCGGCATCTGCGGCCACACACCGCTGGTCTCGCCCTCCCCCACGCCCTCGAAGAAGCTGCGCATGGCGACGAAGCGCTCCTTGTTGGCCAGGGCCGCGTTGATCACCTGCGCCAGCGAGCCTGCCCCAGCCGGACCCATCAACGGACGCGCCGAGATCAGGTTGGTGAAATAGAGCGCCGGGATCTCGAGCTCCTTGGCCGCCTGGACGACCGGCGTGGTGCCGATGGCGAGATCCGGATCGAGCGACTTGACCGCCGCCAGGTCCTGTTCCAGCGAAGCACGGAACTGAACGGGAACCCCGCGTTCCTCGAGCCAGGCGAGATCGCCCTCGTTCCAGGGGGTGCGCGGACAGGCAGTGCCGACATAGGGCACCTCGGCCCCCGACTCGATCAGCAGACGCGCCACCAGCAGCTCGGAGCCCTCGTAGCCCGAGACGATCACCCGGCCCTTGATCGGCATGGCCGCCAGCGCCCCGCCGATGGCGGGCAGGAATTTGTTCTTGGCCGCGTCGACCTTGTCCTTGGCGACCCCGCAGGCCTCGCCGATGGCGTCCAGCCAGGCCGCCGTGCCCTCGCGCCCGACCGGGGCCGAGCCCACGATGGGGCGACCCGCCACCGAGAACTCGCGACAGGAAGCGGCATACTGGGGATGGATGGCCGCGACGGCCCGGCAGTCCAGCGCCGCATAGAGCTCGCGCCATTCGCGGGTCGGGACCACGGGCCCGACCGCCAGCCCCAGCGGATCCAGCATCATGCCGATGCCGACCGGATCGGCCGGGAACATCTCGCCCAGCAGGGTGACAGTGGGACGCTCGCTGCGACCGCCGCGCGGCGCCTGGACCGGCCCCTGCTCGGCCTCCTGACGGGCGTACTGGAGCATGGCGCCGGCCAGCACGTCCTTTGCCTCGGCATGGGTCGGGGTGCCGAATCCGGGCACGTCGATGCCGAGGATACGCACCCCGTTGAGTTCCTTGGGCAGCAGACGCAGCGGCACCCCGGAGGCCGTCGGCACGCAGAGATTGATGGCCACGATGGTGTCCACCCGCTCCGGGTCGGCCAGCTTGAGCACCGCCTCACGCGCATCCTCGAACAGCCGACCCGAGACCAGGGACTCCGAATCGAAGGGCACGTAACCGATCGAGCGGCGCGCGCCATAGAAGTGCGCGGTGAAGCTCAGACCGTAGACGCAGCAGCCCGAGCCGACCAGGACCATGGCCGTGCGGCGCATGCGCAGACCGACGCGCAGCGAGCCGAAGGCTGGACACATGGTCTGGGGCTGATCGTGCGGCCCCATCGGATAGTCCGCCGCCAGCCGCTGGATCAGCTCGGCGTTGCCCGCCGCGACGGCGGCCGCTTTGAGGGTCTCCGGATTGCCGCAGGCGCCCGCCTCCGGCGCCTGGTCACGAGAGGAATCGCTTGCCATCGATTTGCTCCGCTCGGGCTCAGACATCGTCGTAGACGACTTCGAGCGACGGCTTGGCGATCGCCGCCGCGTCGCACATGTCCTCCGGACGGGCCGGCTCCAGCACCACGTGACGACCGACCTGATCGCCCTTGAAGAGATCCAGCAGGGCCTCGTGCGCGAGCGGCTTGGGCCGCACCGGCGGCGCCTCGGCGACGTTGATGGCCAGCTCGGCGAACAGCGGACCCCATTCGCCGCCGGGGACGCCGATGATCTCGTAGTTGGCGCTCTTGCGGCGGATCTCCTCGTGGGCCGGAATGGTGGCCAGGATCGGGATGTCGACGCCCTTGGCGAAGGCCTGGGCCTCGCCGGTGCCGTCGTCCTTGTTGATGACCATGCCGGCCACGCCGACGTTGCCGCCGAGCCCGCGGAAATATTCCACCGCCGAGCAGACGTTGTTGGCGACATAGAGCGACTGGAGGTCGTTGGAGCCGACGATGATGACCTTCTGGCAGAGATCGCGCGCGATCGGCAGACCGAATCCGCCGCACACCACGTCGCCCAGGAAGTCGAGCAGGACATAGTCGAAGTCCCATTCGTGGAAGCCCAGGCCCTCCAGCAGCTCGAAGCCGTGGATGATGCCGCGGCCGCCGCAGCCGCGACCGACCTCGGGACCGCCCAGCTCCATCGCGTAGACGCCGTCGCGCTTGAAGCAGATATCGCCGATGGCGACCGACTCGCCCGCCTTCTTCTTCTCGCTGGAGGCGCCGAGGATGGTCGGACAGTTGCGTCCGCCGAAGAGCAGGGTCGCGGTGTCGCTCTTGGGGTCGCAGCCGATCAGCAGGACCTTCTTGCCCTGCTGGGCCATCATGTAGGAGAGGTTGGCCAACGTGAAGCTCTTGCCGATCCCGCCCTTGCCGTAGATGGCGATGATCTGGGTCTCCTTCACGGCCGGCGCGGCGGACGAATCTGAGGCGCTCGGCGCCGGAGCATTGACGGGTACATTCACGCGATGGATCTCCAATCAAGAATCATCTTCAAGCAAGTCGGGTCACCGAATGCCGTTCGGTAGGCCGAATCGGCCTCGGTCGCCGGAACGCGATGGGTGATGAGCCCATCGAGCGAGAGCCGGCCGGAGTCGAGCAAGGCGCGCACCGCCGCCAGATCGGACGGCTGGAACTCGGCGGCGATACGGAAGCGCGCCTCGCGCATGAAGGCCGGCGGGAAGGTGAAGGACACCGGCTCGTGATAGAAGCCGGCGAGCACGATCTCGCCGCCGCGCGCCATGCGGGCGACCAGGCTGTCGAGAATCTTGGCGTCGCCGCTCATGTCGCAGATGGTGCGATAGTCGCGGCGCGGATCCTCGTCCGGGGTCGTGACGTCGTAGCCATAGCCCTCGGCGCCGGCGTGACGCACCGGATTGGTCTCCCAGACCACGGGACGCCCCCCCTCCCCCAGCGCGGCGATTCGGGCCAGCAGACGCCCGAGCACGCCGTGCCCCACGATCAGCTCGACGTGCGGCGAGGGCCCGGCGATGGCATGGTAGGCGGTCGCCGCCAGGGCCATGAGCACGCCCTGCTCGCCGAGCGATTCCTCGACCGGCATCAGCCGCGCCGCCGGCGCCACCACGCGGGAGGAGGCCCCGCCGAAGAGACCGCGCACCTCGCCGTAGCAAAGCGCACCCGGCACGAAGACCCGCTGCCCCACGGCCAGTCCGGCCTCGGGGCCGGCATGGATGACGCGACCGACCGATTCGTATCCTGGAACGAGCGGATACCCCATGCCCGGGAAGGGCGGCATGCGGCCGGACCAGAGCAGGCGTTCGGTACCTGTGCTGATACCGCTCCACTCCATGTCGACCACGACGTCCGCGTCGCCCGGTGGCGTCAGCTCCAGGCGCTTCAGCGACAAACGCTCGGGCTCTTCGAGGACGACGGCGAGTGCTTCGAGTTTCGGCGTATCTGGGTTCAAGATAGGACTCTGGGCTAGTTGGATCTAAACGGGCCGCTCAGTGTAACCAAAGTCGAGTCGCGGACTTGGGCGGCAAATGTAGGGGATTGCGGCGATCATGCGCTGAGCGACGGGAGGCGCCGGCAAGGCGACGCGCCCGGCGCGGAAGGAACGGGGAAGACACGGGAGGGCACGCAGCCGACCCGTCATCGAGGACACGCGCATGATTCCACTAGGCGGCAAGAGGCGTCCATGCGGACGCCCCCGAATCGCGAATCAAACCCTCAGGCCGCCCGCTGGGCGAGATCCTTGGGCATGATGTGACGCGACTCGACCATCAGCACCTCGGCCAGCTGCTCCGCGCCCGGGCAGGGCGGGATGGCGTCGATCGCACCCTTCACCAGACCGCGCAGACGCTCGATGGCACCGTCGACGCCCAGTTCGCCGGCCGCGCTGGGACGATTGAGCAGCGCATCGCGCCCGACCGGCTTGCCGACCTCCTGGGCGCTCGCGGCGACATCGCGCAGATCGTCGGCGACCTGATAGGCCTCGCCGATGCGATCGCCGACCACGCGCCAGACCTCGGCGTCGGCCCCGGCCACCTGCGCACCGGCAGCGGTGGCGGCGGCGAAGAGCGAACCGGTCTTGGCGCGATGATAGTCCTCGACCGAGACGCTCGGCTCGCACTCCCATGCCTGACCGGCGGTGATGCCGTAAGGCATGCCGACCGAGCGGCTGACCGTCAGCAGAAGCGGCCCGAGACGCTCGGACTCGAGGCTGCGCGCCAGATGCTCGAAGGCGAGGATGATCAGCGCATCGCCGGCCAGAACCGCCAGCGGCTCGCCGAAGGCGCGGTGCACCGAGGGCACGCCGCGACGCAGCGGAGAGTCGTCGAAACAGGGCAGGTCGTCATGCACCAGCGAGGCGCAGTGGAGCAGCTCGATCGAGGCCGCGGCGGCATCGGCGGCTGCATAATCCTTGCTGCCGCAGGCGGCGGCGACGGCCAGACAGAGTCGCGGACGCACACGGGCGCCGCCAGGGAAAACGGCGTGCCGCACGGCCTCGGCCAGCCGCGGAGGAGAGCCTGGGATCACATGATCGATGGCTGCCGCCAAAGCCTGCTCAATTCTCGTCGTGGCATCCATCGGTACACTCCCACGGTAACCGCATTTTCACTGTAAAAATGTAAGGTTTAGTTGACACTATAAGGTGTCATGTACAATAGACATCAATACCCGAGGCGTCAATGCAGAAGAGACGGACATGCCCGCCCCGGACTCGCCGCACCTCGGCCGCGCGGAATCATAGCATGCGCCGCCTGGCGCAAGCAGAAGGAGACCACATTTGAGCGAACCCAAGAGCGCACGCGATAGCGGCACCGGGATGACATTCCCGACACTGCCGGTACGCATGCTGTATCGCATCGCCTCGACCCACGCCTTCACCGAGCGGGGCATGTATCTCAATTTCGGCTACTGGGCCGAGGCAAGGAACATCGACGAGGCCTGCGAGGCGATGGTCGAGCTGATCGGCCGCACGGTCGGACTCTCGAGCGACGACGAGGTCGTGGACGTCGGCTTCGGATTCGCCGACCAGGACATCTACTGGATCCAGCATTTCGGCCCGAAGCGGATCATCGGCATCAACATCACGCCGGAACAGGTACGGGTGGCCCGCGAGCGCGTCCGCGAACTCGGACTGGAGGAGCGAATCGATCTGCGCGAGGGCTCGGCGACCGCCACCGGGCTGCCGGACGCCTGCTGCGACGCGGTCATCGCGCTCGAATGCGCCTTCCATTTCGATACCCGCGAGCACTTCTTCGCCGAGGCCGCCCGCATACTCAAGCCGGGCGGGCGCCTGGTGCTCGCGGACTCGATCCCGACCGGCCCTGACGTCAACCCATGGCGGCACCCGATCCGGGCCTTCCTGAACGACGCCATCCGGGCCGCGCTCGCGGTTCCGCGCGCCAACGTCTACCCGAGAGACGTCTATGCCGAGAAACTCGCCGCGGCCGGGTTCGAGGACGTGAAGCTGGAGTCGATCCGCGAGCAGGTATTCCCGGGCTGGTACGGCGCCCTGTTCGAGGACCAGGGATTGCGCCAGCGGCTCGGCCCCGTGGGCTGGCTGGTCCGCCGCTTCCCCAAGGCCGACCTCTACGCCGGATTCGACTACATCCTGGCCTCGGCGCGCCGCCCGAGCGCATGACGGGCGGCGGCCTCGCAAGAGGCCGCCTCCGCCGTCGCGGGCTACTTGCCGACCCGAGGTATGCGGAACGGCAGGAGCGTCTGCACCCAGCGCGAATTGAAGCGGTCGAGACAGACGCTCTCGTGCATCGCCGTCACCGGCTCGCCGAGCAGATGGGACTCCAGCACCGAGCGGGTATAGAAGGGGGTGTCCTCCAGGGTCTCCGCCACGCGAGCGAACTTGTTCGCATCCACCCGCGTACCGCGGCGCATCAGCCAGGAGGTGTTCGGCAACCGCACGTGCGGCGGCGCCTCGAAATGCTCCACATCGCCATTCGCGGCGAAGCGCAGACCGAGCGGCGGCCTGTGCCCCTCGCGCTGCGTCACGTCGTACAGGATGGCGGCGCCCCCGTCACTCAGCATCGCCCGCGACCATTCCCAGCGCTGGAATGCCCGTTCGAGCGGCTCGACGCCCCAGTTGGAATCCAGGTATCCGCTGCCCGACCATCGCAGCGACGGCTTGTCCAACTCGACCTCGACATGGGCGCGCGGAGCGATGGGCGCCCAGTAATGACGCCCTGCATGGTCGAGCTGATAGGGCCTGGCCGCGATCGCGTTGGGGTAGACCTTCACCCGCCCGCGCAGACGCGAGGGAATCGGCACCGTGATCTCATTGATGTCGATGATCAGACTGCTGCCGTCCCAGGACAGCGCGCTCGGCCCGATCTCCAGACTGGAGGCGTCGCGGCGCAGCGCCGATCGTCCCCGCTCGGTCATGGTCCAGCGCTTGACCTCGCCGTAGAGGGCGACGTTCAGCGAATTGTGGTTCAGCGGATCGCTGTCGCCGCGTCGGCGGGCCTTTGCATAGTAGGGCGAGAAACAGCTGCCGAGCTGGGCGATGAGGGTGATCCCATAACGCCCGTCGTCGCTGAGCGCGTCGACATACCACCAGAGATAGCCCTCTGGCATCACGCCCGCGTCGAAGCGCGGCCCGACCCCGGGCGCGCAGGCGCTGATCAGCCCGAGACCGTCTCCCGGGGCGCCCTTCCCTCGCGCATCGTCCGCCCGCAAGGTCCCGGGCTGCTCAAAATCGATTGCTCGCATCACGCCACCTCCGACAAGGGATCACCACCAATAGGACATCGGCTTGGCCACCATCCAATAGAGCCCGGCCAGCAGCGGCACGGTCGAGAGCAGCCCCCAGACCAGCCAGATGCGGCTGTATTTCCGGTATTCCGCCGGCACCTCGCCGATGACCGCGAACTCCTGCGCGAGCCGCGCCTGCTTGACCTGAAGCGGAACGAGAATGCCGAGCCAGACGGCGCCCGCCACGGCGAGCATCAGCTGTCCGAGGACGAGCCAGGGGGTCGAAAACAGCGGCCAATGACCGACGAAGGCGGCGCCGTAGCCGCCGATCACCATCAGAAATCCACCGGACAGGGTGAAGGAGAAATCGGTGACGGTCACCAGCCACTGGGCGAAGGCCATGATCTGCGTCTTGTTGGTGCGGTCGGCGAACACCTTCCAGAGCGCGGTAACGGTCACATTCCCGGCCATCAAGACAAGCCCGAGAATATGCAGGGATTTGAAGAAGGCATATAGCATGGCAGGGGTTCACCACGTAGTGCTAGAAGACAGAAGGATCCCGATCCCCCAGGGGAGTCGACGCTGGAATAGTCATATGAAGACACGTCTCTGGCTGGAGCATGACCGGAGCGATTCGGACACCGACCGGGCGGCCCCGAACTGGGAGGCGCAATCGGCCTCGACGACGAGCAGGATGTCGCTGTAAACAACCACAATGCGCGCGGATTATAGTGACGCTCATCGGCATTGTATAGGCGCCGCCCGCAAACCATGGGCGACGCCCGCCCCCCTTGATGCTAGACTCCCCGACCGCGAAAATCCGCTAGCGCCGCAGCGAGCGGCCGGACTCCGGATCGGCGATCGTCGGACCCGGATTGGGCATGCGGATCGGCCAGACATCAGGAGACCTGTTTTGAAAGTCGTTGTTTTCGGAGCGACCGGCAAGACCGGACGCACGGTCGCATTGAACCTGCTCGCCGCGGGGCACGAGGTGACCGCCTTTGCCCGCGACCCGGCGAAATTCTCCAAACACACCTACGAGGGGCTCAGGATCCTCCAGGGCGACGCACTGAACCCCGCCGACGTGGCATCCGCCGTGGCCGGTCAGGACGCCGTCGTCGTCAGCCTGGGCGATTCGCTCAACCCCGTGGTGCTGAAACTGGGCGCCAGACTGGGCGTCAAGCGCAACACGCCGCCCAACATCTGCGAGGCCGGCACGGCCAACATCCTCGCCGCCATGCGGACGGCCTCGGTCAAGCGAATGATCTGCGTCACCTCCTACGGGGTCGGCGAGACGCGCGACCGGCTGTCGCGGGCGTTCAAGGTCTGGTTCCGCGTGCTGCAGTTGGGCGAGCAGCTGGCCGACAAGGATCGGCAGGAGACGCTGGTCAAGGCCAGCGATCTGGACTGGACGCTGGTCCAGCCGGTCGGACTCACGGATGGCGCAGCCACCGGACGCTGGGTGGAGAGCACCTCGGGCGATCGGCGCAAGCGCACCGTCAGCCGGGTCGATCTCGCCGACTTCATCAAGAACGTCCTGGAGGACGGGCGCTACGTCCGCGAGACGGTCGTCCTGTCGCAGCTGACGATTTCCGAACGGGATTTCGCGACACAGGCCGCTTGAGCCCGCCGCTCCGTTCGAACGTCCCCGCCTTCGTCGATGCGGCATCTGCCGCATCGAGACGGATCCCGCGCATCCAGCCCTGGGCGCGAGCCCGAAGTCAGGCGACCGAGGCTGCCAATGGCACCGGACGCCGCGCCTTCACCTCCAAGCGCAGCCCGGTCAATCGCTCCGACTCCCGCCATAAACGGTCGGCGGCCGCGGCATCCAGCGCCTTGGCCGGAATCCTCGCCGGCCCGGGCGCCCCCTTGAGCTCGAGCCAGCCCGAA
>NZ_AONC01000075.1 GCF_000585215.1 Imhoffiella purpurea | reverse complement strand
CCCGACCATGGTCCGCGCGGTGCTCGAGCGCAGCTTCCATCCGCAGCAGCTCGATCGCTGGTTCGAGACCACGGCTCAAGACCAGTACACCCGCCAACTGCTGTTTTCGACCCTGTTCGATCTGATGCGACAGGTCGTCACCCGCCAGCAACCCTCGGTGCATGCGGCCTATCAAAGCGCCCGTGAGCCGATCCCGGTCTCCCTGAAAGCGGTCTACGACAAGCTCAGCGGGCTCGAGCCCGAGGTCTTGGCGGCGTTGGTCGGCTACAGCGCCGAGCAAGCCAGGGAGGTCATCGGCGCTCTCGAGGGTGCCAGAGCTCCGTTGTTGGCGCACTACCGGGTCAAGATCCTCGATGGCAATGCCTTGGCCGGACGTGAGCACCGTCTGGCCGACACCCGGACGCGGAGCGCCGCCCCCTTGCCGGGCAAGGCGCTGGTGGTCTTCGAGCCGGCGCTGGAAACGATCACGCACCTGATCCCGGAGGTGGACGCCTATACCCAGGAGCGTGCCTTGCTGCCTCAACTCGCGCGCACGATCGCGGCGGGGGATCTGTGGATCGCCGACCGCAACTTCTGTGTCGCCTCTTGGATCTGGACCCTGCATCAGCGCGGTGCGGCCGTGCTGGTGCGCGAGCACCAACAAATCCCACTGCACCCGCTCGAGCCGATGCGCCCGGCGGGGCGCAGCGACCAGGGCGTGCTGAGCGAGCAGCGCGTGAGGATCACCGCCCCCGACGGCCAGCAGACGCTCGAGCTGCGTCGTATTCGTCTCGAACTGGATACGCCGACACGTGACGGCGAAACCCGACTGTATCTGTTGACGACCGTGCCCGAAACGCATGCCGATGCCGCTCAGATCGCCGCGCTCTATCGTGAGCGCTGGACCCTGGAAAAGGCGTTCCTGCACCTCACCACGCAGCTGCGCTGCGAGATCGACACCCTGGCCTATCCGCCCGCGGCCCTGTTCGGATTGACCATGGCCATCGTCGCCTACAATGCCTTGGCCGTGATCAAGGCCGCATTGCGTCAGGTCCACGGCGCCGAGACCATCGACACGCAGGTCTCGGG
>NZ_AONC01000074.1 GCF_000585215.1 Imhoffiella purpurea | reverse complement strand
CCCGCCATAACCGCGGGTGACGATGCCGGGCCTCCAGCCCCGGGCCTGGAGATGGGCAGCGAGCCGAACCACCAGAGGCGTCTTGCCGGTCCCTCCGACACTGATGTTGCCGACGACGATCACCGGGACCGGGAGCCGCGTCGAGCCCAGCCATCCCTTGCGGTAGCCGAACCGGCGCAGCCCGATCAGGGCGCAATAGAGCCAGGACAGCGGCAGCAGCGCCGAGGAGAGCGGATGCCGGCCGTACCACACGCGGGCCGGGTCCAGTCCCAAGGCGCGAAGCACGGATCGAGGGCTCATACCGGGATCGAGATCCGCGTCACACCGGGCATTGGCGACATCGGCTCCGGTCCGGCAGGCCGCGCGAATCCGTGCTCATAAACCGATGAGCGATCAGGCGAAGGCCGACTGGGGCTCGTCCATCTCATGGAATTGCATCCGGTGCAGTCGGGCGTAATAACCGCCCAGATCGACGAGCTCGGAATGACGTCCCTGCTCGACGATGCGTCCGCCCTGGAGCACCAGGATACGGTCGGCGTTCTCGATGGTGGACAACCGATGGGCGATCACCAGCGTGGTGCGGCGCTCCATCAGCTCCTGCAGGGCGGCCTGGATATGACGCTCGGCCTCGGTATCCAGGGCCGAGGTCGCCTCGTCGAGGATGAGGATGGGCGCATCCTTGAGCATGGCGCGCGCGATCGCCAGACGCTGGCGCTGACCGCCCGAGAGCAGGACGCCGCGGTCGCCGACCAGGGTGTCGAAGCCCTGTGGAAGCTCGCGGATGAAATCCAGCGCGTGGGCGCTGGCCGCCACCCGCTCCAGTTCATCGAGGCTCGGGGGTGCCGCGAGGCCATAGGCGATGTTGTTGGCGACCGTGTCGTTGAAGAGCACCACGTCCTGACTCACCAGCGAGACCTGGGCGCGCAGACTGGCCAGGGTCAGGTCGCGGATCGGGATGTCGTCGAGCAGGATCTCGCCCGAGGTCGCATCGTAGAAGCGCGGCAGCAGGCTGGCGATGGTGCTCTTGCCGCTGCCCGAGTGCCCGACCAAGGCGACCTTCTCGCCCGGCTCGATGACCAGGTTCAGGTCGATGACGGCCGGCGCCTTGTCGTCGGCATAGCAGTGACCGACGTTACGGTATTCGACGCGGCCCACCGCGCGCCCCAGGACGCGTGTGCCGCTGTCGTCCTCCTCCTCCGAATCGAGCAGCTCGAACAGGCTCTCGGCCGCGACGATGCCGCGCTGCAGCTGGGCGTTGACCGAGGTGAGCCGCTTGACCGGCGGCAGCAGCAGCCCCATGGCGACCACGAAGGACATGAAGGTGCCGACCGAGATGTTCTCCTTGAGCCCCTGCATGGTCGAGAGATAGACCACCACCCCGATGGCGATGGCCGAGATCAGCTGGACCAGGGGCACGCTGGCCGCCTCGGTCGCGATCATCTTCATCTGCAGCGAGCGGGTCTTCTCGTTGATGGCGTTGAAGCGGCTCGCCGCGCGCGACTGGCCGCCGAATGCCTTGACCACCCGGTTGCCGTCGATCACCTCCTGGGCGACGTGGGTGATGTCGCCGACCCGGTCCTGGATGCGCCGGCTGTGACGGCGGAAGCGCTTGGTGGCGTATTTGACCGCCGCCGCCATCACCGGCCCGATGACCAGGAAGATGAGCGAGAGCGCCGCGTTCAGATAGAGCATGAAGGCCATGAGGCCGATGACGGTGAAGCCGTCGCGCACCAGGGTGGTCACCGCCGAGGTCGCGGCATTGGCCACGTTCTCGACGTTGTAGGTGAGCTTGGCCAGGATGTGTCCCGATCCGCTGTTGTCGAAATAGCGGCTCGGGGCGCGCAGCAGATGCTCGAACATCTGCTGGCGCAGATCGGCGACCACGCGCCGCCCCACCCAGCTCAGACAATAGGTGTTGACGAATCCGGCGATGCCGCGCACCACGAAGAGTGCGACCAGCAGCAGCGGCATGGTCCGCACCTTGTCCAGGTCCCGTTCGACGAAGCTGCCGTCGATCAGCGGCTTCATCATGGCCGCGAACAGCGGCTCGGTGGCGGCGAAGATGAGCATGCCCGAGAGCGAGAAGACGAACATCCGCCAATAGGGATGGACGTGGGTCAGCAGCCGGCGATAGATCTGCTTGGCATCCGCAGCGGACAGGGTCGTGTCCGGCGCCTGTATCTTCTCCCGGCTCATGGCGTCCGACCGTCCGGCCGCGTCGCTGCGAAGGCGATCCGATTCAGGCCCACCTCGCTCGCCGCATCCATGGCGGTCATGACCGCCTGATGAGGCGTCCTGGCATCGGCCTGGATGAGCACCGGCAGCGACTTGCGCTCGCCCAACGCCCCACGCAAGGCGTAGACGAGGCTCTTGGGCCTGGTGTCGACCAGGGCCTGGCCGTCGACGTAATAGCGGCCGGCCGCGTCGATCACCAGCCGGATCACCAGCGGCTCCTCGGCCTGGACCTCCTCGCCGTTGGCCTGGGGCAGCTGAATCCGCAGCCGGGCGTCGTCCTTGAAGGTGGTGGAGACCATGAAGAAGATCAGCAGCAGGAAGACGACGTCGATCAGCGGTGTCAGATTGATGTCCGCGGGCTCGCGCCGATGCGGGCGCAGGTTCATGATCCGCCGTCCTCCACGACCTCGCGCTCGCCCTTGAGCACCTCGACCAGACGCAACGCCTGCTCCTCCATGTCGATCGCCAGCTTGGCGACCCGGTTGTCGAAGAAGCGATGGAACATGAGCGCCGGAATCGCGACCGACAGCCCCGCCGCCGTGGTGACGAGCGCCTTGGAGATGCCGCCCGCCAGCACGCCGGCGTTGCCGACGCCGGCTTCCATGATGACGCCGAAGACATCGATCATGCCCAGCACCGTGCCCAGCAGACCCAGCAGGGGCGCGACCGAGGCGATGGTGGCCAGGGTATTGAGAAAGCGCTCCAGATCGGCGACGACGTGACGCCCCGTGTCGTTCAGGGCTTCCTTCATCACCTCGCGGGAATGGCGCCGATTGACCAGGCCGGAGGCGAGCATGCGCCCGAGCGGCGAGCCGTCCCGTATCTCGGCGATCCGCTCCGGCGTCAGCTGTTCGCGACGATGCAGCTTCCAGATCTCGACCACCAGATTCGGCGGCAGGATCCGTTTGCGCCGCAGCGACCAGGCCCGCTCGACCACGATGGCACTCGCCACGACGGAACAAATGAGAATCGGCACCATCAGCCACCCGCCCGCATACATCAACTCAAGCAAAGCCGGCCTCCCCGGATCGACCGCGGTTCATCACCCTCGCCTCCGCGCGCACGTCAGTTAAGCGCTCCATGATACCCGAAGCGATGCGGTGTCAGGAGTCGGGACAGGATCTCTGCGACCAAGGGTCGATCGAGCTTGAACGGACAACACGAATCGAGTACATAGGATTTCGGACCAGAAGACACGATTCGGTAACACAGCATGCCTGCAACGACGCGTCGAGCCTGCCTGGCCTTCACCTTGACCGAACTCATGATCGTCCTGGCGATCCTCGCCATACTGGCCACGATCGTCATACCGGATTATCAGCGACAGGTCCGGCAGGCCAGACGCACGGACGGGCAGACCGGTCTCATGGCCATCGCGCTCGCACAGGAGAAATTCCGCGCATATTGCAGCCAATACGCCAGCCGGCTGGAGGGCGCTCGAAACTGCGACGCCGAGGCGGCCAGCCCTTATGCCCTGGGGCTGAGCGAGACCAGTCCCGAGGGACATTACCGGTTCAGCCTGTCCGGGGTGAGCGCCAGCCGATTCACGGCCGAGGCGACCGGAGTCGGGGGGCAGACGCACGACCGAGCGGGCGGCACATCCTGCGCCGAACTCAGTCTCGATCAGGACGGAAACCGGGCACCGAGGGACTGCTGGTGACTCGAGTCCGCCAGGACATGAAGACACGAGACGTGAAAATACGGACGGTTTTGGGGCTCACGCTGCTCGAGCTGCTGGTGACCCTCTGCGTACTCGCCGTCCTGCTTGCCATGGGACTGCCGTCCATGCGCGCCATGCTCGACCGCAACCATCTCAAGGCGGCGGCCCAGGGGCTCGCGGAGGACCTGCAATGGACGCGCTCGGAGTCCATCAAGCGCCATCTGGAACTCAGGGTGATCTTCGACATCCAGCCGGACACCTGGTGCTACGGCATCCTCGAGTCCCAGGAGGGATCCTGCAATTGCCGCCTCGCCAGCCAGACGACCGGCGCCTGCGATCTGAAGCATGTCACCGACGCGGATCATCCGGGCATCTCGCTCGACCCGAGCTTCGATGCGACCGGTTTCGATCCGCGCCGGGCCACGGCCATCAACGGCTCCATCAGGGTCACGGACGGCTCGGGCAACCAGCTGCGCGTGATCCTATCCAGGCTCGGACGCATCCGGATCTGCTCGCCGGACGCGCGGGTATCGGGGTACGACCCATGCGGCGGATGAGACGGCAGACGACTCGGAGCAAGACATCCGAAGCGGCCGGCCGGCACGGGATCCGCCGTCGCCCCTCGGATCGCCAGCTCGGCGTCACCCTGATCGGACTCATGATCGGACTGGCCGTCGGCACCCTGATCCTCAGCGGCGCCCTGAGCATCTATCTCATGATCTCGCGAACCGCGCGCGAGGCACTGCAGCAGGCCAGACTGAACCAGGAGCTGCGCGCCGCGCTCGAGGTGATGCAGCAGGACATCCAGCGCGCCGGCTACTGGGACTTCGCCGACACCAACGGCGATGGGGACGCGAACGGCGACGGCCTTTTCGATTGGCGCGATCTGAGTACCGACGAGGATGGCGAGGGCACCTTCGACAGCGACGGCGACGGCATCGCCGACGCCCGGGACCTCGACCCGCTCAACAACCCCTTCCAGCGCCGTTACGGCAGGATCCAGAACGACCTCTGTCTCGATACGGATTCGAGCACGGGCTCATGCAGCGCCCCCAGCTGCACCGTCCGCAACGCCGACGACAGCTGCATCGTCCAGGTCCAGAGAGGCCGCTGCGTCACCTTCAGCTACGACCTCGACATGGACGCGCGCGTCGGCATCCGGGCCTGCGACGCGGCGGACGACATCTCCGACTGCCCGCGTCCCGCCGAGGCCCCGTTCCGGGCGGCGCTCGGCGAGCCCTTCGCCTGGATCTCCTGGTATCCGCCCGCGGCGGCCTCTGCGGACAAGGACGTCGAGATGGAGATGTTCGGCTATCGGCTCCGCCGCGGGGCCATTCAGATGCGCATCGGGCGCAGCAACCGCAACGACGACAGCTTCGGCTGCGACTCCGGACGCTGGGAGTCCATCACCAGCCCGGACATCCGGATCACCGGACTCGAATTCATTCTCACCACCCGAACCCGCAACGCCAACCCGGCCAAGGAGGCCACGGAGACCTGCGCCTCGGACGACCCCTGCGGACAGTCGCGCCGGATGGAGATCCGGCTCAGCGGACAGCACGCAAAGAACAGCGAGACTCGGCTGACCCTCGGCACGCTCGTCGGCATCCGCAACGACCGCTACCTGATCGCACCATGACGACCGACCCGCCCCATCGGAGACGCGCGCTCGGCGGCGCCTGGCCAGACCGCCAACGGGGATCGGCGACGCTCCTCATCGGACTGCTGCTCCTGATCGGCGCCGGCATCCTCACCTTCGGCGCCAGCCGAACCGCCGTGATCGAGCAGCGCATCGCCAACAACGAGATACGGGCGACCGAGGCCCAGCAGGCCGCCCAGGCCGGACTGGAATACGCCCAAACCTGGCTGTCGGCCAATGGCTGGAGCGAGGGAGACGGCGAACCCTCACCACCCGCGCTGGGGATGGCGAGCGGCCATCGATACGCGGTCGATCTGAGGTTCGACGCCCACCCGCGCGGGATCTGCGTGCGCGCGCGGGCCAGCGCCGTCACCGACCCGAACATCTCGGCGATCCTCTGGGAGTGCTATCAGCAACAGGGGCTGTTCGACCCGAGCCCGGACACCCGCATGCCGCCGCCCTGGGTCCTGGCCGGCTGTATCGGACCGGCCGCGACGGGCACCGAGCTGTTCGTCACCGCGACGCTCGAAACCGCCGCCATGTCGGGACATTCCGACAGCGAGAGCTGCCTGGCCCGGGGCGGTCTCGCCGTCTCCAGCTGGAGGGACGCGGATGGCGACCGGATCCTGGACCTCGACGAGCCGGGCGCCAGCGCCACCTTCGCGAAGACGGCGTTCGGCGGCTGTCCCGAGCCGCATTGCGCCTGGAACCGGGTCTTCGCCATGCCGTTCGAGACCGCCCTCGGTCTCGCGACCGCGGCGGGCCACGTCCATGGCGACGACATCCCCTGCGGGGCCGGCCCGGCACCCGGGATCTATCTGAAGACGAACGACTCGGACATCGACGGACTCGACGTCACGGGCACCTGTACCGGCATCGAGGGTGTCGACAGCCGCACCATCGGAGCACCTGAGCATCCGGTGCTCGTCATCGTCCCGAGCGGTAGCGGCTGCCCCGGATTCGGCCCGGACGTCAGCATCTACGGCATCCTCTACTACGAAACCCAGTCGGACTGCGCCACCCGGGGCTGGGGCGGGGCGAGGATCCAGGGCGCGGTCATCTGGGAAGGCAACGCCGGATCACCGGCCACCGGATCGCAATTCATCGCCTCGGACTTCGGGTCCGGATCCGCGCTGAACCGGGCCTATCAGGTCATCACCCGGGCGACCCGCATACCAGGCACCTGGCGCAATTGGCATTGAGGCTTACCGAACGGGAGAGAGGAACGACATGAGGCGCAATCGAATCCAGGCCAGACAGCACGGCTTCAGCCTGAACGAGGCACTCGTCTCCATGACCGTCCTGACCAGCGGGCTGCTGGGGCTGGCGCAGTTCCAGGGAGAGATGGTCCGCCACGGCGGCGAGACCCGGACCCGAACCAGCGCGCTCGCGCTCGCCCAGCACAAGCTCGAGGAACTGCGCGAGCGCGCCGGCACGGATTTCGACGGGATCCAGAACGGCAGCGACAACCCGGCGCAGGGCGCTGGAGACCAGACCGCGTTCAGGCGTAGCTGGAACGTCACACCCCATACCGATCCCACCTACAAGGAGATCCTGGTCGCCACGGCATGGACATCCGTCGCGGGCGAGCATGAATCAGTCGGACTGGTCTCGCTGATCGCACCGAACGCGCCCTACTCCGCCCGACCGAATGTCACCCGAACGCCGACACAGGCGCAGGAAGCGCGCCCGCCGAGCGAAGAGACGGCCGCCACGGAGACGACGCATTCAAGCGATCCGGGGAAAACGGGACCCTACGATCTCGACTCCGACAGCCGAGCGGCCACCTGTCTCTGCAGACGGGACGGGGACGGAAACAGCCGACTCGACAGCCGCAGCACCGACGCGAACTGCACCCCAGACTGCTGCCAAACGGCGGAGAGCAGCCCCAGCGCCGCGCTCTGCGACACGGACGACTGCAGCTTCGTCGCGCGATGCCCGTAACGTATCGGGCCGAACGCGGCCGCAGGACAGACTCGCCCCAACAGCAAAAAGCCCCGCCGAGGCGGGGCTTTCCGTTTCAGGCGTGGAGGCCAGGGCTTACATCATGCCCATGCCGCCCATGTCGCCCATGCCGCCGCCCGGCATCGCGGGAGCGTCATCCTTCGGCTCCTCGGCGATCATGGCCTCGGTGGTGATCATGAGACCGGCAACCGACGCGGCGTTCTGCAGAGCGGAACGGGTGACCTTGGTCGGATCCAGGATGCCCATCTCGACCATGTCGCCATAGTCGCCGTTGGAGGCGTTGTAACCGAAGTTGCCGCTACCCTCGGAGACCTTGTGCAGGATGACGGAAGGCTCCTCGCCGGCGTTGGCGACGATCTGACGCAGCGGCTCTTCCATCGCGCGGCGGGCGATGCCGATACCGACGTCCTGATCGTGGTTGGAACCCTTGAGGCCCTCGACAGCGCCCAGCGCACGCACCAGGGCGACACCGCCACCGGGGACGATGCCTTCCTCGACGGCCGCGCGGGTCGCGTGCAGGGCGTCCTCGACGCGCGCCTTCTTCTCCTTCATCTCGATCTCGGTGGCGGCGCCGACCTTGATCACGGCCACGCCGCCGGCCAG
>NZ_AONC01000073.1 GCF_000585215.1 Imhoffiella purpurea | reverse complement strand
TCCGTGCTGACCTTCGCCAACGGGGTCAAGGCGCAGACCTACTATGTCGAAGTGGTCGGAGCGGAAGGCGACGCGGACGCCGACTACAGCCTTGGGGTTGCCACGGAGGTCGACGACTATGGCAGTACCTCAAAGACCGAGGGCAATTTCGAGACCGATAATCCCTACCCAGGCGAGATCCAATGGGCCAACGATCAGGATTGGATAAAGCTATCGGCCGACCCCTTGGCGCTGTATCGTATTCGTATTACGGATAGCAATACAAACTCTACATCGGACACCAGCATCGAGCTGGTTGACTCCAAGGGTAACGAGATCACCGAATACGTTCGGATACGTACCAATGGCGATACATCCACAATGGCATTCTTCAACGATTCCAGTCGGACATCAACCGTCTATTTGAGCATCTCGGGATCCGATGAGGACGCGACCGACATTGGCTATGAGGTGTTTGCCGAGGTCTATTTAGAGGATGACTATGTCATCAGCGGTGACATCGACAATGCCTTGGATTCGTTGTCGGATGCTGATTTTTGGGCATAGAGTTCGACCTCGGGTCGAGCTTAGAAAAGCGAGAGCTGGCCATGCCGTCCGGGCGGCCTGAAGAGATCGCATCGCAACGGCGCCGCCGGCCCGAGACCGAGGCGCCGTGCGGCGAGTGCGAAGCGCTGTGACATGAGGTCGGCATAGACTCCGGCACCGCGCATGCGGGTGCCGAACCGCTCGTCGCGGTCCAGTCCGCCGTGGGCCTCGCGCAGCCGGTTCATGACATGATCGTAGGCGTCCGGCTCCATCGTCTTCAGCCATTCGCTGAAGAGCCCGGAGACCTCTCCGGGCAATCTCAGCAAGGAGTAACAGGCCGATCGGGCTCCCGCCACCCGTCCGGCCGCCATCAGGCGCTCCAACTCGTGGTCGGTCAGCACCGGGACGATGGGGGCCACCATGATCCCGACCGGAATCCCATGTTCCGCGAGCCTGGCCATGGCCTCCAGCCTTCGGGCTGGGCTCGCCGCGCGCGGCTCCATCGTTCGGGCGAGCTTCGTCTGCAGTGTCGTGAGGCTGAAGACGACCTGCGCCAAGCCCTGCTCAGCCGCCGCGCCGATCAGATCCGCGTCCCGCTCGATCAATGCCGACTTGGTGATGATGCTGAACGGATGTCGGCATTCGAGCAGCACCTCGATGGTACGCCGCGTCAGCTCCAGCTCGCGCTCGACCGGCTGATAGGCGTCGGTCGCCGTGCCGATGGCGACGGGGGCCGGACGGTAGCTTCGGGCGCCGAGTTCGTCGCGCAGGCGTTCGGGGAGATCCGGCTTGTGGAAGAGGCGGCTCTCGAAGTCCAGTCCCGGCGAGAGGTCGACCCGGGCATGGTAGGGTCGGGCGTAGCAGTAGATGCAGCCGTGCTCGCAGCCGCGATAGGGATTGAGCGAGCGGTCGAAGGGGACGTCCGGCGAGTCGTTCCAGCTGAGCGCCGAGCGGGCGTGCTCGACGCTCAATGAGGTGCGAAGCGGGGGCGGATCGTCACGGTGCCAGCCGTCGTCCACCGACTCGGTGGCGTGCGAGAGGTAGCGGCTGCCCGGATTGCCGAGCGCGCCGCGCCCCCAGGGTCGCGGTTTCTCGCTCAACGGCCCCCGTCAGTTGACGCCGCGGCTGGCCTTCTTGCGCTCGTGCTCCTTCAGATAGCGCTTGCGCACCCGGATGGCGGTGGGAGTGATCTCGACCAGCTCGTCGTCCTCGATGAACTCCAGCGCCTGTTCGAGGGTGAACTTCACCGGCGGGGTGAGCAGGATGTTCTCGTCCGATCCGGCGGCGCGGATGTTGGTGAGTTGCTTGGCCTTGAGCGGGTTGACGGTGAGGTCGTTGTCGCGCGAGTGGATGCCGACCACCTGGCCCTCGTAGACCTCTTCGCCGGGTGAGACCAGCATGCGGCCGCGCTCCTGCAGGTTGAAGAGGGCGTAGCCCAGCGCCTTGCCGGTGGCGTTGGAGATCATGGCCCCGTTGCGGCGCGGCGCGATGCCGCCCATGTGGGCTGGACGATAGCGCTCGAAGACGTGGTACTTGAGTCCGGTGCCCGAGGTCAGGGACATGAACTCGGTCTGGAAGCCGATGAGCCCGCGCGAGGGGATCTCGTAGTCCAGACGCACCCGGCCCTTGCCGTCCGGCACCATGTCCTTGAGCTCGCCGCGGCGCTCGCCGAGCGCCTGCATGATGGAGCCCTGCGAGGTTTCGTCGACGTCGACCGTGAGCTGCTCGAAGGGCTCGCAGATCTGGCCGTCGATCTCGCGGAAGATGACCTCGGGACGCGAGACGGCCATCTCGAAGCCCTCGCGGCGCATGTTCTCCAGCAGGATGGAGAGGTGCAGCTCGCCACGTCCGGAGACGCGGAATTTCTCGGGATCGTTGCCTTCCTCGACGCGCAGGGCGACGTTGTGGATCAGTTCGCGCTCCAGGCGGTCCTTGAGCTGACGCGAGGTCAGGTACTTGCCTTCCTTGCCGGCGAAGGGCGAGGTGTTGACCTGGAAGGTCATGGTCACGGTCGGCTCGTCGACGGTCAGCGCCGGAAGCGCGTGCACGTGCTCCGGATCGCAGAGCGTATCCGAGACGTTGGGCGCCTCGATGCCGGTCAGGGCGACGATGTCGCCGGCGGTGGCGACCGGAACCTCGTGACGGTCGAGGCCCAGATAGCCGTAGACCAGCCCAATCTTGACCTTGTGCCGCTCCCCGTCGCGCTTGACCACCACCACCTGCTGGTTGGGCTTGACGCTGCCGTGACGGATGCGTCCGACCGCGATGGCGCCGACATAGGCGTTGTAGTCCAGGGTCGAGACCTGCATCTGGAAGGGCGCGTCCGGGTCCACCTCGGGCGCCGGACAGTGCTGGACGATGGCCTCGAACAGGGGCGTCATGTCGCCCTCGGAGACGCTGTCGTCGAGTCCGGCATAGCCGTTGATCGCCGAGGCATAGACGATGGGGAAGTCGAGTTGCTCGTCGGAGGCGCCGAGCCGGTCGAAGAGGTCGAAGACCTGGTCGATGACCCAGTCCGGCCGCGCGCCCGGACGGTCGATCTTGTTGATCACCACGATGGGGCGCAGACCGTGCTCGAACGCCTTGCTGGTGACGAAGCGGGTCTGCGGCATGGGGCCTTCCTGGGCGTCGACCAGCAGCAGCACCGAGTCGACCATGGAAAGCACGCGCTCCACCTCGCCGCCGAAGTCGGCGTGTCCGGGGGTATCGACGATGTTGATGCGGTAGTCGTTCCAGCGGATGGCTGTGTTCTTGGACAGGATGGTGATGCCGCGCTCCTTCTCCAGCGCGTTCGAGTCCATGACCCGTTCCACCGGGCCGAAACGCTCTCCGAGCGTGCCGGACTGCTGGAGCAGCTTGTCCACCAGCGTGGTCTTGCCATGATCGACGTGGGCGATGATGGCGATATTACGAAGATTCTCGATCACTGGGGCAGGCTCCGAGCAGTGGCAACAGGTTGAATTCAGGATGTCAGGATGCGGATCGGCGGCGGGGACGAGCGCCTCGGACGGGTCGGGCGTGACGCGGATGGCCGGTGCAGGATTATATACCCTTCGTGCGTCGGTTTATCGTTCCATGTCTCGCAAAACGCTTTGGTCTCATGAAGACTGTTTTCGGGGAGTTAGACCTCAATCCTTCGACGCATTATCGTCACATCCTCGCAACACGCCGTTGAAACTGGATTTTTTCGGAATGCCAACAGCGCCTGTGGATAACTTTGTGAACAACATTTGGGCATTCGCCTTCAGCCCGCGTCGTTGCTGGACTCGAAACAGATTGACCGGATTTTGATCGCTTGTTTTTTATTTATTTAAAACAATTAGTTAGTGCGTATAGGCGATTTTTTCTATCGATACAGAAGGTTGCGTTCATTGTCTTGCTGCGGCCTCTTGACTCATGTGAACAAATCCGTTCGGCGCATCCCGACCGACACTCGGGGGATCGGCCGAGGCACCGGATCTCCATGGTGCGGGCAAGGTGTGGGAAGGGGGTGTCGGGTCAGCGATCAACATATTGAATATCCTGATAAATCAATATGATTCGAGTAATCACCCGGGGTTGCGCTCTCGTTCGAAAAGGCACAGCATAGCTCGGACATTGGGATAAGAATCCAATGCGAGTCGTAATGTTCGTTCTGATCGGGGCGCTCAAGACCCCGAAGAGTCTGCCCAGGGATCTGGGCTGTCCATGCCTCGGCTGATTCGCGGCGAGACGATAGGGCTTCTTGTCCCCCCGGTTCTTGCTGCCCGTCGCGTCGAGCCTCCACCGTCAGTCAACGGAACAGAGAGAGCCAACTCGAGCATGACGCCTACCGACCTGCAAAGCGTTCGCGATCACATCGCCTCCCGCATCATCGGCCAGCAGGCCTTCATCGACAGCATGCTCGTCTGTCTGCTGAGCGACGGCCATCTGCTGGTCGAGGGGATGCCCGGCCTGGCCAAGACCACCGCCGTCAAGGCGCTGGCGGAGGCGCTCGAAGGGGACTTCCACCGCATCCAGTTCACCCCGGACCTGCTGCCCTCGGACCTCATCGGCACGGACATCTACCGTCACGACAAGGGCGAGTTCGAATTCCGCCAGGGACCGCTGTTCCACAACCTGCTGCTGGCCGACGAGGTCAACCGCGCCCCCGCCAAGGTCCAGTCCGCGCTGCTGGAGGCGATGGCCGAGCACCAGATCACGGTCGGCCAGAGGACCTATCCGCTGCCCCAGCTCTTCATGGTGCTGGCGACCCAGAACCCGGTCGAGCAGGAAGGCACTTACCACCTCCCCGAGGCCCAGCTCGACCGCTTCCTCATGCAGGCCGTCGTCACCTATCCGACGCGCGAGGAGGAACTCCAGATCCTCGAACTGGACGGCCGACAGCAGAAGCAGAACTACGATCCGCCCGCCAAGCGTCTGAGCCAGGCCGAGCTCTTCGCCATGCGCCGCGCGGTCGCCGAGCTCTATCTGGACCCCAAGCTGCACAGCTACATCGTCGACCTGGTCCAGGCCACCCGCCAGCCCAAGCTCTACGACAAGGACCTCGGCCGCTGGTGCCGCTTCGGCGCCTCCCCCCGCGCCTCCATCGCCCTGGCCCGCTGCGCCCGAGCCCGCGCCTGGCTCGACGGCGACGACTTCGTCGCCCCCCACCACATCCAATCCGTCGCCCCCGAGATCCTGCGCCACCGCATCCTGCTCACCTTCGAGGCCGAGGCGGAGGGGATTACCACGGATGCCTTCATTAAAAAGCTGTTGAGTTTGGTGGCAATTCCTTGAAAAAGGCGGTTGGGTGTTTGTTGGGTCTAATCTGTCTAGCGCAGAAATGACGGAATCCGTCTAATACCATAATTACGGATTCTGTCTAATCAACTGTTAGCATGTCCAAATTTCAAGCTGGGTAGTTAAGATGGATGAAGCAAAAGAAATTGTGGCCAAAATACCTAAAGAGGCATGGGCGAAATTAGCGTCAACTGCGTGCGAGACATTCGAAAAAATTATTTATCCATTAACAGCAACAACCGAAGGAATTGGTAGATTAATAGAGTTGCGCTTTAGCAAACTATGTGATGAACAAAAAATAATTGCGGCTAAATGCTTAGAGGAAGCCCACGAAAAAGTTAAGCACGCGTCAGAACACAAGAAAACACCAAGAGTTATAAAGCCTGCCGTTGTTTTTGAATCACTTGATAATACGGATAATCAAACTGATGAAACCATAAGGTCACTATGGGCTAATCTTCTGGCAAACGAATTTCTACAAGGTGATGTTCACCCCGAAATAGCAAGGCTGCTATCTAAGATTACTGCGCAAGACGCGCTAGTACTTTTGGATGTGGCGAAAAATGACTCAATTTCCATCACAAACAAAGTATTGAGAGCTCTAGCGTCTACGTATACGCTTGGTTGGTTAAGCGAAAGATCGTCGTTTAATCATGAATATTTGAAGTCATTGGGTCTTATAAGGGAGCTTGAAAAAAATGTATGGCTTCTAACCCCTGCTGGGCGAGAGTTGATGCGATGTGTAAGTGAGCCATAATGAATGGTAAATGATATGCTAACAAAAGGCTCAAGGCGACCCCAAACCGTGCGTCGAGCTCAGGGGTTCATTTATGGCTTCGGTGCAGGCGCGGTTTGGGTCGTCTTACCCTTACTTTAGCGCCAGCAAGTCCGCACTCAAATGCTGAAACCTGATTCCCCGTTTAAGAACATCCCAAGCAATACGCATCCTCGCCAAGCGTTTTTTTTGGACGGGCTTCGGCATGCCTTCGAAATCGCGGACCTTGCTTTCAGTCGCCTTGCCGCAGGGCTGCCTGTGCTCTTGGACGCGCAGCCGAAGTCAGCATTGCCGAAGAGCTTTGCACCATATTATTTGGATGCTTGGGCTTTCGTTGATGCTGTCGACCGCCTTCGGGTTCTATGGAAACTCCAGCCGGGGGCTGAGGGAATACCAGACCCCTTCAATCCCGCCAGTATTGACAGTGATCTCCAAGCTATTCGGAAGATCCGGAACATATCTGATCATTTGGCACAGAAAGCCGATCAAATCGTTTCGTTGAAAGTTTCGGCGTTGGGGGAGCTTAGTTGGGTGACGGTCTACAGCCTTGATCCGCCGGCCATGAAATCGGCATTTATCAGGCCCGGCTTTTTGCATGCGTCGGTTAACGTTCAGCTGAACATCCCCAAAGAGAAACTGCATGTCTACGGCTCTGTAGCGAACATCTTGCTGAAGGCAGCCAACCATACTGCGGACCTTTCATTTGCGCACTCTCGTTTGGTGAGCCTTGCGCAATTCGCAGAGTCAAGCCTCGAGGCCATGTTCGCAAAGGGCACTCCGGTAAAACCTTACGGAACGGACATGTTCGCAAGTTGCGACCTTGAGTTCCCTGAGAAATGAACGCCACGACACTAACAATAGCGTCACTTAGACCCAGAGAGCCTCGATCGTCCTTCCGGCTAGGGGCGCTTGGTCCGCACAGCGGACCCTACTCGAAACCGCGATCCGTAGGGTCCTCTACGCGGACCTTCGGCGGTTGAGTAGCCGGGTGGCCGAAAGGATGACCAAGACCCCTGATCCATTCATCGAAATGGGCCATCGACGCTCTGTCCATGCCTCGGATCATGATGGGACCTGAATGAGCCTCTACCCTCGACTCGACGATCTGCTCGAACTGCGCCATCAGGCCCATACCCTGGGTCTGCAGTCGCATCATCTGGTCAATTCGGCCTTCGCCGGGCTCTATGCCTCGGTGTTCCGGGGTGCCGGGGTCAATTTCGAGGAGGTGCGCGAGTACCGCGAGGGCGACGACATCCGCTACATGGACTGGAAGGTCACGGCCCGCACCAACGAGCCGCACATGAAGATCTTCCGCGAGGAGCGCGAGCGGTCCGTGGTGCTCTGCGTCGACAAGGGGCCGCACATGAGCTTCGGCACCCGAGGCACCTTCAAGTCGGTCCAGGCGGCGCGCGCGGCGGCGCTGATCGGCTGGGCGGCGAGCCGGCTGAACGACCGGGTCGGCGGTCTGGTGTTTGGCGATCCGGAGACCGGGCTTCAGCATTTCCGGCCCTCGCGCGGACGGCGGGCGCTGTGGCAGGTCCTGCGCACCCTGAGTCAGCCCGGGACCCAGATGGATCCCTCGATCGACTGTCTCGGCGGTGCCCTGCGCCGCGCGACCACCGGACTGCCGACCGGCTCGCTGCTGTTCGTGATCGCCGATCTCAACCGCGAGGTGGTGGGACTGGAGCAGGTGCTGGGCGATCTCTGTCAGCGCAACACCGTGGTCCTGGTCCCGGTCGACGACCCGGCCGACTGGGAGATCCCCGCGATGGGCGTGGCGACCTTCACCGGCACCGACGGCAGCCTGATCGAGATCGATACCGACGACGCCGAGGCCAAGGCCCGCTTCCGCGCGGGCTGGGAGGCGCGGCGCGAGCATCTGCAGGCGATGGCGCATCGGCTGCACATCCTGCTGCTGCCGGTGCGCACCGACGCCGAGATCCATCTCACCCTGATCCGCAACCTCGAACAGCGCGCCCGCTCGCGAGCCGTCTAATGGATCCCATCTTCACACCCGTTCAAACCCTCCAGCAGCTGCGCGACATCCGCGACATGCCGCCGGTGTCCTGGTGGCCGCCCGCGCCCGGCTGGTGGCTGGTCGCGCTCGCCTCTCTGGTGCTGGGATATCTGATCTGGCGCTGGCGGATGCCCCTGAGCCTGCGGGTGCCCATCCCCGGCATCACGCTCGGGAACTGGCGCTGGGACGCGGCCTCCGCCCTGCGCGATCTGAGACGCCGGCTGCACGGCGGGGCGGATGCCAAGGCGATTGCCGGCGATCTCTCCGAGCTGCTGCGTCGCATCGCCATGGCCCGGCTGGGCCGGCCCGCCTGCGCCGGTTTGACCGGCGAGGACTGGCTCCGCCGGGT
>NZ_AONC01000072.1 GCF_000585215.1 Imhoffiella purpurea | reverse complement strand
GCCGTGCGCTGGTGGATGGAGCGGGTCTCCTGGGTCCGGCGCCGCACGCCCAAGGGGGACTGGGACATCAGCCTGGTGCCCATACGGCAGCGCCACATGGGGACGGACTTCGCCCATCGGGTCACGGCGGACATGGCCGAGAGCGTGCGCCGCAAGGGCGGCCGTTTCCAGCTCGAGACCGAGGTGACGGACCTGAGCCTGGCCGACGACGGCGGCTTTCTCGTCGAGACCACCGGAGGACGGATCCATGCCCGCTTCCTCCTGGCCTGCCCGGGCCGCGAGGGCGCCCACTGGCTGCGCGAGACGGTCGGGGCGCTGGGGGTCCGCACCGGCTATGGCGCCATCGACATCGGCTGCCGCGTCGAGGTCGCCTCCTCCGTCTACGAGGAGCTGACGTCCGTCCTCTACGACCCCAAGCTCGTCTTCGTCACCCCCACGCACCAGGACCGCACGCGCACCTTCTGCACCAATCCTGGCGGCCGGGTCCGGGTGGAGGAGCATCGGGGGTTCCGGCTGGTCAACGGCGACGCTCTCAAGGCCGAGAAGACGGCCAACACCAACTTCGCCATCCTCAACACCGTGACCATGACCGAGCCCCTGCAGGACACCGCCGAGATGGGTCGCCAGGTCGCGCGCTTCGCCAACTTCTGGGGCGGCGGCAACAGCCTCGTGGTGCAGCGCCTCGGAGACCTGCTGGCCGGCCGGCGATCGAAGCCCGAGACCTTCTTCGACGCCGAGCTGGGATTCGACAAGCTGGTCCCGACCCTGCCGCCGGGACCCGGCGTGACGCCGGGCGACATCTCCTTCGCCTATCCGGGGCGCATCGTGCGCAACCTCCAGGAAAGCCTGGAGCTGCTGACCCGCGTCATCCCGGGCGTCGCCCATCCCTCGACCACCATCTACGTCCCCGAGATCAAGTTCTACGACATCCGCTACCCGACCAGCGACGACCTGGAGACCAATCTCCCCGGACTCTTCGTCGCCGGCGACGGGGCCGGCAAGTCGCGCGGCATCGTGGGCGCGGCGGTCAACGGGATCATGGCCGCCAAGGGCATCCTGCGAGCGGCCGGCCAGGCCGAGCGAGAGGGCTAGGCCCGATCCGCCTCGCGCGAAGACGACCCTTTCTCAAGTCCCCAGGGGCAGCAGCAGTGCGAGTCCGGGAAAGGCGATCAGCGCGCCGATGCGCAGGAAGTCCATGACGACGAAGGGCATGAGCCCGCGGAAGATGGTCGAGAGCGGAACCGTCTTGGTGACCGACCGCAGCACGAAGGCGTTCATCCCGACCGGCGGGGTGATGTAGCTGATCTCGGTGGCAACCACCACGAAGATGCCGAACCAGATGAGATCGAAGCCGGAGGCGGCCACCACCGGATAGAGGATGGGCACCGTCAGCAGCACCATCGACAGGCTCTCGAGCACGCTGCCGAGCAGCAGATAGACCGCCATGATCGCCAGGATCATCAGCACCGGCGTGTCGGCGAGCGGACCCAGCGCCTCGCGGATGTCCGAGGCCATGCCGGAGAGGTTGACGTAGTTCGAGAAGGTCAGCGCCCCGAACAGGATGAAGAACATGATGGCCGTCAGCTTGGCGGTCTCGGCCAGGGTCTCGATGGTGCGCCGCAGCTGGAGCCGGCCCCTGACGGCCGTCAGCAGGATGGCCCCCGCCGCGCCCATGCCGGCCGCCTCGGTGGCGGTGAAGACCCCGAAATAGATGCCGCCCATGACGAAGGCGAAGAGCAGCATGGCACCCGCCACGCCGCGCAGCGCCGCCAGCCGCTCCCGCAGCGGGAGCTTGGGCTCCACCGGGATCTCGCGTCCCTTGCCGACCGAGACGCTGAAGCGCACCGCGACCATATAGCCGAGCACGCCGAGCAGTCCGGGCAGGATGCCGGCCAGGAACAGCTTGCCGATGTCCTGCTGGGTCATGATGCCGTAGAAGACCAGAATGACCGAGGGCGGAATCAGGATGCCGAGCGTCCCGCCGGCGGCCACCGAAGCCGTCGCCAGACCGTCCGGATAGCCGAAACGGCGCATCGAGGGCAGGGCGATGCGCGACATGGTGGCCGCGGTCGCCAGCGAGGAGCCGCACACCGAAGAGAAGCCGCCGCAGGCGACGACCGTGGCCATGGCCAGCCCGCCGCGGCGGTGACGCAGCCAGGCATAGGCCGCGTCGTAGAGTTCGTGGGCGATCCCGGACTGGACCACGAAATTCCCCATCACCAGGAACAGCGGCAGCACCGACAGCGAATAGTTACGGCTGTTGTCGAAGACGGTCTGACCGAGCAGCGACAGGGACGGCTCGACGCCGATCAGGGTCGCCGTGCCGATGGTGCCGACCAGGAGCATGGAGGCGGCCAGCGGGACGCCGGTCAGCATCAGGATGAGGAGCAGAAGAATACCGTAGGGCCAGTCCATCAGGGTCTCGGGGGGAAGTCGGCGAAGCGGATCCCTTCAGTCGGTGAAGGATGCGTCCTCGTTATGGCGATGTCCGGGGATGCGGAGAACGACCATGACGACCAGGACGGCGGACGCCAGCCAGCAGAGCACGGCCGCCGCATCGGCGAATGGGGCGATTGGCAGGCGCAGATAGAGACTGGTCTGACCGTAGCCGGCGAGCGTCCCGCCCATGACCAGCAGCCGCCAGCCGATCACGCCCAGCACCAGGGCGTTGACGAGCTGCGCCAGTGCGAGGAGCGGCGCGCGCGTCCAGTCCGGCATCCGCTCGGTGAGCAGATCGACCGTGACATGGCCGTCGCTCAACGAGACCAGCGGCAGTCCCAGGAAGATGACGCCGACGAGCATCAGCTCGATCAGCTCGCCGGCCCCGGGCAGGGGCGCGGCGAAGAGATAGCGCCCGACGACGTCCACCACCGTCAGGACGATCATCGCCAGCATGGTCAGGGCGCAGGCGCCGCCGAGCAGCGCCGTGCCCAGATCCGCGAGCGAGCGGACCGACAGCGACCGCGGGCTCATTCGGACTCGGCGGCGATCCGGGCCTTCATGTCCTCGAGCGCGGCCTTGGCATCGATTCCGCTGGTGGCGATCTCATCGAGCTTGGCATCGATGACCGGATCCAGCATCTGGTGCAGACCCTCCATCTGCTCTTCGGTGGCGACATGGAGCTCGACCTGTCCCTCGAGCGCGCTGCGCCCGGCCGCGTCGGCCTCGTCCCAGGCCTTGCCGGCGAGACGCGACAGGGCCTCGCCCGAGACGCTGTCGATGGCGGCCTGGTCGGCCTCGGACAGACGGTTCCAGCGGCGCTCGTTCATCACGAAGAAGAAGGAGGTGTTGTAGAGACCGCCCGGGACCTCGAAGCCCTGATCGAGCAGGCCGTCCAACCGAAAGAAGGTGACCGACTCGAAGGGAAAGAGGATGCCGTCGACCACGCCGCCCGAGATCAGCTCGTAGGCCTTGGACGAGGGGCTCTGGACCGGAACCGCGCCGAGCGCGGTGGCCACGTCGTTGGCCATGCCGCCGCCGACGCGCAGCTTGGCCCCGGCGATGCCGTCGAGCGAGGAGAGATCGCGCCCCTTGGCGAAGGCGTGGCCCGGACCGTGGGTGAAGACGCCCAACACCTTCACGCCCGCGTATTCGCCGGCCGCGGCGAGCCGCTCCTCGAACACCTGCCAGTAGGCGACCGAGACCGCCTCGGCGCTGTCGCCCAGGAAGGGCAGCTCGGCGAGCATGGCGGTCTTGAAGCGGCCTGGCGTGTAGGCCTGGGCGCTGAAGGTGACGTCGGCCACACCGTTGGCGGCGAGATCGTAGTGGGCGTGCGGAGGCCCGAGCGGGGCGTCCAGGATCTGAACCGTGACGCGGCCCTCGGTCGCCTCCTCGACGGCCGCCTTCCAGGGCACCATCACGTCCTTCACGATCGGATGGCTCGGCGGCAGCCAATTCGAGAGCCGCAGCGTTTCGGCCGAGACCGTTCCAGCGAGCGCGATCAATCCGGCGGCCACGCCGGTCAGCAAAGCACGGAGCATCGGGCAATCCTCATCATCTCATTGGGTTCGGTGCATCCGTGCCTGGCACGGCATTTCCGGACACTTTATCCGGGAAAACGTAACATGACGCCATTCACCGAGAAAGCCCAATTTCCATTTCGCAAAAAATCGCGGACCGGAAACGGCCGTCCGCGGTCCCGATCCGAACCCACGGCCCCCATCTCGGATCCCGACAATCCAAGCCTCAGAACAGGACGTCCACCGTGCAGTCCCTCCTCGCCATCACCTCCCCGCTCTTCCTGCTGATCGCGCTCGGCGCGGTCTCGGTACGCGCGGGCTGGATCCAACAGGACGCGACGGTCGCCATGGGCCGTTACGTGCTGTCCTTTGCCCTGCCCGCGCTCATGTTCGAGGCGCTCTCCCGGCGTCCGCTCGAGGACATCATCGTCGGCCCCTTCCTGGTCGCCTACGTCTGCGGATCCCTGATCGCCTTCGCCATCGGGCTCGGTGTGGCCGCGGCGGTACGGCGCACGCCGCTGTTCGACAACGCCTTCTTCGGGCTCGGCATCTCCATGTCCAACAGCGGCTATCTCGGCTATGCGCTCATCGCCCAGCTCCTTGGGGATAGCGCCCTGAACGCGGTCGCCATGGCCATCCTGACCGAAGTGCTGGTGATCCTGCCGCTGACCCTGGTCCTGATCGAGGTCCACCACAGCCGGGAGGATCAGGGACTCGCACACACGCTCGGCCGGGTGCTGCGCATGGTGGCGCAGAACCCGCTCTTGCTGGCGATCGGTCTGGGGCTACTCTTCTCGGGATTCGGCTGGCACCTGCCGGGCGCATTGGCGCGCACCGTCGATCTGCTGGCCGGATCCGCCGCGGCGGTCGCGCTCTTCGCCATCGGCGGCAATCTGGCCGGACAGCACCTGCATCGCGGACTGGACGGCGCCCTGGCGATCGCGGCCGGCAAGCTGCTGATCCATCCGGCGGCGGTCCTGCTGATGCTGACCCTGGTCCCGGCCTTCGACCCGACCCTCACCGAGGCGGCTCTGATCCTGGCCGGACTGCCCATGGTGACCATCTTCCCGCTGCTGGCCCAGCGCTACGGACAGGGCGAGCGCTGCGCCTCGGCCCTGCTGGTGACGACCCTGGCCTCCTTCGTCACACTGAACCTGGGGCTCTGGCTCTTCGCCGATCTCTAGGAGCCTGTCCGACCTCGGTTCCGGCTGCACGCCTGGTGCTGCCGGTGACGCCCAGAAGCAGCAGGGAATTGACAACATTCCGAGGTGTTGTCAACATGACAACATGAAGGCCGAGCGGATCAAGACCGAGCGGATCAAGCTGAGCGACAACCGCTTCCTGGACATCGCGATCTGGCGGCTTCCCGCCCCACTGACGGGCAGCGCGCATCCGTTCAAGTATCGGCTGGCTTTCGTCGACAACGGGCGATGCGTCCTACGCTACGACAACGAAGCCGGCAAAGGCGATCATAAGCACATCGGTGCGCGCGAGGTGCCCTACACTTTCATATCGCTCGATCAGCTCATTGATGACTTCTGGGCCGATATCCAGCAGGAGTGACACAGATGACGACTCTAACGATTGGCGTTTCCGACCTGGAGTCCGTTAAGGCCAGCATGCGGGCGGCCTTTCGCGGCGTGCCCCAGGGATGCACCTATACCTTCCTAACGGAAGACGATCTCCTCTCCACGCTGAGCCCCAACCGCTGGGCCATCGTCAAGGCGCTCACCGGCACCGGACCGCTCGGGGTCCGCGAGCTGGCACGCCGCGTCGGACGGGACGTGAAGGGCGTGCATACGGATGCCCAGATGCTGGCCGGCTGCGGACTCATCGACAAGATGGAGGACGGCAAGCTGCACCTACCCTACGACGAGGTGCGACTGGAACTTGTCGCGAAGGCGGCCTAGTAAGAAACTTCAGACCCGGGGCGCCGGAACCCCGGCGAGCAGGTCGGCGAGCACGTCGTCGGGGCGGTAGCCCTCGATCTCCAGGTCGGGCGTCAGCTTGAGACGATGACGCAGCACGGAGGGCGCCATCGCCTTCACGTCGTCCGGGGTGACGAAGCCGTTTCCGGACGCCAGCGCATGGCCACGGGCCGCGCGCACCAGGGCGACGCTGGCGCGCGGCCCCGGCCCGGTCTCGACCCCCTGCCAGTCGCGCGCGGCGCGCACCAGACGCACCCCGTATTCGAGGACGCGCGCGTCCATCTCGAGACTGGCCGCGATCCGCTGCAGATCGAGCAGAGCCTCGAGGTCGCACACCTGCTCGACCCGAGAAGTGTCCAGCCGGTCCCCGACCTTGCCGCTGGTCGCGGCGCGGACCAGTTCCAATTCCTCGTCGGCCTCGGGATAGTCGATGAAGACCTTGAGCAGGAAGCGGTCGAGCTGGGCCTGAGGCAATGGATAGGTCCCCTCCTGCTCGATCGGATTCTGGGTGGCCATGACCAGGAAGGGCGAAGGCAAGGGCAGGGCCTTGCCCTCGATGGTGACCTGCTGTTCCTGCATGGCCTCGAGCATGGCCGACTGAGTCTTGGCCGGGGCGCGGTTGATCTCGTCGCCCAGCAGCAGGTTGCAGAAGACGGGCCCGCGTCGAATCCGGAAGTCCTCGCTCTTGAGATCGAACATGGCGTGACCGGTGACGTCGCTCGGCATCAGGTCCGGGGTGAACTGGATGCGCGAGAAGCGCCCCCCGACGGCAGCCGCCAGGGCGCGCACCAGGAGCGTCTTGCCGAGTCCGGGCAGACCCTCGAGCAAGACGTGCCCTGCGGCGGCCAGGGCGACCACCGTCTCCCGCACCACCCGGCGCTGACCGATCAGGGCCTGGGACACGGCCGTTTCCAGTCCGGCGAGCCGAGCGGACGCACGATCCACCTCCTGCGGTGTCGCGGTCTGATTCATCCATTCCTCCGAGATTGCTGATGGTTCGAGAGGGATCCGGCGTCCCCGGCCGGCCGACCTCGGCCAGCTCCAGTTCGGCGCCAGAGCGACTGGAGCAGCCTGCACTGCTCGACGAAGGCCCGGTCGTCCTCGGCGCGGACGAAGAGCGCCCGGCTCACCCGTTCGGCCGGCCAGCCGCTCGCCCGCGCGATATCCTGGGTCCGGGCCAGCGGGTCCGAACGATCGAGATGCGGATAGCGCCGCAGCCAGGCGGCCAGGATACGCTGACGGCTCGTCTCCACCAGACTGGAGGCACGGCCGTGGCGCCAGAGAAAGTCTCCGCTGGCATCCAGATGTTCGAGCAGATCGCGCCGACGCTCGCGCGAGTCGGTCTCCAGGGGGCCGAGACGGGCCCCGAGCGACCAGAGCCAGGCCAGGATCAGGATCCCGGCCGAGATCAGCGCCTCGGGCGCCGCCGACCAGGCCAGCTCGGCCAGACCGGGCATGAAGGTGTCGTGGAGCAGCCAGACCCGTCCGTCCGGACCTGGGCGCACCAGACGCGCCGCGAAGAGTGCGTGATCGTGCCGTCCGATGTCCTCGTTGCGCAGGAAACCACCGTCGGCGATCAGGACCAGGTGTCCGGCCCCGACCGGGCGCCGGACCAGACGCAGCCGGTCGCCGACCCGGATGTCGCCGGGGAACCTCTCCTCGGACTCCAGGAAGTAGCGCGGATCCAGGCCGACCTGGAGAGGACGCGGCAGACCGGTCTCCCGGATCTCGATCACCAGGCCGTCCGCCCCCTCGTCCCCGACAGGGGATGCGTCCGGATCGACCCTGAGCCGGACGCCGAAATCGGCCAGGAGATCCTCCTGCGGTCGTTCGGCGTCCTCCTGGACGGACATGGCCTCGACCACCAAACGACCGCCGTCCTCCGTCCAACGCCGCAAGGCGGCGCGGCGGTCACGACCCAGCGGCCCCCGGAGTCTGACCACCAGCGTATCCGTGATGGGCGGCAGATCCGTGAGAAGCGCGCGGCCCGAAACGCTCTCGACCGGGATACCGCCGTCCCGGAGAAAGCGCTCGAACGCCAGCCATGGGTTGCGGCGCGCCTCGGTCGACTGTCCCTCTTGGACTCTGATGGGGCGACGCTCGAAATTGTCGAGGAACCAGACGAACGATCCGGCGAGCAGCAGAAGCGGCACCCCATAGAGCGTCAGGCTGGTGAGTCGCCGCTCCATGCTCATCGCGTCTCCCCGACAGCGGGGCCGGACTGGATCCAGCGGCACCAGTCGTCCAGGAGCCGCTCGACCGATCCCGGAGTCGGTCCGGCATGAGCGTAGGCGAGCGCCTGCCACTCGCGTACCAGACGGGGCACCGGGCCGAGCGACTGGACCGAAAGGGAGCGGGTGGCCAGCGCGAGACATTCGCGCTCGGTCGCACCCTCGGGAATGCTCAGCCCCAGACCGGCGAGATGGCGGAGACTCGCCCGGTAGAGGAGCGCCAGGGCCGCGCGCGGATCATCCTCGGCCAGATGGGCCCGGACCCGCTCGGGAACCCGGCCGAGGTCCAGATCGGGCGGAAGCGCGGCCCGGACGGGCGACGGACCGGCCGAGGGAGGTGAAAGGCGTCTCAGCCATCCGCCGCGGCGGTCGCGCAGAATCCGGGCCGCGAGCAGGATCAGCGCCATGAGCGCCAGGGTCATGAGGGCCGCCCTGAGGACGTGCCCCATCAGGACCGCGATCGCCTCGAGCCGCTCGGACGAGATCCAGGGCGGCTCCGGCTCGGGATCCGGCTTCTCGATCGGGCCCCAGGTCCAGATCTCGCGCTCCTCGCCGAAATCGGGCGACTCCAGGACCTCCTGGATGAGCCGCTGCGCGGCATCCGGATCCTCAAGCACGGCGGACTCCGCCGGGCCCGCGGGCAAGGCGGAGAGCAGCGCCAGTGCAATCAGCCCCACCCCGGCCGAACGGACCAATGACGCCCGACTCGGCCGAGACGCGGAGCCCTTGCGGAAGGCCAGCTCCAGATCCCAGGCCTCGAGCTCGGTGCGCCGGTTCAGATAGAGCGCGAAGCCGGCGCAGACATAGAAGGGCGCGATGCACGAAAAGGCCAGGAGATAGGCCAGGACGCTGATCCAATAGGCCCAGGACTCGCGATCCGTCACCGCCTCGGCGAGATCGAGGCGGGGCAGCTCGGAAGGCACCGCGAGAAAGACCCCGAACAGCACGCTGCCCCAGAGGACCAGCTCGAAATGATAGGCGACGAGCGTCAGCCAGGTCGGGGCCGCATCCCCCGCGTTGAGCAAGCGTTTGCGTTGACGCGCCTCGCGTCCGGAGAGCCCCTCGAGGAGCGCGACCGGCATCAGGAATGCCCGTCTCGGACCCAGCCGGCGCCACAGCAGCAGCGGGATCATCCAGCGCCGCCACCCCGCGCGCAGCAGGCCCGGAACCTCGCCCCGAACCGGAACGCGTCCGAAGAGCGCGCGGCTGGACCAGGCAAGCAGAGGGGCCTCGTAGAGCGGCTTCATCCACCAGAGCAGCAGCAGCCAGATATCAGGACGAAGCCCGGTCAGCGGCAGAAGGAGCAAGGCGAGCGGTAGGGCGCTGGCCCACCAGAGCCCCCACAGCGGCCAGAACCAGTGACGGGCGAGCGCGAAACCCAGGTCGAGCCCCTCCCAGGAGGTGCGCGGACGCAAGGCGACCTGGATGCGGTCAAGCTCCATCGCACCGCTCGGCCATCATCCTCGGCCGGGAGACAGGGATCTCACAAGGGAACGGGGCACGGATACAGGTGGTGGCTTGCGGCATGGACGTCGCTCAGCTCCCCTTCGAGGGGTCGCCCCGACCCGCCAGCGCCAGATAGAGGACCACCAGGATCCAGCCAGCGGCACCGACGCCGTACTTGACCGAAGCGGGTGCCGGCCCCGAGGACCAGAATGCCTCGATCACGGCCGCGAAGAGCAGCATGAGTCCCGCCCCGCCGACCAGCAGGACGGCGTCCGCCGCATTGTACCGCAGCGCGCTCAGACGGGGGCGATTGCCCGGGGCCACCAGCGCCTTGCCGAGCAGCAGCCCGGCCGCGCCCGAGATGGCGATGGCCGTCAGCTCGAATGGACCGTGACCGCTGACGAAGGGCCAGAAGGTCTCGCCGTAATCCAGCCGGGAGAGATGGCCCGCCGCCGCGCCGATATGGAGCCCGTTGAACAGGAGCACGAAGGCGCTGCCGAGTCCGAACACCAGACCGCCGGCGAAATTGCGGAAGCCGATGCCGACGTTGTTGAAGACGTAGAAGCCGAACATGGCGAAATCCGTGTCGGCCTGACGCTCGCGGGCCCGGCCCGGCTTGCGGTTGTCCGGGTCGTACATGGCCTCCAGACCGGCGACCTGATCCTCGTCCATGAGCGAGTAGAGGATCTCTCCGTCCGCGTATGCCAGCAGCCCCATCGCCACCATGGGCAGGAAGAAGAGCGCGGAGGCCAGCCAGAAGAGGGAGGCATGACGCCGCAGCGCGCCCGGGAAATCGCGCGCCATGAAAGCGAGCACGGCGGCCAATGGACGCGGCCGGCGCCGGTAGAGATGGGCATAGCCGCCACGCACCAGATCGTGCAGCTCGGCGATCAGACCCGGGCTGTAACCGCGCCGACGCGCCAGTGCATAGTGGCTGGAGATGCGGCGGAACAGACGCGGAAAGCGATCGAGGGACGCCGCCGTCCGGTCGGCCGAGCCTCCGCCGGCCTTCCCCTTGCCCGCAGAGTCCAGATAGGCGAGAAGTGCTCGGTACTCCTGCCACTCGGCCTGGTTCGCCGACTCGAAGTGCCCCTGTTTCATCGCCGATCAGCCCTGACCGCGCGCCAGCCAGCTGGCCCAGCCGGCGACCCGGTCGACCGCGGCCGCCCCCCGTCTCCCCTCCTCCGCCGTCAGGATCTCGGCCAGCTCGATTCGCCGCGCGGCCGACAGACGCGGACCCCGCTCCGCGAACGCGAGGATCGCCTGCTGGGTCTGGAGGTCGAGCCCGGGCGGCAGCGGACGCGAGGGGACATCGGGGATGGCGGCGGCGCCCCGTGCACGCTCCCGGTGCACCACCAGGGTTCCGGCCGCGAGATCGCCGAGACGCCGGAAGTCCCGATCGACCAGACAGGAGACGAGTCCGACGCCATAGAGGATCGGCAGGAAGTCCACCGCCCGCAGCAGATTGCGGATCATCGAGGCCGACCAGCCGACAGGCGTCCCGTCGTCGTGCACGACGCTCAGGCCCATGGCGAACTTGCCCGGGGTGGCGCCCTTGAGGACCTCGAACAGCACGGGATAGAACCATTCGAGCAGGAAGAAGCCGAGCAGCATGAGACCCAGTCCGACACCGGCGAAGGCGGTCAAGGGAATCAGGACCAGATAGAGCGCGCCGCGGACGACCAGATCCACCACGAAGGCGAGCGCGCGGGGAACCGGCCCCGCCACCCGAAGGCCCAGATCCACGCCTTCGGGGGTCTCATTGAAACGGATGGTGTCGATGGGCGACATGGCTGAACAGCTGGATCGGTGGCGTGCGGCAAGGCTCTAGGCTCGGACGATGGGCCAACGATGAGGCATCAGCGATAGAGGGTCAACGGAAAGTACTCCGTGATGAGGATCACCGGCCGGCCATCGATGATGATGCGATAGGTGCGGAAGACGGCCGCCACACCCTCGGCGGTGCGATCGAGCCCGATGTCGAGGACCTCGCGATAGCTTTCGAGACCACTGTCGCGGATGAGCACCCCGATGCCGATCTCGCGATCGATCAGGCGCTGCCGGAACCCGGAGGGAATGAGATCGATGCGGATCAGCGAGAATGCCTCGACATAGTTGCGGCCGCTACGGGTCCCGCGCAGCCTGGCATCGCGAACCAGACACCGATCGCCCGGCTGGACCTGGATCCAGGGCACCGGCTCGCTCGCCGACTCGAAGCGCTGTTCCACCGTATCCACGGCGATGGGCTCCCAGAAATAGGCCTCCAAGATCTTGGTCACGGTTCCGTCCGTCACCAGCAGGGCGCGCAGGAAGGGCGGCAGATCGCTCAAAGGCAGCGAGTCGCCGGAGACCGCCGTGATCACGGCGTCGCCCCCGAATCCATTGCATCGGAAGGGCAATTGGGACGGCTCGGATGAGGCGCGTCCGTAATAACGATTCATCGAAGACTCCTCGATGTCCTCATCCGCTCGCCGGAAGGACGCGGATTGGCCCGATACGGCGTCCGCGCGCATGAGGACTTTGGGTTCGTGTGGCAGAGAGCTGATGTGCAGGAGGGCTACACGCGTCATGGACGCCGCGCAGTACCGAATCCAGACGGAAAGAATGTCATTGGCGAATCTGCAACTTGTTGGTTCGAGGCATCGAATCCGAGCGAAGACATGCCACACCCCGATCGGAGCGCCCTCCCGAAAGGGGAATCGGGCGAGTGATCAGGTCTTTTCCAGATGTGTGAAAAAGGGCCAATATTATCTCTCATATCATTGATTAATTAGAATAAATAAAAAATATGGCACAGCCGGACATAGGGAATGTCAATAATGGCCGTCCGTTCGATCCAGAGCCGTGGTAAAAAATCTCACGCCGAGCCCCTTTGTGGGCTTGATGTCGAATCGAATTTACCCCAATCTTTCACCGACCCCCGACCCAAGACCGCAATCGTTGAGCGAGTCGACTCATGCCGCCAGGCGCGGTAACTCGCTCCCCCGGCACGAGACGCGGCAAACGCCAGAACGAACGGCCTTGGTGCACGAGAGGTTCGGAAAAGATCTGCATACTGTGTTATACATCTATGGCCCGAGGGCCAACGATTAGGAGAATCAAGCCGATGACCAAGATCGTGAAGTACGCTTCCCTGTCTGCTGCCGCTATTCTGACCGCTTCCCTGTTCGGTGGCTGCACCACCGACCAGACCGCTCGCGACATGGCCCAGCAGGCCCTGGACACCGCCAACAGCGCCCAGTCCTGCTGCAACGCCAACACCGAGCGTCTGGACCGCATGTATCAGAAGATCATGGGCAAGTAAGACCCGTTGCCTGATCCGCTCCGGTGTCCCACGACCTGTGGGACACCGGAGTCCTCCTCGACCGCACGCTCGACCGCCTTCCAGTCGATCACGACGCCTTCGGCATTCGCCACCGCCTCCGGAATCACGTTTCTGGCACTTTTGGTCTCGCTCTTTTCGCCGGTCTGGACCTCCAGATAGAGGTCGTTGCCGCGCCAGCCCACCTTATAGGGCTGATCGATGATGGCCACCGGCGTATCCACGTTCACCAGACCGAACAGCTCCTCGACACCCTCCGGATACATGCGGATGCAGCCCCCGCTCACCTCCATGCCGAGACCCCATGGCATACTGGTGCCGTGGATGAGGTAATCGGGATTGCTCAGACGCATCGCGTACCGACCGAGCGGATTGTCCGGCCCGGGCGGAACCACGGCGGGCAGGATATCGCCGCGCGCGGCATGCATGGCGCGCACGTTGGGCCCCGGGGTCCAGGTCGGATCCTTGCGCTTCTCGATGACCTTGAAGTTGCCGAGGGGCGTTCCCATCGCATCCTTGCCGACGCTGATGGTGTAGATCCGTACCTCGCCGGGATCCTCGGGCGGAAAATAATAGAGCCGTTTCTCGGCGCGGTTGATCACGATCCCCTCGTGCGGCACGTTGGGCAGCACGAAGAGGCTCGGAACCATGACCTCGGTACCGTCGCCCGGGACCCAGATATCGATGTCCGGATTGGCCTGGCGCATGTCGGCATAGCCCAGATTGTTCTGGCGGGCGATATCGAGCAACGTATCCTTGTTGCGCGCCTTGAAATAGAAGGGAACGCCGACGACCGAGTCGCTGGGATTCTCAAGCCGGAAGGTTTCGGCCAGTGCAGCCTGACCGGCACACCAGCCGAACAGCGATACGGCGATCACCGGCACGATCCACGCACGATTGCGTTTGCCGAGAACAAGGGTTCTCATAACCTCTCTATGCTCCTGTCGAAATAACACGCGATGAAAAAACCGGCCCGATTCTCGCACGTCCGCAATATCGGGATCGCCGCTCACGTGGATGCGGGCAAGACGACGCTGACCGAGCGCATCCTCTTCTACACCGGCGCCTCCTACAAGATCGGCGAGGTCCATGACGGCGCCGCCCACATGGACTACATGGCCGAGGAACAGCAGCACGGCATCACCATCACCGCCGCCGTCACCAAGGCCCCCTGGCGCGACCACCAGATCCAACTGATCGACACCCCCGGACACGTCGATTTCACCGTCGAGGTCGAGCGCGCCATGCGGGTGCTGGACGGCTGCGTCATCGTCCTCGACGGGGTGCGCGGGGTCGAGCCGCAGACTGAGACGGTGTGGCGGCAACGCTCGCACTTCAAGCTCCCGACCCTGTTCTTCGTGAACAAGATGGATCGGCCGGGCGCCGATTTTCGCCGCAGTCTCGCCGCCGTCAAGCAACGCCTCGGTGCCGAGCCGGCCCCCATCGCCCTTCCTCTGCCGGATGACGGCGCCGTGATCCATTTGATCGAGCGGACGCTGATTCGTTTCACGGGCGAGCAGGGCGAGACGATCGTCTCCGAGCCCTGTCCGCCCGACCTCTGGGAAACATGTGGAGACCTGCGCGAGGCGCTGCTGCTCGCGGCGGCCGAGATCGACGACTCGGTCGCCGAGGCGGTGCTGTCCGGCTCCGAGCCGCCCCCGGAGGATGTGCGCGCGGCCCTTCGCCAAGGCACCCTCGACGGACGCCTCTGCCCCTGCTACGGCGGGAGCGCGCTGCGCAACATGGGCGTTCAACCGCTGCTCGACGGCATTCTCGACTTCCTGCCCGCTCCGCTGGACAGACCGCCCGCGCTCGCCGAGAACCCGGATGGCGAGCAGGTGCCCGTCGCCATGGATCCACATGGACCACTGGCCGCGCTCGCCTTCAAGGTACAGCTGTGGGACGGCCGGCGCCACGTCTTCGTCCGGCTCTATCGCGGCACCCTCGAGCCCGGAGACAAGGTCGCCTTCATCACCGGCGACGGACGCGTCCAGCACGAACAGGCGGCCCGGCTGTTCGAGATCGACGCTGGCAAAAAGACCAAGCTCGATCGCGCCGAGGCCGGTCAGATCGTCCTGATCGCCGGACTGCGCTGGGCGACGACCGGCGACACCCTCTGCGCGCCCGGACATCTGGTGGCCTTGGAGCGCATCGCGCTGCAGGCACCCGTCTTGGGCCTGGCGATCGAGCCGACCGCCGGAACGGACGAGGAGCGCCTGCTGGAGGTGCTCGGCAAGATCGAGCAGGAGGATCCGACGCTCCTGGTCGAGGAGGACCCCGAGACCGGACAGCGCCTGCTGCGCGGCATGGGCGAGCTGCATCTGCAGATCGTGCTGGAGCGCATCGAGCGCGAGTTCGGTCTCCAGATCCGGGCCGGCCGGCCCGCCGTCGCCGTGCGCGAGACCATCCGGCGCCGGGCACAGGCCGAGGCGCTCTTCGCCCCGCCACCACGTCCCGACGCACGCCAGCCGGATTTGATGGCGCGCGTCGCCGTCACGCTGGAGCCACTGCCGCGCGGCAGCGGCTCGCAGACCCAGGTCACCCCCAGGATTCTGCCGGAGGGTTCCGAGCTGACCCAGGCGCAGATCCAGGCGATCCGGGACGGCCTCAAGGGCGGACTCATCTCGGGTCCCCTGCAGGGCACCCAGGTCCTGGACCTGGAGGTCCGGGTGACCGAGGTCGAGCTCTTCGGCCCCGGCTCCACGCCCGAGGCGCTCGCCGCCGCCACCGCCAAGGCGCTGCGCAAGGCGCTCGAGGCGGCCTCGCCGGTCCTGATGCGTCCCATCATGCGTCTGGAGGTGGTGGTTCCGGAGGCCAGCCTGGGAGGCGTGCTGGGGGATCTGCAATCGCGCCACGCCCTGATCCGGCAAACCGACACCCTCGGCGACCAGGTGACCGTTCAGGCCGAGGTCGCACTCGAACCCTTGCTCGGCTACAGCACCGAGCTGCGCAGCATGACCCAGGGACGGGGACAGTTCAGCATGCAGTTCGAACGCTTCGATCTCTGTTGATCCAAGCCGTCCGGCGGACGCGGATCAGACCTCGGTCGAGTCCCGGTCCGGCGATTCGGGCGGGGACTCGTCCGCCACGACCAGATTGCGTCCCCCGCTCTTGGCCCGGTAGAGCGCCTTGTCGGCGCGCTCGATCAGGCATTCCAGGCTCTCCTCCGGCCAGGCCTGGGCGACCCCGACCGAGAGGGTGACGGCACCGATCGCCTCCTGGCTGTTCTTGCGCTTGATCCGCATGCGGGCGACCTTCTGGCGGATGTCCTCGGCGATCGCCAGCGCAGCGGCCAGGTCGTCGTTGACGACGACCGCGAATTCCTCTCCGCCGTAGCGCGCGACGAAGAGGCTTTCGCTCTGGAATCCTGCGAGCAGACCGCCGAGGATCTCGAGCACCCGGTCCCCCATCGGATGACCATAGGTGTCGTTGCAGCGCTTGAAATGGTCGATATCGAGCAGCATCAAGGAGGTCGGCTCGTCCGCCATGCTGAGCGACTGCAAAATCGCCGTGTTGAAGGCGCGACGGTTGGGGATCTTGGTCAGCGCGTCGATCATCGCGACCTGCTGCGTCTCCTCCAGCTCTTTCTTGAGCTTACGGACTTCCTGACTGGCCGACTCGAGCTCGCCCTGAAATCCCCGGTTGAGATTCTGCAGCGCGACCGTCTCGCTCAGGAGCTGATCCAGAACCTCCTGGACGCGTTCGTTGTCCATTTCGACATTCAGGACCTGCAGTGCGTCCTTCAGCGTACCCTCGTAGTCCCGCGCGCCCTCGACGCTCGCGGAAACGGCGTGGACCAGGCGCGCGAGGATGTCGAGGAGCAGATTCTGGATCCGCGGATCCTGGGGCAGATAGGACTTGAGGATGTGCTCGAAGAAGAGCGCCTCGGTCTTCTCGGGGGCGTAGCAGCCGGTACCCGGGAACTGCTCGAGCAAGGCCCGGCTCAGCTCGGGATCGGCGTTGCGGACGTGCGCGTACCAGAGGGCATAGTTGACCGGTGTCGGCGGAATCTGGCGCTGCACCATCAGGGGGACCGCCATCCGCAGGTAATCCGAGGCCGTGCGCATGTCCTCGAGAAATTCGGTCCCTTTAGCCGTCATCGATCATCGCTCTCGCTCATGCCCCCTCGAGGGCCCAGAAACCGCCCACAGCCAATAGGCATCGCGGCATGCCGATCATGATATTAGGATCCCGCCTCGCCGGGTAACCATGCCTCGAGCGAATGCATCGGCAGCCGGTCCATCCCGATATCGACCCAGACCAGCGGCCCGGTTCCCGACCCGCTGGCGGCCGCATGCCCGAGCAGCGCGGCCACCATGCCTGCGGAAGCCATCCGGTTCGGGTTATGCTTCCATCATCCGCCAACGGCAAGCCTTCGCCCATCATCAGCAGTCCCGACCCATGCCCCAACCCGCCGAGCTCATCCGACTCTCAGATCTGCCCCACAGCACACCCGCGCAACTGGCCGAAATCCAAGGCGGCCGCCACCTGACACGCCGTCTACTGTCGCTGGGTCTGCGCCAGGGCAGTCATCTGAGCGTGGTTCAGCGACGCGGTCAAGGTCTGGTGCTGGCGAGCGGCGAGGTCCGCATCGCGGTGGGCTCTGGGATCGCGGACAAGCTCTGGGTCAGACTCTGCGCCGGCGAAGGGGATCCGCCCGCCCCGGAACCGGCCGTTACGCACGGCGACACCCCGGCCGAAGAGCCCGTGACCGCCGCGGCCCATTCCGACCAGAGGCGCTGACGGACCATGCCGCAGCCCACCTGCCCCCCCGTCACCGTCTCGCTCCACATGCCCCGCCCGCTCACCGTCGCCCTGGCCGGCAATCCCAACTGCGGCAAATCGGCCCTCTTCAACGCCCTGACCGGGATCCGCCAGACCACCGGCAACTGGCCCGGGGTCACGGTCGAGCGCAAGGAGGGCGCGCTCGAGCTCGACGGACGCCGAATCAAGGTCATCGACCTGCCCGGCATCTACTCGCTCGACGCCAGCTCGCTCGACGAGGTGGTCACCCGCGACTATCTGCTCAGCCGCGAGGCCGACCTGATCGTCAACGTCCTGGACGCGAACAACCTGGAGCGCAACCTCTATCTCTCGGTCCAGCTGCTGGAGATGGGCGTCCCGGTCATCGTCGCCCTCAACATGATGGACGTGGCGCGCAAGCGGGGCGTGCAGATCGACATCGACCGGCTGGCCGCGGAGATCGGCTGCCCGGTCGTGCCCGTGGTCGCCGTGACCAAGGAGGGACTGACCGAGCTGCAGGCGCGCCTGCTCGCGGTCGCCGAAGGACGCGATCCCGCCGGCCTGCCACTGGCCCAGAGCGAGTTCGTCGAGGAGGCCATCGCCGAACTCGCCCCTCACCTGGCCCAGGTCTCGGACCGGGCCAACGCGCGCTGGCTGGCGCTCAAGCTGCTGGAGTCCGACCCCGCCGCCGAGCAGTCGGTCTCGCCCGAGATCCTCGGACGCGCCGAGCAGCTGCGCGGCCAGATCGCCGTGCGCACCGGGGAGGACGCCGATCTGCATATCGCCGACACCCGGTTCGGCCACGCCCATACCCTGGCCCAGCGGGTCATGCGCGAGAGCCACCGCATCGAACGCACCCTCTCGGACCGCATCGACCGCTTCGTCCTCAACCGGATCTTCGGCATCCCGCTGTTCCTGCTGATGATCTATCTCATGTTCATGTTCACCATGAACGTCGGAGGGGCCTTCATCGACTTCTTCGACATGGCCGGACAGGCCCTCTTCGTCGACGGACTCGGCGAGCTTCTCGACGACCTGAACGCGCCCGGCTGGCTGTCGCTGGTGCTGGCCGACGGCATCGGCGGCGGTCTGCAGGTGGTCGGGACCTTCATCCCCATCATCGCCAGTCTCTATATCGTGCTCTCCTTCCTGGAGGACTCGGGCTACATGGCGCGCGCGGCCTTCGTCATGGACCGCTTCATGCGCTCGATCGGACTGCCGGGCAAAGCCTTCGTGCCGCTCATCGTCGGCTTCGGCTGCAACGTCCCGGCGGTCATGGCCACCCGCACGCTCGAAAGCGAGCGCGAGCGCAAGCTCACCATCCTCATGAATCCCTTCATGTCCTGCGGGGCCAGACTGCCGGTCTACGCACTCTTCGCCACGGCCTTCTTCCCGCACTCGGGCCAGAACCTGGTCTTCGTCCTCTATCTCACCGGCATCGCCGTCGCCATCCTCTCGGGGCTGGCAATGAAGCACACATTGCTCAAGGGCGACAGCGCGGGCCTGCTGATGGAGCTACCGCCCTACCACCTGCCCACCCTCAAGGGCGTGCTGCTGCGCACCTGGGACCGGGTGAAGCTGTTCCTGCGCGAGGCGGGCAAGGTGATCGTGCTGATGGTGCTCGTCCTCAACGTGCTCGCCACCGTGGGCAGCGACGGCAGCCTCGGCAATCGGGAGAGCGACCGCTCGGTGCTGGCCGCGGTCAGCCGCACCGCGACGCCCCTGTTCGCGCCCATGGGCATCCACGAGGACAACTGGCCGGCCGTGCTGGGCATCGTCTCCGGCGTCCTGGCCAAGGAGGTCATCGTCGGCACCCTCGACTCGCTCTACGGCCGTCTGGCCGAGGAGCAGGCACCGAGCGCCGAGCCCAAACCCTTCGATCTCTGGCGCGACCTCGAGCGGGCGGCCATCTCGGTCGAGGAGAACCTCGCCGGCCTGGGAGCCCGCCTGCTCGACCCGCTCGGCCTGGACGTGGGCGACATCGCCGACCGCGAGGCGGCAGCCGAGGAGCAGGGCGTCGAGAGCGGCACCTTCAGCGCCATGGCCGCACGCTTCGACGGCCAGGCGGGCGCCTTCGCCTATCTGCTGTTCGTGCTGCTCTATTTCCCCTGCGCCGCCACCATCGGCGCCATCGTGCGCGAGGCCGGGGGACGCTGGGCGCTCTTCGTCGGCGCCTGGACCACGGGCATGGCCTTCCTGGCGGCCACGATCTTCTATCAGGCGGCCACCTTCGAGCGCGATCCACTGGCATCGGGACTCTGGATCGGCGGAGGATTGATGTTCATGATCGGAGTGCTCATCGGCCTGAGGCTGTGGGCCGGCAAGGCTCGAAACGACACGACCTGAGCCGCGAATGGATTCGCACCTACGAAATGAGGGGCCGCGGCGAATGGCCGCTAGGGAAACGCCGGTTTATTGCGTTTCCTTGGTCACCATCTCCCTAGAGGGCGCGCGGCCGGGTGAGAGACAGCAGATTTCCGCTTCCGGAGTCGAGCCGGCTCCAGTCGCTCGGCATCTCGAGCCTGGCGACGGCGGCGGTGGGCAGCAGCTTGCCATCCTCCGGCGTATCGTAATCGCCACCGGCCAGATGCTTGAGCAGCTCCTCCAGACCGGGATTGTGACCGATCAGGAGCACGGTCGCCGCACCGGAAGGAACCCGCGACAGGACCTCCAGCAGATCGGTCAGCCCGCCCTCGTAGATGGCCTCGTCCCAGACGATGCGCTTCTTCTTGAAATCGAGCCGCTTGCACACCTTGGTCGCGGTCTGGCGCGCGCGCTCGGCCGGCGAGCTGACGACATGGTCCGGCACCAATCCCTCGCGATAGAGCCAGGCACCGACCTTGGGGGCATCGCTCTTACCGCGCTTGGCCAGCGGGCGATCGAAGTCGGCCGACACATCGGAGTCCCAATCCGATTTGGCATGGCGCAGCAAAAGGAGTTCTCGGGGCATGGAAAAGAAAGGATCGGCGAAGATCAAGCTGAGTCGACAACCTGACATTGACATCGAGCGCCGTTTTTAACACATCCGTCATTTCGGCGTAACCTCTGCGTGACTCGACTAGCGAATCTCGGCCAGAAGCCGCGCGATCATCTGGCTGGATTGACCGAGATAGCCCCCGCCGAACAGATTCAGATGATTGAGGACGTGATAGAGGTTGTAGAGGGTCTTGCGGACGGGGTATCCCGGATCCAGGGGCCAGGCCGAGCGGTAGGCCGCATAGAAGTCGGCACCGAAGCCCCCGAAGAGCTCGGTCATCGCCAGATCGGCCTCGCGGTCGCCGTAGTAGGCGGCCGGATCGAAGATCACCGGCTGGCCGTCCGGGGTGCTGCCGATGTTTCCGCCCCAGAGATCGCCGTGGAGCAGGGAGGGGATGGGATCGTGGCCCAGGAGGACGTCGAGATCCGCCAGCAGCCGCTCGCCGCTGCGCTGCAGTGTGCCGCCATAGCCGTTATCGGCCGCGAGCCTCAGCTGATAGCCGAGCCGCTGCTCGCGCCAGAAGGCGATCCAGTCGGCATCGCGACGGTTGGATTGGGGCGTGGAGCCGATGGTGTTGTCCCGATGCCAGCCGAATGTCCCGGAGCTGGATCTGTGCATGGCGGCCAGCTGCTCGCCGGCGAGCGCCCCGTTCAGCCGTCCACCCAGATCGATCAGCTCCATCACCAGGAAGGACTGGCCGTCCGCCACGCCGGTACAGATCGGCTGCGGCACCCGAATCGCCTCGGCCTCGGCCATGGCCGAGAGCCCCTCCGACTCGGCCGCGAACATCTCGGCCCGATCGGCCGCGTTCAGCTTGACGAAATAGCTGCGGCGGCCGTCGTCGATCACGGCCGCGCGATTGATGCAGCCACCCCCGACCGAACGCTCGCGCTCGATCGCGAAGGGCTCCCCGGTCGCCTCGCCGATCCGCTCGGCGATCCCGGCCCAAGACGTCATTGGCGCCTCTCGCGACCGAGCCTACGCAAGAGCGGACTGGAGCGCGGGAAATGGGCCCGCAGGAACGCCATCTGGTCCGCGAGGACATTGCGTCCCATCAGATAGATGTATTCCGCATGCGTCGGGACGAAGGGCACGGCGAGCAGCTCCATGCCGGCATCCTCGGGAGAACGGCCTGCCTTGAAGTTGTTGCAGCGCACGCAGGCGGTGACCACGTTGCTCCAGTGATCGGCACCGCCCTTGCTGGAGGGGCGGACATGGTCGCGCGACAGATGGCGAGGAGAGAAGCGCTGACCGCAGTACATGCACATGTGGTCGTCGCGCTGGAACAGGGTGCGATTGGACAGGGGTGGAACATAGTCGCCCTGCAGCTTGTTGAGGGCGTGATGGATGCCGTAGGTGGCGATGATGGAGTGGATCCGCAGCCGGCTCTGCAGGTGGGTCGCCGCATTGATGCCGCCGCGCAGCAGAAACAGCGGGTCCCCGCAGGAATAGGCGACCTGATCGAGAAAATGAAGCCGAGCGGCGGTCCGGTAGTCCACCCATTCGAGCGGCATACCCGCCAAATCCGTTCGCAGTACCTGTTGGTTCAATGGCAACATAGTCGGAAACGGCTCGAAATTTGCGAGCATCATACACGCTTGCCGTAGTCGCGCAAGCAATCCATGTTGGACCCTCGGCGCAAAAAAGAGTGCCTCGCCACGCACACCGCTCGCCCAGGAAGCCGCGGCTCCGCTCGCCGGACGACGCCGTTAAGCGCTTGATCATTCACACCCTAGAAAGGGTCTCGGCCAGATAGGAAAATTGTCAAGCAGGTCTTTCCGATCGAAACGCCGCATACTGATAACTCATTGATTTTCAATCATCAAAACGTCGCTGATCAGAAGATCGCCAGAACCGCACCAGTGCTTGAGCGACGCCGCCTCAGGGACGATCCCCAAAGGCTATCCCCAGACTTATCCACAGATCTTGTGAACAAATGAAGACGGTCTCGACACGACCAAGCCGCTCGCCAGTCCCATCCAGCCCAGACCGGGATCCTCGCCATCATTCCGGCGGAAACGCTACGAAGACGTGAGCGACCAGGACGAGAAACCTTCCGCCCCACCCCCCCACGGCAGGATCCTGCGCGTGGCGGTCGCGGCGCCCCTGCTCGGGCTCTTCGACTATCTGCCGAGCCAGGCGGCGGACGCGGAGCCGGTTCCGGGTCAACGGCTGCTGGTGCCATTCGGCCGCAGCAACAGGGTCGGCATCCTGGTCGAGATCGCCGAGACGAGCCTGGAGGATCCCTCCCGGCTCAAGCATGTCGAATCGGTTCTCGACGAGGTCCCGCTTTTCCAGACGACCGACCTCGATCTGATCCAGTGGGCCGCCGCCTACTATCGGCAGCCGCTCGGCACGGCGCTCTTCACCGCGCTGCCAGCCAGACTGCGCCGGCCCGCATCCTTCGCCGACGACAGTGTGCCGGGCATTCGCGCAACCCCTGAAGGCCACACCCTGGATCTGGGATCGCTGACGCGCGCACCCAAGCAGCGCGCCCTGCTGGCGGTTCTGAGGGACCGGCCGAACGGCCTCACGCTGTCCGCTCTCGGCGCACGCCTCGGCGACTGCTCGGCCTGCGCCCGGGCACTCGAGGGCAAGGGATTGATCGAGCGCTGCCGTCTCAAGGCGATGCCGCAGCCCGTCCAGACGCCCAGCTCGGCGGGACACGCGCTCAACCCGGATCAGCGCAAGGCCGTCGAGGCCATCGCCGAATCCTTCGGCGCCTTTCGCCCCTTTCTGCTACAAGGCGTTACCGGCAGCGGCAAGACCGAGGTCTACATCCGGCTCATCCAGACACTGGTCGCGAGCGGACGCCAGGCGCTGGTGCTGGTCCCCGAGATCGGTCTCACGCCCCAGCTGCGCGACCGCTTCCAGCAACGCATCCCGGGCCCAATCGCCGTGCTGCATTCGAGCCTGAGCGCGGGCGAGCGCGAGCGCAACTGGCACCGCGCCGCTCGCGGCGAGGCGACCCTGGTGCTGGGAACACGTTCGGCGGTCTTCGTGCCCATGCCGCGTCTGGGGCTCATCCTGGTCGACGAGGAGCACGACGCCTCGCTGAAACAGCAGGAGGGCTTTCGCTATTCGGGCCGCGACCTGGCGGTACGCCGCGCCCAGCTGATCGGCTGTCCGATCGTCCTGGGCTCGGCCACCCCCTCGCTGGAGTCGCTGCACAACGCCACCACCGGACGCTACGGCTGGCTGCGTCTGCCCCAGCGCGCCGGCGGGGCACGAGCACCGACGATCTCGCTGCTGGACATCCGCGACCAGCCGCTCCGGGCCGGACTTTCACCGGTCCTGCGCGACGCCATGCAGACCGAGCTCGCCGCCGGCAACCAGATCCTTCTGTTCCTCAACCGCCGCGGCTACGCCCCGCTCTACACCTGTCATCACTGCGGCTGGGTCGGTGACTGTCCCCATTGCGACGCGCGGCTCACGCTGCATCTCGGACAGCAGCGGCTCTGGTGCCATCACTGCGGCTGGTCGCGCCGGCTGCCCCAGCGCTGCCCGAACTGCGACGGCGAGGACCTGCGCATGATCGGACGCGGCACCGAGCGTCTGGAGGAGGAGCTGCGGGAGCTCTTTCCCCAGGCCAGCCTCGCCCGTATCGACCGCGACAGCACCAGGCGCCAGGGCGAGCTGAACCGGCTGCTGGAGGCGATCCGGCGCGGCGAGATCCAGATCCTGCTCGGCACCCAGATGCTCGCCAAGGGACACGACTTCCCGCTGGTGACGCTCGTCGGCATCCTGGATCTCGATCAGGCACTCTATGCCAGCGACTTCCGCGCCCCGGAGCGCACCGCCCAGCTCATCATCCAGGTGGCCGGCCGGGCCGGACGCGCCGACCGGCCCGGCCGGGTGGTGCTCCAGACCCGGCACCCCGAGCACCCGCTGCTCCAGTCGCTGCTGAGCGACGGCTATTCCGGATTCGCCGCGGCGGCCCTGGAGGAGCGCCGCGGCGCCGAGCTTCCGCCCTTCGCCCATCTGGTCCTGCTCCGCGCCGAGGCCCCGCTCGCCGATCAGCCCACGGCCTTCCTGCGCGAGGCGCGCGACCTGGCCGAGCGCTCGGATCCGGACGAGATCCATCTGCTGGGTCCAGCGCCAGCCCCCATGGAGCGGCGTGCCAACCGCTACCGCGCCCAGCTCATGGTGCTCTCGCGCGACCGCCCCTCGCTGCAGCGTTTCCTCGCACGCTGGAATCAGGGTTTGCACGGCCTGCGTCATCCCAAGGGGCTGCGCTGGTCGCTGGACGTCGACCCACAGGATATGTTCTGAGCGAGATATGCTCCGAACGAGGGATTCAGGTATTCTTACACCTCTGATCGCCTTGACTTCGGCCGCCCCGATCGGCGCCGAGGCATTCCTGTTTCTTCCCATTGCCGACCATGTCGACGGCCAAGGGCCCGGGCGAACCGACGCCCGCGGCGGGCACGGCATCCGGACGGCACGGCCAAATCGTCAACCTGCATGAAGCAAGACATCAAAGACCTCATCCATACCGGGCTCCAGACGCTCGTCAGCCAAGGCCAACTCGAGCTCACCGAGCTGCCCGAGCCACAGCTGGACCGCACCAAGGACGCCAGCCACGGCGATTTCGCCACCAACGTGGCCATGGTGCTCGCCAAGCTCGCCCGCACCAAGCCGCGCGACCTGGCCCAACGTCTGGTCGAGGCACTGCCCGAGTCGCCGCTGGTGGACAAGGTCGAGATCGCCGGTCCCGGATTCGTAAACTTCTTCCTCGCCGAGGGCGCCCACCGCTCGGTGGTGCCCCAGATCCTGACCGCCGGGCACGCATACGGACGCAGCGACATCGGCGCGGGCAAGCGGGTGCAGGTGGAGTTCGTCTCGGCCAATCCGACCGGCCCGCTCCATGTCGGGCACGGACGCGGCGCCGCCTACGGCGCGGTGGTGGCCGATCTGCTGGCCGCGGTCGGGTTCGAGGTTCACCGCGAGTATTACGTCAACGACGCCGGCCGCCAGATGGACATCCTGGGCACCTCGGTCTGGCTGCGCTATCTGGAACTCTGCGGCGAGGAGCTGCGCTTCCCGAGCAACGGCTACAAGGGCGACTACGTCTGGGACATCGCCGCCACCCTGCACCGCGAGCATGGCGACGCCTATCGCGTCGAGGTCGAGCAGGTCTTCGCCGACCTCCCGCTCGACGCCTCCATCGAGGGCGAGCCCCAGGACCAGGCCGGCGACAAGGAGGCCCATATCGACGGACTCATCGCCGCCGCCAAGCGTCTGCTGGGCGACAACCGCTACCGCTACGTCTTCGAGCTGGGTCTCAACACCATCCTCGACGACATCCGCGAGGATCTCTCCCAGTTCGGGATCGACTATCAGGAGTGGTATTCGGAGCGCTCCCTGACCGAGAGCGGCGCGGTCAACAAGGCCATCGAGCGGCTGCGCGAGAGCGGCCACATCTACGAGCAGAAGGGCGCGCTCTGGTTCCGCTCGACCGACTTCGGCGACGAGAAGGACCGGGTGGTGGTCCGCGACAACGGTCAGAGTACCTATTTCGCCTCCGACATCGCCTACCACATGGACAAGCTCGAGCGCGGATTCGACCGCGTCATCGACATCTGGGGCGCCGACCACCATGGCTACATCCCGCGCGTCAAGGCGGCGCTGCAGGCATTGGGCGACGAGGCCGACAAGCTGGAGGTGCTGCTGGTCCAGTTCGCCATCCTCTATCGCGGCGGCGAGAAGGCGCAGATGTCGACCCGCTCGGGCGAGTTCGTCACCTTGCGCGAGCTGCGCAAGGAGGTCGGACGCGACGCCGCGCGCTTCTTCTACGTGATGCGCCGCTGCGAGCAGCACCTGGACTTCGACCTCGACCTGGCCAAGTCCGAGTCCTCCGACAACCCGGTCTATTACGTCCAGTATGCCCATGCGCGCGTCTGCAGCGTGCTGCGCCAGGCGGCCGAGAAGGGCATGATCGTGGATCCGACCCCGGGCACGACCAACCTGGAACGTCTGACCGAGCCCCACGAAGAGGCCCTGCTGCGGACCCTGATCCGCTATCCGGAGGTCGTCGAGTCCGCGGCACTCAAGGCCGAACCGCATCAGGTCACCCAGTATCTGCGCGAACTGGCCAACGACTTCCACACCTATTACAACGCCCACCAGTTCCTGGTGGACGACGGCGTCCTGCGCGACGCCCGCATCAAGCTGATCCTGGCCGTGCGGCAGGTGTTGCGTAACGGCCTGGGTCTGATCGGAGTTTCGTCACCAGAGAGCATGTGACATGCCAAGGGATTATCGACACGCCACGCCGACGCGCACGAGCCAGAAGCGCAAGCAGAACCGTTCCTGTGTCTGGTGGTTTCTGATGGGCACAGCGCTCGGTGTCCTGGCCACCAATATTCTCGGTTCCCGGCAGACCGAGAGGGTCGAATCCGGCGAGACGGCGTCCCGTCCCGCCGAGGAGAGCCAGCCAGCGCGTGTCGCGCCGAACTTCCGCTTCCAGGAGATCCTGTCGGACGACCAGGTCGACATCGACAGCAAGCCGCCGCCCCCACCACCGCCGGCACCACGGCCAACGCCTCCCAGCGAGCCGCCGAAGACCGCGGAGCAACCCGTCGCCAAGCCGCAGACACCGGCTCCAACGCCACCGGTCGAAACCGTCGCGCCACGCAAGGGCGGTTACATCCTGCAGGTGGGATCCTTGAGCCGCGAGGCCGACGCCGAGCGACTCAAGGCCCAGCTGGCCCTGTTGGGTATCTCGACCAACATCCAGACGGTGACGCTCTCGAGCGGACGCACGACCCACCGCGTGCGTACCGGGGCCTATGCCAACAAACAGGAAATGGAAAAGGTTCGCGCACTCTTGAAGGCGAACGGTAAGGACAGCCTGGCGATCTCGATCAAATAGCCCGACCGCCAGCCCGAGCGGCTGGCGGCCGAAGCCTATCCCTTCACGGTCAAGACCTGCTTGAGGCTATGCACGACCTCGACCAGGTCGTTCTGGTTCGCCATGACGGCGTCTATGTCCTTGTAGGCCGCCGGGATCTCGTCGATCACCCCCTTGTCCTTGCGGCACTCGACGCCCTGGGTCTGGCTCTCCAGATCCTTGCGGGTGAATCGGCGGGTCGCCTCCCCGCGGCTCATGCGCCGACCCGCTCCATGCGAGCAGGAGCAGAATGACATGGGGTTGCCCAGACCACGGACGATGTAGGACTTGGCCCCCATGCTCCCTGGGATGATGCCCAGATCCCCCTCGCGCGCCCGAATGGCACCCTTGCGGGTGAGATAGACCTCCTTGTCGAAATGGTGCTCGCGCGTCACATAGTTGTGATGACAATTGATCGCCTCCGAGGTCGCCTCGAACGGCGGCAACTGTCCGCGCAACGCCTCGATGACGAGCCGCATCATCTGACGGCGATTCTCCATCGCATAGTCCTGCGCCCAACCGACCGCCTCCACATAGTCGTCGAAGTGCCGGCTACCCTCGGGCAGATAGGCCAGGTTCTGGTCGGGCAGCTGGATCTTCCAGCGCTCCATCTCGCGCTTGGCCAGTTCGATGAAGTGCATCCCGATCCGATTGCCGATCCCGCGCGATCCCGAATGGAGCATGATCCAGACCTGCTGCGACTCGTCGAGACAGAGTTCGATGAAGTGGTTGCCACCACCCAGCGAACCCAGCTGGCTCTGCCAACGGGCGTTGATCTTGGGATGCTTCGCCAGGATGGGCTCGAGACCGGGCGCCACCCGGGCGAGTCCCTCCTCGCACCAGTGCTCCTGGCCGTGTCCGTCCATCCCGACCGGCACTCGGGCCTCGATCGCCGAGCGCACCTTGGCCAGCGAGTCCGGCAGCTGGTCCGCACGCAGCGACAGCCGCAGGGCGTTCATGCCGCAGCCGATATCGACGCCCACGGCGGCCGGGATGATGGCCCCGAGGGTCGGAATCACCGAGCCGATGGTCGCCCCCATCCCCCAGTGCACGTCCGGCATCGCCGCCACGTGCGAATGGATGAAGGGCAGATGGGAGACGTTCTCGAGCTGCTTCATGGCATTCTCGGCCACGTCGTCCGTATAGATCTTGACCGGAACTCGGCCCTTGCTGATGACTCGCTTGATTGGCATGGTCTTCTCCGTCGATGAAGCTGGGTTCATCGAATCGAACCGCAAAGGCGCAAAGGGCGCGAAGCCGGAATATCGAAGCACTTTGCGTTCTTCGCGCCTGTGCGGTTCAAACTGTCTTATTCGTATCCCCGCGACCTCGCACCCGGTCCGGTTCGACCGGATCGAGTCCGTGGAAGGCGTCGATGCCGTCCTCGATGGCCCGGCGATGGCCGGCGCGGATGCTGGAGGCGGATCGCACGTGCGGACCGCCCTTGCGCAACAGTGGCGATCGGGCCACCGGGTTTCTCCGTTTGTTCATCTCGATTCGTCCATTCATGAAGGGCCGCCGTCCATGGCGGCATCCCGTTTCATCCTGACCAGCGCGACCTCTCCCGCATTCGCTGGAAGCTGACCGCTGGAGGCTGGCCGCTCATCCCCCCTTGGGCGCCTCGATCCGGACCAGTCCCTGCAGCAGCGATTCCATGCCGCCGAAGACGGTCAGGCTGCCGACCCGCTCGGTGACACGTTCGAGCGCCTCCAGTTCCTTGAGCCGCAGCAGCACCGGGTTCTGATCCATCAGCTTGGCGGTGTTGAGCAGCGACCGGGTCGCGGCCGTCTCCTCACGCCGACGGATGAGGTTGGCCTGGGCCGCCTTCTCCGCCTCCACCACCTGGTTGAGGATCTGCTTCATGTCGCCGGGCAGGATGACGTCCCTGATACCCAGGGTCTCGACCGCCATCCCATGCGGTTCTGCCCGTTCCCGGATCGCGGCCAGCACCTCCTGTTCGGTCGTGCCCTTCCGCTCCAGGAGTTCGTCCAGGGTCCGGTCGGAGATGGCCCGACGCAGCCCAAACTGGAATTCCCGGTACAGGAAGTCCTTGTGCTTGGGCAATCCGGCCCGAACCCGGACCGGATCCACGACCCGATACTGGGCGCTCAGGTTGATCCTCAGGCTCACCTTGTCGCGGGTCAGGATCTCCTGGCCCTGGACCTCGATCTCCTGCAGACGCAGATCGGTCAGCTCCACCTGGACGTTGCGTGCGAAGTTCCAGAAGGCGTGCACACCCGGCTCCAGGGTCCCGATCAGCCGGCCATCGAGCAGCAACAGAGCCATTTCATGGTCGGCGATCTCCTCCTCGATGATGTTGTCCAGGAACTCGGCAACCGGCAGCTTGCTGCCAGCCGACCGTGCCTTGGCCCGATACTCGGCCGCTGCCCTGGTCCAGCCATCCCGATGACGCATCCGGCGGATGCGCTCCATCACCTCCGCCCCCACGGCGGCCCCCTCTCTCAGATCGATTCGCTCGACCCGCACCTCGACCGGCCCCTTCCAGTAGAAGCGACGGCTCATGGGCGGAATCAGGCGGGTCAGCTGTCCGTCCAGATAGACGAGTCCGGCCTCATGCTCGCCGGTCTCGACCGTTTCGACCCACAGATTCCAGAGCGTTGAGGACTCCTTGCGGAACACCTCGGCATGCGGATGGGCCAGTTCCGGATCGGTCAGATCGAAGGTCTCGAACTCCAGCGATCCGACGATATCCAGCCAGCGATAGACGCCAGGTCCGAGCACCTGATCCAGCACTCCATTCCTTAGCACCAGCACACGCTCGTGCTGGGCGACGACCTGTCGCTTGTATCCAATCATGTTCATCTTCCTGCTCTCCTCTGTGCCGTCGCTATCGACGGCATGACCGGCCGTTTCGGCCCGCCCGCCGCCCCGATCAAGAATCCGGCATTGCAGTGACCTGTTGTCGTTGGTTGGTTGGTGGAGCCGGGATCGGGTCGCCAACGTTCGGCCCGATCCCGGCGTTCTATCGATTCGGTGTCCGGCTCGGACCGGACATCGTTCGGAGCCGGCCGCTCGAAACCGCCGGCTGAAAGTGGAAAGGCTCGCCCCACGTCGCGCCGATGGGCCAGGGCGGCTGCATGGCCGGAATCATTCGGCTCGATCGATCCGCATCCCTGCGGCATCGCCCGCCATCCGGCGAGATCGCTCGAAACCGCACGATTTCGATCCATGCGTCGCACCCTGGCACAAGATCGTCACGACGCCCCCGATCCGGCCTCCCTGCCGGCCGCCATGCGGCACGCAGTTCCATCCGATCGGGCCGGGGCTCACCCTGTGGTTTTGATTGGACGGGTATTCCAATCGAGGGCGACGGTCAGTCGCCAAAGAGACAGCGGCGGGAGTCGAACCCGCGACGGACTGGTTATCGGCCAGTTGCTCTACCCACTGAGCTACGTTGTCGTCTCACGGTCGTATCGAGCAATGGGTACGGACCGAGGGAACGCACTGGGCGCCCAGGTCCGCCACCGGGGCATACGGAACCCCAGGCGCTGATCGCTCGACGATCTCCGCAAGATGGTGATGCCTGAAATTCTCGATCTTCAGGCAATAAAAAACCCCGACCAGTGCTCCCGGTCGGGGTTTCGTGTCCCACCGGAAGGCCCTTATGCCAGGCCTTCCGAGAATGCAATCGCAGAAAGACTCAGCGCAGAGACAAAGAGCTCACCGTCCGCCCCAGCAAGGAGCCGCGGTTCCCTCGTTGATCGATGTCGTCTCTGAGTGTCATCTGAATCCTGTTCCTCACGATTGAATTGACTGCTGATTTCGATGGCTGGCTAGTCTAGCCAGAATTTCAAGCAAGTCAACATAAATATCAAGATTCTTGTAAAATCCATGTAAAGCGCCCATCGGGCCGAAGCAAACGAACCACAAAGGCGCAAAGATCGCTAAGAAAAACAAGGATCTCTGCATATATCGCGTTTCTCTCGATCCGAATGCATCAGCGTATCGCATAGAGACTCTTTGCGTCCTTTGCGTCTTTGCGGTTCCAATCCCACACCTCAGACACCGGACCCAAGCCCCCCCGCCATGCAATCAGCCAACATCCCTGGCCGCATCAAGCTCGCTCGCAAGATGGCGGGGTTTCGCACCCAGGCCAGTCTGCTCGCCCGCATTCCGGGCTGGAAATCCTCTCGCCTCGGCAACTACGAGGCCGGAATCTCCACGCCCAGCGCGGACGACATGCTTCTGATCGCCGAGGCGACCGGCGTGTCGGCCTGCTGGCTGATGTTCGGACAGGGCCCCATCCGGCCCAACGAGCGCGATCTGCAGGCGGTTCGGCACCAGAACCTGACGCACGCCATGGATGGGATCGAAGAGGATCGGGAGCGTCTGGACGAGACGGTGAAACGCCTGCGGATCTCGCGCAAGCGGCTCAGGGAACACCTGGACAACCCCTTCCTGCCGATCACGGACGAACTGGCGCGACGCCTGGAACGTCTGCTCGGCACTCGGCCGGGCTGGCTCGACGAGCAGCATGTGGAGCGCGACCCGCTGTTCCTCTCGTTCCCCGAGGAGATGCGGGAGCTGATGATGATCTATTCCGAGCTTCCCGCCGCCCAGCGGCCGGTCCTGATGGCGACGGTCAGGGCATTGAAGGATTCGCTCCAGTCCGCTTGACCCGCCGGACCCGCCAGCCTTTGCTCGCGTTTCGCCCGCCATCATGAGGTCGTTGTGAGGTTCCAGCAGGCTGGGAGAGCGCACGGATACTCGCGGACTCGAAGCCCGCAATGAAACGCACGCCCATAGCCCAGCCGTTGTTTTAGCGTGTAAGACAAGCTAGCATCGAAACCATGCCGTATCGCCGGGATGGTGTTGTCGGACATGCCAATCAAACACGAACCGCTTCGCGATGCCCTTCCCCGGACCGACACCGACCGGATCGTTGGCGGTTCGCAGCTGCTCGGAGAGATGCGCGAGCGCATTCGTCTCAAGCATTACAGCATCCGCACCGAGCAGGTCTATCTCGGCTGGGCCAAGCGTTTCATCCTCTTCCACGGCAAACGCCACCCCCGCGAGATGGGCGAGGCGGAGATCGTCGCCTTCCTCAACCACCTCGCCGTCGAGCGCAACGTCTCCGCCTCGACCCAGAATCAAGCCCTCAACGCACTCGTCTTTCTCTATAAGCAGATCCTCGGTCGCGAAACCCTGACGCTCGGAGACATCGCGACCGCGAAACGCCCGGAGCGCCTACCGACGGTGTTCGACCGCGACGAGATCGCGCGCCTGTTCCGCCATCTCGAAGGGACGCATAAGCTCGTCGCCGCCCTGCTCTACGGCTCCGGTCTACGTCTGCTCGAGGCATTGCGGCTGCGCATCCAGGATGTCGAATTCGGACGCCATCAGATCAGCGTCCGCAGCGGAAAAGGCGCCAAGGACCGCGTCACCCTGCTCCCACCCGATCTGGTCGAGCCCATCCGCATCCAGATGAGCAAGGCGAGCGAGCTGCACCAAAAGGATCTCGCGGATGGATTGGGTGAGGTCTACCTCCCCTATGCACTCGAGCGCAAATACCCCACTCGACTTTGGCCATTTTCGGGCCATGGAGGGAGGGCTGAGTGATGCCCCAAACGGTACAGGCAAGATTGGTTGAGTTGGCGGCAGAGGGAC
>NZ_AONC01000071.1 GCF_000585215.1 Imhoffiella purpurea | reverse complement strand
TGGTAGCTGGTAGCTGGTAGCTGGTAGCTGGTAGCTGGTAGCTGGTAGCTGGTAGCTGGTAGCTGGTAGCTGGTAGCTGGTAGCTGGTAGCTGGTCTCAGCCGCCGAAGGCGAGTTCGGTGGCGATCATCAGCAGCAGGACGCCGAACAGTCGCTTGAGCGTCTTGACCGGGAGGCTGTGGGCCAGTTGCGCGCCCACGGGGGCCGAGGGCATGCTGGCGAGCAGCATGGCCAGGACCGCCGGCCAGTAGACGAAGCCGGTGCTGAGCGAAGGCAGTCCTTCCCTATCCCACCCGGCCAGGACGAATCCGATGGCCCCGGCGATGGCGATCGGCAGTCCGCAGGCGGCGGATGTACCGACCGCCTGTCGCATCTCGACCCCACGGCTGCTGAGGAAAGGGACCGTCAAGGTCCCCCCCCCGATGCCGACCAGGGCCGAGAGCAGGCCGATCCCGCCGCCCGCCGCGATCATTCCCGGAGTTCCCGGGAGTTCGCCCGTGCTGGTCTGTCGCGGCCTGCTCACGAGCATGCGCGTCCCGACCACCGCGAGGAAGACGGCGAACATTCGCTTGAGCCATTCGGCCGGGATCCAGCCGATGACGGCCGCGCCGGCCCAGGCGCCGAGCACGATGCCCGGGACCAGCCGCACGAAGATCTCCCAGCGCACGCCGCCGCGCCGATGATGGGCGAGGGCGGAGGCCGCCCCCGTTCCGATGATGGTCGCGAGCGAGGTGCCGATCGCCAGATGGGGAATCCAGTCGCCTCCGATGGCGATCTGACCGAAGACGAGGATCAGGGCTGGAACGATGACCGCGCCTCCGCCGACCCCGAAGAGACCCGCGAGCAGGCCGGACAGTGCCCCGATGAGAAGATAGGCGGAGAGTTCGAGCGGAGACATGATGCGAACAACCTGCTGCTGTAAAGGAGATGCCTGAAGGGCGGTATGCCCTGGGTATCATAAGCGACGAGGATCGGCCGGAAGGCTGGCGATGGAGACGTCCTCAGTGCGGACCGCCGCTTTCTTCCTCTGCCTCGGAGGTGTCGTCGCTGAAGGATCGGCTGAAACGGATGATGAGGATGGCGAGGCTCACCAGGACGATGGCGCCGCTCTCATAGAGCAGGTTTTCCGGGGCGATGTTCTTGCCCTGGAGCACGATGAGTCTGGAAAGCGCCGTGACCGCGATGAACATGGGATAGGTGAAGGGCACGGCGCGGCGAACGAAATAGACGTTCGCCATCGCCATGATCTCGATGAAGATGAACATCAGCAGCAGGTCTTCGAGCAGGACCTCCTGGTTGAGATAGATGCCGTAGATGAGCTGGCCGATGCCGATGAGCGCCAGACCGCCGACCCCGACCAGGACGATTTTCTCGATGTAGTGGAAGAGGATGGACAGCCAGCGGTCGATTCGAGTTCTCGGGGTCATCGCTCGGTCTCCTTGGATATCCTGTCGGCCGGATGTCGTTGCGCCACGCACGCCTGCTGTCGCGAGGCGCGACCGTTTCTACGCAAAGGTAGGCGCGAGATGGTGGCTCCTCAATCGGATCCTTGGGGCTGAGGTTCCGCTTTCGGGGGGATCGGCTTCTCTTCTGCCTTGGTCGAGCGCATCTCGCTCGGCGAGAGCAGCATATAGAAGGCAGGAACCACGAAGAGCGTGAAGAGGGTCCCGATCCCCAGTCCGGTGACGATCACCAGCCCGATGTCGAACCGGCTCACCGCGCCCGGACCGCTCGCGGTGAGCAGCGGGATCATGGCGACCAGCATGGCGACCGTCGTCATGAGGATGGGGCGCAGCCGGATCGCCGATGCCTGCTCGATCGCCTCGCGCTTGGACAGACCCTCCTTCTCCCGCAACTGGTTGGAGAACTCGACGATGAGGATGCCGTTCTTGGCGATGAGTCCGATGAGCGTGATGAGCCCGACCTGGGTGTAGATGTTGACGCTCGCCAGCCCGAGGAAGAGGAAGGCCATGGCCCCGGCGATGGAGAGCGGCACCGACATGAGGATGACGAAGGGGTCGCGCCAGCTCTCGAACTGGGCGGCGAGCACCAGATAGATGACCAGGATGGAGAGGAAGAAGGTCACCTCCAGGGCCGCCCCCTCGGTCCGATACTGGCGCGACTCGCCCTTGTAGTCGAGCCGCGTGCCGCGCGGGAAGATGTCCCTGGCCTCCCGCTCCAGATAGTCGAGCGCGTCGCCGAGGGTCATGCCCGGCGTCATGACTCCGGAGAGGGTCACCGCGTTGAGCTGCTGGAACTGGGTGCGCTTGGAGGGCTCGACCAGATCATGGGTGTCGATCAGTGCGCTGAGCGGGACCAGCTCGCCGCTGGCGGTGCGGATCTGGTAGTCGAGGATCCGCGCGATGTCGCCTCGTTGGTCCTGGTGCACCTGCGGGATTACTTTATAGCTGCGTCCCTGCAGGCTGAACCAGTTGACGTAGTCGCCGTTGAGCATGGACGCGAGACTGTTGCCCAGGCTCTGCATCTCGATTCCGAGATCGCCCGCCAGATCGCGGTTCACCTCCAGGACGGTCCGGGGCCGCTCCAGCTTGACGTCCTTCATCAGGAACATGAACTTGCCGCTTCCCATCGCCTTGCCGAGCAGTTGATCCGAGAGCGCCGCGAGCTCCTCGAATCCGCGGTCGGACAGAATCACGAACTCGATCGGCATGCCGCTTCCGGGCGTCGGCAGGCTCGGGAGGGGAAAGACGACCGTATCGAGTCCGGTGATCCGGGACAGAGCCCCCTGCAGCTGGGGCTGGACCTCCATCTGCGAGCGTTCGCGCTCGTTGGAGGGTGGCATCTTGAAGCCGCCGAAGGTGGTGGTGGAGTCGCCGAATCCGATGAGGATGAAGCTCTCGTAGTATTCGGGGAAGGACTCGAAGATCGGGCGCATCTGGCCGACGTAGCGATCGTTGTAATCGATGGTGGCCGTCTGCGGCGATGTCGCCATGAAGAAGAGGATGCTCTGGTCCTCGGTCGGCGCCAGCTCCTTCTGGGTCATGGAGTACATGGCATAGATGGACGCCAGCACCACGACCGCGACCAGGATGGTGGCGCTCGGATATCTGAGCCAGCCATGCAGCAGGCGCCGATAGCCGCTGGCGAGCCCGTGGAAGAAGCCTTCGACCATTCGCTCGAAGCGGCCCTGCTGACCGCCGGCGCGCAGCGCCGTGGCCGAGAGCATGGGGGAGAGCGTGAGCGCGACGATCCCCGAGACCAGTACGGCCCCGGCCAGGGTGAAGGCGAACTCGATGAAGAGCGATCCCACCAGACCGCCCATGAAGCCGATGGGGGCATAGACCGCGATCAATGTGGAGGTCATGGCGAGGATGGGCAGCGCCAGCTCGCGTGCCGCCTCCACGGCGGCCTGGCGCTTGGATTCGCCCATCTCCAGATGGCGATGCACGTTCTCGACCACCACGATGGCGTCGTCCACCACCAGCCCGATCGCCAGCACCATCGCCAGCAGGGTCAGGAGGTTGATGGAGAAGCCCATCAGCAGCATCAGGAACCCGGCGCCGATGATGGACAGGGGCACCGCGACCGAGGGGATGAGCGCCGCCCGCAGCGAGCCGAGCGAGAGAAAGATCACCAGGAGCACGATGAGCACCGCCTCGGCGAGCGTCTTGAAGACCTCATCGATGGATTGGCTGATGAACTCGCTGGCGTCGTAGGCGATGGATGCCTCGAGCCCCTCCGGGAAGCCCGCCTCGAGCGTCGGGACGAGTGCATGCACGCGTTTGGCGACGTCGAGCGGATTGGACCCGGGGGCCTGCTCGATGCCGATGAAGATGGCAGGGATGCTCTTGTAGAGCGTGGTCGAGTCATAGTCGGCGGCGCCCAGCTCGATCTCGGCGATGTCCTCGAGCCTGATCAGTGCGCCGGCCTCCTCGCGGATCACCAGGCGCTTGAAGTCCTCGACCCGGCCGATGTCGGTGGTCGCCGAGAGGTCGATCTGGACCAGATCGCTCTGGGTGTGGCCGAGACCCGCCAGGTAGTTGTTGGCCTGGAGAACCTGGGCGACCTCCCGTCCGGTGACCTCGAGCGCGGCCATGCGCACCGGATCCAGCCAGACCCGCATGGCGTAGGTCTTGTTGCCGTAGAGTTCGGCCTTGGCCACGCCCTCGGCCGCCTGCAGCTGAGGCTGGACCACCCGCAGCAGATAATCCGTGACCTGCGGCAGGCTCATCTCCTTGCTGTAGAAGGCCAGGTACATGAGCGCCGTGCTGTCGCCCGTGGTGGAATCGATCACCGGGTTCTGCGCCGCCTCGGGCAGCACGTTGAGCTGACTGGCGACCTTGGCCTGGATCTCGGCGACGGCGGCGTTGGGGTCGAAATTGAGGCGCATGTTGGCCTCGATGACCGACACCCCTGCCGAGCTGGTGGAGGAGAGGAAGTCGATGCCGTCGGCCTGGGCGATGGCCTGCTGCAGCGGCTGGGTGATGAAGCCCTGGACCAGATCGCTGCTGGCGCCCGGATAGGCCGTGGTGACGGTGACGACCGTGTTCTTGGTCTCCGGGTACTGGCGGACCTCGAGGTCGAGGATCGAGCGGATGCCGAGCACCAGGATGAGCAGGCTGACCACGCTCGCCAGCACCGGGCGATAGACGAAGATATCGGTGAATTTCATGGCGCGCGGCTAGGGTTGCTGCTGTGTCTGCGGTTCGGCGGCTTCGGGCTTGTCCGCGTCCTCGTCCTTGATCTGAATCTCCTGGCCGTTGGTCAGCTTGACCTGGCCGGCGAGTACGATGCGATCGCCCTCGGCGAGTCCCTGGAGGATCACGACCTCGTCGTCGCGTGCCGCGCCGGTTCGGATCTGGCGGCGCTGTACCTTGGGCTTGCCCTCGACCTCCTGGATCAGGAACACCGAGTCGCCGTAGGTGTTGAAGGTCACCGCCTGGCGCGGGATGACGAGGGTGCGTTCCTCGACCGGCAGCACCGTGGTGGTGCGGGCGAACATGCCCGGACGCAGCAGGTGTTCGGGATTGTCGAAGCGGGCGCGGATCGAGAGATTGCGGGTCCTCTTGTCGAGGCTCGGGCTGATCGCCTCGATGCGTCCGTCGAAGGTTCGGTCCGGATGGGCGGCGACCCGGATGCGCACGCCCTGTCCGAGCTGGAGCTGGGACAGGTCGCGCTCGGGCAAGGCGTAATCGACATAGACGACGTCGAGCGAGACCAGCGTCACGATCGCCGCGCCCTCCGCGAGATACTGGCCGAGGTCGACCTGGCGGATCCCGAGCTGGCCGGCGAAGGGCGCCCGAATCTGTTTCTTGTCGATGGTCGCCTGCTTGGCCTTGACCAGTGCGCGCGCCTGGTCGAGCTGGGCGGTGGTCTCGTCCACGTCGCCCTGGGCCACGGCGCGGTCGCGGAGCAGGGTGCGGTTGCGCTTGAGCTTGATCTCGGCGAGCCGTTCGGCGGCGACCAGTCCCTCGAGATCGGCCCGGTCGACCTGATCGTCGAGCTGAACCAAGAGCTCGCCCTGTTCGACCTCGGCGCCGGAGGAGAAATGGATGGACGCGACCTGTCCGGCGACCTCGTTGCTCACATCGACGCCCTGAACGGCGCTGACCGTTCCGACGGCGCTCAATGTCGGCTCCCAGGTCTTGGCCACGACCCTCGTGGCGGATACCGTGGGGGGCGGCGGCGAGGTCGAGTACATCGCCATCTCTTTCTGGATCTGGGTGTATTTCAGAAAGGCCAGACCGCCGATGATTGCGGCGAGCGCCAAGAGAACGAGCGAAAGGCGTGCGAACATCTGTGCTCTGTATCCCTGTCTGCGAGATAGATGGATGGGCGCGAGAACGGCTGGATTCGCGCGTATCGAGTCGCTGCGAATGGCCGCCATAGCAGGTGAGCTCCCGCTGAACGAGGCGTAAGTATAGCTGCCTATGCTTCGGGTGTCTTGGGCGCCAGCATACCTTAAATCAATGGAGACGTATCCGATGCGTATCAACGATCCGACGGCCTATCGCCGATGCGGGGAACTGGAGGCGATCGAGGAGCTGGTGGATGTTGCGGGCCGCGAGGTGCTCGAGCTCGGCTGTGGTGCGGCCCGGATGACGCGGGCCTTGGCGACCCGGTTCGGTGCCGCCCATGTGACCGCGACCGAGGTCGACCGTATCCAGCTCGACAAGAATCTCGCCATCGCCGATCTGCCCGGTGTGACCTTCCGCTACGGCGGCGCCGAGTCGATCGAGGATCCGGACGGCACCTACGATCTGGTGTTCATGTTCAAATCCCTGCATCACGTTCCCGGCCAACTCATGCCGCGCGCGCTCGCCGAGATCCACCGGGTGCTGGCTCCAGGCGGGCGGCTCTATGTCTCGGAGCCCGTCTACTGGGGCGAGTTCAACGACCTGATGCGGCTGATCAACGACGAGCGCGAGGTGCGCCAGGCGGCTTTCTCGGCGCTGCGGGATGCGGTCGATTCAGGTCTCTTCCAGGTCGAGCGGGAGGTCTTCTACGAGGACGAGGGCGTCTATGCGGACTGGGAGGGTTTCGCCGCCCGCTTCATCCAGGTCACGCACACCGCTCTGGATTTCGACGAAAAGCGGATCGCCGCGATACGCGCCGCCTTCGAGCGGCATCTCACACCCGATGGGGCGCGATTCCTCAAGCCCCATCGGGTGGATCTGCTGCGTCGGATCGATTGAGCCCAGCTACCAGCTACCAGCTGGCGGCTCAAATCTCAGCCGTTCATGAGCATTCGTTTGGCCTCGTTGACCTTGGCGGCGAGGTAGTCCGAGCCGCCGCGGTCCGGATGGATCCGCTGGATCAGACGGCGGTGGGCGGTCTGGATCTCCTCCGGTCCGGCGTTGCTCTCGATGCCGAGGATGGCGCGGGCCTCGCTCTCGGTCATGGGTGCGGAGTCTTGCCGGGGAGGGGCCTCGGGGCGCTGGCGTGGCGGTGGCTCGGGAACCTGATGTCCGCGTTCGCGCTCCAGATAGACCTCCAGCGCCTCGGCCGATTCGGCGTCCGTGTGGTAGCAGGTGTTCAGCAGGTCCAGCAACTGGTCGGTCGGGATGCGTTCGAGCGACTGTCCCCGCAGTGGGCCGAGCAGGATCTCGCCGCTCATGGAACCTGAGAGATGGTCGATCGCCAGCATCACGTAGCGGGTCGCGACCCGCGACTGGTTGGCGCCCTGGTAGTTGCTGGTGTTGCGGAACTCACGCACCCACATGGCCGTGGCGCCGGCGACCGCGCTCGGCATCATGATGAAATTGACCACGGGAATCATGCCGAACCCGGCGGCGGTCGCGCCGAAGCTGAGGCTCAGGGTGCGGCGACTGCGAAGCTTCTGGCGCATCTCGCGGAATTTGATCCCGTGATTGCCCATCGGATAGTCGGAATATTCGACCGCGAGCATCCAGGCCGTGTAGAGGAACCAGATCGCCGGGCCCACGACCGGTACGAACAGCAATATCAGGAAGGGGATGGCCCAGAGGGCGGCATAGAGGATCTTGCGCAGCTCGTCGAAGAGGGTGGGAAGCAGCTCGGCCAGCAATCGGCGGAAATCGCCCTCCTGTTCGATCGGGCGTCCGGTCAGCATCAGCTCGACCTTTTCGGCCAGCAGGCTGTTGAAGGGCGAGGCGATGAGGTTGGCGATCATGCCGAAGGTGTAGAAAACGACTACCAGCAGCAGCACGATGAAGATGGGCCAGAGGATCCAGTCCAGCCAGCCGAGCCATTCGGGGACGCGCGACTGCATGGTCGTCATGAGGGCGTCGAACTGGGCGACGCCGAAATAGATTCCGGCCGAGAAGATGAGGATGTTGATCAGGAGCGGGATGAGCACGAATCGCCTGAGCCCGGGACGCGTGATGAGGCGCATGCCCTGCAACAGGTATCCGGCACCAGATACGGGATTGGTGACCATAGATGACTCTGAATGAATGTTGTCGATCATGAATCAGCGCCTGCTCCGGATCGGGCGGCGCGACGTGCCGACGCGCGCCTGGCTGGTTGCCTGGCGCGGCGCGGGCGATGGGTTGGCGAGCGAGCTGAATCCTGATGCTGAGGCACGATGCGGAACGGCTGGAGCCGCTTGGAATGGAACCCAGTATACCCGTCGAATTTGGCTAAATCAGGATTTGAATGGTCAGCTTTTCAGCCGCCAGCCGCCAGCCGCCAGCCGCCAGCCGCCAGCTCGAGGATCAGGCGGATAGGAGTCGGTTCAGACGCTCCGGCGCCTCGAGTAATGGATTGTGCCCGATGCCCTCGATCAGTCGGACGCGGGTCGATGGGCGGAGTTCGGCGACCTGGCGCGCGATCTGGACGAATTTTCGGTCCTCTCCGCCGACGATCCAGGTCAGGTCTCCGCGATAGCGGGCGAGTGCGTCCCAGGTGCTCGGCATCTCGCCCAGACCGAGAGAGGTAAGGCAGTGCGCCAGTCCCTCGGGGCGATGGGTGAGGCGGATACGTCGCTGGCGCTCCAGAGCGGCTGGATGCAGGACACTCTGACTGGCGAACAGCGGCTGGCGCTCCCAGGCATGGACGAAGGGTTCCATTCCCTCGTTGCGCAGCAGCCGAATCCAGATCTGGTCCGCCGCGCGTCTCTGTCTCTTCAGATCCGGATCGGTCAGCCCCGGATGCGAGGAGATGATGGTCGCCGAGCCGAATCGGTCGGGCGCGGCCTGTATGAGGCCCAAGGCGATGCGTCCGCCCTGGGAATAGCCGATCAGGGTGTCGATGCTCGGCGGGATAGCGTCCAGGAGCCTGCCGATCTCCTCGGCGAAGCTCCCGGTCGGATCCGGCGCCTCGCGGTGCCCCGGCAGGTCGATGGCGATCCGCGAGGCATCCTCCGGCAAGCAGGACTCCCAGTCCTCCGCGCAGCCGGTGAAGCCATGCAGCAGCAGCGTGCGCGGCACGGAGGGGCTGGGCTTCAGAGCGATGCCTCGGCCATGCGGGCCTCGCTCTGCTTATCCCTTTCGATCAGGGCATAGGCCGAGTGGTTGTGGATGGACTCGAAGTTCTCCGCCTCGACCACGTAGGAGAGGATGCGCTCGTCCTGGTTGAGCCGCTTGGCGACGTCGCGCACCAGATCCTCCACGAACTTGGGGTTGTCGTAGGCGTGCTCGGTGACATATTTTTCGTCCGGACGCTTGAGCAGTCCGAAGAGCTCGGACGACGCCTCGCGCTCGATCAGCTCAATGAGTTCCTCCAGCCACATGAATCCCTGCATGCGCACCTGGACCGTGACGTGCGAGCGCTGATTGTGGGCGCCGTAGGCCGAGATCTTCTTCGAGCAGGGACAGAGGCTGGTCACCGGCACCGCTACCTTGAGCTGCAGGCGCGGCTCGCCGTGGCGGATCTCGCCGATGAAGGTCACCTCGTAGTCGAGCAGGCTCTCCACGCCCGAGACGGGCGCCTTCTTGGAGATGAAATAGGGAAAGCGCATCTCGATGTGACCAGCCTCGGACTCCAGGCGGTCGGACATCTCGACCAGCATCTCCTTGAAGGAGGAGACGCTGATCTCGCGCTCGTGGTTGTTGAGCACCTGCACGAACCGGGACATGTGCGTCCCCTTGAAATCGTGTGGCAGATAGACGTACATGTTGAAGGTGGCGACCGTATGCTGTTCGCTGCCGCCACGCTCGCGGACCCGCACCGGATGGCGGATGTCCTTGATCCCCACCTTGTCGATGGCGATGCGGCGGGTGTCGGCGCTTCCCTGAACGTCGGCGATATCGGTCACCGCGCCGGTGGCGCGGCAGTTGGGTTCGAGCGCTTGCTCCATGGGTCGAGTTCCTCGGCGGATCTGCACGGCCTTCATGCCGGACGATTTTGGGTTCATTAGACCGAAAACAACGCAGGAGTTGCTCCCGCTGGCCGTGCGGTGCGGTCCATCGTGACCGCTAATCACTGTATTTGGGGTGCCCCCGGTCGGCTCGAGACCGGCGGGGGCTGTCTCTCGCGTCGCGCCTCAGCTCTTGCGTCCGAGCAGGGCGCTGGCGATGAAGCGCAGCGGATCGGCGCCGGCCGGGAACACCTCGATGGCCGACAGGGCCTCGGCGATGAGGTTGGCCGCCATCTCCTTCGCCTCGGTCAGACCGACCAGCGCGGGGTAGGTGGCCTTGTTGAGTGCCTGGTCGCGCCCGGCCGTCTTGCCGATCTCGGCGGTGTCGCCCTCGACGTCGAGCACGTCGTCCTGGATCTGGAAGGCCAGGCCCAGACATTTGGCGTAGCGGTCCAGACGCTCGGCGCGATCGGCGTCGAGCGCGCCGTGGGCGAGGATGCCCATCTGTACCGAGGCGCGGATCAGTGCGCCGGTCTTGTGGATGTGGATGTGCTCGAGCATGGTGACGTCGAGCGGCTTGCCCTCGGCCGCCAGGTCCATCGCCTGTCCGCCGACCATGCCGCGCGCGCCGCTGGCGCGGGCGAGCGCCTCGACCATGGCGACGCGGTTCTCGGCGGCGAGCCCGGGGGCCTCGGCCAGGGCCTGGAAGGCCAGGGTCTGGAGCGCGTCGCCGGCGAGGATGGCGGTCGCCTCGTCATAGGCCTTGTGGCAGGTCGGGCGGCCGCGGCGCAGGTCGTCGTCGTCCATCGCCGGCAGATCGTCGTGGATCAGCGAATAGGCGTGGATCAGCTCGACCGCGCAGGCCGGGCGGTCGAGCCGCTCGGGCTCGATCTCCAGCGCGGCACCGGCGGCGTAGGCGAGCAGCGGACGCAGCCGCTTGCCGCCGCCCAGCACGGTGTAGCGCATGGCCTCGTGCAGCCGTGCGGGCTCGACGCTCACCGGCGGGAGGAGCTCATCGAGGGTGATTTCGACGCGCGCTTGACAGCGCGCTCGGAAGGCGTCCAGGTTCTGATCGGTCATTGGGTGTCGAAGGGTTCGGGCTCGGCGTCTGGCCGGGCGTCGGTGAGGATTCGCACTCGCTGCTCGGCCGCGTCCAGCGACTGCTGGCAGAGCCGGTGGAGGCCAATGCCGCGCTCGAAGGCCGTCAGCGATTCCTCGAGGCTCATCTCGCCCCTTTCCAGGGCGTCGACGAGACCTTCCAGCTCGGCGAGGGCTTGCTCGAATGTCGGTTCGGGCGGGTTGGCGGTTTTTTTCATTGGGTTTGAATCTGACTTTGCAGGTACGGTACCGTAGGTCGTTTTATCGGTCAAACCAGCTGCGGTCGAACCAGCATCTCCGGCTTGGCCATTCCCACCTCATCCAATGTCCCCCTTAGGAAGATCACGCAGCGCCATGACCGGCAATTACGACGCTTCAGCCATCGAGGTCCTCATGGGTCTCGACCCGGTGCGCAAACGCCCCGGGATGTACACGGATACCAGCCGCCCGAACCACCTGGCCCAGGAGGTCGTCGACAACAGCGTCGACGAGGCGCTGGCCGGTCATGCGCGCGCGATCTCGGTGGTGCTCCATGCCGACGGCTCGCTCGAGGTCGCCGACGACGGTCGCGGCATGCCGGTCGACGTCCATCCCCAGCAGGGCCTGCCGGGCGTCGAGGTGATCCTCACCAAGCTGCACGCCGGAGGCAAGTTCAGCGGCGACAACTACCGCTTCTCCGGCGGTCTGCACGGCGTGGGCGTGTCCGTGGTGAATGCCCTCTCGCAGCGGCTCGAGGTCTGGGTCAAGCGCGGCGGGCACGAGTACCGGATGGCCTTCGAGAACGGCGACAAGGTGAGCGACCTGACAGAGGTCGGCACGGTGGGCCGCAACAACACCGGGACCCGGCTGCGCTTCTGGCCCGATCCGAAGTATTTCGACAGCCCCAAGTTCGCCACCCGCTCGCTGACCCATCTGCTGCGGGCCAAGGCGGTGCTCTGTCCCGGTCTCGAGGTGCGATTCCGCGACGAGGCGGCGGCGGACGAGCAGGTCTGGTGCTATCGCGAGGGGCTCAAGGACTATCTGGTCCAGGAGCTCAAGGGGGCCGAGAGTCTGCCGTCGGAGCCCTTCGTCGGCGATCTCGAAGGCGCCACGGCGGCGGCCAACTGGGCGCTCGTCTGGCTGCCCGAGGGCGGCGAGCCGGTGGCCGAGAGCTACGTCAACCTCATCCCCACCGTCCAGGGCGGCACCCACGTCAACGGACTGCGCAGCGGACTGACCGAGGCGGTGCGCGAGTTCTGCGAGTTCCGCAATCTGCTCCCGCGCGCGGTCAAGCTGGCGCCCGAGGACATCTGGAACAAGCTCAGCTACATCCTCTCGGTCAAGCTGCTCGATCCCCAATTCTCTGGCCAGACCAAGGAGCGCCTGTCCTCGCGCGAGTGCGCCGCCTTCGTCTCGGGCGTGGTCAAGGATTCCTTCAGCCTCTGGCTCAACCAGCACGTGGCCGAGGGCGAGCGTATCGCCGAGCTGGCGATCGGCGCCGCCCAGGCCCGTCTGCGCGCCGGGCGCACCGTCACCCGCAAGAAGGTCACCCAGGGGCCGGCCCTGCCGGGCAAGCTCGCCGACTGCACCGCGACCGATCCCGAGCGGGGCGAGCTGTTCCTGGTCGAGGGCGACTCGGCCGGCGGCTCGGCCAAGCAGGCGCGCGACCGCGAGTTCCAGGCCATCCTGCCGCTACGCGGCAAGATCCTCAACACCTGGGAGGTGGATCCGGCCGAGGTCCTGGGATCCCAGGAGGTCCACGACATCGCCGTCGCCATCGGTGTGGATCCGGGCAGCGACGACCTCACCCGGCTGCGCTTCGGCAAGATCTGCATCCTGGCCGACGCCGACTCGGACGGCGCCCACATCGCGACCCTGCTGTGCGCGCTCTTCCTCAAGCATTTCCGGCGCCTGGTCGCCGAGGGTCACGTCTATGTCGCCATGCCGCCGCTCTATCGGGTCGACGTCGGCAAGCAGGTCTTCTACGCCCTCGACGACGACGAGAAGAAGGGCATCCTCGACCGCATCGCCGCCGAGAAGATCAAGGGCAAGGTCAACGTCCAGCGCTTCAAGGGCCTGGGCGAGATGAACCCGGCCCAGCTGCGCGAGACCACCATCCACCCGGACACCCGGCGTCTGGTGCAGCTCACCGTCGAGCAGGACGACGAGAGCGACAAGCTGCTCGATATGCTGCTCGCCAAGAAGCGCGCGGCCGACCGCCGTGGCTGGCTGCAGGAGAAGGGGGATCTGGCCGAGGTTTGATCGGGGGCTGCGCCGCGTAGAATTCGGGCGATAAGGATCGATACGACCGCCGTCCGAATCCTACCTGGCGGCAGATCAGCCCGAGTCGAACCGCTACACCGACCGCTACGACGGCCACGCTGTGAAGGTGCCATAATCACTCGGACCATAGGGTAAGTGCATGTATGCCACCGCGCGGTACGCGGTCGGTTGGCGCGGCAAGCACGAACGAGACTCCGACATGACTACCTCCTACGAGCAGGATTTTTTCACCTGGACCCAGGAACAGTCGGCCTTTCTCAAGCAGGGGCGCTTTGACCTATTGGATCTGGAGCATCTTGCCGAGGAGGTCGCCGACATGGGCAAATCCGAACAGCGCGAACTGGCCCACAGGCTCGCCGTTCTCATCGGGCATCTGCTCAAGTTGCAGATTCAAAGGGACCGCACCCGCACCAATGAAAAGAGCTGGCGCAATACCGTCAAGATTCAGCGCAAATCGCTGTCGCGACATTTGGATCAAAACCCAGGACTACAAAACCCTGCGCAGATGACGAAGGCACTGGAAAGCGCTTGGGATGACGGTCTCGATCTGGCGATCCGCGAAACCGGCCTCGACCCCGACCTGTTTCCCGAAGACAACCCCTACAGTCTGGAGCAACTGCTCGATCCCGAGAGTTGGCCGCCAGCACCAGCCGATCTGAGCCCTTGATCGTCCGAAGTAGGGTTCAAACCGCCACCGTCGGCAGCGAGATCAGCCTCAGCGCCGATCGGCCAGCCCGGCGAGTTCCCAGAGCCGATCCAGCTCGGCGCGCAGGGTCGCGACCTCGGCTTCGAGCGCCTCGATCCGGTCCTGTGTCTCGGGCGATGCCGGGGCGGACCGGGATTGGGCCGGGGTCGGCATCTCCTCCGGATCCGGGCGTCCGCACAGCAGATGGGCGTAGCGCTCCTCGCGTTTTCCGGGCAGCCGGGGCAGTTCGGTGACGAGCGCGCGTTCGGGACCGGACATGCCCTGGACCGTCTTGGCGACCCTGTCTAGGTCGGCGAAATCGGCCAGACGGGCGCCGTTGACGCGCAGTTCGCCGAGCGTCTGAGGGCCGCGCAGCAGTAGAACGCAGAGAATGGCCTGTTCCTCCCGGCTGAGGAAATAGGTGCCGACGATCTTGTGATCGTAGCGCTCGGTGCGGCCGTTGAAGCCGACGTGGACCAGCCCCCGGTCGCGTAGGCGGTTGACCGTGTTCGCCACCTCGCCCTGGGTCAGGTGCATCACCGGATGACGCGCCGTCTTCTGGTTGCAGGCGTTGACGAGCCCGTTGAGGGTCAGCGGATACTGGTCGGGCGTGGTGCGCTGCTTCTCCATCAGGCAGCCGATGACGCGGGCTTCGACGGGCGTCAGCAGCGCTTCGTTCGAGGATGGGTCGGAGTGAGACATGGTTTCGCCTATTCGTTGGATATGTGCGCGGCGCGCAGGGTCGAGCCCTCGACCATTTCGATCCAGAGACATTCGCCGTTCTTGCGCTTCATCTCCAGCACCGCGGTTCTGGGCAGCTGCATGACGTGGCGGGTGATCACGTCCATCACCCAGCCGTGGGTGATGACCAGGATGCGCGATCCGGCATGCGTGCGACCGATCTCGGTCAGCGCATCCATCACCCGGTCGGCGAAACGATCGATCGACTCGCCGCCCTCGAAGTCGCATCTGGGATTGCGTCGCAGGATCTCCTCGTGCAATCCGGGGTGAGAGCGCGAGAGCTCGTCCTTGGGCATGCCCTGGATGTGCCCGAAATGGCGCTCCTTGAGACCCGGATGACGGAGCATGGGAGGCCGGCCCCAGGCGTCGGCGACGATCTCGGCGGTCTCGGCCGCGCGTTTCAAGGGGCTGGAGCAGATGAGCGAGAAATGCTGGCCTTCCAGCCGTTCGGCGATTTCTCTGGACTGTTCGCGTCCACGGGCGTTGAGCGGGACATCGATCCAGCCCTGGAGGATGCCGCTGAGGTTCCAGTCGGTCTCGCCGTGTCGGCTGATGCAGAAGAGCGTGCGATCGGTCATGGTGCGGTCTCCATCAGCCTTCCGGCCGCCTGGCGCAGCTGGATCAGGATCTGATTGCGGCCGCTGGCTCCCAGGATCCGGGTCAGCTCCTGCGGCGCGCGCAGCTGGAGACAGACGGCGGCCAGCAGCGCGGCCTCCTCGGTGGTGACGAGCCCGCGCTGGAGGGCGGACGGGAGCGCGCGGCCGGCGAGCTGATTGAGCGGTGGCAAGCTGACCTCCAATGTGCGATGGCCGGAGACGAATCCGCTGAGCTCCTCGCGCGTGTCCGGCGGGAACTCGAACCCCTCTGGCGGCGGCCGTTCGAGCGTACGGATGAGCGCGGCCGCGAGCCTCGGATCCAGCCGGCGCAGCGGTCCGGCGAGCAGCACGGGCAGGCGCGCCGCCAGGCGTTCCTGGGCGCGGCGGATGAGACGGTCGCCTGAGCCGCTCGCCGCCTCGGCGACCACGGCCGCATGCTCGCCGCTCGCCGCGTTGCGGCTGGTTCCGAACTGGAGTGTCGCATGACCGCAATGGTTCCAGAAGCGCAGCAGATCCAGGGTCGCGCCGAAGCTGGATCCGACCAGATCGAAGCCATCGCTCGCCGCTTGGCGGTGGAGCATCCGCAGCAGCATGCGCCCGAGACCCCGGCGGGTCGCCGCCGGATGGACCGCGATCCGGATCACCCGCAGATAGCGGTAGCGCGGCGCCTCCATGAGTCCGGCGTGCGCGGAGAGGGTCTGGGGCAGCAGATGGCCTCTGGGTCGGCGCCGTCCCATGAAGACGTCCTCGCGCAGGGCCGGATCCTCGAATCCGCCTTCCTCGGCCGCGAGCAGGGTCGCCGCGATCCGGCCATGGTGACGCAGGACCAGCACGCGGACGTTCGGGCCGTCCAGCAGCATGCGCAGATCCATCGGCCGGGTCTGATAGTGGGCGAGCACCAGCAGGCCGAACAGCTCGCCGAGCGTCGCCTCGTCGCTGGCCAGGGTGTCTCGGTCGAGCCGCTCGAAATGGCAATTCGAGGGGCTGGCCGAGATCAGCTCGGCATCGGGCGCCGGGGCCGCGTCGAGCAGCAGGGCGCGCAAGGTCAGGCGTTCCAGGGGGTCGTCCGGCGCCCAGCGGATCGGGGTGTTCAGCTGGATCGCGCGCCAGTCGGGCGTCAGCCGATCGAGCGTGGCGCGAAAGCGAATCTCGAATCCGCGCCCCGTGCCTTCGTAGCCGTGGACCGTGGTCGAGAAGACGATCCGGCCGTAGTGCGCGAGCAGTGCCTCGAGCAATGGGGTTGGAATGCCTGCCGCCTCGTCGACCAGCAGCAGGTCGGCTTCGGGGCGCTCGTCGAGGATGGCGTCCGGGGAGAGGAAGCGCAGCCGTTCGCCGAGCTCCGGACGGCCGGCGTCGCGCGAGACCGACTCCAGGTGGACGAAGACGCTGTCGACGCTCGCGCGTCGCGGTGCCGTGAGCAGGATGCGCGTCTCGCCGTCGCGCAGCAGGCGTCCTGCGGCGATGCCCAGCGCGGCGCTTTTGCCGCGTCCGCGATGGGCGGTCATCACCAGCGGTCGGCGGGCGCGCCCGCGCGCGGTCTTGAGCACGGCCTCGACGGCCCCCGCCTGATCGGGCGTGGTCGGCTGGCTGCCGGCCGGACCTCTGGGTCCCTCGGTCGGTCCGGAGAGCGGGTCGGTCCCGATTCGGCGGCCATCTCCCCGGATGGCAGGCCCATCGGACTGGTCGATCCGGAAGACGCCGTCCTCCTCCCGGAGCGTTCGGACCAGACGCGCCAGGAATCGGCCGCCGACCGATTCGGCGGCGTGGGGCCAGACCGCGATCCGCTCGGCCTGGGGATCCGGGATCTGGGGCCAGTGGTCGAGCGGAGGGGTGATGAGGACTAGTAGGCCGCCGCCGCGGACAGCGCCCGTGGCGGCGCCGAATCCGTCCGGATCGAATCCGCTATGGGCATCGAAGACCAGCAGCTCGAGATCCCGGCCCAGCAGGCTGGTGGCCGAGCGCATGGGGAGGACTTGGGGGACGATGGGCCGATCGGCGATCCAGGCCGCCTCGAGCCCGGCCGCCCTCTCGTCGAGCGCGCGGGCGCATTTCGCCGTCCAGTCCATCGAGCCGCTGAGGATCAGGGTGCGTCTCTGGTTGGTCGCCCGCGCCTCGGCGAGGAGCGATCGGATCCGATCCATGCGGCTCAGCGGCCCGGTTCCAGGGTCTGTCCTAGATCGCCGGTCACCGGGACGAAGCGGACCGGGAGCAGTGTACAGCCACTCAGTCCGCCGTCCGGCATCCTGGTCTGGAGCTGCAGCTGCTGGATGCCGCGGGCCTCGCCGACCGGGATCAGCAAGCGGCCGCAGGGCGCGAGCTGATCGGCCAGGGGACGTGGAATGCCCGGGGCCGCGGCGGTGACGATGATGCCCTCGAAGGGGGCGGCCTCCGGCCAGCCGTTCCAGCCGTCCCCGACCCGGATATGGACCCGCTCGCCATATCCCAGCTCCTCGAGAGTTGCCGAGGCGCGCTCGGCCAGTTCGGGGATGATTTCCAGCGAATAGACCTCGACGCCCATGGCGGCGAGGATGGCGGCCTGATAGCCGGATCCGGTCCCCAGCTCCAGGACTCTGCCGCCGGCCTCGACGCCGAGCAGATCGCTCATCACGGCGACGATGTAGGGCTGGGAGATGGTCTGACCGCAGCCGATCGGCAAGGGGTGGTCGGCATAGGCCAGACCGCGCTTGATCTCGGGCACGAAGAGCTCGCGCGGCACGGCGCGCAGCGCCTCCAAGACCTCGGGGCGCAACCGCTCGATACCCAGATAGGCGGCGGTCGAGCGAACCTCCTCTTCGACGAGTTGAACGAGTCGGTCGTGTTGAGCGTTCATCTCCGGTTCGGTCGGAATGGCTATTTGAACAGGTCCTCGGCGGCGCGCAGCAGTTCACCGGCCTCCGTTCCGGGATCCTCTGAGGCGGCGGGCGATGTGGGCTCGAACAGCTCGCAGAAATTCGCCCCTGTCTTGTCCAGCACCCGTTCGACCATGGGCTCCACGCATTCGTTCGCCCGTCCCGGGGCGTAATGCCTGCAATTGCGGCAGCAACGGGTCGGCTTGCCGCATCCCATGCAGCTCACCTCGCGTCCGTAATCGGACGCGGTCAGGGCGCGGCCGCAGTTCCAGCAGTGACCCAGGATCGGCTCTGGCATGGTTCGATCTCCTGCGCGATTCGTCGAGCGGTCTCGTTGTCCCTCATGATCCTCCAAGAGGCGCTCGGCTTCCAGCGATGGATCTTCAGCGGCCCAGACAGCGTCCGAACCCGGAAAAGGTGAGGCGATCAGCAGACCGACCAGCGCGAACACGGCGCCCTCGACGGCCGCGGTGTCTCGAGGATCGGCGGGGGCGAACGAAGGATGGGAGTGGATGATCGCCCTGTCGCTTCGATCATTGGGGCTCAAGTGTAAGTTGAAGCCTGATCTTCGTCACCCGCCGGCCATGCTCGACCATCGGCTGTCGGCATGCAGCGGACTTCAGGCGGCGTCGAGCATCCGCCGGATCCGGGTGTGGATGCCGAATGCGACGGCTCCTGCGAGCAGGCCGGCCAGTGCGTTGATGGCCAGGGACGAGGTGACCGACAGGACAGGTCCGATCGCCGACATGCCGTGCAGGATCTCGCTCAGATGGTCGGTGAAATGGTGTGTGAAGGGGAGGCCGTGAAGAATGATGCCGCCGCCGACCAGGAACATGGCGATGGTGCCGGCGATCGAGAGCCCCTTCATCAGCCTCGGCGCGGCTCGGAGCATCATGTGTCCGGTCTTGCGCACGGCATCTCCGAGGAGGCCCTCGCGCGTGCTGCGGCTCAAATGGAGACCGGCGTCGTCGAGCTTCACGATGGCGGCGACCAATCCGTAGACCCCGGCCGTCATGAGCAGAGCGATGCCGCTGAGGACCAGCAGTTGGGTGAGGAGCCCCGCGGACTCGACCGTGCCGAGTGTGATGACGATGATCTCGGCCGAGAGGATGAAGTCGGTGCGTATCGCCCCCTTGACCTTGGTGCGCTCGAGCGCGGCCAGGTCGGTCTTGGGATCGGAAAGCGCGGCCTTCAGTTCGGCGCGATGTGTCTCGTCGCCCTCTTGGCCGCGGTGGAAGGCATGGGCCACCTTCTCGGCGCCCTCGAAGCAGAGATAGAGACCGCCGACCATCAGCAGCGGCATGATGGCCCAGGGGGCGAGGGCGCTGATGGTCAGCGCGAGCGGGACCAGGATCGCCTTGTTGACGAGCGATCCCTTGAAGACGGCCCAGACCACCGGCAGCTCGCGCTCGGCACGGACGCCCTGCACCTGCTCGGCGTTGAGGGCGAGATCGTCGCCGAGCACGCTGACGGTCTTGTGGGCCGCCACCTTGGTCAGGACCGAGACGTCGTCGAGGACGGTGGCGATATCGTCGAGCAGCGCAAGCAGGCTGGTGGCCATGATTTTGGGGCTTCCATGGGATGGCGTGGCTTGGGATCGGAATCTGTCACAGTGCGGCGACTTGTGTCGAGAGAGCGGAGGCGAGAAAATCCGCCGTTATTTTGCGAACGATTCCATCGAGACGACGACCATGCCTGAACCACGACGTTTTTTGTATCCCTTGGCCTTCCCGCTGCGGCTCGTGCCCGGGGTGATGCACAGCCGGGCGCTCGCCGGCATTCTCAACCAGGTCATGAAAGAGGCATTGGCGGATGGGGAGCTCGATTTCCTCGAGGGGCGTCGGGTCGCGATCGAGATCGACGATATCGGCGTGGGCTATCGGCTCGGGCTGACCGAGGGCCGGATTCGCGGCTATGGCAAGGATACGCCGCCCGATGCCAGCATCGCTGGCGGCTTGCATGAATTCCTGCTGCTGGCCGCCCGCCGCGAGGATGCCGACACGCTCTTCTTCCAGCGGCGGCTGCGGATGTCGGGCGACACCGAGTTGGGTCTCTATCTCAAGAACTTCCTCGATGCCTTCGAGCCGCCGGAGAAGTATCGGCCGCTGATCAAGGGGCTGGAAAAGATGGCGGACCTGCGTCTTCCGGGCAAGTCCTCGAAGTAAGCCGCTTTCCCTGCGGCGCTCTTCCGGCTCGGTGGACAGCCTCCGGCCGGAAGGGTCCCGGTTTCACCTCGGATGCGTGAGCCGACCCGCATTCGATCGGTTCGTGAGGCGAGGGCGTCATGAACGCATCCTCGCCCGCAGGCGCTCTCCATTCGACTCAGGCATCCCTGCCGTCTGCGAATCCCCGCGTCCTCAGCGGATGACCCCGGGCTCGTCCTTCAGCAGATAGGCCTCTTCCTCCGGCGACAGGTCCACGTCGTCGAATCCGGTGATCATGGGCATCACGTGCTCCTTGAACGAGTGTCCGGTGGTGAGCATGTAGACGTGGATCATGACGAAGACCAGGATGGTGAAGGCAGCGCCGGTGTGGATCAGGGCGACGCCGTCGAGCAGCTGGCTGGCGTGCGGGATGTCTCTCCACAGGAAATAGAAGAGATAGACCAGCCCCGAGATCCAGATGAGCGGGAAGAGGACGATCTTCAGCATCAGGTAGGCCAGCGCCTGCAATGGATTGTGCTTGCGCCAGTAGGCCTTGCGGTAGGGGTGGTGCTCGCCCTGGAAGATGCCGAAGCTGTAGAAGCGTAGCACCTGCCACATCCCCTTGACGGTGGGAATGAAGTGGCGCCAGTTGCGGGTCGTGAACAGCCAGAAGATGCTGAAGGCCCAGAGCAGCAGCAGGAGGAAGGCCGACAGGGTGTGCAGGGTCACCGCCTGCTCGAAGCTCAGCCAGTGATGGAATCCGTGCAGCCCGAATCCGGTGATCATCAGCATCACGATCAGCAGCATCTGGCCCCAATGCCAGAAACGCTCGAACAGACTGAAGATTCTTACGCGACGAATGGCCATTAGTGCTGCTCCTGCTTGTTCTTCATGGTGGAGAAGATGCGGATCAGGGCATGGCCCAGAATCACGAGAAAGGTCCCTAGAACCGCGATGATCCCGATGGTGTCCAGCCAGGGGTTGTGATCGCGGCCAGGCATGTAGACGCCCTCCACGTTCTCCAGGCGTCCGTCGTCGGCGTGGCAGTCGCTGCAGGCGAGCGCCTCTTCCTTGGGGGCGACCATGTGGGTGATGGGCCAGTAGGAATAGGTCTCGACGTAGCCGTATTCGCCCGAGTAGGGCAGGTTGAACTGCTTCATGCCGTGGGCGATGGATTTGCCCATGTCGTAGTTGCCCCAGTAGGAGTCCTCGTCCTGGCCCCAGAGGTGGTTGTAGACCAGGGTGCCGTTGCCCATGTCGGCCGGCATCCAGGTGGTCATGCGTTTGAACGGCCAGATCCGCGACCTGGGGTCCTCGCGCGAGCCGGTGAAGTCGTTGATGGCGACCGGCTTGGTGACGTCGAACTTGGTATCGATGGTCGTGTAGTTCATCTGACCGTCGAACCAGCGGTAGAGGGGAACCAGATTCTCGCCGTAGGTGAAGGTGCCCTTGATCGACTTGTAGGTATAGCGCTCCTCGCCGTTGCCCTGGGTATAGCCGTGCTCGTGGTAGCCCTCGCCGTTGCGGGTCTTGCCGGCGGTGCGCCAGTCCCAGTCGGTCTCGGTCGCCACGCCGCCGCGCGCGAACTCGGGGATGTGGCAGGTCTGGCAGGCGACGCTCGAGATATGGTCGTTGAGCTTGAAGGCGGCGAGCGAGTCGACCGGATGGGGCTCGTTGCCGTGACAGGACTCGCAGGTCGCCACGTCGCGCCGTTCGCCTGGTTTGCCCGTGCCTTCCTTGTCCTTGGCGATGACGCGGTATCGGCTGCCGGCCCAGATATGCGATTTGGTGATATGGCAGGCGGTGCAGGCGAAGTTGAGCCCTTGGGCGTCCATGTGGACGTCCAGATCGCGCGGTGGATTGGTCAGCGCGCTGGAGAGGTCGCCATGCTTGACGTTGTCGCCGCCTCCACCGTGAAAGTGGCAGGTTCCGCAGTTGGCGCGCTGAGGCAGGCCGACGCTCTGGGCGACCAGATTGTAGTCGATGGGCGCCATGTCCTCGAACATGACCGAACAGGCCGGGCTACCCTCGCTGTTCGGGGTCTTGTAATAGGTCCCTGTCGTTTCGTGGCAGACCAGACAGTCGATGTTGGTCTCGTCGCTGAAGTCGAAGCTCTCGTCCTTCCAGCCGTAGCCGGCGTGGCATTGGGCGCACATCCCCTCGTTGCCGCGGGCGTTGGTGCAGAAGTTGTTGACCAGATGCTTCTTGCCGAGCAGCTGGCCCGTATCCGGATTGCGGTATTCCCAGGTCCAGTGAATGTTCTTCATGAAGTGCTTGCCGGTCTCGGTATGACAGCTCAGGCAAGCCTTGGTGACCTCGGGGCCGGAGGAAAAGGGCTGTTTCAGGGCCTCGTACTTGGTGTGATCGCCGGTTCCTCCGCTGAGCGGACCGGAGACCTGGTCGGGCGGCTTGGTCGCGGGCGGCGTGGGCCATTGACCCGAAGACGCCTGGGCCGAGGTCACTAAGAGCGTTCCCAGCAGGATTGCCAGGAGATGTCCGAAAAAGGATCGCATAGCGCGTGCTCCGCAGGTGATGGTCGTATGGACCTGGCGCATCGACGATCTTTGGTGCCGTCTCGTTCGCGCGCAAAACCGCCCGAATGCTGAAGAAATGTTGCGGACTTGTCCATGACGTACGACAAGCCGAGATCGCTCGATCCGCTACCGAGCGGATGTCATCCGGGCGGTCGCTCGGCTCCAGGCCGGAGCCATGGGAGAGGGCCGGCGGAATCCGGGGTATAATTCCCGCGATAAGCAGAGTTGGCTCGTATCTTAGAGCGCATTGCGCCGACGCCGGTCCCATATCGACCGGCGTCGGCGTCTATCCAAATACTGATCGGAGATCGAATCCAGGTGCTCGAACGTTTCATCGAACGTCTGCTCTATGGCAGCCGCTGGTTGCTCGCGCCCCTCTATCTCGGCTTGGCCCTGGTGCTGATGGCGCTCACCGTCAAGTTCTTCCAGGAGATCTATCACCTTCTGGCGCATATCCTCGAGATGTCGGAGCCGGACATGGTGCTCCTCATCCTCGGACTGATCGATCTGTCTCTGGTCGCCAGTCTGGTGGTGATGGTCATGTTCTCCGGCTACGAGAACTTCGTCTCCCAGATCGATATCGACGAGGATGACGACAAGCTGAACTGGCTCGGCAAGCTGGATGCCGGGACCCTGAAGCTGAAGGTGGCGGCCTCGATCGTGGCCATCTCCTCGATCCATCTGCTGCAGGTGTTCGTCAACATCCCCCAGGTTCCGAGCGACCAGCTCATGTGGTACGTCATCATCCACCTGACCTTCGTGGTCTCGGCGCTGCTGCTGGGCGTGCTGGACCGCATCTCATTCGCTGACCATCGCGAGCATCCGACGAAAGAGCATTGAGGAAGCGCGCCCGCGGGTCTCTCCACGGCTCGCGGGCCGGCCGCCGTTCAGCCGCTCGACCCTTGACTGGTGACGATGCGGTCCCGTCCCTCGCCCTTGGCCTGATAGAGGGCCGCGTCGGCGGCGCTCAGCCATTGGCTGGGCGTGGCCTTGGGATCGAGTTCGGCGACGCCGATGGAGAGGGTGATGCGTATGACCTCTTCCACTTCCTCATGCTCGATCTCCATATCGCGAACGACGTCCAGCAGCCGGTCGCCAAGCTGGAACGCCGTTCGCATCGGGGTGTCCTGCAGCACGACCGCGAATTCCTCGCCGCCGTAGCGGGCGACGAAATCCGTCTTGCGCGGAAAGCTCTGCAGGCAGCATTTCGCGATCCGTTTCAGCACCAGATCGCCGACCGGATGCCCATAGTCGTCGTTGATGCGCTTGAAATGGTCGGCATCGATCATCATCAGGCAGGCCGGCTGGCCGGAGAGCCGACACAGCTCGAAGACGCGCTCGAGCTGGATGTCGAACGCCTTGCGGTTGTAGAGCCGGGTGAGCGAGTCGATCTCCATCTCGCGCTGGGCGGCGTCGAGCTCGCCGCGCAGCGACTGGAGCTTGCCCGTCAGTTCCTGCAGCAGCCCCTGATGACGTTGGCTGCGCTCCTGGGCGATCTCCCTGATGAGATCGATCGCCAGTATGGCCTCCTGACTCACCACCTCGAGCGGCCTGTCCTCCTCGATGGCGAGGCGCAGCTGATCGATGGCCGACAGCACCCGGGCCTGCTCGTCCTGATCCTCGGCCAGGACGCGCCCGAGCGTCTGGACGAAATCCCCCATGACCTGACGCGTCCCCACGACCTGACGCTTGACGTAGGCCTGCTCGCCGCGCCTCAGGGTCGCCACGAATTTCTGCAGTCCGGCCCAGTCGCGGCGCGCGGTGGCTTGGGTCTTCCGATCCTCGTCCGCTTGGTCTTCATCGTTCTGCTGAGGTGTGGCCATGAGGATGTGCCGCACCCAGATCTCGACCTGATCGCCGATGGCGCTGGCCTTGATCTCGTCCAGGTCGAAGGCGTATTTGCCCAGGGTCCGCATCACCGCGGCCAGCTGGTCCAGGGCCGTTTGCTCGAGGAGCGGGTCCGAGTGGCCTGGGGTCTTGTTCTCTTTGGAGAGATCGATCGGCGGGTCGCCGTTCTCGGGTTGGCTGGGGCGCTTCCAGAATTTCGCCATCGGTTGTCGTGCCGCGGATAGAGTCGTTTCTTGGCGTCGAAGATTAGCGGGTATTGCGACTGGCGACGAGCCCCATGCCTATGGCGCGGGCAAGGTTCCGATAGGCGGGGAGAGGATAAGAGGGTGACACGTCCCTGTGTCTTGGTCTTGCCCGTGCCGCGAGCGATCGGCGAACTCTATCGCCGATCGCGCCACGAGATCAGCGGGTCGTGTCGATATCCATGGGGATATAGACCGGGCAGAAGCGGAAATAGGCGGTTGCCAGCACGACGAATCCGATCAGACCCAAGGCGTTGGCGTTCGAGACGCCCCAGAGAAGGATCAGGACGCCCGCGATCGCGCGATACATTCTGTCTTTGTCACCCATGTTCTTTTTCATTTCGATGCTCCAGTCAGGTCGTCTGGTATGAATTATGGGCCCGCGGGCCGCGAGCGGCGCCGCAAGCCAACCTGGATCGGTTGCTTCGTTCTCTGTGACCCGGTCACAGGGCAGTAACCATAAAACAAATGGGGTATCAGGAAAAGCATGTCGATGCGCCAACGTCGTCTCTCGGGCCGACTCGGTCCCGATCAGCCGTGATCGGCGGCCCGGTCCGGTCGGAGCGTCTCCCGGCAGAGCGTGGAGAAGACGAACAGTCCCATGAGTCCGGAGATGCCCATTCCGACCAGGAGCGGAGTGGCGGTTCCATCGTGGCCGATGCTGGCGAACGTGCCCATCAGCGCCCCGGCGCCGAATCGCGAGGCGCCGGCGAACGCCGAGGCCGTACCCGCGGATTTCGAGAAGAACGCCATGTAGCCCGCCATGGCATTCCCGAGCACGACCCCGGTTACGCCCAGATAGAGTGCCGTCATCAGGATGATGGACCAAAAGGGAGCCTGGTCGAGCGCGATCAGCGAGAGCGCCACGATCGCGGTCAGTCCCTGGACCCCGAGCGCCCAGCCCAGCAGCCGGTCGGCCCCCAGGCGTGGGGCGAAGCGGGCGTTGAGCGAGGAGACGATCATCGAGAGTCCGACGTTGCCCGCGAAGACGAGCCCGAACCAGGTCGCCGGCAGCTGGTACAGCTCGATATAGACGTAGGGCGAGGTGACGATGAAGGTCATCATGCCGGCGAAGCTGAAGGCCCCGGCCAGCAGGTAACCGATGGCGGCGCGATGCCGCACGATCCTCAGATAGTTGCGCAGGATCAGACCCAGATCGAAGTCGTGCCGATGCTCCCGGTGCAGTGTCTCCTGCAGGAGCGCGAAATAGAGCAGGGTGGCGATGCCGGCGATGGCGAACAGGGTCAGGAAGACGATTCGCCAGGTGACGAAGCCGATGATGAGCGAGCCCAGGCTGGGTGCGATCAATGGTGCCAGGGCCATTACCAGCATCACCAGGCTCATGACGCGGGCGTAATCGTCCTTCTCGTAGAGATCCCGCACCAGGGCGGGGATGGTCACGGCGACCGCGGCGCCGCCAAGCGCCTGCAGCGCGCGGGCCGCGAGCAGCACCTCCATGCGCGTGGCCAGCATGCAGACGAGCGCGGCGACCAGGAAGAGGATCAGTCCTCCGCCGATGGTCGCGCGCCGCCCCAGCACATCCGAGAGCGGTCCGAGGAAGAGATGCGCCCCGGCGAAGACACCGAGATAGACGGTGACGCTGAGTTGGGCCATCTCGATGGACGAGCCCAGATCCTGGGCGATCGACGGCAGACTCGGCAGATAGAGATCGATGGCGAATGGTGTCAGACCGGACAGGAGTCCGAGTACGATCAGAAGGCTGGGGCGTATCTGCATCCTTGGCTGGTTACCTCCCTGGATCCGGATAGAAGAGGCCGCGCAGGCCGCTGCGATCGAAGGGGCTCCAGCTTCCCTCCGGCTGTGCGAGCCGATCGGCGATCGCGTGAAGCGAGGCCGGATTGACCGCCAGGCCGAGATGGCTGGATTCGACCTCGATGTTTTCGGTCAGTGCCCCTGGCTGCGTCTGGCTGCAGGTCCAGGGTACGATGCCGTCGCTGCGGCTGAAGATGGAGGTTGTGGGTACCTGGGGGTCCTCGGCAAGCGAGCCATGCTCATGCGGCAGGCCCATATGATCGCCGGTCAGATCCCGATAAAAGTCCCAGATCTGGGTCGGAGTGGGATGACCGGTGAAGGGCGATCCGAGCGTGATCACCTGTCGTACCCGCTCGGGGGCCTCCTTGGCCAGCTCTCGCGCGTAGAGACCGCCCAGGCTCCAGCCGATCAGACTGACCTTGCGTCCGGAGCGCTTTTCCAGTGCGATGAGCCGGTCCATGCAGGCGTCCAGGATCCCGGTGCGGGGTCCGACGTTCAATCCCAGGCCCCAAGTATGGCTCTCGTAGCCCATCTGTGTCAGGAAGGTGCGCAGCGGCTGGGTCGAGAGGTCGCAGCCGAGCAGTCTCGGCAGCACCAGTACCGGATGTCCGTCGCCGTGAGGTGCCAGCGTCAGCCACGGCTGGCTCGCCATGAGTGCGCCGAATTCCCAGCCGGCCCGGCTTTCGAGCGCCAGGCGCCAGGGGCTGGTCGCCAGGTTCCAGAGATCGTCGATGGCTGTCGAGGCCGGGCGGTCGAATCGAGTCGGATGGGTGTCAGATGTGGATTGCGGTTCTTGAGTATGCATCGTCATTGGGATCGGTCGGTGCAGTGCGCACCTGTCTTGGGTGGGGTGGCCATTGGCGGCCGGGACCGGCATATCATCGACGTCGGGCCGATCGGATCGGCTGAAACCCTTGCGGCCCGGATCATGAGGTGGTGTCGGCGGATGTTCGAAGCAGAGGCGCGATTATGCGCCCTTCACCGCGATTTGTGCAGTCGCAGCATCGGGATGAGAATGCACGGCTTGGATGAGACCCCGTTCGAGGTGCGGTGACCCATGGGCCGAGACACGCTGACCGAATGTCTGGAATGCGGCTTGCTGCAACGCAATCCGGCGCTTCCGCCCGGCGGAACGGCCGTCTGCGTGCGCTGCGGCAACGTGCTGCACCGGGACCGCCCGGACAGCCTCAATCGCACCCTGGCCCTGACGGTCGCCGGCATCCTGCTTTTCGTCATCGCCAACGCCTTTCCCTTCCTCGCCTTCGAGATGGGCGGTCAGACGACCTACACGACGCTCATGACGGGCGTTCTGGACCTATGGGAGGGAGGCAATCTCTTCATCGCCTCGGTGGTCTTCTTCACCAGCATCCTGGCGCCCGGGCTGCAGCTGGTGCTGCTGCTGACGGTACTCGTCCCCTTGAGTTTGGGCCGCATGCCCTTCTGGCTGCCGGAGCTGTTTCGCTGGGTCCGCACCCTGACGCCCTGGGGGATGACGGACGTCTTCATGCTGGGCATCCTGGTCTCGGTGGTGAAGCTCTCCGAGATGGCGACCATCCTTCCCGGGGCGGCGCTCTTCGCCTTCGGCATCCTCATTCTGGTGCTGGCCGGTGCCCAGTCGGCGTTGGATCCGGATCTGGTCTGGTCGCGGGTGCCCTGGATGCGCGAGCCGGTGAGACCGCCGAGGCCGGGCGATGGACACCTGGCGTGCGATGTCTGCAAACTGGTGATCCATCGCGATTCCGCCCTCTGGGACGGGCGCCATCTGCGCTGTCCGCGCTGCGCCGATGTCCTGCACGGGCGCAAGCCTAATAGTATCCAACGCACCTGGGCCCTGCTGCTGGCGGCGGTCGCCTTCTATATCCCGGCCAATCTGCTGCCCATCATGACCGTGACCTCGCTCGGCAAGAGTCAGTCGGATACCATCCTGAGCGGGGTCGTGTTTCTCTTCGAGAACGGAATGTGGCCCCTGGCCGTCATCGTCTTCGTCGCCAGCATCTTCGTCCCGATGCTCAAACTGCTGATTCTGCTGACCTTGTTGCTCTCGGTACAGCTCGGATCCCGGTGGAGTCCGCGCGAGCGGACCCGGCTCTATCGCATTACCGAGGCGATCGGGCGCTGGTCGATGGTCGACGTCTACGTGGTCACCATCCTGGTCGCCCTGGTGCGGCTTGGCAACCTGGCCTCGGTCCAGGCGGAGGCGGGGGCGATCTATTTCTGCGCCGTGGTCGTGCTGACGATGCTCGCGGCGATGTCTTTCGATCCCAGACTCATCTGGGACGGTTTGGAGCGGAAGCATGTCTGAGACCTCGGGAGGTCCGAACGAAGGGAGCGGGGGTGAGACGGGTGTCGTGCCCGAGGCGGCGGTCAAATCGGCCCCGCGCCTGTCTCTGGTCTGGCTGATTCCGCTGATCGCGGTGGTGGTGGGCGGCTGGCTGGCCTTCAAGACCCTGAGCGAGCGTGGACCCACGGTCGTCATCGAGTTCAAGACCGCCTCCGGGCTGTCCTCGGGACAGACCAAGGTCAAGTTCAAGGACGTCGAGGTCGGACAGGTCACGGCGATCGACGTGGGCCCGGATCTCAAGACCGTGCTCGTCACCGCCGAGCTCAAGCACGGTTTCGCCGAGCATCTGAGCGAGAACACCCGCTTCTGGGTCGAACGTCCCAGGGTCAGCGCCAGCGGGGTCTCGGGACTGGACACCCTCCTGTCCGGGGCCTATATCGCAATGGATCCGGGCGATCAGGGGCGTGACCAGCGGCGTTTCGAGGGGCTGGAGGAGCCGCCGCTCTTCACCACGGCCGAGCCGGGCCGGCAGTTCGTGCTGCGCTCGCCGACGCTCGGCTCGCTCAACATCGGCTCGCCCGTCTACTACCGACAGATCCAGGTCGGTCAGGTGGTCGGCTACGCACTGGATGACGACGGCCAGGCCGTCAGCATCGAGGTCTTCGTGTCCGCGCCCCATGATGCCCTGGTGTCCGGCAATACGCGGTTCTGGAACGCCAGCGGGATCGATTTCTCCATGTCGGGCAGCGGCTTCAGCCTGGATACCCAGTCGCTGCTATCGGTGGTCGTCGGCGGGATCGGGTTCGATACCCCGGAGACCATCGATTCGGGCGACGGCGGCCGGACCCTGCCGGAGACCTTTCCGCTCTATCCGACCCGGGAGGCGGCGCATGCCAAGACCTATTCGCGCAAGGAGCGCTATCTGCTCTTCTTCGAGGGCTCGGTGCGCGGGCTCGCCATCGGCGCCCCGGTGCTGCTCAAGGGCATCGACATCGGCAAGGTGCTCGACATCCAGCTGCAGTACAGCATCGAGGATTCCGAGTTCCAGATTCCGGTGCTGATCGAGGTCGAGCCGGATCGGATCGCCATTCGCGGCGATGCCGCCTCGCTGGAGGGAGTCAACCTGATCGAGCGCCTGGTCTCGAGCGGACTGCGCGGCCAGCTCAAGTTCGAGAGTCTCCTGACGGGCGGTCTCTACGTGGATCTGGACATCTATCCGGACGCCGGGCCGGGGGTCGTGGGAACCTACGGCGATTACGATCTGATTCCGACCATCCCGACGCCCCTCGAGGCGCTGACCACCAAGGTCACCCATATTCTCGACAAGATCGACGCCATTCCGCTCGATCGGATCGGACGCGACCTCGGCACCACGGTGGCGGGCGCCAGCGCGCTACTGAACTCGGGCGAGCTCGAACAGACCCTGGGCGCGCTGCGCGCGACCCTGGAACAGGTGCGCGGGACGGTCGAGCAGCTCAACCACAGCATCGCCCCGGAGCTCGCCAGGACGCTGGAGGAGGGGTCGCGGGCGCTCGAGAAGGCCGGCTCCATGCTCTCGACGAGCTCGCCCTTCCAGGCGGATCTGCAGCGCATGTTCCAGGACGTCTCGTCCGCCGCGCGCGCGGTTCGGCTGCTGGCCGATTATCTGGAGCGCCATCCCGAGGCGCTGCTCAAGGGCAAGGGGAGATGAGATCGATGAGCAGGATCCGCACCGGAGCGATCGGACTATCGGTCGCCGCTATGCTGCTCGGCTGCGCGAGCACCCCGCCGTCGAGCTTCTATACCCTGGCGCCCATGGCGCCCGCCGCCGGGGAGGCGGAGCGCTCGTGGCAGGCGTTGAGCGTCGGGCTGGGTCCGGTCACCTTTCCGGTCTTCCTCGATCGCCCCCAGATCGTGGCGCGCGAGACCGGCAATCGGCTTATGATCGACGAGTACCACCGCTGGGGCGGGACGCTGCAAGACGATTTCCTGCGGGTCTGGAGCGAGAACCTGGGCAGGCTGCTCGGGAGCAGCCGCATCCTGGTGCTGCCGAGCGACATCCGCTATCCGCTCGATTACCGGGTCGGCGCGGAGGTTCTGGCATTCGAGGGCACGGAGCGAGGAGAGGCCGTGCTCAAGGTGCGCTGGGTGGTGCTGGAGCCCGCTCGCGATCGGGTACTGCTGGTGCGCGAGGACCGATACGCGCGTCCCTGGAGCGGCGCGGAGACCGATCGGGACGCCCTGATCGAGGCGCTCAGCGGCGTCCTGGCCGATTTCAGCCGCGACGTGGCGCGGGCGCTGAGCGCGCTGCCGCCGCCGGCCGAGGCGCTCGGGGATCCGGCGTCCGCCGATCAGGCGCGATAGCCGATGCGGCACCCGCCCCAGTGACGTCCCCGGACGTAGACCGGAGCCGAGATGTCGTGGACGATCTCGCCCGTGTCCCGGCGATAGGTCTGGATCAGGAACGACAGCTCGTGCGCGCCGCAGCGGCGCCCGACCGTATCCTCGAAGATGCGCTTGGTCCGGTTGGCGAGCAGATCGATGTCCGGATCGCCCGTGAGCGGCTGCGAGAAGCGCCGGTTGTGGGTGGGGACGTAGCCCTTGAGATCGCAGCCGATGACATAGACCAGCTGCGGGTTGCGTTCGAGGATCGGCTCCTGGATCGGCGGGAAGAGCCGGTCGGTCAGGCCGTCGAATCCGGTCGTGTATTTCTGCGGCCTGGTGTTGGGGATGGGCTCGTAGCGCGACTCGAAGAGCCGCTTCTCGTCCAGCTCGCCCTTGTCCAGTGCCGCTTCCAGCGCCCGTCCGAGCTCGCCGGCGGCGCGCTGGACGATCTCGGGCATCCGCTTGTGGAGGCCGATGGCCTCGGTGCCGGCGCTGCCGAGCTTGAAGACCGTGCTGATCTCGTCGATGTTGACCGCCAGGCTCTCCAGCTCCTGCGCCTCCCGCAGGGTCTCGGAGGCACCGGCGGTATTGGTCTCGATCATGGACATGATCTCGTGGACGTGTCCGACCACCTGTTCGCTCTCCCGGCCCTGCTCGGCGATCAGGGTCGCGATCTCGTCGACCCGCTCCATGGTCTCCTGGGCGCCCTGGTTGATGCGTTCGAGCGACGCGGCCGCCTGGCGCGCGAGCTCGGCGCCCGCGTGGGCCTGCTCGCTGTCGCGGCGGATCGCGCCGATCGCCGCCTGGGTCTCCTGCTGGATGTTAGAGATCATGGTGGCGATCTCGCTGGTCGAGGTCGAGGTGCGCTCGGCGAGATTGCGGACCTCGTCCGCGACCACGGCGAATCCGCGGCCCTGCTCGCCTGCGCGCGCCGCCTCGATCGCCGCGTTCAGGGCGAGCAGGCTGGTCTGGTCGGCGATCTCGCGGATGACGTTGACGATTCCGCCGATCGCCTGGGAGCGCTCGCCGAGCGCGGCGACCGTCTGCGCGGAGGACTCGACCGAGCGCGCGATGCGCTCGATCTCGTCCGAGGCGTTGGCGACCGTGCGCGCCCCTTCTTGGGAGAGGTCACGCGCGTCCTGGGCGTTCTCGGCGGTCCGGGTGGCGTGCTCGGCGGCACTGTTCACCCCGGCGGTCATGCGTTCCAGTCGCTCGACCAGACTGACCGAGGTCTCGCGCTGCGCGTTGGATCCGTCGGCGACGGTGCTCGCGTGCCTGGCCAGTACATCGGCGGTCGCCGCGACCCGTTCGGCATCGAAGATCACCTTGCCGATGATGCCCTGGAAGCTCTCGATGAGACGGTTGAAGCCCGTCGCCGCGCCTTGGACCGGACCCTTGGCCAGGTGCGCGCGGCGGGACAGATCCCCGTCGCCAAGCATGCGCAACATGGTGGATTCCAGGTCGGCGAGCGCGCGGCCCAGGGTCTGCCTGAGGAGTATCGCCGTGATGACGGCGATCGCCAGGCCCATCATCGCGTGCGAGGCGGCGGCCAGGATCGAACGATCACCGAACAGAGTCGTCGAGAGCATTCCACTCAAGCCAGAGAGGACGCCGACAAGGGCGCCGATCGACCAAAATCCCATAGCGTTCACCACATTGCACCAGACTCGAATCGAATTTCCATCCGCATGACGTCATTCCGATACAGCCTGGATGCTCATGCCCGCTCAGAATCTCCAGCTTGCCGCCGATCCTCGTGGGTGGATGATCGACGGCATCCTATGCGCCTTATGTCACAATTCGGTCCCGATCTTCCAGGCTCAGGCATCCATCGTCCGTATTGTGCTATATGGCATCACGATATGTGGATGCATCGCGCGTTCGCAACACCACTGCGCGCAACTTTCGTCGTGCGTCAATGAAATACGAGGTCGCCGGATCCTCGTCGCTCGGTTGGTGCCGAGCGCTAGCCTTTCGGTCGTTCTAGCCTTTCGGTCGTTGAAGAGTCTTTGATTGTGCCGCTTGGTTCTGAGAACCAGGACGCATCGTCGCGCATCGGTTCTCCATCATGATGCGTCCGGAATCGGACGCCGAATCGCTCGGGGGCCGAATCCGTACATTGATCTATGCTGGCTGTATCCCGATCCAAATCCCCCGGAGGTTGGACGATGAATCTGGTCTGGATGCAAACGGGTGCCTGCAGCGGCGATTCGATGGCGCTCCTGTGCGCGGAGCAGCCGAGCCTCGAGTCCCTGCTGGATCAGGGCCGTCCACGTCTGCTGTGGCATCCCTCGCTGACGTCGGAACGGCGCTTCGGCGCGGTTTTGGATGCACTGCTTTTGGGCCGAGAGCCGCTCGATATCCTCTGTATCGAGGGCAGTCTCATGACGGGGCCCAGTGGCTCGGGTCTCTTCGATACCTGGAGGTCGCGTCCCAAGATCGACATCGTGCGCCAGCTCGCCTCGATCGCCGGGCATGTGATCGCCATGGGTACCTGTGCCGCCTTCGGAGGGGTCCATGCCGCGACCCCGAACCCGACCGACTGCACCGGTCTGCAATTCATGCAGACCAGGCCCGGCGGTCTCCTGGGGGAGGCATGGCGCGGAGGCGCCGGGCAGCCGGTGATCAACGTCTCCGGATGTCCGGCCCATCCGGACGTCATGACCAAGGTGCTGGCCATGGTCGCGGCCGGCGTACCGATCGATCTGGACGGCTTCAATCGTCCGGCCGCCTTTTTCTCCACCCTCATCCATCAGGGCTGTACCCGCAACGAATACCACGAATACGATGCCGAGGACGAGGTGCTCGGCGGGCGCGGCTGTCTCTTCTTCGCCCTCGGGTGCCAGGGACCCATGACCCCGGGGATCTGCAACGCCGCCTTGTGGAACGGGCGCAGCAGCAAGACGCGGGCCGGCGTACCCTGTCTGGGCTGTACCTCGCCCATGTTCCCGCCGGACCGGGATCTCTTCGTCACGCCCAAGATCGGCGCCGTGCCCAAGCGGCTTCCGCTCGGGGTCTCGCGCGCCAAGTACATGGCCTACAAGAACCTGGCCAAGGCGGCGGCACCCGAGCGCATCCTCAACCGCGACATGGAGCCCTGAGTCATGGCGCGCCGCACCGTCGAGATCGATCTGAATCGGGTCGAGGGCGATCTGGAGATCCAGGTCGATCTGGAGGACGATGTCATCGTCGACGCCCGCTGCATCGGCACGCTCTATCGGGGCTTCGAGCAGATCCTCATCGGCCGCGCCCCGCGCGACGCGCTGGTGATCACGCCTCGCGTCTGCGGGATCTGCGGCACGGCCCATCTCTATGCGACGGTGCGCGCGCTGGAGCGGATCGGCGGCATCCGTCCACCCCGGCACGCCACCCACATCCGCGATCTCTGTCTGATGGCCGAGAATCTGCAGAGCGATCTGCGTCAGACCTTCCTCTTCTTCACCCCGGATTTCTGCCATCCGAGCTATGCCGGTCATCCGCTCGCCGATGATGCCGCGAGATCCTTCGCACCCTTCCAGGGGGACGTGGCACGGGGATGTCTGGAGACCAGCCGCAAGGTCCTGCGCATCGTCGCCATCTTCGGCGGCCAATGGCCGCACTCCAGCTACATGGTGCCGGGGGGCGTGACGCTGCCCGCCAACGCCGGTCGCTTGCTCGATGCGCGTTATCTGGTGGCGGAGACGCGCGCCTGGCTCGAACGCAGCGTGCTTGGCGATAACCTGGATACCTGGCTCGCGCTGGACAGCGGCCCCGCCTTCTTCGAGTGGCTGGAATCCTCCGCCGCGCATCGCGATGCCGGACTGGGACTGCTGTGCCGCTTCTCGCGCTCGATCGGGCTCCAGTCCCTGGGGCGGGGCACGCCGCACCTGATCAGCTTCGGCATGAGACCGGATCCGGTCGATGGGGGCGGGTTCCCGGCGGGCTTCTACGATGGCGACGCGGACCGGGTCGAGCCGCTCGACCAGATGAGGATCAACGAGCATGTCAGCCACAGCTGGTTCATGCCCTATCCCGGCGGACGTCATCCCTGGTCGGGCGAGACCATCCCGGATCATATGTCCGGCCAGGGCCGCTACACCTGGGCCAAGGCGCCGCGCTACGGCGACAAGGTGGCCCAAACCGGTCCCCTGGCCGAGCTGCGGATCGGTGCCGAGCCCCTGATCACGGATCTGCTCGCGGCCGAGGGCGACAATACCTGGCTGCGCCAGTTCGCGCGGCTGCGCCGGGCGGCCTGGACGGTGCGGGCCATGGCCGAGGAGCTGGACGCGCTGCAGCGCTGCATGGACGAGCCGCACTTCGTCGACCCCGGCATCCAGGACTGGCCGGACGGGGAGGGCTGCGGTCTGGTCGAGGCGGCGCGTGGTGCGCTCGGGCACTGGCTGCGCATCGGCAATGGCGTGATCCAGGGTTATCAGATCGTCACCCCGACCGCCTGGAACGCCTCGCCTCGCGACAGCGCGGGCCAGCCGGGCCATTGGGAGCGCAGTCTGATCGGGCTGCGTCTGGAGGATCCCGAGGACCCGGTCCAGATCGGGCACGTCATCCGCTCGCACGACCCTTGTCTGGTCTGCACGGTGCATTTCATCGGTCGCTCCAGGAAAACCTATCCTTGTGTCTGAGCGGCTGCGCATTCTCTGCTTCGGCAATCCATTGCATGGCGACGACGCCTTCGGGCCGGCCGTGGCCATGGCGCTGCGTCGCTCGGCGGTGCCGCGGGACGTCGGGATCCATGAATGCGGCAGCCCGGATCTGCATGTCCTCGATCTGTTCGAGGATTGCGAGGAACTGCTGCTGGTCGACGCGATGGAGGGCGAGCGTCCGGGCCGGGTGCGCCTGATCCCTTCTGATGCGATTCCGTTCGAGTCCGATATCGCCGGCGCGCATGGCGCCGGGATCGGGCATCTGCTGGCCAATGCGCGGACGAGCCTGGCGAGACTGCCGCACATCGCTTGTCTGGTGGCCGAGGTGGATCGCATCGAGACCTTCCGGCCGGGTCTGTCACTGGAGCTCGCCGCCGCGGTCGGAGAGGCGACCGGCCTCATCCGCGAGCGCTGGCTGCAGCCAGCGACCAGCGACCTCGATGTCGAACTGGCCGACGAGCTTCAGGTCCTGCGCCAGGCCAACGAGGCCCTGGAAAGCGAGCTGCTCAAGAGCGCCGATGCCCTGGATCTGATGATCGGCGAATACGAGCATCAGCAGGACGAGCTCGGGAGACGCTCCCAGGAGATGTCCCAGCTCAACGGGACCATGGAACGGGCCATCGATACCATGGACGAGATCTTCGTCCTAATGGACGACAAGGGACGCATTACCAAGGTCAATCGGCTGTTGCAAAAGGAACTGGGCTATTCGCCCGCGGAGACGCTCGGAACCTTTCTCGAGGAGCGTCTCGGTCCCGACGGCAGACAGGCATTGAAGGATCTCCTGCCCGAGGGGAGCAGGGGACCGCGACTGCTCGATGTCATTCGTGCCCATGGCGGACATCTGCGTGCCGAGCTCGGATTCCGTCATGCCCGCGCCGAGCGGGGCGAGGCCGGGGTTCGGGAGGTGCCCTATCTGGTCAACGCCAGTCTTCTGCACGGCGTCTCCGGAAAGCTGGAGGGTGCCATCCTGGTCGCGGCCAACATCTCGGCCATCAAGCAGCGCGAACAGGATCTGCGCGACAATCAGATCAGGCTGGCGCAGACCGCCGAGGAGCTGAAATCCCATCGCGACAACCTCGCGGCCCTGGTCGAGGCCCAAACCCACGATCTGAGGATCGCCAAGGAGCAGGCGGAGAGCGCCAATCGGGCCAAGAGCGCCTTTCTCGCCAATATGTCGCACGAGATCCGCACACCGATGAACGCCATCATGGGGTTCGCCTATCTGCTGCGCACGGAGCCATTGACCCCGAATCAGCAAGACAAGATCGGGAAAATCATGAATGCGGCCACGCATCTGCTCCGGGTCATCAACGACATACTCGACTTCTCCAAGATCGAGGCCGGTCAGGTCCGGATCGAGCGGGCGCCCTTGAGCGTGGCCACCCTCGTCGAAGAGACCTGCAGCATGATGGCCGAGCGGGTTCGGGACGGCGAGGTGGCGCTGCTCCATGAGGTGGATCCCGATCTCTACGACCTTGAGTTCCTCGGCGATGCCCTGCGGATCAGTCAGGTCCTGATCAATTTTATCGGCAATGCGGTCCGCTTCACCGAGCGGGGTCGCATCCTCCTGCGCGTCAGGCTCGAGGCGTCCGTCGGCGATCGGTTTCAGCTCCGGTTCGAGGTCGAGGACACCGGGATCGGCATCGCCGAGGAGGCGCTCGAGCGGATCTTCGTGGCCTTCGAGCAGGCCGAGAATTCGACCACGCGCAAGTACGGAGGCACCGGATTGGGCCTGGCGATCTCGAAGCGGCTCGTCGAGCTCATGGGCGGCGATGCGGGCGTCGGCAGCGTCCTGGGGCAGGGGAGCTGCTTCTGGTTCACCCTGACGCTGGAGACCGCGGCCCCGCAGCTGGATCAGCCGTCCGCTCATGCACCGACAGGAATGCGCGCCGGAGCTCGTATCCTGGTCGTCGAAGACAACGAGATCAACCAGGTGGTGGCGTCCGAGCTGCTGCACCACCTGGGGGCGAGCGTTACCCTCGCCGGCCATGGGGGCGAGGCCGTCGAACTGGTCGAGCGCGAGCGCTTCGATCTCGTCCTCATGGACATGCAGATGCCGGTGATGGACGGTCTGGAGGCGACGCGCCGCATCCGCGGGCTCGGGGTCCGAACCCCCATCATCGCCATGACCGCCAATGCCTTCGATGAGGACCGTCATCTCTGCGAGGAGGCAGGAATGGACGATTTCGTCTCCAAGCCCGTCGACCCGGACCGGATGCAGGCCACCCTCTCCAAATGGCTCGCCCCACTGGACTGAAACCCGGCGCGGCCCTAGATTCCCATCTGTGGATCATTAGGACCGCCAGGGCAGGTTCCAACCTTCAGGAGCTACAGATGCGATTCGAGCAGTCTATTCATCGAGAGGTCGGGCAATGAACCCTGAGCGCGAGATAGTCACCGCCAGGCCACTTTCATCCCGGAAGGCGTGCCACACCAACCGGTCAACCTGAGCGCGACCGAGGAGGCGATCGCCATCGTGGCGCGCAACGACCCCAACGAGCAGGAGAGCGTGCAGCTCTATCCGCGGGAATGAATCCCCCGCCGAGGAGCGCGATCGGCTGCGCCGGGTTCAGCGAGAGACCTCGCCAATCCTGGACCGCCAGCGTTCGAGGGTGCCGACCAGGGTGTGCGGGTCGATCGGTTTGGACAGGAAATCGTCCATGCCTGCCTCGAGGCAACGCTCCCGATCCTGCGAGAAGGCGTTCGCCGTCATGGCGATGATGGGTGTTCGAATCCCGAGCGCGCGGATGCGGCGCGTCGCCTCCAGACCGTCCATCACCGGCATCTGCATGTCCATGAGGATGAGGTCGTAGGGGTTTCGCCGCACCAGTTCCAGGGCCTCGGCGCCGTTGCCCGCGCTATCGACCCGGAGTCCCAGGTCGGCGATGAATTCCTGTGCCACCTCGAGGTTGACCGGCTCGTCCTCGACGATCAGGAGACGGCGTGCCGCGTGTTCCGGCGGCGGCTCCGGCCGGGGTCCCGTCACGGCGCGGGCGGCTTCTGCGCTATCCATGGCGGGCGCGCCGCGCCTGAGGCAGATGTCGAACCAGAAGGTGCTGCCGACCCCGGGCGTGCTCTCGAGCCCCGCCTCTCCACCCATGGACCGCGCCAGCCGCTTGGTGATGGCCAGGCCCAGTCCGGTGCCCCCGTAGCGGCGGGTGATCGAGCGATCGGCCTGCTCGAAGGCGGTGAACAGGCGGGACCCTTGCTCCGGCGCGATGCCGATTCCGGTGTCCTCGACCTCGAATCTCAGCACGATGGTCTCGCCCCGATCCTCTTCGATGCGCGCACGCAGCGTGACGGATCCGCGTTCGGTGAACTTGATGGCATTGGACAGATAGTTCAGCAGGGCCTGCTGGATGCGCGCCGGGTCGCCGATGAGGCCGGGCGGCAGATGCGGCAGCTGGACCCGAAGCGCCAGCCCCTTGGCATGGGCCTTCTCGGAGAGGATGGACAGCAGGTTGCGCACGATCGCGCTGATCTTGACCTCGGTCTCCTCCAGGATCACCTGGCCGGATTCGATCTTGGAGAGGTCGAGGATCGCGTTGATGATGTCGAGCAGGTGCTGTCCGGCGACCTGGATCTTCTCGAGCCGATCCTCCTGTTGCGGCGTCACGCCGTCGCGGCGGATCAGATGGACCATGCCGAGCACGGCGTTGAGCGGGGTGCGGATCTCGTGGCTCATGTTGGCCAGGAAATCGCTCTTGGCACGGTTGGCCCGCTCCGCCGCCTCGTTGGCGACCTCCAGCTCGGCCGTCCGTTCGGCCACCAACTCTTCCAGATGATTGCGATGCTGCTCGAGCTCGGCGGTGATCCGCTTGCGCTCGGTGACGTCGCGGCCGACCGACTGGAATTCGACGCAGCGCCCCCCGGCGTCGAGCAGGGGGACGTCCACCCACTGGATCCAGTAGATGCTGCCGTCGTGCGAGATGACAGGGTGTTCGTAGCGGATCGTGCGCGGTCTTGCGGCCAGTTCCCGGCAGCGAGCGACCACGGGTGGGCGGTCGGCCTCGGGCACGAGATCGAACCAGCAGCGTCCGATCAGATCCTCCCCCGGGTCGGCGAACAGGGTGCGATAGGCGCTGTTGACGAAGGTCAGGGTACCGTCCGCAAGCCAGCGGCAGACGGCATCGTCCTGGCTCTCGACGATCGCCCGGTAGCGCTCTTCGCTCTCGCGCAACGCCTGTACGGCCAACTGGCGATCGGTGATGTCGAGGATGAGTCCCTCCAGTGCGATCAGGTTCCCATGCTCGTCGAAGACGCCTCGTCCCTGTTCCCACACCCAGCGTTCCGATCCGTCGGCGTGAAGGATGCGATATTCGGTGGTGAAGGGCCGCTTGGCCTGGATCGGCAGCTGGATCCGCTTCCACACCAAGTCGCGATCCTCGGGATGGACGATGTCGCTATAGCGGGTGGCTCCGTCGAGGAACGCCTTGGCCGGGCGTCCGGTGAGCATGAGCGTCTGCTCGCTCATGAAGATCATCGGCCATCCGGGCGCGTTCAGACAGCGATAGGCGATGCCGGGCAGGTTGGCGACCAGGGTGGAGAGTCGCTGCTCGCTCTCGCGCAGCGCCGCCTCGGTCTCTCGGTGCGTACCCATGTCGCTCGACAGCCTGGCCGCGCTGGCGGCGAGCGCCTCGGCCTGGGTCTGGTGTTCGCTGTGATCGCGTTTGAACAAGCGGCTCGGCCAACCGGAGAAGAGCAGCGAGGCCGTGAGCCCCAAGGCCAGGGTGACGCCGAGCGCGAGCGTCGGATTGCCGAGATGCCAGGGCAGAGTCCGGTCATGATGGACCTCCCGGTCGATGACCGCCCGCAGGCTGTTGTCGTCGTCGCTTGCGATCAGTACCCAGTCCCAGGGTTGGAAGACGCCGATGAAGGCGTTTCGGGGGAGGGGGGGAGCGCCATCGGTCGGCCAGTCGTAGCGGACGAGTCCTCCGTCGTCCGCCCGAGCGAGGATCGTCGCGATCGCATCGCGTCTCCGCGGAGCGAGCTCATCGAGGGAAAGACCCTCCATGTCCGGATAGGCCGGCGACAGCAGGCATCGCCCATCGCGCGTAAAGACCCAGAGAAATCCGCTTTCGGCGAGGCGCAGGCGGCGCAGATACTCGAGCGCCTGGCCCTTTTGAGACCGCTCCCCGTTCGCGACATGGTCGGCCTTGGTGCCCGAGCGTGCGAGCGCGATGAAGCCGAGGGCGGTGTGCGTCGCGGCCTCGAGCCGAGAGGCGGCATGACGGGCCGCCGCCTGCTCGATGCGCTCCAGCGTGACGCGTTCATCCTGCAGTGCCCACCAGGAATAAAAGGCGCTCAGCCCCGAGGCGATGAAGAGTATGGTGAGCAGGGTGCCAACCAGATGGATCTTCGAAACCGTCGTTTCGTCAGCGATGAGCGTCAAGGGGATGTCCGGTTGCCGTGATCTGCCGGGAAGTCCTATGCACTATATATCGAGATTTCGCCGTGTCGATCCAAGCGGATCGCACCCAGGTCGATGCGACTTGCATGGGGCAGGGTGCTCTTCACCAGAGGCTGGAGGGTGGCCAGATGCGCCTTCCTCGGCATCCATGCCGCACACGGTCTATCCTTGGGGCGGGTACGCTCGCGCGTCCCGCTTCGGTTCTCACGAGCGACACCCTAGGAGTATGACGATGGTTTCCGATCTGAACATCCGCGCCATGACCCGCCCCGAGCTGGATACATTGGTGGATTGGGCCGCCGCCGAGGAATGGAATCCCGGCCTCAACGACGCCCAGATCTTTTGGGATACGGATCCGGAAGGCTTCATCGCCGCCGAGCGGGATGGCGAACTGGTCGGCGGCGGCTCCATCGTCGCCTACGGCGGGCGCTTCGGTTTCATGGGATTCTTCATCGTGCGTCCCGATCAACGCGGTCAGGGGCTCGGCCGCCAGCTCTGGCTCGCGCGCCGCGACCGCCTGATCGCCAGGCTGCAGGAGCCGGCGGCGATCGGCATGGACGGCGTCTTCGCCATGCAGGACTTCTATGCCCAGGGCGGTTTCGCGCTGAGCCACCGGGATCTGCGCTTCGAGGGTCTCGGCTTCTCGGTCAAGCGCGACGAGCGTCTGGTCGATCTGTCCGAGGTGCCTTTCGACCTTCTGCTCGACTATGATGCCGCCCATTTCCCCGCTCCGCGCGGCGATTTCCTGCGTGCCTGGATCGCCCAGCCCGGGGCGCTCGCGCTCGGGGCGATGCAGGACGACCGGTTCCTGGGGTATGGCGTCATACGGCCCTGCCGCCAAGGTTTCAAGATCGGCCCACTCTTCGCCGCCGACGTCCAGATCGCCGAGGCGCTCTTCTACGGACTCGTGGATCATGCGCCCGGGGAGCCCATCTTCCTCGACGTCCCGGAGAACAACCCGCAGGCGCTGGCGCTCGTGGCGCGCCATGGGCTCCATGAGGTCTTCGGCTGCGTCCGCATGTACTACGGTCCCTTCCCGGAGCTCCCGGACGCGGAGATCTTCGGGGTCACCACCTTCGAGCTGGGTTAGCCGTGGACCCCTGGCATCCGCGCGATCTCCGCGGATACGGCCGCAATCCACCGCATCCACGGTGGCCCTTCGGCGCGCGGATCGCCCTGCAGTGCGTCGTCAATCTGGAGGAGGGTGCCGAGCGTACGATCCTCAACGGCGACGACGGCTCGGAGGACTATCTGCCCGAGCTGGCCGGCATGCGGCGGCGTCTCGGTCGGCGTCACTACAGTGCCGAGGGGCTCTTCGACTATGGCGCACGGGTCGGCTTCTGGCGTCTGCTGCGCCTCTTCGACGAGCGCCAGATCCCATTCACCGCCTTCGCCTCCGGGCGGGCCCTGGAGCTCGATCCAGAGGCCGGCGCCGCGCTCGGGCAACTGGGGCACGAGGTCGCGGGGCATGGCTACCGCTGGATCGACTATCAGGATGTCGACGAGACGACCGAGCGCGAGCACATCGCCCGTACCTGCCGGATCATCGCCGAGACCAGCGGTCGGCAGCCGGTCGGTTGGTATACGGGGCGGGTCAGTCCCAACACCCGTCGGCTGCTGGTGGAGCAGGGCGGTTTTCTCTACGACTCGGACGCCTACGACGACGAGCGGCCCTATTGGCTGACCGATGGGGATCGATCCCATCTGGTCGTCCCCTACAGCCTCGTCACCAACGATATCCGCTATCTTCTGTCACCTGGATGCGCCACGGCGGAGGACTTCTTCATCCTGCTGCGCGATGCCTTCGACATGCTGCGGTTCGAGGGCCGGGAGCGTCCGGCCATGATGAGCGTCGGGCTGCATTCCAGGATCAGCGGACATCCCTCGCGTGCCCGGGCCGTGGCCCGATTCCTGGACTATGCCTCCGGGTTCGACGCGGTCTGGTTCTGCCGCCGACAAGAGATCGCCGAGCATTGGATCGCACACTTCGGCCAGCCCCACCGGGACTCCTCCGAGACGCCATGACCGATACAGTGATCATCGTCTGTCTGCTGGCCGTCGCGCTCGTCGGCTGTGCATCGCCGTCCCGATCGGGGCTGGAGTCGATCGGCCTGAGCATCGGCGCCCCCATCGAGATCCCTCCCCAGCGTGCCCATGCGATCCTGCAGAACGGGCGCCTGGCCGGATCCAGCAACAAGATCGCGCCCTATTGCGAGCTGGAGGTCCGCCGGGTCTCGGGCGAGGAGCCGCAATGGATCAGGCAGGGCACATTCCGGATCGGCCGTGTCTCCGAGCGGATCCTGATCGATCCGACCACTCGCATCCCCGCGTTCTTCCAGGTCACCAGCTGCTCCGATCCGCTCTTCCAGGAAAGCGTCTGGTGGCTCGAATCGCAGGCGCCGAGCCAGGTGCTCTTCCTGCGCTGCATCGCCCCCTATTACAACTGCAGATTCGGGCCGCCGCTCTCGGTCGAGCAGGTCCGGCAGGTGGTCGGCGACCATCTGATCATCGATACCGCCGAGCCGGCCGGTCGCTCGTCCGGGCGATGAGCGGCTGTCTGATAATCAGGTGACAGAGCTTGGGTCCGCACCGCGGACCCTACCGAGGCGTCGACTGTAGGGTCCGCTGTGCGCCGAATCGCCGGAGGCGGTTCGCTGTCAGCCGAGGGCGCTTTCTTTGAGATACACTTTTGCGCCTGGCACACCGCAATCGAGCCAAATCCCATGTCAGAGACGGGTCAGTCATTCGGATTCACCCCAGCCGCGCGCTTTCTGCTGGTCGCCGCCGCCTTCGTCGTGGTGGTCGCCGGGCTCAAGGCCGCCGCGAATCTGGTCACACCCTTCCTGCTCGCGGTCTTCATCGCGGTGGTGCTTCAGCCGCCCATCCGCTATCTGCGCAGGCGCGGTCTGCCCGGCTGGGCCGCCATGCTGCTGGTCGTCGCCGTGCTCGTGGGTGTCGGAGGCGGCATGGTCGGACTCTTCAGCAGCTCGCTGAACGACTTCAACCAGAGTCTCCCCGACTATCAGGAGCGGCTCAAGGTCATGACCGGAGAGGCGGCGAGCTGGCTCGATGCCGTCGGCCTGCACATCCGCAAGGATGCGTTGAGCTCGATGATCGATCCCTCGCGCATCCTCGGCTTCGCCAGCGATCTCATCAAGGGGCTGGGCGGGGCGCTCGCCAATGCCTTTCTCATCCTGCTGACGATCATCTTCATCCTGCTCGAGGCCAACAGCCTGCCCGAGAAGCTCCGGGCCGCCCTGCGCACGCCCGAGGTGTCCATGGACCGCCTGCGCCAGGTGCTGGAGACCATCAACGGCTACATGTTCATCAAGGCCAACACCAGTCTGGCCACCGGTCTGCTGATCTGGGTCTGGCTGACCATTCTGGGGGTCGACTTCGCGGCCATGTGGGCGACGCTCGCGTTCCTGCTCAACTTCGTGCCCACCATCGGCTCGATCATCGCCGCCATCCCCGCGGTGCTGCTGGCGCTGGTTCAACTCGACCTGGAGTCCGCGCTCCTGGTGGCCATCGGCTACATCAGCGTCAACGTCCTCATCGGCAACTTCGTCGAGCCTCGCGTCATGGGGCGCGGACTCGGACTCTCGACCCTGGTCGTCTTCGTCTCCTTGATCTTCTGGGGCTATGTCCTCGGCTCCGTCGGCATGTTCCTGTCGGTTCCGCTGACCATGGCGCTCAAGATCGCGCTCGACGCCAATCCCCAGACGCGTCCCTTCGCTATCATGCTCGGCCCCGAGGTCGAGGCCAAGCGCGCCTATGACTCGGCGCGGGGCAAGGGCGCCGAAGCCTAACAGGCGGGCCAGACCCGGGGTTCGAGCTGAAGACCGGACGCCCGGTCGAACCCGCCGCAAGATATTGACCCTGATCTCATTTCGGAAAGGATCCAGTTGCAATTGGACCCGTGAATATTAGAATTCAGTTATGAAGTAATGATTGAGATGAGACCATGAACGCCTGCACGACCATACGGACCAGCGTTACTCTTTCCGCCCTTCTTCTGGTGTCTGGGCTGTCGCTCCTCCCGATCGCCGAGTCCTTCGGGATCATGGTGCCCGTTGCCCATGCCGCATTGCTGATGGTTCTGGCGGGAGCCGCCGCGCTCGCATTCGCCTTCCTGATCGCCGTGCTGCCCGGAGGCGGGCAGCGACTGGGACGATGCCTGCATTGAACGATAGGCCGCCAGCGCGCTGACGGCCACCCTCCTCGAATCCTGTGCTCCGCCTCAATCTCCCCGCGCATGCCGCCCTTGCTCCAGCAATCGCGCGGCCTCACCCGGTTCCAATCCCAGCTCCTCCTCGACCATCGCGTTCCAGGCCGCTCTCTTGAAGGTCCGCTCGCTGGGTACCCGGCGGTGGACCAGGTTGTAGTGACAGTCGATGCAGGTCTTGTCCCGCGCCTCCTCGCGGTGGATGGCGGCCGTATTCGCGCGCTCGCCCAGTATGGCCTCCTGGGTGTGACAGCTTCGGCAGGTGGCCGAATCGTTGCGGCGGAACCAGGCGCGCGCCGCGAAGGCCGCCTCCGGCAGATGAACCAGATGGATCGCCGGGTCGCCGTAATCGGGGCCGAGGATCTCCTTGAAGAAATCGCGGATGCCGACCATATGATCCCAGGTCCCCCGGATGAGACCCGGCGACACGTGACAGTCGCCGCACGAGGCGCGAACGCCGGACGGCGAGTCGAAATGGAGCGACTGACGGTAGCTCTGATCCGCGAAGCGCATCGAATGACAGCCGGTGCAGAACTCGGTGTGGCTGGTCGCGGCGTCGAACTCGATGAGGAAGAGCATAAACAGGAGTCCACCGAGACCGCCGATGACCAGAGCGATCAGCGTATGGCGTGTGATCGCGAGAGGGAAGGCCGTCCGGATGCGCATCAAGGCGTCTCCTCGTCATCGAGGCCCAGGATCGGGCTCGGCCGATCGGGATCGGCGAGCCATGCGTGCGCGCTCAGGCCTTCCAGTACCGAGTCGACCAGCTCGGCCGATCTCGGACCGGCCGCGGCGCGGGCCTGGATCAAGAAGTCCGAGTAGAAATTGCGCCCGACCCGATACATGCCCTCCCACCAGGCATGGTTCGGGCTCATCATGGCGGCTCCATGCCGTGCCCTGGCGCCCTCGTCGTGCCACAGTTCCCAGTAGGCGAATTCGATCGGCTCGTCGAATGGGGTGGGCGTCAGCAGACCCTCGGCATAGAGCCGAGCCATGATCCTCTTGGCCGGGATCCCGAACTTGTCGTTGAAGAGCTCCACGACCCCGTCGAACTGGTCCATGAATCCGCGCGTGAACCCCTTGCCGTGGCACTCCAGACAGACCATCGACATCGCCTGCCGGCGCCGTTCGGGCGTCACCACGACCTTGACCTTGGCGACGCGGCCGTCCGCTCGGGCCAGCTCGCTTCCGCGCCTGGGCACCTGGGCCGTCGAGGGAAGCTCCATCTTGGATCCGTCCTCGAGCAGAACCAGATACTGACGCTCCGAAACGGGCGCGTTCAGGCTCCAGACATTGCGCATGCCCACGTCATGACTGGGCGGAAGCTTGCCAGCCCCGCCCATGTGGCAGGTCACGCAGGTGGGGGCGGCCGTGTAGTCGCGGCCCGCGACCCAGGTGTCGGCCGTGAGATTCATGGCGTCCTTACGAGCGGCATAGATCATCCCGTGCTTGGATGCCTCGAAGATCTCCTTGTCCGGAGAGTCCGGGCCCGAATGACAGCGCACGCAGGCATCCGGTTCTCTGGCCTGGGCCTTGGAGAAGCCATGCCGGCCATGGCAGGCGGAGCAGGAACCCTTGGACCCGTCTGGATTGATGCGTCCGATTCCCGAGTTCGGCCAGGTCGCCGTGTCCAGGGAGCCGTCACCTAGAACCTTGACCCGGGAGCCGTGGCACTGATCGCAGGACGCGATACGCATCGCCGGTCCGCCGACGTTGTCGGCCAGGGCCGGCAGACGTGTCTCGATGAGGGCGAACGCCTCGGCATGGACCGATCCCTGCTGTTCCTCGAACTCTTTCGTATGGCAGCGGCCGCAATCCCGGGGGGAGACGATGGTCGCGATGATCTGTCCCTCATGCTCGATGGCATCCGGGTCCGAGCGCTCCGCCCGATGACAGTCCATGCAGTTCACGCCGGCCTCCCGATGGGCGCTGGAACGCCACTGACCGGTGAGTCCGGCCGAGGCCTTGGCATGGCAGCTCACGCAGTCGGCTCCCGCCTCGTGTCCCCAATTGGCGGGATCCAGCTTTACCTTCTCCGCCGCTATCGGGCCGGAGAACAGCATCCCGAGCAGGATCGCAATCACCTCGCGTGAAAGAGATATACGGGTTTTATTATTACCCATGGCAATGGCCTTGATCTTTATTATTGAATCCAATTGTGTCGAGCGACCGAGTCGTCGTTCATTATGAGCCGGTCGATGGATATTGAAGTCGTATCCGTTCGGTTCCCCCCTGCTCTCACGCCGCAGCAGGTGGCGGCAGAACGGGAGCCGGTCGCCCCTGACGACGCTCGCGCATAACCT
>NZ_AONC01000070.1 GCF_000585215.1 Imhoffiella purpurea | reverse complement strand
CCCCCCCAGCGCCGGGACGATCTGCGGCAGATCGTCGAGCCGCTCGCGCAGCGGCGGCAGGTCGAGACGAAAGACGCTGAGACGGTGGTAGAGATCGCTGCGGAACTCCCCCTCCTGAACCCGCTGCTCCAGATTGCGGTTGCTCGCGGCGATGACCTGCACATCGACGTCCAGCGCCTTCTCGGAGCCGAGCCGGCGAACGCGCCGGTCCTCCAGCACCGTCAGCAGCTTGGTCTGCAGGTCCAGATCCATCTCGGCGATCTCGTCGAGGAACAGGGTCCCCTCGTGCGCCTGCTCCAGATAGCCCCGATGGCGTCCCTTGGCGCCGGTGAAGGCCCCGGACTCGTGCCCGAACAGTTCCGATTCCAGCAGTTCGCGGGGCAGCGCGGCGCAGTTGACCTCGATCATGGGGCCGTCGGCACGCGGTCCGGAGTGATGAAGGATGCGGGCGACCAGCCCCTTGCCGACACCCGTCTCGCCGCCGATGACGAGCGCGCTGAACGGAACCTCGGCGAGCCGCGCGATCATGTCTCGCGTGGATCGGGTGACCTCGCTGGAGCCGATGTAGGAGTCCACGCCGTAGCGGCGGCTGCGGTCCTGGCTCTCGCTGCGCAAGCGCCGCTGCGCCGACGCCGCACGCCGAGCCCCCGAGACCACCAGTTCCAGCCGCGCCAGGGCGCAGGGCTTCTCCAGGAAGTCGTAGGCCCCGAGACGCAAGGCCCTGACCGAGTCCGAGACCCCGCCATAACCGGTCAACAGGATCCATTCGCCACCGATCTTCTCCCGCCGCACCTCTTCGAGCAGATCCAGCGCGTTCCCGTCCGGCAGGCTCATGTCGGCCAGGATGACCTGCGGATCGAGACGCTCGTCGAGCAGACGTCGACGCGCCTCCCCGAGGGTCATGACGCATTCGGTATCCCACCCCTTGGTGTTGAAATGGCGGTTCAGCTCCTGGCCGAGCGCCTCGTTGTCTTCGATGATCAGCAGCGAGTTGCCCATCGAGGCTCCTTCTGGTGTTCAGATCTGATGTTCGATTCGGACGAGGGCGCCGAGCGCCCCCTGAGGCGACGTTCGGCCCCGTGTCACTCCAGGATGCGCCTGAGATCCTCGAGGCGGGTCGGCTTGAGCAGATGATCGTCGAACAGCGCGATGTCCCTGCCGAGGGTGCTCTCGCCGTAGCCCGAGACCGCGACCAGTCTGAAGGTCCCGCGATCGGGCATCTCGGCCAAACGCCGCGCCACCTCGATCCCGTCGATATCCGGGAGACCGATGTCGAGCAGGATGAGATCCGGACGCTCCGCGCGTACCGATTCCAGTGCCTCCATACCGTTCAGGGCGCCCGACACACTGTGACCCAAGGCGATGAGAAGACGGCTCGCGGCATCCACCACCTCGTCGGAATCGTCGACGATCAGCACCCGCTTGCCAACCTCGGCCCGGGCGGCGACCGGCGGTCTCGCCGGCTCCTCGGGAGCCGAGTCGGCATCGCGCGGCAGGATCAGGGTGACCTCCGTGCCGAGCCCGAGACCCGGGCTCCGGATCTCGACGCTGCCGCCATGCAGTTCGACCAGGTTCTTCACCAGGGTCAGCCCGACGCCCAGACCACCTTCCGGCCGCGCCAGGGATTGCGGTCCCTGGTTGAATGCCTCGAAGAGCCAGGGGATGGCCTCGGCCTCGATACCCCGACCATTGTCCTCGACGGTGACCCTTGCCCGGTCTCCCTCGCTGACCAGAACGACCGCGATGCGACCGCCTTCGCCGGTATATTTCGCGGCGTTGTGCAGCAGGTTGCTCAGCACCTGAACGAGCCGAGTCGCATCGCCGCGAACCGGCACCGGATCCTCCGGCAGGTCGAGGACCACGCGATGGCCTCGGGAGCGCACCTCCCGGTCCACCACCTCCAGCGCCTCGCGCACCAGTTCCCCCAGATCCTGCCGTCCCATCTCGAGCCCGATGGCGCCCCGCGTGATGCGCGCGACATCGAGCAGATCGCGCACCAGGCGTTCCAGATGATGGGTCTGCCGGTCGATGACCCGATAGGCCCAGTCGCGCGTCGCCGGATCCTCGCTGCCCAGCGCGAGCAGATCCAGCGCGCTGCGCACGGGCGCCAGTGGATTGCGCAGCTCGTGCCCCAGCATCGCCAGGAATTCGTTGCGACGCCGATCGGCCTCGGCAAGCCGCTCGGTCTGCTGACGCAGACTCGCCTGCAACGCCTCGCGCTCGGTGACGTCCATGGTCAGGGAGAGGACCGAGACCAGCCGGCCGTCGCCGTCGCGCAGGACCGAGTTGTGCCACTCGCACCAGATGCCCTCGCCGTCCTTGCGCCGGTTCCGGTGCAGACAGTGGCTGCGTTCGCGCTCACCGCCCACCAGGGCGCCGATCATGTTCGCGAAGGACTCGTGCCCCTCGGTTTCGAAGAGCCCCAGACCCAGGAGCGAACCTTGCACCGCCTCGGACTCGCTCCAGCCGAAGACCCGCTCCGCCGCGGACGACCAGCGGATGATCCCCGTATCGGCGGCCCACTCCAGAGAGGCGACCGGAGAATTGTCGACATGCAGCTTCAGACGTTCCAGGGTCTCCCGGTGACGCCGCTCGGTCTGTCGGGCCGTGGTGATGTCGGACAGGATGCCGACGCAGCCGTAGACCTCGCCCGCCTCGTTGCGCAAGGGTGCGGCGGACGCGATCAGATGCTTGACCTCGCCGTCGTCGAAGAGAAGATCCTCCTCCAAGCCATGCACCGGCGCGCCGGTGCGCGCCGCGGTCTGCATCGCCAGTTCGTCGGAGGTCAGCTCGCATCCGGCGTTGAAGACGCGAAAGGGCAGCGAGCCGGCATCCGGTCCCGACATGGATGGATTGGCATCCTCCGGCAGACGCAGGATCTCGGCGCCGGCGCGGTTCATCTCGATCTCCCGGCATTCGCGATCGCGACCGAGATAGATACCGACCGGCGCGGCCTCGAACACCGCGCGCAGCTCGACCTGCCGGCACCTGTCCCTCTCGGATTCAAGCTCTTCGATCCTCCGTGCCAGCCGAGCGTTCGCGACGGCCAGTGCCTCATTGACCGTCTGCAGCCGCTGAATCGATTCCTGCCCCTCATCGGACAGTAGCTCATCGGAGGTATCCGCCTCCTCATGACTGGAGCGCATATCCTCGTTCATCGACGTCACCTCGGAATTGGAGACAAATATGGATTGGCGGACTCTCGAATGCGCTCCAGGATCGATACGGGCTCGTCGCACAGGATCGTGGATGCGCGTCGGGGACCGACCACGAGGAGAGATGGGGGCATTTGAACCGCTTTGGGTGCGATCCGGCAAGTAAACCGCAATCCCGGCCGGGGGAAGGCCGCCTGAGGACCGGGAGCCAATCCGGCCGCCGCAAGCCCCGAGGATACCTGGATGATCGGCGCAGACCGATATCCGTCCCACATGGCTGCGGGACCGATCGAGTCGGGGGTCGGAACCGCGGAAGGTTCCCTAGCCGCTACCTGCCACCAATGGGAGCAGAAAGGTCGCGCTCTCATCGGTCAGGGTCAGGGTGCCACCAGCGTCACGGGCGGCACGCTCCGCCGCCAATGTCATGAGCTTGAGATCGGCGCGTTCGCTGGGAATCTCCGGATTGGGCCGACCCTCGACGCTCAGTCTCAGGATGACCTTTCCATCACCCTCGCGATACTCCAGAACCGGCCGATGCCCCCAGGGATGACCACAGTCCGTGCCGACGCCCAGAAGCCTCAGACAATGGATGACGGCCGCCTCGAAGCTGTCGCGCTCGATCTCCACCCCGAGCGCGGCGCTACGGGTATCGGCTGGCGCGACGACACGCCCGCCATAGAGACGCACGACATCCGCCGCGACGGACAGCGCATCCAGCCGCTTCTGCGGACCGTCTCCGAAGCGGGTCGAGCGGACCGCATCGCTGAGACCGTTGGACAGGGTCGATGCCGCGCCGAGCAGACGCTGCAGACGCTCATGATAGGCGCGGTCGTCGAAGAGCTCCAGCTGCAGCGTCTCCGAGATCAGCTTGATCACGCTCAGGGGTGTCCGCAGATGGTGCGCCTGCTGTCTCGCCTGCTCGGCGAGCAGCGAGCGGCGCTCGAGGTCGGCGAGTCGCTCGCGCTCCGGATCCAGCGGCAAGTCATGTGGAGTGGAGTGAAGGTGGGTTGACGGCATGAGGATGATCGGCCCTGTGTTCGTCCCGATGATGAGGATAGACAAAGTCTCTGGTCGATCTATTGATAAGCAAAGAGCAAGCCGAATCCAGGACTTTCGACATTGCAGGCTGCCGCCCCGATGTCCTGGCGTTTATCATTCCACCATCGCGTCCGGTCCCTTTCGAAGGCCCCATCCAACCATGAAAACGGTGGATTTGCACCTCCCGAGCGGCTGATTTGCCCAACCACCATCGCCAAAATACATCCAGGAACGTCCTGCACCATCCTCGGGAGGTGATATCGAATGCCATGGGTGCCCAGAATCAGCGTCCATCACGGATGGCCCGAATCATGCTCCTCGCTCGCAAGCACCCCATATGGCCAACAGATGCCCACGGTAACAGACACTGAACCATTTTCCACACCGCCAGGATCCCGCATCCTGGCCGTCATCAACCCAGCCTCGGGAGACGCCGACCCGAGCGGCCCGGATCCCGTAATGGAGCTGCTGAGCCGACGTCTCGACGAGCGAGGCGTCCAGGTCCAACGGATCCCATTCGAGCCAGACGGACTCGCAGGCGCGCTGTCCGAGGCGCTCGACGAGCAGGTTAGCGCCATCTGCGTCGCGGGAGGCGACGGCACATTGCTCGGCGTCGTCGAGGCTCTGGACGGGCGCCGGGTGCCGCTGGGCATCGTTCCGCGCGGAACCATGAACTGGATGGCCAAGGATCTGGGGATCCCGCTCGATCTGGAGGCCGCAGTCGAGACCCTGCTCGACGCCCGCGTCCGATACGTGGACACGGCCAGGGTCAACGGCGCACCCTTCCTCTGCGCCTGCATGATCGGCGTCAGCCCCCTGGTGGCCCGCCAACGCGAGCGCGAACGCGGATCGGCGCCCTGGAGCCGATGGCCGAGGCTCGTCTGGCAGGGCCTGAGACTGCTGCGCCTCTACCCCCACCGACGCATGCGGCTGATCGCCGACGGACGCAGCAGACGGCTGCGCTCGCACACGGTCGTGGTCACCAACAACCTGCTGGAGACCGCGTCCGGCCCGCTGCCCCGCCGGACGCATCTCGACGCCGGGCGGCTCGGCATCTATGCGGTCCGCAAGACCTCGGCCCGCGATCTCATCCGACTGCTCACCCGGGTCATGCTGGGCGACTGGCTGGCGGACGACGCCGTGCTCACCACCGCCGCGTCCGAGGCGAGCCTCGGCGTCTCCGGGCGCCGAGCGATCTCCCTCATGCTGGACGGCGAGATCCGGCGTCTCGAGACGCCGCTGAGATTCTCGGTCGAGCCTCGATCCGTCGCCATGCTGGTGCCCGCGACCTGAGCGGCGCCGCGACGCCCCTTCCATGATGCGTATCGCCCACATCTCGGACCTGCATTTCGGAACCCACCTGCCGCCGCTCGCCGAGACGCTCTGCGCGGAGATCCGGCGGATGCGGCCCGATCTGGTCGCCCTGAGCGGCGACCTCACCCAGCACGCACGCCCGCGCGAATTCGCCGCCGCCGCCACCTTCATCCGCAGGCTGCCGGATCCTGTCCTGGTGGTTCCCGGCAATCACGACCTGCCCGGCTGGCGACCCTGGCGGCGCTTCGTCCACCCCTGGCGCGAATGGCGTCGCCACATCTCGGAGGATCTCGAATCCAGCGTCAGGGGACGGGATTTCATCGCCATCGGGGTCAAGACGGCGCGACGCTGGGGGATGCATCTGGACTGGTCCCGGGGCCGAATCAACCTGGATCAGCTGGGCCGGGTCGTGAGACTGGCCGGCGCCTCGGAACCCGATGCGGTGCGCATCCTGGTCGCCCATCATCCCTTCCTGCTCTCGGACGCGGTGCGCAAACGCGGCCTGGTCGGCCGGGCCGATGAGATTCTGGACGGATTGCGCTCGGCCCGGATCGATCTCATCCTCGGCGGACACCTGCACCGCAGCGACGCCGGCACCGCCAACGGCATCGTCGTCGCCCAGGCCGGAACCGCCATCTCCAGCCGCCGCAAGGGCGAGCCGAACGCCTACAACCGCATCCAGGCATCGTCCCGGCAGATCCGCATCGAGGCCATGCGCTGGGACGGCAAGCGGTTCGCCGTGGCCGGGAGTTCGTCCTTTCAACGTTCCGAACTCGGCTGGGCGCCCGCTGCTCATAACCTACACTCAAGTCCGCAATTCGAACCGCCATCAAGCAACAATGGAGTCTGATCGAGATGAGATGGAAAGGCATTCATCACGTCGAATTCTCGGTGCTGCGCTACGAGGAATCCATCGCCTTCTTCGACCGCATGTTCGGCTGGCTGGGCTACCAGAGCTTCTGGACCCTGGACATCGGCTACCGTTCGACCTACTACATGGCCCGCCTCCCCTTCTTCCACAGCTATATCGGGATCCAGCCGGCGGAGACCGGGGACAGGCTGAACCCGGACGCGCATGCCACCGGCATCCATCACATCGCGCTCTGGGCCCGAAACCGCCGCGAGGTCGACGACTTCCACCGGGATTTCCTCTTGAGGAACCAGGTGAAGGTGACCGAGCCGCCGGCCGAGTATCCCGTCTACGCGCCGGGCTACTATGCCGTCTTCTTCGACGACCCCTTCACGGGCATCCATTTCGAGCTGAGCCATACCCCGACGATCCCGTCCCTTTCAGACCTCCGAGGCTGGCTCGGGGCGCTCAAGGGCGAATGGAAGCGGCATCCCGAATGGAAGGAGCCGCCGTGGAAGGCTGGGATACGCCGCCTTCCATCGAGGACCGATCAGCGCTGATCCGTCTCAGCCCGGTTCCCCGGGGACGGATCGGCCCCTCCCAGCCGAGCGGACCGATGGAGGGCGCCAAGGAAGCGGACGCCGGGACGTTCAGTCCAAGGAGCGGAGCAGCTCGGCGACCGCCTCGAGCTCGGGCGCATCCGGCGCCCAGGGCTCGACGCCAAGCGCCTTGCGGCGGCAGCCGTTGATGCGCTGCTCCAGGGTCACCTCGCGATCCATGGCGGCGATGAATTTGGGATAGGTCGCGGCCCGTCCGCGCATCGTCTCCTCGAGGGGCGAATGGCAGGAGGCGCAGGACTTGCCGGTCGGCCCCTCGGCACGTTCCCACAGCACGCGGCCATCGAGCGTCTCGGAGGCGTCGGCTGAAGCGCCGAAGAGACCGAGGCCGATGGCCAGACCGACGGCGGGCGGGATGATCGATTTCAACATGGGGCGGATTCCTTTGGGTTCTGGCTCCGGCCTCGATCCATCGCGGTACGGGCGAGGGACGGAGCGGGACGCGCGCGTGGATGGTGCCGCGCGGTGTGATCCAACTCTAAGGATTCCGTCCCCGAACATCCGTGACTATGTCACCCTCGCGAGATGACCGAGCCCACGGCGGCGAATTCAGGGATGAGGACATACGGCCTTGGACCCCGGCCGGGCATGAAGGATGGGGGGAATCCGGGGGAAGGTGAAGTAAGCAGGAACCATGCCTCGGAATCGGGCGACGGCGTCCTGGAATCAGCGCCGGAGCACCTGGAGGATCTCTTCGAGCTCCAGGCGCATCTGGCGGAGGATCTGGTGGGTCTGGTTCATGTCGTGCTTGGCGCCCTCGCCGCTGAGCTGCTGGCGGGCGCCACCGATGGTGAACCCCTGGTCGTAGAGCAGATTGCGGATCTGCCGGACCATGAGGACGTCGTGTCGCTGGTAGTAGCGCCGGTTGCCCCGGCGCTTCACGGGCTTGAGCTGTGGGAATTCCTGTTCCCAATAGCGCAGGACGTGCGGCTTGACGCCGCACAGTTCGCTGACCTCGCCGATGGTGAAATAACGCTTTCCCGGGATGGGCGGGAGATCGCCCTCGCCGAGACCGTTACCACTATCGATCGGTTCCAGCATAGGCCTCCACACGCGATTTGAGCTTCTGGCCGGGGCGGAAGGTGACCACGCGACGGGCGGTGATGGGGATCTCCTCGCCGGTCTTGGGATTGCGTCCCGGACGCTCCTTCTTCTCGCGCAGATCGAAGTTGCCGAATCCGGACAGCTTGACCTGCTCGCCCCGCTCCAGCGCGGTGCGGATCTCTTCGAAGAACATCTCGACGATGTCTTTGGCCTCGCGCTTGTTGAGCCCGAGTTCTTCGAACAGATGTTCAGCCATTTCGGCTTTGGTCAATGCCATACCTTCAATCTCTCAATCGTGCGCCAAGTTCGGTGGTAAGACGATCCAGGATGCGTCCTACCGTTCTCTCGATGACTTCGTCCGTAAGTGTCTGGGAAGAAGACTGTAAAATCAATCCTAAAGCGAGGCTTTTTCGTCCTGAATCAATGTTCTCACCTGTGTAGACGTCGAACAGCACCAGCTCGCGCAGCAGCTCGGGCTCGGCCGCTCGGATGCAGGCATCTATGGCCCCGTAGGTGACCCCCTCGTCGACCAGGAGAGCCAGATCGCGGCGGATGGCCGGGAAACGCGAGATCTGCCGGTAGCGCGGCAGCACGCCTTCGTCCAGTTGCAGGATATCCAGCTCGAAGAGGAAGACGTCGCCGTCCAGATCCAGCTTGGCGGCCACCGACGGATGCAGCATCCCCATGAGACCGACCGCCTCGCCATTGCGCTCGATACGGGCGGTCTGGCCCGGATGCAGGGCCGGATGCTCGCCTGGGACGAAGCGGAACTCGCCGGCCGCGCCCGTCAGGGACAGCAATGCCTCGACATCGGCCTTGAGATCGTAGAAATCGACGGGGCGCGCCTTCTGATCCCACTGCTCGGGAGCGACGCCCCCGGCCACCAGACCACCGATCCCCAGCTCCTGGCGCAGTCCATCGGGCGTCACCCGGAAGCGCAGCCCGGACTCGAAGAGCCGCACCCGGTCCTGCTGGCGCGACTGGTTGTAGAGCGCGCTCTGCAGCAGACCCGGCCAGAGGCTGGTGCGCATGGTGGAGAGCTCGGCGCTGATGGGATTGGCCAGCTGGAGCGTCTCGACGCCCGGCTCGACCAGCGCCTGTATCTCGGGGCTGACGAAGCTGTAGGTGATGACCTCGTGGAATCCGCGATCGACCAGGGCGAGCCGGGCGCGATCCAGATCGAACCCGGACTCGGGCGCCGACTTGGTCACCGAGGAGGCGCTGGCATGCGAGACCGGGATGCGGTCGTAGCCGTGGATGCGTCCGACGTCGGCGATCAGGTCGACCTCCTGGACCAGATCGAAGCGGGCGCTCGGCGGCGTGACCGTCCAGCCCTCGTCCGAGCGCTCCAGATCCATCCCGAGACGGCCGAGGATGTCCTCGACGGACTCGGCCGGCAGTTCCAGGCCCAGAACCTGGGCGATACGCCGCTCGCGCAGCTGCAGGGGCCGGCGCGGGGGCAGATGCTCGGCAGAGCTGGTCTCATGGACCGGACCTGGGGTGCCGCCGACGATGTCGAGCAGCAGCGCGGTGGCGCGCTCGATCGCCCGGACCTGGAGCTCCGGATCCACGCCGCGCTCGAAGCGGTGCGAGGAATCGGTGTGCAGACCATAGGAGCGCGCCTTGCCGCTGATGGCCAGCGGGGCGAAGAAGGCGCTCTCGAGCAGGATGTCGCGGGTATCGTCGCCGACCCCGCTGTCCGCACCGCCCATGATGCCGGCCATGGCGAGCGGACGCTCGGCGTCGGCGATGACTAGCGTGTCCTCGCGCAGCTCCGCCTCCTCGCCGTTGAGCAGGGCCAGACGCTCGCCGGCGGCGGCCATGCGCACCCGGATCTCGCCCGAGAGCCTGGCTAGATCGAAGCCGTGCATCGGCTGCCCCAGTTCGAGCAGCACATAGTTGGTGACGTCGACCACCGGGCTGATGGCGCGAATGCCCCCGCGACGCAGACGCTCCTGCATCCACATGGGAGTCTCGGCCGTCGGGTCGATGCCGCGGATCACGCGACAGACGTAGCGCGGACAGGCCTGCGGCGCCGCCAGGGAGACCGGGAAGCGGTCGTCGCAGGCAGGCGCCACGGGCTCGATCGCGGGCGGCGTCAGGGGCGAGCGGTTGATGACGGCCACCTCGCGCGCCAGTCCGGCGAGTCCCAGACAATCGCCGCGATCCGGGGTCAGATCGACCTCGATGCAGTGGTCGTCGAGCGCCAGCCAGGCGCGGACGTCCTCGCCCAGCGGGGCGTCGGCGGGCAGCGGCAGGATGCCCTCGGAGGACTCCGCCAGACCCAGCTCCTTGGCCGAGCAGATCATGCCGAAGGACTCGACGCCGCGCAGCTTGGCGCGCTTGATCTTGAAGTCGCCCGGCAGACGAGCGCCGATGGTCGCCACCGGAACCCGCATCCCCTCGGCGACGTTGGCGGCGCCGCAGATGATCTGAAGCGGATCGCCCTGCCCCACGTCGACCGTGCAGATACGCAGCTTGGCCGCGTCCGGATGGGGTGCGATCGCCTGGACCAGCCCGATGAAGACGCCGCTGAAGTCCGGCGCCGCCGGCTCAACCGCGTCCACCTCCAGACCCGCCATGCTGAGCTGATCGGCCAATTGCTGGGTATCGACCGGTGGGTTCACCCACTCGCGGAGCCAAGCCTCACTGAATCGCATGTCTCGATTTCCCGTCGTCGCTCGCCGGACCAGTCGCGCCCGGCGAGTCTAGATGAAGTCATGATGCCGGGCGCGCGCGTCGGCGCCCGCCGAGTCGGCGTCAGGCGAACTGACGCAGATATCTCAGGTCGTTGTCGAAATTGAGGCGGATATCGTCGATGCCGTATCTCAGCATGGCGAGACGCTCGACGCCCATGCCGAAGGCGTAGCCGAGATAGCGGTCGGGATCGATGCCCACGTGCCGGAACACCTCGGGATAGACCATGCCGCAGCCGAGCACCTCCAGCCAGCCGGTCTGCTTGCACACCCGGCAGCCGCTGCCGCCGCAGATGACGCACTGGATGTCGACCTCCGCCGAGGGCTCGGTGAAGGGAAAGTAGGACGGCCGGAAGCGCAGCGCCAGATCGCGCTCGAAGAAGTTGGTCAGGAAGTCGTAGAGCACGCCCTTGAGGTCGGCGAAGCTCACGTTCTCGTCGACCAGAAGCCCCTCGACCTGATGGAACATGGGGGTGTGGGTCAGGTCCGAATCGCAGCGATAGACCCGGCCCGGGGCGATGATCTTGAGCGGCGGCTTCTGCTCCTCCATCACCCGGATCTGCACCGGCGAGGTATGGGTGCGCAGCAGGCGGTCGGCGTCGAAATAGAAGGTGTCGTGCATCGCCCGTGCCGGATGGTGCTCGGGAATGTTGAGGGCCTCGAAGTTGTGATAGGCGTCCTCGACCTCGGGACCCTCGGCCACGGCGAAGCCGGAATTAGCGAAGAGCCGCTCGATGCGGCGCAGGGCGCGGGTGACCGGATGCAGTCCACCGGGCTGCTGTCCGCGCCCGGGCAGGCTCACGTCGATCCGCTCGGCGGCGAGACGCGCGGCCAGCGAGGCCTGCTCCAGCGCGCCCTTGCGCGCGTCGATGGCCTCCTGAACGGCGACCTTGGCCCGATTGATCTCCTGCCCCGCGGCCGGACGCTCCTCCGCCGGCAGGGTGCCGAGCCGCTTGAGCAGGGCGGTCATCTCGCCACTCTTGCCCAGATAGCGCACGCGCACCTGGTCGAGCGCGGCAAGATCGGTTGCGCCCGCGATTGCCTCGATAGCGGCATCGCGCAGGGAAGCGATACCGAGTCCGGTGTTTTCGGCCATGCTTAGAGTCTTCCGGCTGGATGTCTGGTGCGTTCGCCCCGACCCAAACGAAAAGAGGGAAAGACCTGAGCCTTTCCCTCTTTGTCGCAGGCGGACGCGAACGGGATGGCTGCGGATCAGGCCAGGGCCGTCTTCGCCTGCTCGGCGATCGCCGCAAAGGCGACGCTATCGTGATAGGCGATGTCGGCCAACATCTTGCGATCGACCTCGACACCCGCCAGCTTCAGACCGGCGATCAGACGGCTGTAGGACAGACCGTTGTCGCGGGCGGCGGCGTTGATGCGGGCGATCCAGAGCGCACGGAACTGGCGCTTCTTCTGGCGACGGTCGCGATAGGCGTATTGACCGGCCTTGACGACCGCCTGCTTGGCGACCCGATAGACCTTGCTGCGCGCGCCGTAATAGCCCTTGGCTTCGTCCAGCACCTTCTTGTGGCGGGCATGCGCCGTCACACCGCGTTTGACTCTTGGCATCTATAACTCTCCGGTAACTTGATGAGTGCAATTGGCCGATCGGCCGAATGGATCCGATCGGTCGCGTCGATTCCCTAGCAGTAGGGGATCATCCGTAGCGCCATCCGCACATCCGACTTGTGGATGCGCTGCGGCGAGCGCAGCTGACGCTTCCGCTTGGTGCTCTTCTTGGTCAGGATGTGACGCCGATGGGAGGCATTGCACTTGATACCGGAGGCGGTGCGCTTGAAGCGCTTCGCGGCTCCGCGATTGGTTTTCAGCTTAGGCATGGGTCTCGAATACTCCGCTATTTGCTGATGACGATGATGCGACGCGGACCGGCCGACAGGTCTTCAGAACGCATCGGGCGCCAGCAGGGGCGCCCGATGCCTTGCCTCCGCGATCCCTCAGTGTGAATCGCCCCGAGGCCGGTATTCCGATCGTCGCTATTTCTTTTTGGGGCCGAGCACCATGACCATCTGACGCCCCTCCATGAGCGGCTGCTGCTCCACGGTACTGAATTCGGCCAGATCGTTCTCGATCCGTCTGAGGAGTTCCAAGCCGAGTTCGCGGTGGGCGTGCTCACGCCCCCGGAACCGCATGGTCACCTTGGCCTTGTCCCCTTCATTGAGGAAACGCGTCAGGTTGCGTAGTTTGACCTGATAGTCTCCCTCATCCGTCCCTGGCCTGAACTTCACTTCCTTGATCTGAACCTGCTTCTGCTTCTTCTTGGCCTCGTTCTTCTTCTTCTTCTGATCGAAGAGGAAGCGACCGAAATCCATCAGCCGACACACCGGTGGTTCCGACGTGGGTACGATCTCGACAAGGTCCAATCCCGCCTCGGCGGCCATGTCCATCGCTTCGCGCGTGTTCACGACCCCGATCTGATTTCCATCCGCGCCGATCAGCCGGACCTCCGGCACATTGATTTCCTTGTTGACGCGGTTTCTCTTTGGTGCGGCGATAGCAGGTTCCTCCAGAAACACAAATGAACGCAGCGGGGCGGATCATGCTCATGACCCGCTTCGCGAAGCCGTACGCTTTAGTGGGCTCGGCTCGCGACCTCTTCGCCCAGGCGGTCGATGAAGGCGCCAAGCTCGAACGAGCCGAGATCCTGGCCCTTGCGGTCACGAACGGACAACGAGCGGGTTTCGACTTCCCGATCCCCCACCACGAGTAAGTAGGGCACCCTCCGCAGGGTGTGCTCGCGGATTTTAAAGCCGATCTTCTCGTTTCTCAAGTCCGTCTCGACACGGAAGCCTTTGTCGCGCAATACCTTAGCGACTTCCTTGACATAGTCCGCCTGACGGTCGGTGATATTGAGCACGGCGACCTGGACCGGCGCCAGCCAGGCAGGGAAGAATCCGGCATAGTGCTCGATCAGAATCCCGATGAAACGCTCGACCGAGCCCAGGACCGCGCGGTGGATCATGACCGGGGTCTGCTTGCTGTTGTCCTCGGCGATGTAGTAGGCACCGAGCCGGCCGGGCATGGAGAAGTCGACCTGGATGGTGCCGCACTGCCAGGCGCGGCCGATGCTGTCGTGCAGGGTGAACTCGATCTTGGGGCCATAGAAGGCGCCCTCGCCCGGCTGCACCCTGAATTCGAGCCCCTTGTCCTTCAGCGAGCGATCCAGGGCGGCCTCGGCCTTGTCCCACAGCTCGTCGGCGCCGACCCGCTTCTCGGGGCGCAGCGACAGGGCCAGGTCGATCTGGTCGAAGCCGAAATCCCGATAGGTCTCGAACACCATGTCGATCAGGGTCGCCACCTCTGACTGGAGCTGCTCCTCGGTGCAGAAGACGTGGGCGTCGTCCTGGGTGAAACGGCGGGCGCGCATCAGGCCGTGCAGGGTTCCGGACGGCTCGTTGCGGTGCACCACACCGAACTCGGCGAGACGCAGCGGCAGGTCGCGGTAGCTCTTGAGCCCCTGGTTGTAGAGCTGGATGTGGCCCGGACAGTTCATCGGCTTGATCGCATAGTCGCGATCGTCGAGCTGGGTCGTGAACATGCCGTCGGCGAACTTCTCCCAGTGGCCCGAGCGTTCCCACAGCGAGCGGTCGAGCACCTGCGGGGTCTCGACCTCCTCGTAGCCGTACTCCGCGAGCTTCTCGCGCATGTAGGCCTCGGCCAGGCGATAGATGACGCGGCCCTTGGCGTGCCAGAAGGCCATGCCGGGCGCTTCGTCCTGGAAGTGGAAGAGATCGAGCTGCTTGCCGAGCTTGCGGTGATCGCGCTTCTCGGCCTCCTCCAGACGCTGGAGATAGGCCTTGAGCTCCTTCTTGTCGCGCCAGGCGGTGCCGTAGATGCGCTGCAGCATGGCATTGCTGGAGTCGCCGCGCCAGTAGGCGCCGGCCACCTTGGTCAGCTTGAAGCCGTTGCCGAGCTTGCCGGTGCTCGGCAGGTGCGGACCGCGGCAGACGTCGAACCAGTCGCCCTGACGATAGACGGAGACCTCTTCGCCCTCGGGGATGATGTCCTCGATGATCTCGACCTTGTAGCGCTCGCCGATCCCGGCGAAGGTGCGCTTGGCCTCCTCGCGGTCCCAGACCTCGCGAACGATGGGCAGATCGCGCTTGACGATCTCGTGCATGCGCGCCTCGATGCGCTCCAGATCGTCCGGGGTGAAGGGCTCGTCGCGGGCGAAGTCGTAATAGAAGCCGTTCTCGATCGCCGGACCGATGGTCACCTGGGTGCCCGGATACAGCTCCTGGACCGCCTGCGCCATCACATGGGCGGCGTCGTGACGCAGCAGCTCCAGCGCGGTCTCTTCGTCCTTGCTGGTGACGATCGCCAGTTCGGCGTCGCGGTCGAGCATATAGGAGGTGTCGACCAGGGTTCCATCCACACGCCCGGCGAGCGCCGCCTTGGCGAGACCCGGGCCGATCGAGGCCGCGACCTCGTGAACGGAAAGGGGTTGATCGAACTGGCGTTGGGAGCCATCGGGAAGGGTAATCAGAGGCATCTCGAATCCTGGTTTCAGTGGTGATCGATACGAGGGATCACGTGAGTCGTACAGCACGGCCCTGACTTGGGGGAACGCAAGGATTGACGGGCAATAAAAAAGCCGTCAGCCTTCAGCGCTCCCCTTTCAGCCAGATTCTTGCGCTGAAAGCTGATCGCTGAAGGCTGACAGCCGGAATTGGTAGGCGCGATTGGACTCGAACCAACGACCCCCACCATGTCAAGGTGGTGCTCTAACCAACTGAGCTACGCGCCTGTCGTCGTTCAGAGCCCGCTATATTACAGACGGCTTTCAGCGATAGCAAGCATTTTTTCATCCTCGTCACCGCGACGGATCCCCGTCGATGCTCCATCGCTGCCCTCGGGTCAGAATTCCTCCCACTCGTCGGTCTCCGAGCGGGCCGGCAGCGACGCCGACTTGGTCTGTGACGACATGGCCCTGACAACCTTGGAGGATGATCCCTTGGCCGCCGGGGCCGGACGCCTCCCGGAACCCCTTTGATGCCTAGCCTTCGCGCGAGCGGTCTCCATACCACGGGGTGTGCCACTATCCGGCTGGAAGATGGAGACCTCCGCGGAGAGCGCCTGGCTCAATCGTTGGGAAACGCCGACGCATCGCGCCCCCTGGGCTTCAGGTTTCCAGGTCTTTCAGACCCTGTCGTAGAATTGGCCACCATACCAAGGTTCTACCGGTCACGAACCTGACAAACGTCAGCTGGCACTATGAGCATCATACGAACGAACGACTTCATTCAGAGCGTCGCCGACGCCCTGCAATTCATCTCCTACTATCACCCCAGCGACTACATCCAGTCGCTGTCCGCGGCCTACGCCGCCGAGGAATCCCCCGCCGCCAAGGACGCCATGGCCCAGATCCTCATCAACTCCCGAATGTGCGCCGAGGGCCGGCGCCCCATCTGCCAGGACACCGGCATGGTGGTGGCCTTCGTCAAGGTGGGCATGGACGTCCGCTGGGAGTCCGACATGAGCCTCCAGGAGATGCTGGACGAGGGCGTGCGCCGCGCCTATACGCACCCCGACAACGTCCTGCGGGCCTCCATGGTGTCCCCACCGATCGGCGGGCGCAAGAACACGGGCGACAACACCCCGGCCGTCATGCACCTGGATCTGGTTCCGGGGGATCGCGTCGAGGTGCGGATCGCGGCCAAGGGAGGCGGATCGGAGAACAAGTCCAAGTTCGCCATCCTCAACCCGAGCGACAGCCTGGTCGACTGGGTGCTCAAGACGGTCCCGACCATGGGGGCTGGATGGTGTCCTCCCGGCATGCTCGGCATCGGTATCGGCGGATCCTCCGAGAAGGCGATGCTGATGGCCAAGGAATCCCTGATGGAGCCGATCGACATCCACGAGCTCAAGGCGCGTGGACCATCCACACCCATCGAAGAACTGCGCCTGGAGCTGTTCGAGAAGGTCAACGCGCTCGGCATCGGCGCCCAGGGACTCGGGGGGCTGACCACGGTGCTGGACGTCAAGATCCTCGACTATCCGACGCACGCCGCCTCGCTGCCCGTCGCCATGATCCCCAACTGCGCCGCGACCCGTCATATCGAGTTCACCCTCGACGGATCCGGCCCGGCGGTTCTGGAACCGCCGAGCCTCGACGACTGGCCCGAGATCGCCTGGGACGCGGATGCCGGCGCCCGCCGGGTCGATCTCGACGGCCTCACCCGCGATGAGATCGCCACCTGGCGCCCGGGCGAGCGTCTGCTGCTCTCTGGCAAGCTCCTCACCGGTCGCGATGCCGCCCACAAGCGGATCACCGACCTGCTGAACAAGGGCGAGCCGTTGCCCGAGGGCGTGGATCTCACCAACCGCTTCATCTATTACGTCGGCCCGGTCGATCCGGTCCGCGACGAGGTGGTCGGACCCGCCGGCCCCACCACCTCGACCCGCATGGACAAGTTCACCGAGCAGATGCTCGCCGACACCGGCCTCATCGGCATGGTCGGCAAGGCCGAGCGCGGCCCGGCCGCGATCGAGGCGATCGCGCGTCACGGCGCCGTCTATCTGATGGCGGTCGGCGGCGCGGCCTATCTGGTCGCCAAGGCGATCAAGAGCTCCAGGCTCGTCGCCTTCGAGGACCTGGGCATGGAGGCCATCCGCGAGTTCGAGGTCGAGGACATGCCGGTCACGGTCGCCGTCGACAGCCGCGGCGAGTCCGTGCACCAGACCGGACCGGCCGAATGGCGCGGCCGGATCGGCAAGATACCGGTCGCGGTGATCTGACGACCGCCCAGGCCATTCCCGGCCAGATGAACCGACCCATGCCCTTCATGGGTCGGTCGAGGTGGGCGAGAGCGAACCCCAACGGCAGCATGCCTTCGAGGCGGCGCCGATGCCTTAACAAAATTTAACCACCGCCCCGCCACACCGAAGCGAATTCGCAAGGATTTGAATCGACAAGGAATTCAAAGCCTCGCCCCGATCCCACCACCAAGCCTCCCGAGCGGCGGTACTTGCACGACCCGGGCGGCTTGGATGAAATCCGCGCCCAGGCGGGCAATCCGCCCCTTCCTCAAGACACACATCAAGCGAGCCTAGGAGTAACGCCATGATCGAAGTTCGCGGGCTCAGTCGTCGCTACGGCGAGCTCAGGGCGGTCCAGGACGTCTCGTTCGAGATCGGTCGCGGTGAGATCGTGGGTCTGCTCGGTCACAACGGGGCCGGCAAGACCACCATCATGAAGATGCTCACCGGCTATCTAGAACCCAGCGCCGGACACATCCGGATCGACGGACTGGACATCGCCGAGCAACGGCGCGAGGCACAGAGACGCATCGGCTATCTGCCGGAGAACTGCCCCCTCTATCCCGAGATGACGGTGCTGGACTACCTGGACTACCAGGCGTCGCTCCAGGGACTCGAGCCCCGGCAGCGGCCGGCGGCCATCCGCCGCGCGGTCGAGCGCACCGAGCTCGGACCCAAGGCGACCGCCACCATCGAGACGCTCTCGCGCGGCTACCGCCAGCGCGTCGGGGTCGCCCAGGCGATCCTGCACGCGCCGGGCATCCTCATCCTCGACGAGCCGACCAACGGGCTCGATCCCTCGCAGATCCAGCACATGCGCGCACTGGTGCGCGAGCTGGCCCAGGACGCCACGGTCATCATCTCCACCCACATCCTCCAGGAGGTCGAGGCCGTCTGCGGACGCGTGCTCATCATGCGCGGCGGACGCCTGGCGCTCGACAGCCGGCTGGACGCCATCGGCCGCACGCCGCGGCTGCTGGTGACCCTGGAGCAGGATCTGGACGCGGTGCGCTCGGCCCTGACCGGGCTGGACGCCGTCACGGACGTCTCGCTGCTCGACCAGGATGAGACACTGCGGCGCTTCGCCCTGGAGACCCCGGACGCCCGCTCGGCGGCGCCACTGGTCGCCAAAACGCTCGGCGAGCGCGGCTGGCCGCTCTACGGGCTGGAGCAGGAGCGTCAGGACCTGGAGGCGCTGTTCGGCGCCGTGACCCTGGAGCGGATGGAGGCGGCCCATGTCTGAGATCCTGCGTATCGCCCGCCGCGAGCTGGCGGCCTTCTTCGGCTCACCGGTGGCCTACATCTTCATCGGGGCCTTCCTGGCGGTCTGTCTCTTCGTCTTCTTCTGGGTCGACGCCTTCTTCGCCCGCAACATCGCCGACGCGCGGCCCCTGTTCGAGTGGATGCCGATCCTGCTGGTGTTCCTCTGCGCGGCGCTCACCATGCGGCTCTGGAGCGAGGAGCGCCGGTCCGGCACCATCGAGAACCTCATGACCTTGCCGGTCGCCACGCCCAAGCTGGTGCTCGGCAAGTTCCTGGCCGCGCTCGGACTGGTCGCGGTCGCACTGGCCCTGACCCTGCCCCTGCCGGTCACCGTGTCCCTGCTCGGGCCGCTGGACTGGGGTCCGATCGTCGGCGCCTATCTGGCCACCCTGCTGCTGGCCGCGGCCTATCTGGCGATCGGGCTCTTCGTCTCGTCGCGCACCGACAACCCCATCGTCGCGCTCATCGGCAGCGCGCTGGTGTGCATCCTCTTCTATCTGATCGGCTCGCCGGCCCTGACCAGCCTGGTCGGGCACAACGGCGGGGAGATCCTGCGTCTGATCGGCAGCGGATCGCGTTTCGAGTCCATCACCCGGGGCGTGATCGATCTGCGCGATCTCTACTACTATCTCAGCCTGGTCGGCGCCTTCCTGGCCCTGACGGTCTACAGCCTGGAGCGTCTGCGCTGGGCCGAACCCCAGGCCAACCCGCGCCACCATCACCGCTGGATGCTGGTCACCGGACTGGCCGTCGCCAACCTGATCGCCGCCAACCTCTGGCTGCAGGGCGTGACCCAGGCACGCGCGGACCTCACCCAGGGCCGTCTCTACACCCTCTCCGAGGCCACCCAGACCTATCTCGACCAGCTCCAGGAGCCGCTGCTGATCCGCGGCTATTTCAGCGCCCAGACCCATCCGCTGCTGGCCCCGCTGGTCCCGCAGCTGCGCGATCTGCTGAAGGAGTACGAGATCGCCGGCAAGGGCAAGGTCCGGGTCGAGATCGTCGATCCCCAGGACTCGCCCGAGCTGGAGCGCGAGGCGGGCGAGCTCTACGGCATTCATCCGGTGGCCTTCCAGACCGCCAACAAGTACCAGGCGGCGGTGGTCAACTCCTATTTCGACATCCTGGTCAAGTACGGCGATCAGTACGAGACGCTCAACTTCCAGGATCTGATCGATCTCAAGGTGCGCAGCGAGACGGATCTCGACGTCCGGCTGCGCAACCCCGAGTACGACCTGACCCGCACCATCAAGAAGGTGCTCTACGGCTATCGCGGCGGCGGCGATCTCTTCTCCAGCCTGACCAAGCCGCTGCATTTCACCGGATTCGTCTCCGCGTCCGACACGCTTCCCGAGCCCCTGCCGGCGCTGCGCAAGGATCTGGAATCGGTCCTGAGCGATCTGGCCCGGGACTCGTCCGGACGCTTCAGCTTCGCATTCAAGGATCCGGCCGCCGGCGATGGCAGCGTCGCCAAGCAGATCCGCGAGGACTACGGCTTCGAGCCACTGGTCGTGAGCCTGCTGGACCCGACGCCCTTCTATTTCTACATGGTGCTGCAGTCCGGGGATCAGAGCTTCCCCATCCCGCTGCCCGAATCGCTCGACCGCGCGGGTCTGAGCCGGGCGATCGAGGCCGGCATCAAGCGCTTCGCGCCCGGCGTGCTGCGCACCCTGGCGCTCTACAAGCCGGCCTCCATGCCCAATCCCTACGGGGCGCCGGGCGGCGGCGACTACAGCCTGCTGCAGCAGAGCCTGGAGGAGAACTTCCGGATCCAGGAGACGGATCTCGAATCCGGCCAGGTGCCGGCGGAGGCGGATCTGCTGATGGTCCTGGCCCCGGAGAATCTGGACGAGAAGCAGCAGTTCGCCGTCGACCAGTTCCTGATGCAGGGCGGTACCGTCCTCCTGGCCGCGTCCAGTTTCCAGGTCGACCTCTCCGGCGGCACCATCGGCGCCCACAAGGCCCCGACCGGGCTCGAATCCTGGCTCGAGCATCAGGGCCTGACGCTCGGCGAGAGCCTGGTCCTGGATCCGCAGAACACGCCCTTCCCCATCCCGGTGCAGCGCGACGTCGGCGGGTTCGTGGTGCAGGAGATCCAGACCCTGGACTATCCCTACTTCCCGGACGTGCGCGGCGACGGACTGGCGCAGGACTCGGGGATCACCTCCAACCTGGGTCAGATCACCATGAACTGGTCCTCGCCGATCGAGGTGGACCGCGAGAAGAACGCGGGCCGTCATCTGGTCGAGCTGATCCGCAGCTCGGATAGCGCCTGGACCAGCGATTCGGAGAACATGCAGCCCGACTTCGATGCCCACGGCGACATCGGCTTCCCGCGCGGCGACGACCGGGGACGCAAGCTGCTGGCGGTCTCGATCGAGGGACGCTTCGACTCGCCCTTCGCCGGCAAGCCCTCGCCGCTGCTGCCGAAGGCGGATGCGGACGCCAAGGACACCGACGGCAAGGCGAAGGATGCGGATGCAGAGACCGACCAGGAGTCAGAGACGGACGCCGATGCGGAGGCCAAGAAGCCGGTCATCTCGGGCGTCGTGGAGTCCTCGCCGGAGTCGGCGCGGCTGATCCTGATCGGCTCATCGAGCTTCCTCTCCGACACCGCCATCAGCCTGGCCAACGAGGCGACCCAGACCCGCTATCTCAAGCCGGTCGAGCTGGTGCAGAACGCGGTCGACTGGTCGCTCGAGGATCGCGGCCTGCTGAGCCTGCGCGGACGCGGCCAGTTCAGCCGCATGCTCGACCCCATGGGTCAGCAGACGCGGCTCTTCTGGGAGTCGCTCAACTATCTCCTGGCCCTGGCGGGACTGGCGCTGGTGTACTGGATCCATCGTCGCGCCCGTCGGCGGCGTGAGTCCGCCTATGCCGCCATCCTTCACGACGGAGGGGCGCGGGCATGAAGCAACAGACCTCGACGGAGTCCAAGATGACGGAGACCCCATCACAGCCGACCGCCCAGAGCCTGGGCTGGCGCCCGGATCTGCGCGCGCCCTGGGTCATGGTCCTGATCGCCCTGCTCGGTCTGCAGCTGCTGCTCGCGCTCGGCGTCTCGCTGACCGAGTCGCGCATGAACGCCCCGGCACCCCAGACCCCGCTGGTGGATCTCGAACCTAATCAGGTCCAGCGGGTGACCATCGCCGGATCCGAACCCTCCGATTCGGTGACCCTGAGCCGCCGCTCGGATGGCGGCTGGGTTCTGGCGGACCTGGCCGACTTTCCGGCCGACGGTGCCAAGATGGACCGTCTGCTGACTCAGCTCGCCGGGCTCAAACGTCCGCTGCCGGTCGCGACCAGCGAGGAGGCGCGCACGCGCTTCAAGGTCGCCGACGATGCGTTCGAGCGCCGGCTGGTGCTTGGGGACGGCAAGGGCGAGCTGGCGACGCTGCTGTTCGGCGAATCGGGTGGATTCAGACGTCTGTTCGGACGCCCGGCGGACGATCCGGCCGTCTACGAGCTGCCGCTGGCGATCTCGGACGTCTCCAACCGGCGCGACGACTGGATCGACCGCTCCCAACTGCAGATCGAGCGACCCAAGATCACCGCGATCGGCACCGACGACTGGACCCTGACCAAGGGCGAGGAGGGCTGGACGCTGGACGGCCAGGAGGCCCAGGTGGACCAGAGCGCGGTGGACGCGCTCCTCATGAAGGTCGCCAACCTCGGCTATCGCGGTGTGCTCGGCATCCAGGACGAACCCGACTACGACCAGGAGAACCCCAAGCTGACGCTCGTCATCCATCTGGAAGGGGACAAGACCCGGACCTATCGCATCTCGCAGGCCAAGGACAGCGAGGACTATGTCCTCAAGGACGCCGATCGTCCCTATTATTTCAAGCTCTCGCAATACGACCTGGAAGGCGTTCTCGACCTGAAGGCCGACGACCTGAAGGCCGAGCCGGAAGGACCGGCGCAGACGCAGGAACCAGCCGACGAGCTCGAAGCAGCCCCAGCCGCTGAGGACACGCCAGCGACCGTCGAGCCGAAAGCCGCATCGGCACCCTCGCAAGCGGACTGACCCGCCCCCATACCCTCGGCACATGCCGAGGGTATCTGGCCAGACTCCGGCCCGGGCGTCGCGCCTGGGCCGCCCTACCCCCATCGGCTCGCGGCTTGCTTGCCGTAGCGATTTCGATACCCGAGAATGGAGCGCGACACACTGGAATACGAACGACGACCGCCTATGAGTGCATCGGCCGATATCGAGATCCTGTACGAACTGTCGCTCGCCATTGGCGAAGGCACCGAGCCCGAGCCCATGCTGCGACGTTTTCTGGTCGAGATGCAGCGCCTGCTCGGCGGCGTCGGCGCCGCCGTTCTCCACGTCCAGCAACAGGAACAGAGGAACGAAGACACGCCTCAGGGTATCACCGCCGTACCCGATACGCTGACGCGCACCGCATGCTACGCCACCTTCTGGGATCAATGGTCCGCAAGGGATCTCTATGAAAGTCTCTCGCGCAACCCGGATGAGCTTCCACTGATCTGGCAGCACGAGGAATGCACGCTGCATGCATTTCGTCTGCCCGGATTCGGCATTTTGCTGTTTCTCGCGGGGCATGAGGCCAGCCCCATGTCACAGCGGATGCAGCATGCCTTCGTGCCGCTCGTCCGACGGCTCGCCAACGCCGCCAATGCCTGCATCCATCGCGCGCAGATGCGCCACCAGACCCAGAGGTTCGAGCTTGCGCGCGAGTCCGCGGGCATCGGCGTCTGGGAATGGGATCTGTGCTCGGGACAGCTCGTCTGGGATTTTCAGATGCGCCAACTGTGCGGAGTGGCGAACGATGCCTTCGGAGGGACCTTCAGCGACTGGCGGACACGGATTCACCCGGACGACATAGAGCCGACCTTGCGGACCCTGGACCGGCTCGCCAAGGAGGCGGACTACGGGGAGATCGAATTTCGCATCCTGCGTCCGGACTCGGATGTCCGGCACCTGAGAAAGCAGGCGACACTCGTTCGCTCACCGACGGGCGAAGTGCTGCGCATGGTCGGCGTCTGCACGGACATCACGGCGGACAGGCAAGCCGAGTCGGATCTGGAGCGAGCTCGCGATCTGGCCGAGAGGGCCAATCGCGGCCGGAGCCAATTCATCTCGGCCATGGGCAATCGGATTCACGACCCGATGCAGACCATCCTGAAGATGGCGGAACTGGCGCTCGATACCGAGTTGACCTCGACCCAGCGCGGTTATCTCGATCGACTCAAGGCTTCGGGCGAAACCCTGCTCGCACTGCTCGACGATCTCCTGGACGTCGCCCATATCGATACCGGCGAGCTCCAGATCCAGTCGATCCCTTTCAATCTCGCGATCATGGTCGCCGAGACGCTCGAGCCGCTGGCGATCAGGGCCGAAAACAAGGGGCTGACATTCGTCGCGGACCTGCCGGAGGATCAGCCGCAATTCCACGTCGGCGACCCAGGACGGATTCGCCAGGTGCTGACCAGTCTCTGCGCGACCGCGATCGATCTGAGCATGCATGGCGAGATCCGCATCCAGCTGGCATCCCGTCCGAACCGGGTCGCCGCCGAAGACGACATCCAGATTGCGGTCATCGCCAACGGGATCGATATCCAGTGCAGCGATCTGCGCCAGCTTCTTGCCGTGCTCGCCCCGACACGCACCGCTCACACGCCGCTCCATCCGATCGACGCCGAATTCGGACTCACGATGGCGGCACGCCTGATCGAGCATTTGGGTGGACATTTGCGGCTGGACGCCAAACCGGAGGGCGTGAAGATCTTTTACGTCAATCTGAGCCTACCTCGAACCGAGCCGCCCGAGATTCCTTTGGGCATCCGCCAAAGCTGGCAGGGCAGACGCGCCCTGATCGTCGATGACAATGCGCTCAATCGCAGGACGCTCGCCTATTGGCTCGATGACTGGGGCTTTTCGACTCGGGAGTCCGGCAACGGTCGCTCGGCCCTGCAACTCGCCCGAACGGCCGAACCAAGCTACGACGTCATACTGCTGGATTCCATCCTTCCGGGCATGGATGCCTATGACTTGACACGCCAGCTCTCCGAGGAAGGACTGATCGGACAGGCCAAGATCATCCTCATCTCGGCCAGCGCAACCCGCGGAGAGGCACAGCGTTGCCGTGAGGCCGGAATCGATGCCTTTCTCACCAAACCGACACCGCCCTGCCAGATCCGAGACCTGCTGACCCGTTTGCTGGAATCCGGCGAATCCAAGACGAGGCCGACGCTGCTGACACGCCACGACCTCAAGGAACAGCGGTCTCGGCTCCGCATCCTGCTCGTCGAGAGCAAAGAACTCGACCGCAAGCTCGCTCAAAGCCTGCTGGCCCAATGGGGACACTCGGTCACCAGCGTCGGAGATGAAGCGATCGCGATCGAGCGATTCGCCCCCATGACATTCGATCTCGTGATGATCGACTTGGAGATGCACGACGCGAATGGCATCGATACGATTCGACGACTCAGAGAGAAGGAAGACGGGATGGACTTCACCCCGATCATCGGCATGTCGGCCGATACGCTGGCAAACGACCCTATACGCTTCCTGGAAGCCGGAATGGACGACATCATCGCCAAGCCCATTCAAGCCGACGCCTTGGAAGAAAGGGTCTTACGGCTGATCGAAGACAGGAAGAAGCGCAACGGATCCGGCCGCTCCGATCATGACGGCGCCCATTGAGCCGAGATCGCACCCAAGACCCTTCACCCACTCCTTGCGAATGAAGGGTCCGGGGTCGGCAATCAGATCTTGAAGCGCTCCACGCGCTCCTGCATGCGTGTGGCGAGCTGCGCCAGCTGCTCGCTCGCCATGGCGATCTGCGACGAACCGCTCGAGGTCTGATCCACGGTCGAGGAAATGGTGTGGATATTGCGGTTGATCTCCTCGGCGACCGCGGTCTGCTCCTCGGCGGCGCTCGCGATCTGATGATTCATGTCGCTGATGCTGGTGATGGCGGAGCTGATGTTCTGCAGGGTCACACCGGCCTGCTGGGCCTGATCGACGCTCTCGCGCGCCATCGCCTGCCCCTTCTGCATGACCCGCACAGCCCCCTCCGAGCCGTTCTGGACCCGCTCGATCTTGCCCTGGATATCCTGGATCGAGGACTGCGTCCGGCTGGCCAGGGTCCGCACCTCCGCGGCGACCACGGCGAAGCCGCGTCCCTGTTCGCCGGCGCGGGCCGCCTCGATCGCGGCATTCAGGGCCAAGAGATTGGTCTGTTCCGCGACGCCCCGGATGACGTCCAGCACGGCACCGATCTCCTTGCTGTCATCGGACAGGCGCTCGATGACCTTGCCGGCCTCTTCGACCTCCATGGCCAGGGATTCGATCGCGGCGATGGTCTGATTGACCACCTGGCCGCCCGCCTCGGTCTCCCGATCCGTATCCCGTGCCGCGCCGGCCGCTGCCGCGGCATGCCGGGCGACCTCCTCGACGGTAGAGAGCATCTGGTTCATCGCCGTGGCGACCTGATCCGTCTCCGACTGCCCTACCCTGACCTGCTCGCGGGTCTTCTCGCTCGTCGCCGCGAGCTGAGTCGAGGCGGCCGCGACCTGATCGCTGACCGACGAAACCTGCTGCAGGAGATGCTTCATATCCGATGCCATGCGCGAGATGGCCGCCAGCAGGCTGGTCTCGTCGCCCTTGCGCAATTTGATCTCCGAGGCCAGATCGCCGCCGGCGATCCGATTCACCACATCGACCACCCGGAGCGGTTCGTCGCCGAGTTGGCGCAAGGTGTCCCGGGTGATGAACAGGCCGAGCCCACCGGCCAGGATCAGGCCGAGCGCGATCCCAACGCCATTGATCTTCAGCATGAGACTACCGGACTGGCGGGACTCGGCGAGCTGGGTGTTGGCGCTCTGATTCTTGAGCGCGACCAGCGACTCGATCAGTACCCCGACGCGATCGGACAGCAGGAATGACTCGTCGATGATCGCCGAATACTCGGCCGCCAAAGCATCGTAGGCATCTGGCCCGGACGCCGCGACCATGCGGGCCATGAGGTCATCGATCTGAACGTAACTGCTGCGCCAGGTCTTGTAATCGGACAGAAATGCCTCATAAACGGCCTGTTCAACCTCGGCTTGAGGCAAGCGCTCGTATTTCGCGATCGCATCCTCGATGATGGTCCAGGACGCCTGGCGCTGGCGCATCACCTGTTCGAGTATCTCGCGCGCCTCTGGTCCCCATGTCGTCAGCGCCTTGACCTCGTAGCTCTGGGCACGGATCTGGACGCGCTCCAGATTCAGGCGATTCAGCTGGGTCAGGGAGGGGAGACACTGTTCGCTGATCGCGACGAGATGACTGTTCATGTCCATCTCGCCCTTGATCCCGAAGAGTCCGACGATCAGGACGATCATCGCGACCGAAAGGAAGCCGACCAGCAACTTCACACTTAGTCGAACTTTGCTCATGACATACGTTTCCCACAAGAATCGGACACGATAAAGCGCCTCGAAGGCGCTCTATCCGAAGAGTGCCGCAGTCTGGGTACCAACGGCACTGGCGTTAAGGGTATCGTAATGAGTCTAAGCGAGTTCGGCTAACTGAAAATGCCAACGGCATCACTTCGTCTGCAATGAGGGATTCCCCGCACCGGCCAAGACGCGATTCGTCCCTGCACGCTTGGCGGCATAGAGCGCATCGTCCGCCTGATGGTAGAGCTGATCCAGGTCCATGCCATGACGATGGGCGGCGACACCGATGCTGACGCTCGTCGTCACGGTTTCCCCCGTCGGAATCATGACGCACTCCCGGCTCACCGCCTGACGAATTCGCTCCGCACACTCCATGGCGGCGGACAGATCCGTTCCCGGCAGCAGGACCACGAATTCATCGCCCCCCATGCGTACGCACAGATCCGCGGCCCGGGTCACGGACGTCAGGGTATTGGCCACCGCGCGGAGCAACTGATCGCCGACCGGATGACCGTAGGTGTCGTTGACACCCTTGAAGCGATCCAGATCCATGACCATGAGCGCGATCGGATGACGATGGCGCACGCTGTCGGCCAGCCATTGGGAACCCTGCATGTCGAAGGCGCGCCGATTGCCAAGCCCCGTCAGCGGGTCGCGCTCCAGCTGCTGCGAGGCCCTGAAAAACCGCAGGGCGTTGCGCAGCGACTGCGCCGCCAGCCCCAAGAGGCTCTCGATACGCATCTGATCGGATTCGGAGAATCGCCGGCCGCGCATCAGCTTGAGCGTGCCCATCTCCTGTCCGTTCAGGGTCAGGGCATACTCGAGACGATGACGGTCCGGGATTCCACCGTTGAATACGCAGGAGTATTCCGCATGACGGTACTCCCAGCCGCTGTGGTCGACCAGTTCGCGAAGAAAGCCGTTGAGCGTCTCCAACACCTCGTCCAGGTCGAGGGACAAGGTCATCGCCTGGAGAAAGCGCACTGCATCGATGGTCTCCTCGACGGGCTGATGGATCGGCTGTGCGACCGAAGAGACGAGGGTCAGGCGCGGCGTATCGGCTTGGCTGACAGAGTTCACGGCATATCTCCCGCAATCATGTTCTAAACGGGGATCTGCGAAACCCATGCCAAAAGAAAAATCTCTTTCGATAACAGAAGATTGCATACAACTTGACACGGACGAATGGCGCCCCGTCAACATCCTGACAGGAAAACCGCCCGGTTGAATCGGATCGGTGCAATACAACCGGTCTTCATGACGATGACTTGCAGCACCTGGATATGCGGAAGACAATTCTTCGACACCTGATCTCATCGTCCCGAGCTGCATCATGAAAACCTCGCTTGGTCTCGCCCCGCTGCTGCGCCAACACCTTTCGGGTGTCGATCTGACGGCGTTCGGTCAAACACTGATTCAACGCGCGAGCACGGACCCAACGGATGCAGCCGCGCTCATGGACGCCTCGATCCTGATGCAGTTCCGTGGTCAGCGCGACATCGCGATGCAACTCCAGCGCGAGGCGCTCGAGATCCAAACCCTCTATCCCATCCAGTCCTCACGCCCCGCCCGCTTGAAACTGCTGGCCATCATGGCGCCGGGCGACCTCATGTCCAATGTGCCGATCGAGTGTCTCCTCGAAGAGTCGGATATCGCATTGACCCTGTGCTACCCGTCTCCCGATGAGTTAACGGCAGAGTCGTTCGATTCATTACAGTTTCCCGAGCACGATCTGCTCTTTTTCGCCATCGGCGAATCGGACGCCAACCGACCGCTGCTGGATGCCTGGCTGCCGCGATTGCTCGACTGGCCCAGGCCAGTCCTCAACCTCAAGCAAACGCTTGGCCTCGTGGCGCGAGAGCGGGTCCATGACGTCATGAAAGCGCTTCCCGGCATCCTCATCCCGCCGACCTGGCGCCTTCGGACCGACCGGCTGGAAGAGATCATCGCCAACAACGCCCAACCGCTTCGCTCGCCGGACGGATCCGTCAATTTCCCCCTGATCCTACGCCCGGTCGACTCCCATGCCGGTCAGGGGCTCACCAAGGCCGAGAACGGTGACGAACTTCTGGCGGCCGTCCGCTCGCTGCCAAACCAGGAGGTCTTCCTCTCGCCGTTCGTCGATTACCGCAGTCGGGATGGACGCTATCGCAAGTATCGGCTCGTGCTGATCGACGGGCGGCCCTTCGCCTGCCACATGGGGATATCGGACCATTGGATGATTCACTATCTCAACGCAGGAATGGCGGAGAGCGCCGAGAAGCGCGCCGAGGAAGCGGATTTCATGAACCGCTTCGACCAGGAATTCGCCGTCAGGCATGGCCCTGCCCTGACAGCCATCCATCGCGCCATCGGGCTCGACTATCTGGGCATCGACTGTGCCGAAACGGAGGATGGACGTCTGCTGATCTTCGAGATCGATCCGGCGATGGTCGTTCATGCCATGGACCCGGTCGATCTCTATCCCTATAAGCAACCGGCGATGCGGAAGGTCTTCGATGCCTTCCGCACCATGCTCATCCAGCGCGCGAAAGATCGGGGGTCGAATACGCCGGCATGAATGCACTGAATGCACTGAATTTCTCGGCGGGTCCCGGGGCCCTGCCCGGCACCGTGCTGCAGGCGGCACAAGAGGCCATCGTCGCGGTGCCCGAGGTCGGACTCTCCATCCTGGGCATCAGTCATCGCTCGGACTGGTTCGCCTCGGTGGTGGACGAGACCGAGCGCAATATCCGACGCTTGCTCGATCTTCCGGAAACCCATGCCGTCCTCCTGCTGCAGGGCGGCGCCACGCTCCAATTCAGCATGGTGCCCATGCTGCTGCTACGCGATTCGGGCAAGGCGGCCGAGTATGTGCGCGGCGGCTACTGGAGCCGACGGTCCATACCGCCGGCGCGGCTGGAAGGAGAGGTGCGTGTCCTCTGGGACGGAGAAGCCCTTGGATATCGCCGCCTTCCGGCAGCCGAGGAATTGCACTGCTCGCCCGAAGCGGCCTATTTCCACTATGTCTCGAACGAAACGGTCGAGGGCATCCAGTTTCACGAGATCCCGGGACGCGAAGAGGTCCCGCGGATATGCGACATGTCCTCGGATTTCCTCTCACGACCATTCGACGCGGGGCGTTTCGATCTCATCTATGCCCATGCGCAAAAGAACCTGGGGCCGGCCGGCGTCACGCTCGTCGTCATCCGTCGCGATCTGCTCGAACGCGTTCCCGCCAAGATCCCGTCACTGCTGGACTATCGCGCCCATCTCGAGGCCCGATCCATCTACAACACCCCTCCGGTCTTCGCCATCTATGTGGTGCTGCTGGTCACGCGCTGGCTGTTGGACGAGATCGGCGGATTGAATCGGATGGCCGAGATCAACCGGCGCAAGGCCGATGCGCTCTACGGCATCATCGATGGGCATTCGGATATCTATCTGGGCTGGGCGAATAGCGAGCATCGCTCGCTGATGAACGTCACCTTCAACCTACCGACACCGGAACTGGAGCAGACCTTTGCCGCTGAAGCGGCCAAGGCCGGATTCAGCGGACTGAAGGGACACCGATCGTTGGGGGGAATCCGCGCCTCCATCTACAATGCCATGACGCTCGACGCCGTCGAATCGCTCTGTGGATTCATGACGGACTTCGCATCCCGATCAGATACGCATCGCGGGCGCGTCTGATCCACGTCGAACCAGAGAAAAGCCCGAACAGCGAGCGGTGTTCGGGCATCTTCATCGATCGAGGCCGCGGTTCTCAGGAAGCTTGGCGCAGCAGAGTGGGAATCGTATCCCAGGCGGACTTGATCTCACGCAGCAAGCCAATGACCTCGTCCAGCGCCTCGGCATCGTTACGCATGTTTGCATGCAGCAAACGGCGCGTCATGTATTCGTACAGCGAGTCCAGATTGGCCGCCAGATCCGCGCCCTTGCCATGATCCAGGGATGAGCGCAGACCACCGATGATCGCGATCGCCTGAGTCAGCTTATTCCCCTTGAGCTGGATATTGCCTTGTTCCATGGCGCCTTTAGCCACTGCAATGCGCTCAAGAGCCCCCTCGAAGAGCATTTGGATCAACCGATGAGGGTCTGCCGTCTCCGCCTCGGCCATTGCACCGGATTGACGATATTGCTGTAACTCTCTGCGCATCGCGTACATCATGTTCCTCACTCCCCGACGAGTGGCTATTAGGATTGATACGAATCAGTAGTCGAAATTCATTCAAATGTTTGTCAGAGATTTTCTCTCACCGAGGCTTGGCACGATCGGTCACCCGCTCATAGAACTCGGCCATCAACCTCACAGCTTGCGCGAATGGTATCTGTCTGATGAGCGTCCGACGCTCCCAGTCAAGGACCCGGACCAGAACGCACCCCTGATCCTCATCCAGACAGAACTCAAGCGTTCGCTTCTCATCCTGCAAGAAGCTATCGATCGACTCGACGACAACCTGATTGCCACCTGCGACCACACCCTTGACATACGCCTCGCCGCCTGTCTTGGCGGATACCGGACCTCCGTTGGCGGAGGCCAACCCGAGGCTCGGTTTCGCGTCACTCATGAGGCATCCTCTTCTTCAGCGCCTTGGATCAGACACATGAATTTAGTGAAAACCCTTTCTACACAGCCATATACCATCCTTGATTGAAGTAACGGCAAAGCAAAGGGATTCTTGAGGGAAAATTTCGGTCGAGCAAAAAAAATCGCCGGTCCGGCGATGTCATGACGATAGCCTTCAGGCGTCCCTTACATAGGAACGGGGGGAGTCTCGGCACTCCCCCCGGGTAAGGAAAGCGAGAGATTTGAAATCAAGTTTTCGAAGTGAACGGCAGACGATCCACCAGCCCCTCCAGCTGGCCGCTCGTCGAGTCCAGCGAATCCAGGATGCTCTCCATCGCGATGAACTGGGCGGTCAGACGGGCACTGACCTTATCCATCCTGGCATCCAGCCTGGTCTGATCCTCGCCCAAGGCGTCGAGCTGGCTCTGGACATTCTCCTCGCGCACGCTGATCAGACCCGAGCTTCCCGCGAGCTCGTCGATCAGTTTGGACAGCTCGCCGGCAAAGCCACGCGTGAAACTGAAATCGAATTGGCCCTGGGCCTTCGCACCCGGCTTGACGCTGAGATTGAGACCATAGGCATCCGAGTCCAGATTCGGCAGCAGCACGTTGCCGGCACCGAAGCCAGCCACGCCATTGATTGTCCCGGCAACGTTGACGCCGGAGGTTCCGGTCAGGACATCCTCGATGCCCAGCTTGCCGATATCCGCCCCAACCTCGGTGAAATCGACATCGGAGTCTAAGCCGGTCGACCGCGAGACGAAGCTGAAACGATCGGTATCCGCGTCGTAGCTGACATCGACCCCGACCCCGGCGGCCACCAGCTGGGCATCGGTATCGAGCAGGGACTGGAGCTCGGCGCGTACCTCTTCCGCGCTGGCATAGGTACCGGAGAGCTGGATCAGATCCGACTCGACACCGTCGACACCGATCTTGAAGCTGTAGTCACCGGCCGATCCGTCGAGCGATGTCGTGAAGGCGTCTGTAGCCGAATCGAAGCCGGCCTGACTGATCGAGTTGCCATGAACCTCGGCACCGGTCGCAGAGATTCCGAGCGTGCCCATATTGGCGCCGACCTCGGTGAACCCCACCTTGGAAATCGAGCCATATTCCCGAGAGACGAAACTGAAGGCATTGCTGGTGGAGTCGTAGAGGACGTCGACGGCACCGAAGGCCGCCTTGAGATTGGAGTCCCCGTTGATGCGCGACTGCAGATCCGCGCGCAGCTCATCGGCCGAACCATAGTTACCCGTCAACTCGATGAGGTCGGATTCCGCCCCGTTCACATTGATCTTGAAGCTATAGCCCCCGCCGGACGCATCGAGAGCCCCCAGGCCGAAATCATGCCCGATCGCACCGCCCACGACCTGACCCTGAGTCGGATCGCGGGTGATCTCGGCCTGGTAGTTGCCGGACACGGCCTTCGAGGCGAAGCTGCCCTGGTAGACCGCGACCGAGGTGTTGCCCACACTCAAAGAGGGGGAAAAGAGTGATTCGAACAGCTTGAAATGGTCGTTGAAGGCGGGTGCGAACCACTCTTCCTTGATACTCAGGGTGCCATCGCGCTCGGTGCGGATACCGACATTGACCACCGAGGTGAACCCGGATTCGAGCCCGGGGACGGCACGGCCGATCGACTCTCGCAGACGATTGATCATCATCCGCGCCGAGTTGTCTCCGGCCAGATCGCCTCGCACCCAGTTTTTATCCTCGTCGCGGGTATAGCCGACCAAGCCTTCGACAGTCTCATGGAAGCTGTTATAGGCATCGACGAACTCGCGAATCGCAGTCTCGGCCGCGCTCTTGTCCTCCGTGATCGAAAAGCTGAGCGCCTCGGTGGACGGCTTGTTCAGAGTAAATTTGAACCCCTCGATCACGTCATCGATCTGGTTGCTCTCGCGCGTCACGGCCAAGCCGTTGACCTCGAGAATGGCATCCTGTCCCTGCTGGGTCTCCGTGACGTTCGCATGGTTCGCGCTATTGAAGGCGAACTGGTCCAAGGATGCATCGTCGACCGTGATCTCCATGGCGTTCGACTGACCGGAAGAGGCGGTGAGCATCAGCTGAAACTTGCCGTCGACCTTGAGCACGGATGCCTGCACCCCGGAAGCCTGATCGTTGATCTTCTGGGCGATGGTATCGAGCGAATCCGTCTCCTCGATCTCGATCGACAGGGCCGCACGATCGGCGTTGACGGTGAAGGCGTCCGGTATATCGTTATCGGCCCCCGTATAGCTCCATTCCCCGAAGCTGATGGACATGGTTCCGGACTTGCCAAGCGCGGCATCACGCTGATTCTGGCTCACCGCCGTCATCGCCAGAGACTGCGCGGTCGCGACCTGATTGACCTTGATGCTGTAACTTCCGGTCTGGGCGCCGGCCTCGAGGGACTCGGCCGTGATCGAGTCGGAATCGGGAACGGCGACCGATCGGGCATTGAAGAGATCGCCATCGCTCAGCGTCTTGACCGCGGTCTGCAGCGTATCGAGCGCACTCGTCAGCTGACCGTAACCGGAGATCTGGGCCTTGAGCGTTTCAGTGCGTTTATCGATCCTCTCCTGGGGCGCGGCCCGCTCGACCTCGACCAACTGCGACACCAGGGTGCTGAGATCGATCCCGGACCCGATACCCAGTGAGTTGACGATATTGTTGGTGGCCATGGCCGTCGCTCCATTACTTCAGAAATGCTGATGAGAGGATCGCGCCTTGTGTGGATGCGGTATCCGCGATTCGGTCGACCCTAGGCCTTCTTGTTGAAGATCAAGCCAACCAGACCATCGACATATTCCGCGAACTTCAGGGTCTCTTCGCTGGGGATCTGGCGGATCACCTCATCCGTTCTGGCATCCATCACCTGGACCACCATGCGCCCGGAATCGTCATCCAGTTGGAACTTCAGGGTCTGTTTGCCGTTCTGCATCATCTCGTTGATGCGTTCCACGGCATCGGTCAGCTGTTCGCGCAGAGTGGCCCCATCCTGACCGCCCTGATGTCCTTGAAGACGTTCGGCCATGGCCTCCGCCCTCGCCGGATCCGTCGCGGACTTCGTCGTCTTCAGACCCTGTCCTTCGGTTCCATTGTTCGCCGCCTGATTGGACGATGCCGACGAATGCGGTGATACCGGCATCTGACTATGCGATGCGAGTCCATTGATATCATTGACCATCTTACGCCTCCGAAGTCAACCGCGCGGCCTCCGGACGGAGGCCGCGCGCCCTTCAGCCTTGAGTAATCACCTTAACGCAGGAGGGAGAGCACCTGCTGAGGCGCCGAGTTGGCCTGGGCCAGCATGGCCGAGCTCGCCTGCTGCAGAACCTGAGAGCGCGAGAGATTGGCGGTCTCCGACGCAAAGTCCGCGTCCTGGATGCGCGAGCGCGAGGCCGTGGCGTTCTGCGAGATGCTCGACAGATTGTTGATCGTGAAGTCGAGCCGGTTGTTCACCGCACCCAGATCGGCCTTGACGTTGTTGACCTCGTCGAGCGCGTTGTCGATGGCGCCGATCGCCTTGGTGGCGCCTTCCGCGGTCGAGATGTCGATGCTGGCCAGCGACATTCCATCCTCGCCGCCGCCGTATTCGCCAACGGTCAACCCGGAATAAGCGAGGTTGTCGTTGGTCCCGCGACCGATGACGATCTCCTTGTCGGAGGTGAGCGTGAATTCGCCGACGAAGGTGGTGGTACCAGCGGTACTCCCAAAGCCCGCGTTTGCACCGTTGGTCAGCTGAGCAACGATATTACGGCCGTCCTCGGCGAAGAGCTGCACGCCGCCGCCCGCCGAGGTCCCCGCCTCGCCGGTATCGACCGCCCGCACGCCGGTCTGATCGGAGATGCCGTTGATGGCGTTCACCAGCGACTGACGGTTCGCGCTCCGGGCATCATCACCGGCGACCGAGTTGAAACCAGTGATCGCAACCCCGTTGATCGAGCCCGACACGGCCGCGCTCGCCGTGGCCTGCGCCACATCGTTCTTGGCGATATTCTCGTTGACCGTCGCGGTGACACCCGTCCTGTCCGAAACCAGATTGAATGCCGCGGCCTTGGCAATGGCACTGTACACATTGCCGCCGGACGACGCCGTATCGTCGTTTGCATACGACGGACCGACCTGTATCCCATTGACCAGCAGGTTGCCCGCGGCCATCGAGTTCGTGGTGTCCTTGAGATTCGAGGTCACCTGGGTCATGGTGCCACTGAAGGTACCCTCGCTGAAACCCGCGTCGCTGGCCTTTCCGGTCGCACCGGACGCGATATTGATGTCCTTGCCCCCCTCGGAAACGAGGGTGACGGTTCCAGTGGCCATCGCCGTGGTGAGGGAGGCACCGGCAAACCCGAGTCCGGTATTGGCCTTTGTCAATCCACCTTCGGTCTCGATCAGCGTGATATTGCGGCCATCCGCGGCGGACAGTGTGATACCGCCCATGTCGGTACCAGAATCGATAGCAGTGACACCGGTCTGATCCGACTTCAGATTGATGGCCTCGATAATGGAGGAACGGGTCGTCGCGGCATCGCTGGTCGTCTGCAGACTGATCGAGACGCCATTGAGCTGGATCGTCCCGGTGGCGGTACCCGCAGCCATGCTCGAACCGCCGAGCTTGGTCTCGCCCACGACCGCGGAGACACCGGTCTGATCGCTCTTCTCGTTGATCGCGGCCGCGGTCGCGATGGCGCTACTGCTCTTGCCATACGCGGAAGCCGCATCGGAGGCCGAGATAGCGCCATCGATTGCGATGCCATTGATCACCAGGTCGCCCGTGCCCAATGCGCCGGCATTGGTCGCCGCGGCGGCCATGGCCACATCGACATCGCTCGCGGCGGACGACGAGGCTGCCGCGCCGGTACCGACCCGAGAGACCGAACCGAGCCCCGCGGACTCCGACACACCCAGTGCCCCGGAATCCATCTTCCCGATCGAGACGGTGATGGTCTGGTTCGCCTGGGAGCCGATCTGCAAGGTCACATCGTGAGCGGATCCATCCAGCAGATTCAGGCCATTGAAATCCGTGGTGCTCGAGATGCGGTCCAGCTCCTCGATCAGCTGCTTGGTCTCGGCGTTCAGCGTGTCCCGGTTGCCGGTGGTATAGGTTCCGTTCGCGGACTGTACCGCGAGCTCGCGCATACGCTGCAGGATGTTGCCCGTCTCGCTGAGGGCGCCTTCGGCCGTCTGAACCAGCGAGATGCCGTCGTTGGCATTGCGGACCGCCTGGTCGAGGCCCTTGATCTGCGAGGTCAGACGGCTGACGATGGAGGATCCGGCCGCGTCGTCCTTGGCGGAGTTGATGCGCAGGCCGCTGCTCAACCGCTCCATGGACTGACTCAGGCTGGACTGTGACTTTTCGATATTTCGCTGTGCATTGAGCGAGGCAACGTTGGTGTTGATGACCAATGACATGACTATTCTCCTGATAACCGCCGAACCGGTAGTCTGCGCACGGCAGCGATAAACCGTTCTCTGTTGATTTTCCGCACCTATGGGGTATCGGCGATCGGGCTAAAATCTTTAGCCACGCGAAGCTTAGCACCCCTTCAATGCAGGTTATCGACCACACTCGGCGTCTCTTGAGCGAACCCCACACCTAACCTGTGACGATGCTCTCATTTCTCCAAGCTTGCACTGCCGCATCGAGCATCTCGGGGCCGGTTCCCCGTTCGGCGAGACGCCAAACCCGCCTGACATGCAATCGTGTCCGCTCCTCCTTCGGTCAGCCGAATCCGAATCCGAGTAATCGAGTCCAGGATACATCCTCTCGGCGCCAATACTTTGGCACCTGGGAGGCGGATGCATAATATCTGCCACATGATGAAGGCCAGACTGGGGAACCGCTGTGATTGCCCACGTCCACGACGTCGCATCCGTTGACAGTGTAGATAAATCGGCATGAATCGCCGACTTCAGGATCCGAGCCTGTAGCTGTACGCATCGATCGCATGAGACATTGTTTGGATCCACTCTTGCTCAGAATCTTGTCAGGAACGATAGCGGCCCGATGACACTCGAACATCCCGAAACCGATATCTGGCGTCGAAATCTGGAGGCGCTGCGACTCTTCGATCCCCGCATGGCGCGAATCTTGACCGGCAAGCGTCTGCCCGGGCGCATTCAGCAATTCGCATGGCGTGCCGATCAAGAGGCGACGAGCGCCAGGCTCTACGCCTTGGATCAGTCTCCCGAAAACGGGTCCTCACGGCACTCGATCGCGGACGAGGATCCAGCGGATCTCGACCCGGCCATCCATGCGCGTCGAGTCCTGTTTGGAATAGGGGACGGTCGGCGGCTGATGCGGGCGCTGGACAATCCGGATGCCCGGGTCCTGGTCATCGAACCCGAAGGCCGGCTGCTGATCGGCCTGCTCGGGCGCATCGACCTCTCCGGTCCCATTGCCGAGGGACGGCTGAGCCTGGCGATTCCCTGGATCGATCATCCCGGATTCTCCGAAATCGGACTGATGGAAACCCTGGCGGAACTCCAGCGCGATAACCTGAAGCCCGACGCCCCCATGCTCATTCGAACGGGTTCGACCCAATTTCACCACAGCTTCTTCGAAGCGATCGAAGCGAGCGTGCGCGAATCGCGCGCCCTCGCCGCCATCCTGACGGACTGGGGTGAATCCGAACCCGAACCGCAGACCGACGCCGCCCCAACCCCATCCACCAGCCGGCCGGCGCCGGCCTTCGACGTCACGGTCATCAGCCCATGCTGCCGGATTTTCGACGATTTGGCCGCATGTCTGTCCGAGCAAGGTCTTCGCGTTCAGCTCTTTCGGGTCCCGGATCGGCAGGGTGTCTGGAAAGCGGCCGAGTGGCGGCAGGCATTGGCCGAGTTGCTCGCCCAGCCGGCCTCCGTCACCCTGGTGCGTAACCGCTCGTTGCTCGAAACCGATATGAACCATGAGCGCCTGGATCCGGAGCCTTTCCTGCCGGGACGGATCCTAAGCTGGTGGTGGGATGTACCGAACATCGCCTCGGTCATCGACATGGAATTCGCCGACCCGCCCAGCCCGGCGCTCGCCTTCGCCCGCGATATGCTGCCGCTACTGCCACCTGGGTCTCTTTGGCTGCCTCCCGGAGCGCTTCAAGCCTTCGCCGCCGTTCCAGACAGGGAACCGGAACGCCTGGAACCCCTGATTTCATTCGTCGGCCAGAGCCGACTCTCGGGACTGGTCGCCAATCTCAACATGCTGGCCTCCGGCCTCGACCAGCTCTGCGGACAGAGCGGCACCGCCCTGACGGCCGATATCAACCGCCAGCGCGGCTTCGTGGCGATCCATCGCTATCTGAGCGGACATGAAACGGATCTGCGTCAGACGATCGATGTCCAGCGCCGCGCCCATCCCCATCTGGTCTACTTCCTGAATTATCTGCTGTCGATGTGTCTGACCGGATCCTTCCGCATCGCCGCAGTGGAGACGCTGGCCAAAGCGGGTCTGCCGATCCGCGTCCATGGCGACGCGGAATGGCTGAAATCGGGTGCGCTCGCGACCGGCCAATATGCCGGTATCATCGCTCCCGAATCCCTGCCGAGTCTCTACCGAGACAGTCGGATCAATCTGAATCTGAATTTCATGCAGGTCTCCTCGACCGTGAACCCACGGGTCCTGGACATCGCCGCCGCTGGCGGGACCGTCCTGACCGACGCCCGCCCCGAACTCTCTTGGCTATACCCGGACCCGGCCGTGCGGCCCTTCGTCTTCGACGACCTGGATGAATTGCCGGAGCTGGCCGAGACGCTGCTCGCACGAGATCTGAGCCGACACAAGGCGCGCCTCCAGGCACATACCCGAGACAATCACCTGATGAGCCATCGGGCGCGCTGGCTGGCCGAATGGATGAACGCCTAACGAATTCACTGGGCTGCGCAGGGCTTTGCACGTCCCGCCCAGGGTCATCCGCACCAGCGCTGCCACATCTCCCGGTAGGCCTGCTCGACCCGGCGCGCGAACCCCGCCTCGTCGCGCCAGGGGCCGCTCTCCAGTCGATCGCGCAATGCGGCCCGTATCGATGCCAAGCGGTCCAGATCGCCACTGAGGGCAACCGCTTTCTCGACATACTCCTCTTCGCTATCGGCGATCCATTCGCCGAGACCGGCCCCCTGAAGCATCTGGCTGCCGATCCGGCCGACGCTGGGGCGACCGGCCAGCGTGACGTAAGGAACCCCCATGTAGAGCGACTCGATCAGGGTCGTCCCCGAGTTGTGCGGAAAGCAGTCCAGGCCGATATCGATGCCTCTCAACAGATCCCAGGGCGGGCTGTGATAGCCGATCACCAAACGCTCGGCGCCGATGCCATGTTCGGCGAAACGCTCGATCAGGTCTCGCCTGACGGACTCGGAGGCGAAATCCTGGCTATCCACGACGAGCCGCGATGCGGAAATGCGCTCGAGGATCTTCGACCAGACCTCGATGGTGCGATGGTTGATGCGCACGCTGCGCGTCAGGGTCCCGAAAGTGACGCCGCCGTGCGTGAGCGCCGGCAATGGACCGACCTCGCCCATATCCGGTGCCGGCCGGTAGACCAGAGAAGGGACGGCGAGACGCCACGGCTGCTCGGCGAAGAGCGCCTCGCTGCCCCGAGGCACCATGACCTCGTCGGCCAGGAAATAGTCGATCGCGCTCAAGCCCGTGGTATATCCGTATCCCATCCAGGAGACCGAGACCGGCGCCGGACGGCGAGCAAAAACACCGAGCCGGTTGTTGGCGGTATGGCCGGCGAGATCCACCAGGATATCGATGCCATCGGCGCGAATCCGCTCCGCCAATGCGGTGTCCGACAACCCTCGCGTCGGCACCCAGGCATCGACATGGCTGCGATAGCGCGCCGTCACTTCGTCTTCGTGCGCCAATTCGGCATAGGCGGTCACCTCGACGACGCGTGCATCGTGATGCGCCAGCAGCGGCTCGACGAAAAATCGCGATGAATGACGCCGAAAATCCGGCGAGACATATCCGATCCGCAAACGCCGCTGCGGATCGCGGTCGTTGCCATGCGCCTGCCAGGCGGCTCGAAGCGGCTCGCCGAAATGCAGATCGAAGGCTCGATAGGCGGAGAAGATCTCCTCGGCGGATTTGTCGGGATGGTAATTCAGCGTGAAGAGCAGCTTGCTGTAGATGGAGGCATTCTTCGCATCCATGCGCATGGCCCTGCGATAGTCGCTCTCGGCCTCGTCGAGACGGCCGAGCGACTGATTGGTGTTGCCTCGAATCACCAATATTTCAGGGTGCTCCATCTGGAGCATCGCCTCGAGCTGCTGGATGGCATCGGCCTGATTTTCGGCACCGGATGCAGCCCCCCGCATCGTCATTGCCTGTTGGTAGATCGCCAGCGCATCGTCCAGACGCCCCAGGTGCTGAAGGGCGTTGCCGAGATTCGAGAGGATCTCGGGGCTGCCGGGCCGCAGCTTCACGGCCCGCTGCTGGCATTCGAGCGCCTCGTCCAACCGCCCCTGTCCCAATACTGTATTGCCGAGGTTGCTGAGCACCTGTGCGTCGGATGGATCGATCGTCAATGCCTTGCGATAGAGATCCTCGGCCTCCTCGATGTTCCCCATTTCACGCAGGATGGAGCCGAGCTGATTGAGCGACTTCACGTGCCCCGGATCGAGTGTCAGCGCCCATTCGAAATAGGTCCGGGCCTCGTCCAGACGTCCCAGGGAATGCATCAGCCTCGCCAGATTGTAGATGGCCGCCACGAACCCGGGCCTCTGCTGAACGGCACGGGCATAGCTCACCCCCGCCTCCTCGAGTCGCCCGACATCTTCCAGGGCCGATCCGAGGGCGTTCAGCGTCTCGGCGTCGTTCGGATTCAGGGCAAGCGCCTGCTCGAGGTTGGGAATCGCCTCTTGCGGACGGCCGGTCTGGGCCAGCACCGCTCCCAGCAGCTTCCAGCCCAGAGGATCGCGCGCATGCTCGTTCGCCAATCGCCGCGCCAGGGCCTCGGCCTCGTCGTAACGCCCCTGGTTGAAGAGGTCGGCCAGAAGATCGGCGGCCTTGTCCGATGACGCCTTGAGCGCCTGCCGGATCCGCGCCTCGAGTTTTAGGGCGGCCTGAGTGCGCAGTCCGGCCGCCATGGCCTGCTCGATCACGCTCGCGGCATCCTGCGCCCGCCCCGCCAGCAGCAGCCCCTCGGCGAAGGACTGCCAGTAGTCCCCCGTCTCGGGCGCAGACTCCAAGGCCCGCCTCAGGTGCCCCAGTCCCTCCTCCATCCGGCCACGCTCGACCTCCAGCACGCCGAGCCCGTGATGCGCGCCCGGGTGGTCGCCCTGCTCCGC
>NZ_AONC01000069.1 GCF_000585215.1 Imhoffiella purpurea | reverse complement strand
AACAGCGCCTTGGCACCGCTCCTCCGTCCCGTCCACCACGCCAATCCCTCAGCAGAGCCGCGCATTCTAGCGACTTTAACAAGACTGTCAACTCCTACAGGCAGATTTTTTCAATCCGCCTCGGAAACCGCCTCTACGGCTTGCATGAGGGCATCCGCAACCTGGACCTGCGTTTCCTCTGTCAGATAGGGATGCATCGGCAGACTGAGCACCTGCTCGGCGACCTTCGCACTAACCGGAGTGGATCCAGCCTGAGTCGCCACATGAAAGACCGGCTGATCGTTCAAGGGCACCGGGTAATGCACGGCAGTCGGGATGCCGGACTCCTGCAACTGCTTGACGACCGCGTCGCGGTTGGGCACCTGAACCGTATATTGGGCGTAAACGGACAGGTTGTCCGGATGCACGAAGGGCGTGAGAACCCCGGATCCGCCCTCCTCGCTCGAAACGGCCCCTCGCTCTTGGAGCAATTCACTGTATCGCGCACCCAGTCGCGACCGCGCCTCGACCTCGTCGGGGAAGATGTCCATCTTGGACATGAGGATCGCCGCCTGCAGCGTATCCAGACGCCCGTTGATGCCGAGCCGCGGGTGATGGTAGCGACGATCCTGACCGTGATTGCGGATCTCGCGCATCGCCTTGGCGAGTCCCTCGTCGTCGGTGAAGCAGGCGCCACCGTCGCCGTAAGCACCGAGCGGCTTGGCCGGGAAGAATGAGGTACAGCCGATCGCGGAAAGACCGCAAGAGCGCCGCCCCTTATATAGGGCACCGAAGCTTTGGGCGCCGTCTTCGATGACAGGCAGATTATGACGCCGGGCGACCTCGGCGATCGCGTCCATGTTGGCACATTGGCCGTAGAGCGACACGGGCATGATGGCACGCGTCCGCCCGGTCATAGCGCCCTCGAGACGCTCTGGATCGATCGTGTAGGTCACGGGATCGATATCCACGAAGACAGGCCGCGCACCCAGCAGGGCGATCATCTCGCCCGTCGCGATAAAGGTGAAGGGCGTGGTGATGACCTCGTCGCCGCGGCCGATCTCGAGGGCCATCATGGCCACCAGGAGCGCATCCGTACCACTCGACAGCGAAACGCAGTGCTCGACCCCGACGAACTCGGCAAGACGCTCCTCGAGTTCCTGGACCTCTGGCCCCATGACGAACTGGCCGTGATTCAGAACCGCATCGATGCGGTCCTTCACATCCTTCTCGATCCTGGCGTATTGGGTCTTCAAATCGATGAATTGCATTCAGGTGCCCTTGTTAACGTCTAATGGCTTCGAATGAGAACATTGCGTCCGGCCCCATCACGGGGTCAGGATCTGTACCGTCTCGGAGGGGCGCAACAGCTCGTTGGGTTTCGCATCGAAGATGATATCCAGATAGTAGACCGCCCCCTCCAGTTCGACGCGCACGGACTGCACCCCCTGACTGTAGACGCGCCCCTCGCGAACCCTTCCGTTCACCTTGACATGAACGGGCTGGTTCGGCTTGAAACTGCGTAGGACGCTGGCGGTCACCAAGGCCCGAGCCAGCATCTGGTCGTCCGGTGCGATCACGATCAGCGGCTCTTGCTGGAGGGTCTTGTAGATCACCGCGCCTTTCCACACATGGCGGGCGACGATGATGCCATCGAAAGGGGCTCTCAGCTCGGTGCGCTCCAGCGCCACCGACCTGGACTCCTCGGCCGCCTTCGCGGCCTCCTCCTCGGCTACGGCCGCAACCTGGGCGAGTTCCGCATCCTTCAACTCCTCGACGGCGATCAAGCCGCGGGAGAAGAGTTCCTCGGCGCGTGCGAGTTCGCGCTGCGCCTTTTCGCCCGCGACCCGGGCCCGAGCGACGCGGGCCCGAGCCTCGAGCAACAGCGCCTTGGCCTCGCGCTGATCCATGCGCAGCAAGAGATCCCCGGCCTTGACGTGCTGCCCGGTCGCCACGAGCACGTCATCGACGACCCCGTTCTCAACGACGCGCATCTCGACCTCATGGACCCATTCGAGCCAGCCCTTCAAAGGCTCTCCGGCGTGAACCTGAGCACTCAGAAGCAGCAACACCCCGGCGATCGTCCAATAGCGCATGGATCAAGGCCCCTCGTTGGCTGAAATCCAAACCGGCTCACCGACCAAGGCCTGAATCTCGGCCCAGGCAAGGGCGCGGCAATAGTCGATCCGCTGCTCATCGAAGCGGCTTCGGGTTTGCTGGCTCATGGAGTACCCCAGATCGGCGGTCACCTCCTGCTCATAGAGCGTTCGGCTTTGGTCGAGCTTGAGATCGTTCCGCGCGGACTCTGCGCCCACACGCCGCCAAGCGGCATCCAACAACTCCAACCGAAGCAGTAGCTCCATGAGCTGCTGATCGCGCTCACGCACGATCCGAGCAGGACCGGCCTGCACAAGCGCCCCATGCCTTTCGAATTCGGCAGACGCCTTTGCGCGCAATTCATCGAATTCAGGCAAGGTCTCAGGAAGTGGAGGCAAGGATGGCGCAGCCAGGTCGCGCGGCAGTTCGCCGATATCGCCGAGCGATACGGCAAGCAAGGCGCGTGTCTGCTGCTGCGCAATCTGGCTCGCAGTGCGTCGATGCAGATACTTCTGGTAGATCGCCTCGAGTTCCAGGACGCGCAACTCGGAAAACTGGCCGAGTTCGGCACGTGCCCTGGCTCGGTCGAACTGCACATAGGCCACGGCCATCGCCTCGCTGTCGGCCGCGAAGCTCTGATCGGCGAGCAGCACATCGAAATAGCGTTCCATGACATCCAGCTGGCGAGCGGCAAGCGGCGCCAACACGGCGAACAGGGGCTGGCTGCGAGAGGCGTCTGCCGGGGTCGTCTCGGCAAAGGCAAGGCGATGGCAGTCGAGGTACAGGGACTGGCGACGCGGCAAGCCAGCGACGAAACCGGCAGACAGAGACTCGCTGGAGTCGACCGCCAAATCCTTCAGTACCTCATCGAGGGAGAGCGGAGTCGAGGCTCCCCAGGCGGCCTGGGCAATCCAGACGAGCAGACCGCATGCAATGGAGCCTAGCCATGGATGCGAGCGACGCGCCGGGATGTGCATAGCTTCAATTCATCTCCTTAATTCGAGCGATTCGGATCGGGTGCGCATAGGCTCACCAGACCGACAGGCATCGCAACAGCCGTATCAGCCCAATCCTGCGCTCGGCCTGGATTCGAGCACGCTTGCGCCAATGGCGACGGATGTCGAGCACGGCGTCGCGCTTGGCCCGGTACAGAACAGCGCCGCGTCCATCCGGCAAATAACGCAGCATGACGCCAATATGCATGAGCAGATGCAAGGGCGCCAGTACCAGGAGCATCGGCCAGGGCATGTTCTTGACGAAGAGCCAGAGCAGATTGCGATGACCATGATACAGCGCGAAATCGCTCTTGGCGCCCGCGAGAGCCGAGCCAGAATGAATGACCTGAGCCAAGGGCACGTAGCGGCAACTATAGCCGGCGAGACGGATGCGAAACCCCAGATCCACATCCTCGATGTAACAGAAGAAATCCTCGTCGAAGCCCCCCAGGCGTTCGAAGAGATCCCGGCGGTAGAGTGCCGCTGCGGCACAGGGCGAAAAGACCTCCCCCCCTTCGAGCCTCCAGCCGCTGGCCGACCGACCATGATCGCGACGCCACACCAGACCCGAGACATGCATCACGTCCCCGCTGCCGTCCAAACAGGTCCGGCCGCGATCCGAATACATGCGGCTGCCAAACGCGGCCGCCTCCGGATGCCGGCGCGCGGCCGCCAGCAACTGCTCCAGCCAAGTCGGATCGGGCACGGCGTCGGGATTCAATAAGGCGAGCCACTGACAGTCCGAAACCTCCGCCAGGGCCAGATTGTTGGCGCGCGCGAAACCACTGTTATAGCCAGGACGCAGCACCAGGACGTCGGGATGATCCGGGTGAGGGCGCGAAGGACCCGGCTCCTCAGCACCATTGTCGACCAGCACGACTCGATCGGGACGCCGGGTCTGGAGCGCCAGACCGGCGAGGCAATCTCTCAGCAGTTCACCGCCGTGGTAATCCACGACGACGACGGCGACACGCTCCGACACCTCGGAGTCGACCGGCGAGACGCCGAGGGGCGAAGGCTCAGATCCCACCCGAGCCCGCTCTCAGCCGATCGTAGAAATCCAACACCGACAGCTCCTGGTTGCCGCAATATTGATCCTCGACCGAAAGCGCCTCTTCCAGAGTCCCGATATCGAGACGGCGGGTCACGACGAGCGACAGCAGATCCGATATCGCGCCCAGATCCCAGGCCCCCTCGGCGAAGCCCTCACCCAGAACGTCCATGACATCGCTGCAATAGTCCAGAACGCCCTCGTGGATACGCTCCAGCGTAGCGAACTCCCGCTGCGCGGATCCCTCGGGTTTGAACCTGGGGACGGGCCGTCCCTCGACCCGGTCGAAACCGGCCAACTGACCCTCGGGCGACGTCATGAGCGCCTCCAGCACCAGGGCATAACGATGGATGGCTTCATCGTCCATCCGTTCCAGCGGCAACAAATTGCCGAAGCAGGCGTCGCAGCGACCGCCCCGCTCGATCACGCGCGCAGCAGAGACATTGGTGACGAAGTAGTAACCGCTCATCGGCTCATCCAGAGTCCGCATCAGACCAAGCTGGATGGTACCCGAATAACCGATATCGACGATCGCCGGACGCGGATCGTCCGCGATCCGAGATCCGGCCCAATAGTCCCGAATCAGCTCGCCCAGCCGGCTCGACTCGGCCTGGATCTCGGGCAGACAGCGGCGCAGGATGGACAGGATCTCGAAATGATCCTCGGGAAGTCGGAAGACGTCATCCAGCGCCGACTCGCCCAGCTTGGCGGCGAAGGGCCCAAGATCGCTCAACCCGAACCTGGCGCTCAGCAACTGACGCAGCGTGCCATCGTAATGGGAACCGAGCAGGATGGCGAAATCCGCCTCCTCCCGAATCGCGGCCAGGCCGACGACGCTCCTGGAACAATAGAAATAGTGCCCGGGCGGCAGCTCCGGGAACGCACGGCGTGCGGCTGGATGCTCGCGCATCCGCTCATAGAGACGCTCCAGCAGCCAACCCTCGCGGCTCAGGAAACGCACCGAGGTCACCCGATCCTCACGGATGCGCCCCATCAGCCATGCCATGAAGACGAAGGCGATCGGCCCGATCAGACCATAACCGAAGAGACGAGGATCGGCGAATGGCTGGTGCGGAGCGCCGCCCGCATGCAGCGTACGGCCGACCCGATTGGCGATGAGACCGAGAACGAGCTCGTTGCGCCAGCACGGCCGTCGCCTGAGCCCCTCGATCAGCGCCTGCCCTCCGGGAACGCAACCCAACAACGCCGCCGGGCGCATCAGGTGCAGAGGGTGGGGGAAACCGCGATCGACCAGGACCTGGACGTCGGAATGCTCGTTGTCGCCGACGTGCTGAAGCCGCTCCTTGCCGATTCCCTCCTGTTCGAGCAGATGATCCCAGACATCGCCGCGATCCTTGCGGTGACCGGTATCGGCCGAGACGTAGAATCGGCCGAACAGATCCAGCCCGAGACGCTGCAGCACCGGGCGCAGATAGGCCTCGCCCAGATACATGTCGGAGACCAGTATCAGTCGACGGCCCTGGGCATGAAGCTCGCGCAGGAGATCGGCGGCGACCGGGTTCGGCATCAGCAGGGCCTGCTCGGCGGCGACCTCCAGATCGAGCAGCTGCCGAGCCAGCCCGGAATCTAGCGATTCCAGCTCGGCCATCACCTCATAGATCCGCTCGATGCCAACATCCTCTCCAGGGGCGAGCCGCGCGCGCGCGGCCGATTCGGCCTTGCGGCGCTTGTCGGTGAAACCGGCGAACCCGAAGGTGCGCTCGATCCGCTCCTCCAGCATCCAGAACACGGCCTCAGGTCGGGCGAATGGACGCACCAGCAAGGTATCGAACAGATCGAAGGAAATCACCCGATCGCCGGCACACACCAGACGCATGCGTTCGGCCACGGCCGCCGGATGGTACTGCCGCAGCACGAAGGGACTGTATGAGCGATAGCAGATTCGCCCAGACTCTCGAAACTGGAATCGCCGCAAGAGGCCGGCTGCGGAGGCCGAGAAGACGAAACAGCGCTCGACGGCATGATGCAGGGTATTGTCGGTCTGCCCCTGCTCCGGAGGAAAATCGGCCAGGGTCAAGCCCAGGTCCAACAGCGGCCGTAGCGCCTGGGTCCGTGCCCAGAACATGGATCCGGCCGGATACTCGATGTACTGCCCGAAATCGACATCGCCATAACCCAGGGCCGCGAGCAGCTCGCCGCCATGAGCACGGTTCGACAGCCAAGTGTGGGCCCAATAGGGCAGCCCAGGGAAGGTCTCGGGATAGATGATCCCGACCCCGGGGTCGGCCGCGAACTGGGCCAGTGCCGCACGGATCCGGCTCTCGTCGCCGAGCATGGCGTCGAGCAGATGGCGGCGCCATTCCTCCCCGAACCGCTCGGACCCCGTATAGCTGGATTTCTTGGTATGGATGTGGCCAACGATGTCGAGTTCGGCGATCTCATCGCGAAAGGCGACCAGCAACGGCGCGATATCGCGCCCACGATTGGGCACCACCTTGACGCTCAGCTCGGCATGGGGCCCGAGCGCCTGGCGCTGTTCGAGCACCATGGCGCGCGCCTCCTGGCTGGTGACCGAGATCATCAGTCGATAGGGCATCGGCATGCGAGCCAGATAGCGGCAGAACTCGGGGAATAGATCCATGAAATAGACATGGACCATGATCCCGCAGCGATTGGCGGGCAGCTTGGACATCTGCTCATCGGACGGGCAGAAGACCGGGGCATCCTCGAACGCGACCCGAGGCAATTCGGCCGGATTGCGTCTCAGCATGTGGAAGCGGGCGCGACGCCCGAACCCCGAGAGACCGTCCTGGCGCAGCCGCATTGCCCCCTTGACCGCGAGCCGCCGCCAGCCACCCGCAACCCGGCGTGCCTCGAACAGGGTCGAAACCAGCACCGGCAAGGGCCCAAGCGCCGAGCGCACCCCGGAGCGGGTCCGCTGCGCGGCCAGGCTCACGGCCCTCAAGGGCCAGGTCAGGCGCCAGCTGGTCGAGGCCAGGGTGGACCGATAGGCATGATCGGTTTCCTGGTAGAGGAATTGGGTCCGCTTGAAGGATTCCTGCAGATCGCCATGTTCCGAGCGGAGCAGACGGTGGGCCTGGGCCAGATCCGCATGCAACCCTTCTAGCCTGGAATGGGCCTCGATCAGCTCACGATGCTGATCCTCCAGCGTATGGTGCGCATCGGCGAGATCGCGACAAGCCGCATTCTGGTCGACGTGCTCCTGATGAAGCCGCTGGTAGGACTGGTGCAGATCGCGATGGTCCTCCATCGCCTTACCGAGCCGGTCACGCGTCTCGTCGAGACGGTCCTGCGCCCAGCGCAACGCCTGGTCCAGCTCCTCGGCGCTCCAGATCTCCTTCCACTTCGCCAAGAGACGCTGACGCGCCCGAGCCACGCGCTCGGCGCTCTGACCCCAGCCCGCATTGGAGCCGCCACCGGCACGATAGCCCGCACTGACGCGGTCGAGGTGGATGAAGTCGGTATGCCGGGCGCACTGCAACCAGAAATCCCAGTCCTCGAAGACGTCGAGATCGGGATCGAGACGACAGCCCAGATCCAGCAGGCGACGACTGAAAAGGACGGCATGAATGGGGATGCGGTTTTCGAGCCGCTGAGCGATCGGGTCGTATTCCGAATTGAAACGATGGATCTCGGGCGCATCCGGCGCATCCCGGTAGCTGACACCGGCATAGGCCGCCATCGGGCCGCGGCCTTGATCTAGCGAGTCGACGAGATGTCGGATATGGTCTGGCTCGAACCAGTCGTCGTCGTCGAGGAAGAGGATATAGTCGCCACTGGCCGCCTCGAGACCGGCGTTCCCGGCCCTGCACCGCCCGAGACTGGACGGATGCGAGATGAGCCGGGTAGCGATGCCGCTTGGAGACAGTGAGTCGAGCAGATCGGAGACATCCGCTCCGCCGTCGTTCACCAGCACCACTTCGAGCGGACGATAATCCTGCCCCGCGCAGGAATCCAGCGCATACTGGAGCGTCTCTCGCCTGTCCTTGGTCCGGATCACGATGGAAACCAGTGGTTCGCCCTTCTGATCACTGAGTCTTTGATCGGGTTGCATTGATGCGGTCCGGCCCAAAAAAGTGCCGAATTGTAGAGCTTCATGCCGCTAAAGCAACCGATACAGAAGAATTCCGAAGAGGTTGGCCAAACGAACCGACACATCCCGATGACCCGCACTCGCAAGGAGTAATCCAGCCGCATGCCCGTACCCATCTCACGCGCACTGACCGCCCTCGCCTTTGGCCTGCTCGTCCGCACGGCACCTGCGGCGACACCTGCATCCGTGCCGCCATCACCGCCCGAGCCATCGATCGAAAACGTCGCCTGGCAGCTGGTCGGTTACGGCACGGAGGACGGCTTCGCCGAGGTTCCCGCGGACACCAAGCCGGCCTACTTCCGGTTCGCCTCGGGACAGGTGTCCGGCGACACGGGCTGCAATCGGATCTCCGGCGCCTATCGGGCCAGTGGAGAGACGCTGGCGTTCGACAGTGGATTGGCGACGACGCGCAAGGCCTGCCCCAAGCCGCTCATGATCCAGGAGCGTTCCCTTCTCTTCGCGCTCGGGCTGGTCGCCGCCTACCGCATCGAGGGCGATCGGCTCCTGATGCTCGACGCCGAGGGCGATCCGGTCCTCGAGTTCCGCGCCGCCAGCCGCTCGCCGCTGGTCGGCCACGTCTGGCAGCTGGAAGGCTACGACGACGGTTCTGGAAACCTGGCCCCACCGCTCGGAGGTGCGGGTATCGATCTGACCTTTCTCGGAACCGGGGTACTGGGAGGCTCGGACGGCTGCAATCGTTATATGAGCGGCTACCGAGAGCTGAAACAGCGACTGACCATCGGCCCCATTGCCACCACCCGCATCCGCTGTCTCGAGGGTGACGATCGCACCGATCAGGCCGGCATCTATGCCGAGGTGCTCGGCCATGTCGCCGGGTTCCGCATCCAAGGCCAGACGCTCACGCTGCTTTCGGTTGACGGCAAACCCATGGCCCGTTACCGCGCGCTGGAGGTATCGACTCCGGCGAATGACGCCGAACCCTGAGCGAAGCCCCAACAGGGACTTGGGTTGGGTATATACTTGGCCGCTCAGGCCGCAACCCTCCATACCACGAGGTACCGCATGTTCTGCTGGGCCCGCTATCTCTTCATCGTCGTCGTCGCGGCACTCGGGATCATGAGCATGCTCGGCGCCTGCGGTCAGAAGGGGCCACTCTATCTGCCCCAGGACACCCCCGCCCAGAGCGGTGGTCACGAATCGGACGTCCCCGCCGCACCGGCGGCCCCGGGCGCGTCCACACCCAGACCCGAGCGGTCCTAGATCAATCTTCGCTCCGACGCCGAATGGATCATTTCAATGAACGCGACGGCATCCTCCACGCCGAGGACGTGCCGCTCACCGAGATCGCCGAACGCTTCGGCACGCCCTGCTACGTCTATTCCAGGGCCACCCTGGAGCGCCACTGGCACGCCTTCGACCGCGCCTTTCGCGACCATCCGCACCTCGTCTGCTTCGCCGTCAAGGCCAATTCGAACCTGGGCGTGCTGAACGTCCTGGCCCGCCTGGGCTCGGGCTTCGACATCGTCTCGGGCGGCGAGCTGGAGCGGGTCCTGGCCGCCGGAGGCGATCCGGCCAAGGTCCTCTTCTCGGGCGTCGGCAAGCGCGAGGACGAGATCCGGCGCGCGCTCGAGGTCGGCATCCGCTGCTTCAACGTCGAGTCCGAACCCGAGCTGCTGCGGATCGACCGCATCGCCGGCGAACTCGGCGTCGAGGCTCCGGTCTCGCTGCGGGTCAACCCGGACGTCGACGCCCAGACCCATCCCTACATCTCCACCGGACTGAAGGAGAACAAGTTCGGCATCGACATCCGCGTCGCCGAGGCGGTCTACGCCCGGGCCGCGTCGCTGCCGAACATCCGGGTCCGCGGGATCGACTGTCACATCGGCTCCCAGCTGACCGACCTGGCCCCCTTCATCGACGCCCTGGACCGGGTGCTGCTCCTGGCCGACCGGCTATGCGCCGCCGGCATCGCCATCGAACACCTGGATCTCGGCGGCGGACTGGGCATCCGCTATCGCGAGGAGCACCCGCCCGAGCCGGCTGCCTATGCCGCCGCCATGAGCTATCGGCTGGCCGAACGGCCCTACGAGGTCATCCTCGAACCCGGACGCGCCATCGCCGGCAACGCGGGCATCCTGCTGACCCGGGTCGAATACCTCAAGCACACCGACCATCGCCATTTCGCGATCCTGGACGCGGCCATGAACGATCTGCTGCGCCCGGCCCTCTATCAGGCCGATCAGGACATCGTCCGAGTGGTCGCCGAAAGCGACGCCGATCCGGTCCGCTACGACCTGGTCGGCCCCGTCTGCGAGACCGGCGACTTCCTCGGCAAGGACCGCACGCTCCCGCTGAAGGACGGCGATCTGCTCGCGATTCGCGGCAGCGGCGCCTACGGATTCGCCATGAGCTCCAATTACAACAGCCGCCCCCGCGCGGCCGAGGTCATGGTCGAGGGCAACCAGACCCATCTGGTGCGTGAGCGCGAGACCCTTGCCAGTCTCTTCGCCGGAGAAGGAACCCTGCCGTGAAACGCCGCCCCGAGCCTGAGCTGATGGACTCTGCCGAGCAGGCACTCGCCTATGCCGAGGCCGATTTCAACGCGTCCAACAGCCTCTTCATCCAATTGCTGCAGCGTCTCGGAACCGGTCCCCTGAAGGATGCGGTCGCGCTCGACATCGGCTGCGGCCCGGCCGATATCTGCATCCGTTTCCTGCGCGCCTATCCGGGGGCGAGCTGCGACGCACTCGACGGCTCGCAGCCCATGCTGGACCTGGCCCGGACCGCGCTCGACGCACTGCCCGGTATCGCCTCGCGCTGCCGGCTGATCTGCGACACCATTCCTTCGCGCCAACTGCCGAGCGCGCATTACGATTTGGTGCTCTCCAACAGCCTGCTGCATCATCTGCCCGACCCGAAGGTGCTCTGGCAAACCATCAGGGAGACCGGCAAACCGGGCGCGCCCGTGCTGGTCATGGACCTGATGCGCCCGGCCTCGGCCGCCTGGGCCGAGGCTCTGGTCGCCACCTACGCCGACGGCGAACCCGAGATCCTGCGGACCGACTTCCGCAATTCGCTGTTCGCCGCCTTCGAGCCGAAGGAGGTGACCGAACAGCTCTCCGAGGCGGGACTCTCCTGTCTCGAGGTCGCGGTCGTCAGCGACCGCCACCTGGCCGTGATGGGGCGTCTGCCGGCATGAGGCTGCGCTTCACCAAGATGCAGGGGCTGGGAAACGACTTCGCGGTCTTCGACGCCATTTCCCAGACCATCGATCCGGATCCTGGCTGGATCCGCCGGCTGGCCGACCGCCGATTCGGGATCGGCTGCGATCAGGTATTGCTGGTCGAACCGCCGCGCCTGCCCGACACGGATTTCCATTACCGGATCTTCAACGCCGACGGTTCCGAGGTCGAGCAATGCGGCAACGGGGCGCGCTGCTTCGCCCGCTTCGTCCGCGACCAGGGGATGACCGACAAGGACGCGATCCCGGTCGGCACGGCGGCGGGCGCCATCCGTCTCCACCTGGAGCCGAATGGCCAGGTTCGCGTCGACATGGGCGTGCCCATCCTGGAGCCGGCCCGGATCCCATTCGTCGCCGACCAGCAGGCGTCCAGCTATGCATTGGCCCTCGACGACGAGGCATTGACCATCGGCGCCGTATCCATGGGCAATCCGCACGCGGTGCTGCAGGTCGAGGACGTCGACACCGCCCCGGTCGCGCGGCTCGGCCCCAGAATCGAGATCCACCCACGCTTTCCTCAGCGGGTCAACGTCGGCTTCATGCAGATCCTGGACTCGCGGCACATCCGTCTGCGCGTCTTCGAGCGCGGCGCGGGCGAGACGCTGGCCTGCGGAACCGGCGCCTGCGCCGCCGTCGTCAGCGGCCGAGTGCGAGGACGGCTCGAAGACCGGGTCCAGGTCAAATTGCCGGGCGGCGGTCTTGTGATAGAGTGGGACGGACCCGGAAAGACGCTCTGGATGACCGGGCCGGCCGAATCTGTCTTCCACGGCGAGATCGATCGATGAGAGGCCAAGCGTGAATCGTCAGCAAGCCGAGCAACCGGTATCGGAAGATCGAAACCTCGAAGCACTGGTCAGCGACTACCTGCTCAGCAATCCCTCATTCTTCGAGCGGCGCAAGGACGTCCTCGCCGCGATCCAGGTCCCGCACCTCGTCGAGGGTGCCACCTCGCTCATCGAATGCCAGGTACGGATACTGCGCAGACAGCTCGAAACCGACCGCAACCGGCTGGCCCATCTGATCTCGCGCGCCCGCGAATACGAAACGCTGTCCATCCGTCTGCATGCCCTGGTGCTGCAGCTGATCGCGGCCAAGGACCCGAATCATCTCTGCGACATCCTGCAGGACGCCATGCTGCGCGAATTCCACGCCGAGGCCGTCTCGATTCGGCTCTTCCCGATCGCCCGCGACCCGAGCGGCGAGACACGCGGAGATCCGCTGACAGAGTCCTTCAAGGATTTCCTCGACCGCAAGCACGCCTTGTGCGGACCGCTGGACGCCGAGAAATCGAGCCTCTTGTTCGGCGCCGAGGCCGGCGGCATCCAGGCCGCCGCCTTGATCCCGATCCGCACCGAGGGTCAGTCGGGCGTGCTGGCGATCGGCAGCTCGGATCCCGAGCGCTTCCACCCGGACATGGGAACCGATTTCCTCGACCGGCTCGGCGAGATCGTCAGCCACAAGCTCCGCGCACTGCCGGTCGGCGACCGCGATCGGCACTGAACAAGACCGAACGACGCCCAGCAACGCATGACAGAACCGCCAGCATCCGACCGGCCCGGCTCCGGCCCCACGCCGGAGACGCACACCCTCATCGATGCATTCATCGGTCATCTCGGCAGCGAACGGCGTCTCTCGCCCCACACGCTGAGCAACTATCGGCGCGACCTGGAAGGGATAGCCGCCTGGTCGGCCGACACGCTCGACCAGGCGATCGACCGTCTGCAGGAGTCCGAGGTGCGCCGCTATGTCGCCTGGCGACATCGCAACGGCGCCTCCGGCAAGACGCTGCAGCGCGAGCTCTCCAGCCTGCGGAGCCTCTACCGCTGGCTCCTGCGCGAGGGGCGCACCGAGGTCAACCCGGCGGTCGGGGTGCGCGCCCCCAAGACGCCCCGCAAGCTGCCGGCCACGCTCGACGCGGACCAGCTGTGCGCGCTCCTGGATCGCCCGGAGGAGGATCTGCTGACGATCCGCGACACGGCGATCGTCGAGCTCTTCTATTCGTCCGGACTGCGTCTGGCCGAACTGGTCGCGGTGAATCTCGGCGACATCGACATGAGCGAGGGAGAGCTATCGGTCCTCGGCAAGGGCAGCAAGACCCGGCGCCTGCCGGTCGGCGCCCAGGCCCGCGAGGCGGTCCGGCACTGGCTCAGGGTGCGGGCCAATCTCGCCGATGCGGACGAGCCGGCGCTCTTCGTCAGCAGCCGGGGCACCCGGATCAACCCGCGCACCGTACAGAAACGGCTTGAGCGATGGGCCCAGGAGCAGGGAGCGACCCGTCACCTGCATCCCCATCTGCTCAGACACAGCTTCGCGACCCACCTGCTCGAATCGTCCGGCGATCTGCGCGCCGTGCAGGAACTGCTGGGACATGCCGACATCGGCACCACCCAGATCTACACCCATCTGGATTTCCAACACCTGGCGCAGGTCTACGATCAGGCCCATCCGCGCGCCAAGAAGAAGACCTGACCGAGCCGATCCGAATGCTGCTGTCACCCAGATACAAATTCCTGTTCGTCCATATCGCCAAGACCGGCGGCACCAGCGTGCGCAAGGCGCTCGAAGGGATGCGCTGGCGCGATCCCTGGTACTACCCCATGTTCCTCTGCAGCCGGCTCAGCCATCTGAGCGGGCATCGGATCGGCACCAAGCTGCCGCGTCACGCCAAGGTGATCGCCGCCCAGGAGTTGCTGCCCAAGGAACATTTCGACGCGCTCTTCAAGTTCGCCTTCGTGCGCAACCCCTGGGACCTGCAGGTCAGCTCCTTCCACCACATCCGGCGCGAGCGGCCGCACTATCTCGGCGGGAACGAGACCTTCGAGGATTTCCTGCGCTGGAAACTGGACCCGGAGCGCCCCTACCAGTATCACGTCGACACCTCCATCACCCTCCAGACCGACTATCTGGCCGATCTGCACGGGCGCATCCTGGTCGACTTCATCGGCCGCTACGAGACCCTGCACGCCGATTTCGAGACCGCCTGCGCGCGAATCGGCATCCAGCCGCCCGCCCTGCCCCACGCCCGCCAAGCCAAGGACCGCAAGCAGGACTATCGGAGCTATTTCAACGACGCGACCGCCGAGCTGGTCGCCCGGCATTTCGCCCGCGACATCGAGCTGCTCGGCTACCGCTTCGACTCGGACTGATGCCGAGTCGGGCAATCAGTCGCTCGGGACCAGATCCCGGTAGGCGTGCCAGGTGGCGTGCCCGACCAGCGGGACGGCGAGGAACAGGCCCAGGTAGAAGGTGACGAGCCCGGCGCCGACGATCAGCACGATCAGACTCGCCCACAGCAGCATCGGGCGCCAGTTCGCGGTCACGACCTCGACGCTCTTGCGCATCGCGGTCAGCACGTCGACCGGGCGGTCGATCAGCATGGGAACGGTGATGGCGCTGATGCAGAAGACACCCAGCGCGAAGACGGCACCGAGCAGGGTCACGACCAGCAGGATGAGATTGTGCTCGCCCGAGAGAAAGAGCACGGGAAAGAGCTGATCGAGGGTCGGAAAGGCATCGTCATAGAGGACGACCACCGTGACGACGGACACCAGCATCCAGGCCTGAAGGATGACGAACTGGATGCCGAGCAGCATTCCGAGCTGTCCCTGATTGCGCTTGAACGCCTCGATCGCCTGACAACGCGACAGAGGCTCTCCGCCCTCCAGATTCGCGCTCATACGGTAGAGCCCGATCGCCAGCAGCGGCGCGACCAGAAAGAATCCAGCAGCGAGAAAAGGGACCAGGAAGGACAGATGGCCGAGCGTCATGACCAGCGTCAAGGCGGCGCTGAGCAGGACGATTCCGGCGCCGTAGGTCAGGCTGTAGCCGGGAGCGGACATGAGGTCGTCCCATCCCTTGGACAGCCACTGCCAAGGATGGTCGAGGCCGATCGTACCGGACCTGGATGCACAGAGCGAAGACGAGCGACAGTCGAGCGCGAGACTGTTCATGGGTTGGATCCTCCTAATGTGTTTTGCTTATTGTTCGACGAGCGGTGGGAAGAGAACCTGAAAGATGAGACTCGAACCACATTTTCAAATCCTCAGGATTGAATCCTAGAACCAATCGCGAAAATAGCCAATCGAAAAAGTCGGATTCATTCACGGCGTGCAGGATATGGAATGGCACCTCCCCGGATTCGCATCCGGCAGAGAGTGCCGCCTCCGGCGCTCTTCGTTTAGACTGATCGGCCGTTTCCATACGATCGCGGAGCCGAGCCGACGCCACGGCACCCGCCCACGCCTTGGAGCCAACATCTATGCACCGCGCACCCTTCGAGCAGATCGACGACGGCATCTACTGCATCGAGACCGGTCTCTACCGGCACGGTCTCGCCGCCTGCTACCTGGTTCGCTCGGAAGAGCGTCTGGCCTTCATCGATACGGGAACCGACAATTCGGTACCCGGACTGCTGGGCGTGATCGAGGCCATCGGACTGACGCCCGAGCACGTCGACTACGTGATTCCGACCCATGTGCACCTCGACCATGCCGGCGGCTCCGGACGCCTGATGGCGACCTGCCCGAACGCCCGGCTGGTCGTGCACCCCAAGGGCATGCCGCACATGCTGGATCCCGCCAGGCTGATCGCTGGCGCCACGGCGGTCTATGGCGAGGAAGGGTTCAAGAAGGATTACGGCACCCTGCTGCCGGTCCCCGAGGAGCGGGCGATCGCCGCCGAGGACGGACAGACGTTCGAGCTGGGCGGTCGGACGCTCACCTTCCTGGACACACCGGGACACGCCAATCATCACGGCTGCATCCTGGATTCGGTCAGCAAGGGATTCTTCACCGGCGACACCTTCGGCATCGCCTATCGCGAGTTCGAGACGGCCAAGGGTCCCTGGATCTACGCCCCGACCACACCGGTCGCCTTCGATCCGGATGCCTGGCTGGAGAGCCTGGACAAGCTGATGGGCTGCGCGCCTCGGGCCATGTATCTCACGCATTACGGCCGGGTCGAGAACCCCGCCGCCCTCGTGGACGATCTGCGCCGGAGCATCCGCGACATGGCCGATCTGGCGCTCGCCGAGGAGGGTCGCGCCGATCCGGAGCGCCAGCAGCGGCTCAAGACGGCCGTCACCGACTATCTGATCGATGGAGCACGGGCGCATGGCGTCGACCACGAGAACGCGCACATGCGCGAACTCCTGGCGCTCGACACCGAGCTCAACTCACAAGGGCTGGAGGTGTGGCTGAAACGGCGCGAGAGGCGCGCCGCGGCCTGAACGTCAGTCGACCAGTCGGTAACGCGCCCCGCAATAGGGACACATGGCCTGTCCATCCTCGGCATCCTCGATCGGCAGATAGACGCGCGGATGCATGTTCCACACGGGCGCATCGGGACGGGGGCAGCTGAGAGGCAGATCCTGACGGGTGACCTCGATCGGCGACTGCTCGGACTGCGGGGCAATGGCTGGATTGGTCATGCTGGTGGATCTCCTTGATTGGAATCGGAGCCTCGATCGTCGCTCCGGCCAGCGGCGCATGGTCCGCACAGCGGACCCTACTCGAAACCAGGGTCCGTAGGGTCCGCTGCGCGGACCTTCGGCGGTTGAGCCACCGGGCGGCCGAAAGGATGACCAAGGCCGGAATCGGCGATTGGAACCGCAAAGGCGCGCGGCCACTGCGGTTCGAATGCTCTTGATCGGATCCTATCAGACCAGACTCAGCCACTCGGGGTGCTGATCGCGCCGGCCGTGGACCTGATCGAAATAGAGGCCCTGCAGCTTCTCGGTGATGGGTCCGCGGGTACCGGCGCCGATCGCCCGGCCGTCGACCTCGCGGATCGGGGTCACCTCGGCCGCCGTTCCGGAGAAGAATGCCTCGTCCGCGATATAGACCTCGTCGCGGGTGATGCGTTTCTCGACCACCTTAAGGCCCAGTTCGTCGCACAGGGTGATGACGGTACGGCGGGTGATGCCGTCGAGCGCCGAGGTCAGATCCGGAGTGTAGAGGACGCCGTCGCGGACGATGAAGATGTTCTCGCCGCTGCCTTCCATCACGTAGCCGGAGGCGTCCAGCAGCAGGGCCTCGTCGTAGCCGTCGCGCAGCGCCTCCTGCAGCGCCATCATCGAGTTCATGTAGTTGCCGTTGGCCTTGGCCCGGCACATGGTGATGTTGACGTGATGGCGGGTGAAGGACGACACCTTGATGCGGATGCCGTTGCGCATGTTGTCCTCGCCCAGATAGGCGCCCCAGGACCAAGCCGCCACCATGCAGTGAACCTCGAGATTGTCCGCGCGCAGCCCCATCCCCTCGGGGCCGTAGAAGCACATGGGACGGATATAGGCGGAATCCAGACCGTTCTCGCGCACCACGGCGCACTGGGCCCGGTTCAGGGTCTCGCGGTCCCAGGGCATGGGCATGCCGAGGATATGGGCCGAGTTGAAGAGCCGGTCGGTGTGCTCCTGGAGGCGGAAGATGGCCGCACCCTTCGGCGTCTGATAGGCCCGGACCCCCTCGAAGACGCCCATGCCGTAGTGCAGGGTGTGGGTGAGAACGTGGGTCTTGGCTTCGCGCCAGGGTACCATTTCGCCGTCCAGCCAGATAAGGCCGTCACGGTCAGCCATCGTCGCCATTGTTCAACTCCGCTTCGCCCGGGGTTCGTTTCCGGGCTCGATGATTTCCGAGAGGTTACGCGGCGCAGTCACGCATCCTGCTCCGATCCGCCGTCCATCAGATCACGCCATAGCGCTCGGACCCGCTCGCGTTCGGCCTGCAATCGGTCGACGGGGATGGTCTTGGGCTGCTCCTGCAAGGCGCTGCGGTGATAGGCCGCGCGCAGCGCCTTGTAGGCATCGGCAAGGTCTTCGGCCGCCTGCCCCGGCAGCAGATCGAGCCGCGCCAGGGATTCGAGCAGACGGATGTTGTCGGTCCAGTCCGCCAGCGCTGGGTACGCCGCCGCCCAGCGCAGGACAGAGTATTGAACCATAAACTCGATGTCCGCAATACCTCCGGCGCCCTGCTTGAGATCGAAACGGCCGTCGCGGGTCTTGTCGAGGTTGGCGCGCATCTTGGCGCGCATCTCGCGGACCTCGGTGCGCAGCCGCTCGGGATCGCGCTCGCGACAGAGGATGGCGCGACGCACCTCGGCGAAGCGCGTGGCGAGCGCGGGGTCGCCCGCGACCGGACGCGCCCGGACCAGCGCCTGATGTTCCCAAGTCCAGGCTTCCGATTCCTGGTAGGCGGCGAAGGAGCCGATCGAGCGCACCAGCATGCCCTTGGCGCCGTCCGGACGCAGCCGCATGTCGACCTCGTAGAGGGTGCCCGAGGCGGTCTGGGTGGTCATCATGTGGATGATCCGCTGCCCGAGCCGGGCGTAGAACTGCTCGTTGCTGATCTCCTTGGCGCCGTCCGTCATGGCCGTGACCGACTGGGTGCCGTGCAGGAACACCAGATCCAGATCGGAGCCGTAGCCCAGCTCGATCCCGCCCAGCTTGCCGTAGCCCAGCACCAGGAAGCCGGTCGACTCGCCCAGGATCTCCGTCGGGCGTCCATGGCGCTCGACAAAATGCACATAGGCCAGATCCAGCACGCGCCCGACCGCCACCTCGGCGATCTCCGAGAGATAGTCGCTCACCACCATGAGCGGGATGACCTCGGTCAGGTCCGCCGCCGCCACCCGCAGCATGTTGCCCTGAGCGAACTGGTGCAGACGCTCCATCTGCTGTTCCAGATCCTCGGCGTCGACATGGGCGAGCAGCGCGTCGAGTTCGGACTCCAGATCCTCGCGGCGCAGCGGGGCGAAGAGACGGCGCGGATCGATCAGCTCGTCGAGCAGCAGTGGATGGTGGCGGATCTGATCGGTGAACCAGGGACTCAGACTGGCGAGATGGGCCAGCTGGGACAGGATGCCGGGGTGCTCGACCATCATGGCCAGATAGGCCGTGCGCCGAGCCACCGCCTCCAGTACCTGCAGCACGCGCCCCAGCGCGGCGTCGGGCTGATCGCAGCCAGCGACGACCCGCAGCACCTGCGGCATCAGCTGGGCGAGACGCTCGTGACCGCGCCGGCTCAACCCCTTGCGGTCCGTGGCATCGCGAAACTGCTCGATGCGCGTGCGTGCCGTCTCCGGATCCTCGAAACCGGCCTCGTCCAGGATCCTCAGCGCCTGCGACGCCTCCTGGCCGCCGAGCCAGAGCGCCGTCCAGGCCGAGCCCTGCCTCTCGGGTTCTGGGACGGGCGCGGCGAAAACATGATCGAAATGCCCCTGGACCCGATCCCGATGGTCCTGCAGCACGTCCGCGAAGGACGGCCAGTCGTCGAACCCCATGGAGCGCGCCAGACGCGCCCGGCCCAGATCCTCGTCGGGCAGCTGATGGGTCTGCTTGTCGCGATGGGCCTGGAGACGGTTCTCGACCAGACGCAGGAAACGATAGGCCGCGTCCAGCTCGGCCACGGCCTCGGCCGGCATCAGCTCCCGCTCGGCGAGCAGCGCGAGCACCTGGAGGATGGGGCGCACCTGGAGATCGGGGTCGCGCCCGCCGCGCACCAGCTGGAAGGCCTGACCGATGAACTCGATCTCGCGGATGCCGCCGAGTCCGAGCTTGATGTTGGCGTCCATGCCGCGCTTGTGCAGCTCCTTGACGATCATCTGCTTGAGATCGCGCAGCGACTCGAAGGCGCCGAAATCCAGATAGCGGCGATAGACGAAGGGGCGCAGCATGTCCATCAGGGACGCCACGTCGTCCGGATCGCCGGCGACCGGACGCGCCTTGATCATGGCATAGCGCTCCCACTCGCGCGCCTGGGACTGGTAATAGTCCTCCATCGCCTGAAAGCTCATCGCCAGCGGACCGACCTCGCCGAAGGGACGCAGACGGGTGTCGACGCGGAAGACGAATCCGTCGACCGTCTTGAGCGACAGCGCCTGGACCAGACGCTGACCGAGACGCACGAAGAACTGCTCGTTGCTGAGCGCGCGCGGACCGCCCTCCACCTCGCCGGTGTGGGCGAAGGCGAAGATGAGGTCGATGTCCGAGCTCAGGTTCAGCTCGCGCGCCCCCAGCTTGCCCATGCCCAGCACCAGCATCCGCAGCGCCCGGCCATCGGGATCGCGCGGGGTACCGATCTCGGCCCGGGTCCAGTCGTAGAGCAGATCGAGCGGACGCCGGATGCAGACGTCGGCCAGCTCCGACAGGTCCTCCAGGGTCTCTGACAGGGGCGCCAGCCGGCCGATGTCGCGCCAAATGATGCGAATCATCTCGCGACGGCGGAACAGACGCAGGGCCTGGTGCAACGCGGGCTCGTCGCCCACCTCGGCCAGTGCCGCCGTCAGACGCGCGTCCAGATCGCCGGCCCCGTAGGCGCTCACCAGATCGCCGCTCGCGACGAGCTCCGCGAACGCCTCCGGATGGCGCAGCACCGAGACGGCGACATATTCGCTCGCCTCCCACACCCGCTCGCGGATCCGCGCGAACTCGGCATCCTCGGGCGGGACGAATCCATTCTCCTCGGCCCAGGCCAGCCAGTCGCGCCAATGGACCTCCATCATCGGATCGAGCGGTGCGGCGTGATCGAGCGAAGGGCCGTTGCTGGACATGATCAGAACTCCTGGATGCGATAGTCGGCGGCCAGGGTAAAGGCATCCCCGGGCGGGATCTCGATGACCTCGGACGCCGCATTGACCGTCTCGACACAGATGAAACGCAGGTAATCGCCGTCGTCCAGATCCTCCATGGCGCGCGCCGACGCGATCCACGGATTCCAGACCACGCAGGTGCCGCTGTTGCGGCCGTCGATCCGGATCCGCCGCCCAAGCCCCGGATCCTGGATGCTCAGGCTGGACGGCACCCGTTCATAGATGCGATTGACCTCGCCACGGAAGATGAGGTCGCCCTCCTGGACGGCCTCCGGCTCGGGCGCGCCGGCCGCGTAATCGAGATAGCGGCAGCCGTCCAGCCCCTCGACGGTCAGGCGCGCCAGACCCCCGATCCGGAAATAGGCATGCAGGCCCTGGGTGATGCGCAGCGCGGAGTCGCCCGGATTGCGCGTGGTCAGGGCGACCGAGAGGGTCGCGCCGATCCGGATCTCCACCTCCAGGACGAAGGCGTGCGGCCAGATCGCACGGGTGCGCGCGTCGTCGGTGACGCGCATCCGCACCCGGGTCGAGCCGTCCGCGCAGGCCTCGCATTGCACTGGCGTCCATTCGAGCACCCGGGCGAAGCCGTGGATGACCCGCTCGGGCTCGGCCGGATCGCGTCCGAACCAGGGCCAGCAGAGGGGCACGCCGCCCTTGATCTCGCGGTCCGGGGCGAAATGGGCCCGCTCGCCGACGAACAGCAGATCCTCCCTCGCCGAACGCGGACGATAGGCCAGCACCTGCCCGCCATGGGTCGCGAGCCTCGCCGTCGCCAACGGATTGGCGATCTCGATCAGCGTCAGACCGCCGGGGCCCTCGACGAGGCTCAAGGTGCCGGGAATGCCGAACTCGGCGTTCAGCGCGTGAAGATCCACCCTGCCCCCCGAACGATCACATCGACTCGGGGACCGCGATCATCGCCATGCGCACCAGCTCGGCGAGCGAGTCGGCGCGCATCTTCTCCATGACCCGGGCACGGTGGGCCTCGACCGTCTTGGCGCTGACACCCAGCGCGGCGGCGATCTCCTTGTTCGACTTGCCGTCGGTGACCATGGTCATGACCTCGTGCTCGCGCGGGGTCAGCTCGGCGAGCCGCATCAGGACCTCGGCCTTGGCCGAGCGGTTGGCGCGGGTCCTCTGGTCGTAGTCCAGGGCGTTGCGGATGCTGCGCAGCAGATCCTCGTCGTGGAAGGGTTTCTCGATGAAGTCCATGGCTCCGGCCTTCATCGCCTTCACCGCCATGGCCACGTCGCCGTGCCCGGTGATGAGGATGACCGGCAGGCGGTAGCCCTCGCGCTCCAGATAGGACTGGAGCTCGAGCCCGCTCATCCCGGGCATGCGCACGTCTAGCAGCAGACAACCGGCGCGCCCGGGATAGTAGGTGGAGAGAAAGGCATCGGCCGACTCATAGGTCTGGACCGACATGCCCGTCGATTCGATCAGCCACTGGAGCGAGGTCCGCATGGCTTGGTCGTCGTCCACGACGAATACGGTTGCATCGTTACTCATCTTTTTTCTGGATCGTCTGTTCGGAAAGGCTCTGGCTAGGGTCCAGCGAGGTGTTCGGCTCGTCCTCCGCATCCTTGGCGGCGGGCGAGAGCGGCAGGGTCATATGGAAGACCGAGCCCCGCCCCAATTCGGACTCGGCCCAGATTCGACCGTCGTGATTCTCGACGATGGTCTGACTGATCGCCAGTCCCATCCCCATGCCGCTCTCCTTGGTGGTCACGAAGGCATCGAAGAGCAAGGGAAGCCGCTCGTGCTCGATCCCGGGCCCGCTGTCCTCGACCAGCACCTCGGCCCGTTCGTTCCCGGCCCGGGTGAGGATGCGCAGACGGCGATCGGATTCGGGCCGCTCCTCCAAGGCATCGAGCGCATTGCCGACCAGGTTCAGCAACACCTGCTCGACCTGGACCAGATCGACACAGACCGGAATCTCCTCGACGCTGAGCTCGAGCCGGATCTGGACGCCGGTCCGGTTGGTCTCGAACTCCAGGAAGGAGCAGACCTCGCGCACCAGATGATTCAGATCGACCCGGGCACGGATCGGGGGCTGCTTGCCGACCAGCGCGCGCAGCCGGCGGATGATCTCGCTCGCACGCTTGGCCTGGGCCGCGATCTGGTCCATGGCCCCAATCAGCTCCTCGGGCCGGCCCGCGCCGCCCTGAAGCCTGCGGGTGCAGCCGTTGGCATAGTTGACGATGGCAGAGAGCGGCTGGTTCAGCTCGTGGGCCATGCCGGTCGCGACCTCGCCCATGGTGCTGAGCCGGCAGACATGCACCAGCTCGGCCTGGTGCTGGCGCGACTCCTGCTCGGCACGCCGGATCGCGGTGATGTCGCGGGCATAGATATTGACGTAGCCCAGATCGCGGATCGGGGCGAGCAGCAGCGAGAAGACCTGCCCAGAAAAATCCATCTCGCGATCGGTGGGCTGCCCGGCGTCCAGGGCCTGCGCCACCTCCCGACCCCATGCGTCGGGCAGATACTCGCCGGGCTCGGCGCTCCAGGCATGGAGGAGCGGACGGCTCGCATTGTTAGCGTAGACGACCAGCCCCTCGGCGCTCACCCGCAGGATGGGATTGGGACTCTCGCTGGCGAAGCGGGCCAGGCTCTTGATCTCCTGCTCGGCCCGCTTGCGGCTGCTGATGTCGTGGATGTAGAGGGTGTGGAAACGCTCGTCCTCCAATTCGATGGGGGCGATCGAGATCTCGACCGGCAGTTCGCTCCCGTCGGCGCGCAGGGCGATCAGCTCTCCCCGCCCCAGCGGCTCGCGATGCAGGTGACGCGAGCGATCGAGCAGACGCAGGAAGGCGGGCCGGGCCACGCCGGGCAGGAAACGCTCCGTGAAGACGGCCCCGATCGCAAGGATGCGGGCGACCCCGAACAGACGCTCGGCGGCGGGATTGAACTCGATCACCTTGCCCTGCCGGTCGAGGGTCACGATGGCATCGAGCGAGGCCTCCATCATGGCCGCCTTGAGCGCCTCGCTCTCGCGCATCTCGGCCTGATGGCGCCGGCTCATCTCCTCGCGCGCCGTCATCACCAATTGGGTGAAATGCTGGATCCATTCCTCGAGCAGCAGCAGCTGGTTGCCGCCGCGATTGAAGCCCGGCTCCGGGATGCCGAGGGCGCGCTGCGAGAACCGGGTCATGCGCTTGAGCACCTTGTTCAGGCGCGAGGAGACCAGATAGATGACCCCGGTGAAGACGATCACGAACACGGCGGCGGCGAAAAAACGCTGGCGCCGCTCGAAGATACGCACGTGGCGCGACATCTTCTCCAGACTGGCGTTGGGCACGAAGGTCGCGAACAGCAGATTGGAGTCCGAACCCTCGTACTCGGGCAGGGACTGAGAGGTGATGATATAGGTATCGCTCCAGTCGGCCAGGGTCGAGCCGAGCGGGAGCGCGCTCGAGTCCACGCTGGCGACGATGCGCTGATCGTCGCTGTCCACCAGCGCCACCGCGGCGCGCCCCAGGTCCAGCCCGCGCTGCGAGGCGCCGATGAAGGCGTCGTCGACCGGAACCAGGACCACCAGGAATCCCATATCGTATCCACCCGCGTCCTCGACGGCATCGCTCGCGATCAGATAGAGCCGGTCCCCGAAGCGATCGATCACGGCACGCACCTCCCGCCCATCGAGGAACTGGGTCGGCACCTGGCTGGCAACCTCCTCCGGGGCGGACTCGGCGGTCGGCTGGAAGATCTCGCGCACCCGCCCCTGCACGTCGGTCAGCAGTACCTGACTGGGCGGCGTTAGGGCATCGCGCTCGAAGAAGTCCGGCAGCCACTGGGGACGGAAGTCCTTGTAGACGACCGGGGTCACCCGCTCGTCGCGCGACCAGAACATCGGCTCCAGATACTCGGAGAGCTTGCGATGATTGGCGAGCAGGCGCGTGGTGGCGGCATAGCTGGACAGATAGCGGTCGAAACGGATCAGGCTCTCGCGCGCCCGCAGCACCAGCTGTGTGTTGAGTTCCTGATCGAAGATCTTGTCGACCTGCCGGCTCTGGATCTGATCGAGCACCGTCCAGATGGCGGTTCCGGCGGCGAGACCGACGCAGATCGCGATCCAGGGCATCGGCACCCGTCGCAAAAGCCGGAACAGAAATGGTTTAATAGTGATCCGAATCAAAATAACCGCTTCCTCGAGAAGCCCATCCCTCATCAACCGATCGACGAATGACCAACATGGAACTCGACCTTTCCCAAGCCAAGAAACCCTCCATCCCGAGACGTCTGGGTGCGCTGCTGTACGACCTGGTACTGCTGCTGGCCGTGCTGATGGTGGCCAACACCATCGTCGTCATCCCCTACGAGCTCATCACCGGACACCATATCTACGAAGAAGCCTTCCCTCTGCTGCTGATGCGGCTCTATCTGCTGGCCGTGATCGTCGGATTCTACGTCTACTTCTGGACCCACGGCGGTCAGACCCTCGGCATGCGCGCCTGGCGGATCCGGGTGGTCGACGACAAAGGCTCCGACCTCGGCACGGGGACCGCGATCGCGCGCTTCGGCTGGTCGGTCCTGAGCTATCTGCCCGCCGGCCTGGGCCTCTGGTGGAGCCTGTTCGACCGCGAGGGTCTCGCCTGGCACGACCGTAAATCCCACACTTGCCTCGTGATGGTGGAAAAGTCCGCCTGATCCCTCTCCGGTGGAGCCGAGCTCCGCTGCGCGACCTCAGACGATAGCCCATGCGCCGTCGCCAGTCGGCGAACGCGGCGCAAGTCCGATCCGGGCCGACCTGACGCAGACGCCTCAGGTCGGCCACAAGGCCATCAGCTCACGCGCCGCAGCAGCATCAGCGCGCCCGAGATGAACAGCAGGGGCGGCGCGATGGCGGCCAAAAAGGGATTCATCCCGAACAACAGGGCCAGATAGGCGAAGGTGCGGCTGATCAGATAGTAAAGGATGCCGACCATGATCCCGGCGAAGATGCGCCTCCCCATACCGGTGCTGCGCGACGACCCCAGCAGTAGCGGGATGGCGACCAGGATCATGGAGAGCGTCAGCACCGGATGCAGCACCTTGCCCCAGAAGGCGACTTCGTAGGGACCCGCATCCTGCTTGTTGACCCACATGAAACGAATGTATTTGTAGAGCCCCCACACAGGCAGGGCATGAGGATCCGCCACCACCACCTTGAGCAGCCCCGGATCCAGCATCGAATCCCAGCCGGCACTGGCGATGCGCTCGACCTCGACACCCTCCGCGCTCGCCGTGCTGCGCGAGATATCCTCCAGAATCCAGTGACCATCCTGATAGCGCGCGCCGCCGGCATGGGTCGCGGTCAGAACGCCCTTGGTCGCATCGACCCGATAGATGAAGATATCGCGCAGACTGGTTCCCGAGCGAATCTCACGGATATTGACGTAGGAACCGTCATCCACGGCCCAGAATCCGTCCGGCGTCCGCTGGGCCACATCCCCGGAGAGCGCCTGCCGACGCAGCTCGACACCGCGCTGCTCGGACACGGGCGCCACCACCTCCCCGAGCACGAAGGCCAGGATGGCGAGCAGCAATCCCCCGAGCATGGCCGCGCGCACGATCCGGGACACCGAGAGACCGGCGGCGCGCATGGCGACCAGTTCCGAGCGGCTGGCCAGGGTGCCCAGTCCGATCAGAGCGCCGATCAGGGTTGCGATCGGAAAGATGAGATAGGCATAGCGCGGCAGGCTCAGCAGCATGAACAGCAGCGCATCCGCGATGCCATAGCGCTCGATGCCGATCGAATCCATCTCGTCGGCGAGGATGAAGACGCCCATCAGCGGCAGCAGAACGCCCAGCGTCAGCAGGGTTCCGCCGATCACGGCCCAGGCCAGATAACGATCGAGGATTCTCACTTCGACCTATACCCATCATCTCGGTAGACTTAAGATCCGACATCCTAACATTTGTTCGCGCCGGTCAGCCCAGGCTGGCCAGTGCCGCCTTGCAAGCACCGCCAGGAGCACCCGATGGAATTCAAGATCAAGACCGGTGAGATCGCCAAACTCAAGACACCCTGCCTCGTCATCGGGATCTTCGAGAAGCGCAAGCTCACCGGTCCGGCGGAAGACCTGGATGCGGCCAGCGGCGATCGGCTCACCGCCCTGCTGAAGAAGGGCGACATGGACGGCGAGGTCGGCCAAACCCTCATGACCTATGACCTGCCCGGCGTAACCGCCGAGCGCGTCGTCCTGCTCGGGCTGGGCAAGAAGAAGGAATTCGACCGCGCCGGCTTCCGCAAGGCACTGGCCGCGGTCGTCCCGCTGCTGCAGCAATATCACAGCGGTGACGCGGTACTGGCGCTGCCGGATCCGCTGCCGGCACAGACCGATCTCTATTCCAGCGTACGCGACGTCGCGCTCGTCGCCGAGGACAGGAGCTACCGCTACACCCGCACCAAGGACGACAAGCGGGCGCCCAAGACGCCGCTCAAACGCCTGACCATCTGGGTGCCCGACAAAGGATCGGTCGCGGCCGCCGAATCGGCCGCGCGCCATGGCTCGGCCATGGCCTCAGGGATCGCGCTGGCGAAAGAACTGGGCAATCTACCGGGCAATCTCTGTACGCCCAGCTATCTGGCCGATACGGCCCGCAATCTGGAGAAGCGGTTCAACCGACTCGAGGTCGAGGTGCTCGAGGAGGAGCGGATGGCCGAGCTCGGCATGGGCGCCCTGCTCTCGGTCTCGCGCGGCAGCCGTCAGCCGGCCAAGCTGATCTGCATGCACTACAAGGGCGGCAAACCGGGCGACAAACCGGTCGTGCTGGTCGGCAAGGGTCTCACCTTCGACGCCGGCGGCATCTCGCTCAAGCCCGCCGCAGAGATGGACGAGATGAAATACGACATGTGCGGCGGCGCCAGCGTCTTCGGCGCCATCCAGACCGCCTGCGAGCTGGAGCTGCCCCTCAACCTGATCGGCTTGGTCCCCTCCTCCGAGAACCTGCCGGACGGCGACGCCAACAAGCCGGGCGACATCGTCACCAGCATGTCCGGACAGACCATCGAAATCCTCAACACCGATGCCGAGGGCCGTCTCATCCTCTGCGACGCCCTCACCTATTGCGAGCGCTTCGATCCCGAGATCGTCATCGACATGGCCACCCTCACCGGCGCCTGCGTGGTCGCGCTCGGCAAGCATCCGGCCGGCCTCTTCACCCAGGACGACAAGCTCGCCGCCGAGATCCTGGCCGCGGGCGAGGCCGCGGGCGACCGCGCCTGGCGTATGCCCCTGTGGGACGAGTATCAGTCGCAGCTCGACAGCAACTTCGCCGACATGGCCAACATCGGCGGCCGCGACGGCGGTGCCATCACCGCCGCCTGCTTCCTCGCGCGCTTCACCAAGAAATACCGCTGGGCGCATCTCGACATCGCCGGCATCGCCTGGGTTTCCGGCAAGGAAAAGGGCGGTACCGGGCGTCCGGTCGCGCTGCTCGGCCAGCTGCTGCTGGAACGCGCCGGGGCGCTCTGAGCCACCGGGCCGACAGGCCGAGCGCGGACATCCGCTATCTGGACGCCCCGCGCTCGGCCCAGGCCGGAATCATCGACCAAGCATCCCGCATCCGTGCGTGCAGCGCATCCGAGTCCGGCTCGAAGTGCCGCAACAGATCCCAGAAACGGTGCGAGTGATTGGGCTCGCGCCTGTGGCAGAGCTCGTGGAGCATCACGTAGCGCGCCTGCTCGGGCGGCAGGAACAAGAGTTTGCAGTTGAGACTGATCCGCCCGCGCGCGCTGCAGCTTCCCCAGCGGGCGCGCTGATTGCGCACCGAGAGACCGCTGAAGCCCAACCCGGTCTCTCGCGCCAGTTCGGCGAGCCAAGGCTCGAAGACCGAGCGGGCGTAGCGCATCAGCCAGCGACGCAGCGCCTCCTGGCAGGCGGATACATCCTCGACCCCGCCCGATAGACGCAGACGTCGGAGTTCGAAAACGCGGACCAGCACCGAGCGCCGATCCTCGGGGCGATAGTCGATCTCCCAGCGCTCGCCCACCGCCCGCAACTCGAGCGTCGTCGGCCGCATGGAGGCGACGGCGTCGATGCGCTGGCGCATGCGTTCGTATTCGGGCAGATGACGCGCGACCCAGGCGGCCTTGGTCGCCACCATCTCGGACAGCTCGGCCAGCGAGATCCCGGCCGGAACCGTCACCACCAGACCTTCGCGGGCGGTCAGACGGAGACGCAGCGAATTCGACCGGACCGAGGCGCGGATCCGATAATCGAGCTGACGCCCATCGGGAAGCCTCAGCCTAGCCGAGGATGGAAGCCCGGATCCGCTCAAAAGACCCAGGCGATCAGCAGCGTGAGGACGAGGAAGAAGGAGAAGAAGGATCCCAGCATGAACTGGAGCTCGCCGATCAGACCGTCACCCGCGACCAGGGCGAAGAGTACGAACAGCCCCACGGTCACGCCGAACCCCCAGGGGACGGCCGCCTTCAGCCCCATGCCTTCATCGAGTGTCGCCACGACCGGTGCGGCGGCGGGCAGAAGCACCAGCACCACGGCGGCCAACAGCAGCACGACCGCCAGCAACAGGATCCCGAACAGCCTGAGATCGCCGCGATTGTCGCTCCCCATGGCGCTCGGTCCGGTCTTCAGCCGTTGACCAGATCGCGGATCCGGCCCGGATCGGGCAGACCGCGCACCACCAGTTCGGGATCGTCCCCGGCTGTGAAGACCCGGACGTCCCCCGCATTGACGATGCGCTGGAACAGACTCTGGCTCACCCGCACGGTCCGCACCGAACTCATGCCGATCTCGGTGTATTCCTTGCTCAGCAGCCCGTGGGTCCAGACGATCTCGTTCTCGTCGATGACCAGACGATCCGAGAGGGTCGACACCCAGGAGACGAGCAATTTCAATGAAGCGAGGGCGAAGACGGCAATCCCGCCCGCCTGGACCAACTGCGGATCCAGCCGTCCGGCAGGATCCCATTGCTGAAGGAGCTGGGGCGGCAATAGCTGAAGGCCGAGCACCGCGACCAGAATGCCTCCAAGCATCAGCAGCAGCGTCAGCAATGTCGCGAAGGGTTGGGTGCGCAAGAGGGAGGGGTGCGCGTCGTAGAGTGGCTCGGACATCGACTTCTCCAGGATGGCTGATGAGCGCGAAGATTGGCATGGAGCGCGGATGGATTCCGTTCGAACCGTCCAGCTCCTGCATGCCAAGTCGAGCCCGAACGGTCGCGATAGCACGAGATACTAGCAGCAGGCTCGACGCAGAGAAAGCGACCGGCAAGCCCATCGGCACGGCTATAATCCCGGCCCATGATCTACAAATCGCTGCTGCAACTCTCGCCCGGCCCCATCCGCACCCGACTCTTGCGCGATCTGGTGCTTCTGGTCGCCTTCACGGTCGGTCTGCTGGTCATGATCAACGTGCTGCTGATCGACGACATCAAGCACGACCTGGCGGGCAACCGTATCGACAACGCCACGGCCATGGTGCGCGACGAGGTCCGCAACCTGCTGCTGCCGGTCCAGCAGCAGCTGCTGATCGTGCGCGACGGGCTGGCCGGCGCCAACCTCGACCCGGACGAGGAGAAGGAGCTGACCGAGCGTTTCGTACCGACGCTGGCCCACATGGATCAGATCGCGGGCGCGGTAGACGCAGCAGAGGACGGACAGGAATATTTTCTACGCCGCGACGGCGACGGCTGGCTGACCCGACTGCGCGGCCCGGGCGACCAGGCCGAGTCGCATCTCTCGCACTGGAACGCCGATCTGCTGCGCAAGGACCGCCAGGCGGAGCGCTTCAACGAGGATCCGCGCACCCGCCCCTGGTTCGCCGGGGCGATCAGGAACCCCGACCGCGTCGTCTGGAGCCCGCCCTACGTCTTCGCCTCGCTCAAGGTGCCGGGAGTGACCGCTTCGATCGCCTGGAAGCAGGGCGACCGCATGCGGGTCACCGCATTCGACGTGACCCTTCACACCATCGTGGAGGCGATCGACCATCTCGACATCACCCCCGAGGGCCAGGGCTTTCTCTTCAGTGGGGCCGGCGGCGTCTTCGTCCCGCCCTCCGAGGAGGAGCCCCTATCCTCCAGCGACCGCCACGACGAGGGATTCTTCTCGGCACTGCTCAGGCTAGGCGGTCCGCTCCAGTTCGACGCCGTGGCCGCCTGGAAGGCGGCCGGCCAGCCGACCCAGGACCTGATCCGCTTCCACAGCGGCGGCCAGGACTGGTGGGGCGGCTTCCGTCCGCTCACCAACGATCCGGAAGGCGTCTGGATCGGTGTCACCGTGCCCGTCTCGGCCACCATCACCATCCTGCAGAACCGCTGGCACATCATCCTGCTGACCGCAATCGGCATCCTCGCCGCCAGCCTCACCCTGGCGAGCCTGGTGGTCCGCAAATACAGCCGTCAGCTGCGCGACCTTCCCAAGCTCAGCATCGACCGCCGACACCAAGAGCAGGATCTGCGTGAGCTGATCGGCTCAGGCGAGGGCTCGCACCTGGAATTCAAGTCCACCATGCGGATGAACCTGCACACCAAAACGCCCGGCAAGGAGATCGAGCTCGCCTGGCTCAAGGGCGTCGCCGCCTTTCTCAATACCGAGGGCGGCATCCTGCTGATCGGGGTCGCCGACGACGGCACGCCGCTGGGACTGGAGGCCGACAAATTCGAGAACGAGGACAAGTGCCAGCTGCATTTCAAGAACCTGCTCAACCAGCATCTGGGCGCCGAGTACGCCCATTCGGTGAGATTTTTCCTGCTCGACTTCGAGGGACTGAGGATCGGCGCGGTGGAATGCGAGCGCGCCGACGCCCCGGCCATCCTGCGCGACGACAAGAAGCGCGAGCTCTTCATCATCCGCAACGGCCCATCCAACATCGAACTGCCGCTCAGCCGGGCGCTCAAATACATCCGCAGCCGCTTCTGAGCCCATTGCCCCTGCTCCATCGTCTTTGCGCATTCCCTTCACCAGAGATGCAATCTCGGTCCCTATCCTGAGACTCGTCGGAGTCGCAAGGCTCCGCCCATCCGGACAGGCGCCGGAACGTCCCGCCATCCGGGAACCATCGGATCGATAGGAGTCACCAGATGAAAGCAAAGAGAATCCCCGCCCAGATCGCCTTCGCCATGAGCGGTCTGCTGCTCGGCACCGCGCTGATCGGCGCAGACACCGCCGACGCCAGACCCGACGAAGGCTGGCGCAGCGGCACGGACATGGACCTCGCACCCCGCATCGAGCGCATGACCGACCGGCTCGATCTGAGCGACGACCAGAAGGCCCAGATCGGCAAGATCATGGAGGACGCGCGCAAGGCGCGCGAGCAGCAGCGGCTCGAAATGCGCAAACGGATCGAGGCCGTACTGACCGACGAGCAGAAGGCCAAGCGTGCATCCATGCTCGAGGACCGCCTTGAACGGCGGCTGGAGCGCATGGCCGACCGCCTGGACCTCTCCGAGGATCAGATCGCCAAGATGAAGGCGCTGTTCGAGGAACAGGCCAAGAATCCGGAGCTCACCAAAGCGGATGTCCGCGAGCAGATCTCCGAGATCCTGACCGATGACCAGCGCGCCGAACTCCGCCGCCCGCACCATCGCCCCGGCCGAGGTGATCGCGGGGGACGAAGCGAGCGGCCGGATTGCGGCTAGAACAGATCCGATGTCAGAGGGGCCTGAGAACCTAATGCCCAAACTCTAGTACGTGCAGCGGACCCTATCGAGGCGAAGTCTTTAGGGGCCCGCTGTGCGGACCGAGTCGCTAGATGTGGGGATTCAGACGGCTTCTGGGCATTGCCCGCGCTTGTGGGAGCACGAGCCGCAGCGGTTCGAGAACGATATCGATCCGAGCATCACCGTCTGCCACTGGCTGGCGAAGCCACACCAGATCACGATGGGCAATCCCATGTCTAGCTGCCATAATCGTACCCCTTTTCACAATGGCAAGGACATCGCTGGAAACGATCAATGAACTCAGAACCCCTGCTCCAGGACGAGCCGGCACTGATCGTCGATCTCGACGGAACGCTCCTAAGCTCAGATTGGTACCTTGAGGCCGGACTGGCATGTGTCCGAACCCACCCGACTCGGCTTCTACATCCCTCGATCTGGCGGCACGCCAACCAGGCCCGACTTAAAGAAACGCTGGCCAGAACGACACACCTCGATGTCGCACATCTGCCCTATCGCCGAGAGATTATCGCCTTCCTTAAGGCCGAGCACCGAAAAGGACGCCGCATCATCCTCGCCACCACCAGCCACCGTTTGCTGGCCGAGCGTATCGCCGAACATCTGCGATTCTTCGACGAGGTCATTGCCACAGATAGCGACCACAACCTCACGGCCGAATCCAAGAAATCGACGATTCTCCAGCGCTTCGGCGAGTGCGGTTTCGACTATGTCGGCACCTCCTCCGAAGACTCGCCGATCTGGCGAACGGCGCGGCATGCCTATGGGGTAGCACAGAGGGGATCGAAGCACGAAGGACAATCGCGTCATTTTGTCGATCTCGCAGCGACCTTCGGAGCGGAAAGACCGACAGCGCGTGATTGGCTCAAGGCATTGCGCCTGCATCAATGGGCGAAGAATCTCCTGATCCTCGCCCCGCTGGTCGCCGCGCACCGCATGGACGACACCATGCTCGTCGCCCAGGGGCTCCTGGCCTTTCTACTCTTCGGCCTCTGTGCCTCCAGTGTCTATCTACTCAACGATCTGCTCGATCTGGGCGACGATCGCCACCATGCCACCAAACGGCATCGCCCCTTCGCCGCCGGACGCCTCTCGATCCGCTCGGGTCTGATCGCGATTCCCGCCTTGCTGCTAACGGCCTTCGCAGGTGCCTTGTGGCTGCTGCCCTATGAATTCGCCGCCGTGTTGGCGGCCTATTACAGCCTGACCCTAGCCTACTCCCTAGCGCTCAAACGGCGCATGGTCATCGATGTGATCGCCCTAGCCTCACTCTACACACTACGCATCATTGCCGGCAGCGCCGCACTCCTCATCCCCCTGTCTTTCTGGATGCTGGCCTTCTCGATGTTCATGTTCTTGAGCCTGGCGCTCGTCAAGCGCTATGCCGAGCTGCATCAGGCGCGCCGCGGGGGAAAGACCGAGAAGGCACGCGGGCGCGGCTATTATCCGAGCGATCTGGAAATGCTCGCCTCGCTTGGGGGGTCCTCGGGCAGGGCTTTGAAGGTCACGTAAGGTGAACATCCTGGCCCCAGCTGTCTTCGGGCTCGCCCGCTGTCGACTCGTTCGTCTGCACGGTGGCCAG
>NZ_AONC01000068.1 GCF_000585215.1 Imhoffiella purpurea | reverse complement strand
GCCCCGCCGGCGCCGCCGTACCTGGACTTGCGGTCGAGCACCAGCACGCTCATGCGGTCCGCCAGCTGCAGCGCCGCGAAGAGCCCCGCCGGGCCCGCCCCGATGATGCACACCTCCACTTGGGTCGATGTCTGCGCCATGCGCTCGGTCTCCAAATCTGTTGTCAGCGGTCAGATGCGGGCCGTCGTTCTACTGCAGCGTATCCCACTCCAGGCGAGTCGAATGACTCTGTCGTTTCAGATCCGGACAGTAGGGCTTTGTCCGCCGGATTTTTCCATCATTACGACAGTAGATGTTGGTATATGTCACGAGTTGCATCGCCTGGGACCGAAGCACTCAGCCATGAGTCTCCAATTGCCCCTCTTCATGTCCGGGTATAAGATCAAGCAGTGTCTTGCGGTCCCATTACCGCCGCACTGAAAATGCAATGATCGGAAACGACGTTTCTATCTAGTACGGTGGACCAAACTGTGTTTTGTATCGGGCATGGATGCCATGAGGCGCCTTGCAGTAGTATTGGCGGTGAATTTCAGGGATGTGACCAAGCCGTACAACTGTACATGAGCCAATGTGGTGAGGGTGTTAGACGGAATCTATCTAGTGCAGGAAATTGAGAATCCGCATAGCAACAATAATTACAGAGTCCGTCGGCCTTGATCATCGTTTGGTCCACCTGTCGCGATCCAGCCTTGAGCGCCAAGCAAGAGTTTGATTTTTAAGAGCTTAGATAGGCTTGATTGACTGCATGATTGGGTCTTGGGCGACACGATGATCAAGGCCAGTCCGTCTAATCAACTGTTTTATCGAGTGATTGCGCTATTGATCATTCATTCGGTTCACTGGCTCAGGTACAACTTGGAGAATGAATGGCTACAGTTGAGGAACATTACGAGAAAGTCCTTTCAGACGTCTATGCATGGATGTTTGGGGGGATTGAAAGTGGAATCAAAATGAACGCCAGCTTCTTTCAGAAGCATGGAATCAAGCCCGCACGTTCAGGGATGGCCGTGGATCTTGGTGCTGGTTGTGGGTTCCAGTCCATTCCACTATCCCAAATTGGGTATTCAGTTACCGCCATAGATCTCGATAGCAATTTACTGAATGAATTAGCAAAAAACTCTTGCAGGTCGAATATCAAGGTTGTCCGAGATGACCTTGTTAATTTTGATGTTCATATCAATGAAAATCCGGAGCTCATTATATGTATGACAGATACGATTGTTCATTTGGAATCCAAAAACAGAGTTATCTCGCTTTTTGAAAAGGTGGTCGTTTCGCTGGAAGACAGTGGGCAATTCATTATCACTTTCCGCGATCTGTCATACGAGCTTTCTGAGCTTGAAAGATTCATGCCTGTAAAGAGCGATGACAACATCATTTTCACTTGTTTCCTCGAATACGAACCGGAGACAGTTAAAGTTCACGATCTTGTGTACAGAAAAGAGGGTGGTCGGTGGAATCTCAACAAGAGCTACTACCGAAAACTGAGGTTATCGAAAGAGTGGGTAGATACTCAGCTTTCAAGGGTTGGTTTTACTCAAATTAGATCAGCCATTGACAAGGGGGTTGTTACAGTAATAGCAACCAAATGAAAAAAACACCGAATAAAAGTTTAAAGTAAAAAAGGAAGAAAAAAGGGGACGAAAAAAGGGGGCAGACATATTTACCGCTATACTGACCTGATGCACAGGCACTCGGATCAGTGAAGTGGACCATAACCCGATTGGGCGAAAAGGTTTCACTGAGCGATTGCCCGCAATCTCATCCATTGCAGACGAGATGTCTATCCTGATTGGAAGGGCGGTCATGTGCGCCCCTCCCCCTAGAGGGAAGAGGGGCGTTCGGGAGGAGGGCTTAGAAGTAATAGCCCAGGTTCAGATTGAACCTGTAATTCCACTCGTCGTTGCCGTTGGCGCCGAAGTCGCCGACGCCGTAGAGGCTGCCGTAGTCGTCGGAGCCGTCGTCCGCGGCCTCGTTGCCGACGAAGTAGTTGCCGTTGGAGAAGGCCAGGTCGCTGTAGATGTACCAGCCGCCGCGCGCCCAGGCGGCGCCCACCACCAGCATGTCGCTGTTGTTGAAGTCGCTCTCATCCTTGACGATGCTGCTGTACTCCACATAGGGCAGGACGTAGTCGAGCCAGGGGATCTGGGGCGTCTCGTACTTGTAGCTGATCGAGATGGCCGGGATCCAGGCCTTGGCGGCGACCGGCCAGGCGAAGTCGTAGGCGCCCATGGGGATGAGGGTGTCCGTGCCCCAGGGGTTGTCGCTGTCGATATCGTACTCGTAGCGCGTCAGCTGGGTCGCCAGGGTCCAGTTGTCGTAGCGGTTGATCATGTGCGCCGAGGCCGCCCAGTGGCTGCCGTCGTCGGCGCGCTGGCCCTTGAGCTGACCGTATTGCAGCGAGACGCCGATGTCGGTCGGGATGCGGGCGTCGCTCAGGCTGTAGATGGCGCGGACGTTGAACTGATTGCGCTCGTCATAGCCGTTGTGGGCACCGCCGTAGATGACGTTGCCGTCGGCGTCCGCCGACTCGGTCCAGCGCACGGCGTCGTAGCCGTAGCGCGCGCTGTCCAGGCTGCGGCCGAAGAAGCCGCCCTCGCTGCCGGCGTAGTAGGCGAAGTCGAGCGTCCAGTTGTCGATCGAGGTGCTGTACTTGACGCCCAGATCCATGTCGTCGGCGAGCCCGACATAGTAGTGCTGGTCGAAGAACCAGCTCTGGGAGACGCCATAGGGGCCGGGACCGAAGGGCACGCGGTTGAGACCGACCTTGACCTCGCTGTCGTCCTGGAAGCGGTAGCCGAGCCAGCCGGAATGCATGAAGTTGTAGTTCGTACCGGTGCCGGCCGGATACCAGCGGTATTCCAGCGCGCCGATGATGTTGTTGTAGTCGAGCGCCAGGTTGATGCGGAAGGTGTCCAGCTCGACGTTGCCGCCGTTGCCGCCGCGGTTCGGTCCGCCGTCGTAGCCCTGGTAGCTGCCGAGCACGTAGTTGACGCGCGCGGCACCGCCGATCTTCACCGGTCCGATATGGAAGCCCTTGTCCTCGGGCGGAGGGATGGCGGCGGCGACCTGCTCGGTCTCCTCGGCGGCCGGCGCAGGTTCGGCCTGCATCGGCTGGGTCTGGCCCCGGGCCTCGGCGAGATCGCGCTCGGCCTCGGCGAGCTGGCGCTGGAGATCGGCGATCCGCTGTTCGAGCTCGGAGGTGTTGGCGGCCATCGCGGGGAGCGAGCAGAGCGCCCCCGCGAGGATGAGGGTGGCGACGCCCGCCGGGCGTCGCGAGAGGTTGGCTTGATGCATGCTTTTCACGCGTCGGACCTCGTCACTTCTTCCAGGACTCGACGGTGTCGGCGTTCTCCTCTACCCAACGCTCGGCGTTGGCGTAGGGATCGGCGTGCTTCTCCTGATTCCACACCATCAGCTCGGCCATCTGGTCGGGCGTCCAGCTGAAGTTGTCGAGCACCTTGTAGACCTCCGGCATGTCCTCCTTCAGCCCCTTGCGCACCACGGTATGGATCTGTTCCTCGCCGCCGTAGACGCCCTTGGGGTCGTCCAGATACTTGAGATCCCACTTGGCGAACATCCAGTGCGGGGTCCAGCCGGTGACCACGACCCATTCCTGGTCCTCGATGGCGTCGCCCAGGACGGCGGTCATGATGGGGCCGGTGCCCTCGACCAGCTTCATGTCGTCCAGGCCGTAGTCCTCGATCACCTTTTCGGTCTTGCTCATGAGTCCGGCGCCCGGATCGATACCGATGATCTTGTCGTCGAACTTGTCGGCGGCGGCGTTCAGCTGTTCGATGGAGTCGATCTCGACATAGTCGGGCACGACCAGGCCGATGCGGGTGCCGTCGAGGTTGGGCCCCAGGTCCTCCACCTCGTCGGCGACCTTGGCCAGATAGTGCTTATGGGTGGTCGGCAGCCAGGCGGCGACGATGCCGTCGACGTCGCCGGTTCCCACCGCCTGCCACATGGCGGCGGCCGAGACCGGGGTGATCTTGACGTCGTAGCCCATGTCTTCCAGCACCGCCTTGACGACGTTGGTGCTGGCGACCTCGCTGGACCACTCGACATAGGCCAGCTCGACCTCGCCCTTGTCGGCGGCGAGCGCGGCCGCTCCCGTGGATAGCATGGCCGTTGCGGCGACTGCGATGGCGGTTTTCTGCATCATGACGATAGAACTCCTCTGAGGTGTGAGAACTCGGCCGCGATCGCCTGGATGGCGCCCGGCCTCGCTTCGGGGGAGTGGCCCATTCCGGGCCGAGAATGCGGTCCCCGCCGCGCGGCGGGGACGCGACTGGGGACTCAGCTCGCCGAGCCGGGTTTGGTCCGGACGATGCCTTGGGTGATGCGGTCCAGGATCATGGCGAGCACCACCACGGCGATGCCGGCCTCGAAGCCCATGCCGGCCTCGTTGCGCTGGATCGCGCGCCAGACCTCGCCGCCCAGTCCCTGGGCGCCGATCATGGCGGCGATGACCACCATGGAGAGGGCGAGCATGATGGTCTGGTTGATGCCGGCCATGATGGTCGGGACCGCGAGCGGCAGCTGGACCTTCACCAGCTTCTGCCATTTGGTCGAGCCGAAGGCGTCCGCGGCCTCGACCAGGTCGGCCGGCACCTGACGGATCCCGAGCGTGGTGAGGCGGATGGCCGGCGGCATGGCGAAGATGACGGTCGAGAAGACCGCGGCCACGGGCCCCAGACCGAAGAAGGGGATGGCCGGGATCAGATAGACGAAGGCCGGCATCGTCTGCATGAAGTCCAGGATCGGGAAGAGGACCCGGTAGACCCCGCCCGAGATGGCCGCGAAGATGCCGAGCGGCGCCCCGATGGCCACGGCGACCAGGGTCGAGATGAGGACCAGCACCAGGGTCTGCAGGGTCGGCTCCCAGAGGTCCAGGTTCCACAGCAGGCCGAGCCCGAGCAGCGCCAGCAGCGCCGTGCGCCGGCCCGCCAGGCGCCAGGCGAGGGCGGCGACGAGCAGGATGGAGACCCAGGGCGGCAGCCACATGAGGCCGTCGACCGCGCCCTCGATCCCGGTCTCCACGACGTCCGAGACCAGCTTGGTGGCGGATGCGAAATGGTCGGTCAGGGCGTCGAGCCCCGCGTCGATCCAGTCGGCGAGCGGCAGGCGTGGGATCTCGATCATGCGGCCTCCTCCTGTTCGGGGGCGGTTCCCTGCTCGGCCAGGCCCTGCAGCAGCGAGGCGCGGAGCACCATGCCTTTGAGCCGGCCCTCCGCGTCGACGACGGGTGCCGGCATGCTGCTCTCGGACAGCGGGGCGAAGAGCTCGCGGACCGGGGTGTCGAGCCCGACCGCTTCGGTACCCGGCTCGATGATGCCCTGGATGCCGCGCTCGCCGCGCTGCACCGCCTTGAGTGCGGCGTCGTCGCGCACGACCCCGCGCAGCCTGAAGTTCGACTCGACGACGAACAGCAGGCTCAGGTCCTCGTCCTCCATCTTGCGCAGCACGGTGCGCGGGCCGTCGCTGACGAAGGCGACCGTGCGCGCCCGCCGCATGACGGCGCTCGCCGTCAGCACCTTGGTCTTGTCGACCTCGGCGACGAAGCGCTCGACGTAGGCGGTGGCCGGGCTGGAGAGGATGTCCTCGGCGGTTCCGATCTGTTCGATGCGGGCGTCCTTCATGAGGACGATGCGGTTGCCGAGGAAGAGCGCCTCGTCGAGGTCGTGGGTGATGAAGACGATGGTCTTCTGCATGCGGCTCTGCAGGGCGATCAGCTCCTGCTGCATGTCGCGCCGGATCAGCGGATCCAGGGCCGAGAATGCCTCGTCCATCAGCAGGACGTCGGGCTCGACCGCGAGTGCGCGGGCCAGTCCCACGCGCTGCTGCATGCCGCCCGAGAGCTGACCCGGATGGGCGTCCGCCCAGCCGTCCAGCCCGACCTGACTCAGGGCGGTCTGCGCCTTTTCGGCCCGCTCGGCGGGGGACACGCCCTGGATCTCCAGCCCGTACTCGACGTTCTGCTGGATGGTGCGGTGCGGAAAGAGCGCGAAATGCTGGAACACCATGCCGAACTTGCGGCGCCGGACTTCGAGCAGGTCCCGGTGTCCCAGGCCGACGATGTCCTGGCCGTCGATCAGGATCTCGCCGGAGGTCGGTTCGTTGAGCCGGTTGAGACAGCGGATCAGGCTCGACTTGCCGCTGCCGGAGAGGCCCATGACAACCAGGATCTCGCCCTCGTAGACGTCGAAGCTGGCATCGGCCACGCCCACCGTCTGTCCGGTGCGCTCGAGAATGGATTGTTTGGTTTCGCCCTGGCGCAGCAGCTCCAGGGCCTCTTCCGGCGCGTCGCCGAAGATCTTGGTCAGACCGCGAACGGCCATCTTTACGGATTGTTCCACGGACATGGCCCCAACGTTTCTTGCGGAAGGTGGGTCGCAAGGCACAGCCGACAGGAGACGGATATGCACGGATTGATTTGCAGCCGGTGGCCGCGTATTCCGATCGACCGGCGAGGGAACCCCGAGATCCGGCGGGCATCGGAATGAGTCGAGGTTTTTCGGACCGCTTCTCATGGCTGGCCGTCAAACCTATCTATTCCACCTTAATGGTGCCTTCTGCGAATCGCAAGACGCTCTTGCTCGAACCGGACCAGCGGATGCGCCCTGTACCCCGACTCGGGCAGTGAGCAAGAATCCGACCGACGAAGCTCTGCCGACGGTCCCTCGATCTGTGATTTGGTTCTCAGTCCGGCTGTTCCAGCCCGGTCTCTGCCTGGATCCGCGTGGCGTACCGGGAATCGAATTCCATATCTTCGACCAAGGGCTGCGCTAAGATGCCGACGCAATCCGTGCGCACCGCGCGGACCCTCTCTCAGGTCTTTTTCTAGTCGGTCGAACCATCCATGAAGCTCAACCTGCCGGTCACGAACCGCGAGAACGATTACGCAGACTCTCTGGTCATCATTTCCACGACGGATACCAAGGGCGTCATCACCTACTGCAATACAGCCTTCGTCGAGATCAGCGGCTTCGATGAGAACGAACTGATCGGCAGCAGCCACAATGTCGTTCGCCATCCGGATATGCCGCCGGCCGCCTTCAAGGATCTCTGGGACACCGTCAAGAAGGGCAAGCCTTGGCGCGGTATCGTCAAGAACCGCTGCAAGAACGGCGATCATTATTGGGTCGATGCCTATGTCACCCCGGTCTACGAGGACGAGACGCTGGTCGGCTACCAATCGGTTCGGACCAAGCCCACGCGGCCGCAGATCGAGTCAGCGGTTCGGCTCTACGACAGGGTTCGCGATAAGAAGCTCGAGGATATGCCGCGTCCCCTGGTGCCCGAGTTCGGCCATCGCGTCTGGCTGAGCGGTGCCTTCCTGGTGGTCGGATTGGGGGCGGTCGTGGCGGGCTGGTCCGGGAGCCTCTGGGTCGGCTCGGGTGCGCTGCTGCTCGGTCTCGTTCTGGCTCAGATCAGTGCCTCGACCATCTTCCGTCATATCGACGATAGCGTGCGCGTGGCCAAGAAGATCGCGGGGGGCGACCTCTCGACTCCGATCCATGTCGCCGGGAACAACGAAACCACCGAGGTTCTGCAGGCGATCAAGATGCTCCAGGCGCGTCTGGCGACGGTCATGGGTCATATCCAGGAGTCCGCGGCCGGGGTCGCCGCGGCGGTCGAGCAATTGACCCAGTCGACAAACTCGACCCATCGCCTCATGGAGGGCCAGCATCAGGAGACCGATATGGTCGCCACCGCCATGAATCAGATGTCCGCGACGGTCACCGAGGTCGCGGGCAATACCTCGGCCGCGGCCGAGGCGGCGCACCAGGCGAGCCGCGATGCGCGCGAGGGGCGGATGGTGGTTCAGGACAGCATGGCCGGCATTCGCGAGCTGGCCGATCATGTCACGGAAGCGGCGCAAACGATCGGGCGGCTGGAGACCGACTCGGAGAACATCGGCAAGATCCTCGACGTCATCCGCGCGATCGCCGGTCAGACCAATCTGCTGGCGCTCAACGCCGCGATCGAGGCCGCCAGGGCCGGCGAACAGGGGCGCGGATTCGCCGTCGTCGCCGACGAGGTTCGGGCGCTCGCCCAGCGCACCCAGGCATCCACGCAGGAGATCCAGGAGATGATCACGAGTCTGCAGGAGGGTGCGCGCAGCGCCGTGGCCGCGATGCAGCGGGGGCGCGAGCAGGCCGATCGGAGCGTCGAGACCGCTGGCGAGACCGATCGCTCGCTCGACGCCATCGCCCACTCGGTGGATCGTATCAACGATATGAATGCCCAGATCGCGACCGCCGCCGAGGAGCAGAGCGCCGTGGTCGAGGAGATGAACCGCAACGTCGAGAGCATCCGCGGCCTCTCGATCCAGACCCTCGAGAGCACGGACGGGGTGGCGCAGGCGACCGGACATCTCAAGGATCTGGCCGGGCGGCTCATGGGCGTGGTGCACCAGTACCGGCAGTGAGACGCCGACCGGATGCCCGTCTGGCATTCGGTCGGTCTTGCTAGAGATGGGCTCGAATCCCGATCGAACGCGGGCAGGCGCAGCGACGGATGCGCTGTCCCCCGCGTCGATCCCGGATCAGGGACAGAAGGAGGAGTCACCGAATGCATCCGCTGACCAGTGTCGTCAGGGTTTTCGTCTACGCTCTGTTCCTGTCCGGCGCCATCTGCCACGCCGCCGAGGATCGCGTGGCGGGGCAGGATGCGCTCGAGACCCCTCGGGTCGGGGATGCCGGCGCCGCTCACTCGACACTCGCCGGTGGCGCTGGCGAGGCGCCGGGCCTGCTCACCATCGCCGGCAGCCGCAATCTGCCGCCGTTCAGCATGCTGAGCGAAACGGGCGAGCCAGAGGGGATCGGGGTGGATCTGTGGCGTCTCTGGTCGCGGAAGACCGGTCGTCCGATCCAGTTCCGTCTGACCGATATCTCCCGCTCGCTGACGGATCTCGAGGAGGGGCGCGCCGATCTTCATGCCGGCCTCTTCCGATCCAGCGAACGCAGTCGGTGGCTGGAATTCTCCGAGCCCTATCTGCGCGCGCCCGCCACCCTCTACTACCTGTTCCACGAGGGCGACACCCGTTCGCTCGCCGATTTCCACCAGGCCCGGATCGGGGTGCTGGGGCCTCCACCGGCCGATCTGTTCGACCGGCTATTCAGTCAGGCGCGTCCGACCAGCTTCGAGAGCATCGAACAGATGATCGCGGCATCGGAGCAGGGCGAGATCGACGCCTTCATCGCGGACCGGCCCTCGACCGAGCTGATCCTGATTCGCAACGGCCTGCGCGGGGAGTACAAGGCGCTGGATCGGGACCTGATCCAAATCGAGCTGCGTGCCGCGGTCGTCAAGGAAAATGCGGGGCTCTTGAAGGACATCGAGAGCGGGCTCGGCGCCATCACTCGAGAAGAGATGGAGGCGATCCTGAGCCACTGGCTGGGCGAGTCGCGGGATTTCGGCATCTATCTGCCACGCTGGAGCGCGACGCTGCAAAGCAACGATGAACGGCGAGATATACGGCGTCGCGGGATCTCGCGTGGCGGCAAGGATTCCAAAGGCGTGAAACTCGGTCTGACGCCCGCGGAACGTGTCTGGCTCGAACGCCATCCCAAGGTCAGCATCGGGGTCGATACCGATTGGCCGCCCCTGGAGTTCATGGACCAGGGCGGAGTCCATCGCGGCATCAGCGCCGATTATCTGCGCCTGCTGAGCGAGCGCCTCGGCATCGAGTTTTCCGTGGCGACCGATACCAGCTGGTCGAACATCCTGGACCGCGCCCGCGACCGGGAACTCGACATGATCAGCACCCTCTCCCGGACCCCGGAACGTGAGCAGTACCTGTCGTTCACCCATCCATACGTTTCCGTTCCCTATCGCATCTATGCGCCTCGTGACGCCCGTTCGATATCCGGCGTGAAGGATCTGCAGGGTCTGACCGTTGCGGTCGAAAAGGACTATCACCTGCACGAGCGTCTTTCCATGGAATATCCGACCGTCAAGCTGCTGGTGGTCCAGACCACCAGAGAGGCCCTCGAGGCGGTCTCCTTCGAACGGGCGGACGCCTATATCGGCAATCCCGCCGTCGCCGACTGGCTCATCGACCAGGATCGCCTGGTGGATATCGAGGCCGTGGCCTCCGCCGCCCGGGAGCTGGGCCGGTCGGAGCTGCGTCTCGCCGTACGCAAGGACTGGCCGACGCTGACGGCGGTCCTGAACAAGGCATTGAGCAGCGTCACCCCCGAGGAGCACCGAGAGATCCAGAGGCGTTGGCTGGGAGGGGGGAGGGGTGACGAAGAACCTCGGCCGCCGCTCACCGACGAGGAGCGCGCCTGGCTGAAGAGGCATGCGAGGATACGCATCGGCATCGATGCCGATTACGCCCCTTACAGCTTCCGGGATTCGGATGGCGAGTACCAGGGCGTGGCCCCGGACTTCATTCGGGCGATCGGGCGGCGTCTGGGGATCGAGATGGACCCGGTCCCCGGGCTCAGCTGGCCCCAGATCATGCAAGGCGCCCGCGACCGGACCCTGGACCTGGTCGCCACCGCGGTTCGCACGCCCGAGCGCGACGCCTTCCTCGACTTCACCGAGATCTATATTCCCACTCCGCTCGTGATCATGTCGCGCAAGGACGACCGCAGCATCCGCGGTCCCGACGACCTGGCGGAGAAGCGGGTGGCTTTGGTCGAGGGCTACTCATCGTCTCGGAAGGTCGTCCAGGAACATGCCTCCATCGTCAAGCATTGGGTGAAGACCCCGCTCGAGGGGCTGCGGGCCGTGGCCGTGGGGGATGCCGACGCCTACATCGGGGTTCTGGGGATCAATATCTATCTCTCCGCCAAGCATGGGATCGGAAACCTCAGGGCTGCGAGCGGCTACGCGCTCGAAGACAATGGACAGCGTTTCGCCGTGCGCAAGGATTGGCCGGAATTGGTCGGCATCCTGGAGAAGGCGCTGGCGTCGATACCGGAATCGGAAAGACTGGAGATTTTTCGGCGCTGGGTGCCCGTGGAGGTCGAGGCGGGCGTCTACACGCCCGAACTGGAGCTGACTCGGGCGGAAAGGGAATGGCTGCGGCTCCATCCGGAGATGCGTCTCGGCGTGGACCCTGCGTGGGAACCCCTCGAATACATCACGCCCGAGGGCGAGTACCGGGGCATTTCAGCGCAATTCATGCACCGCATCTCGGCCATGCTCGGACTCGAGATGACCCAGGTGGCCGTGCCCGACTGGCGCGGGGTGCTGGAGGCGGCCGAGGACAAGAGGATCGACCTGCTTCCCGCCGTCACGCCGTCTCCGACCCGCGGCCGCTTCCTCGACTTCACCCGGACCTATCTGCATTTCCCGCTCATGGTCTTCACCCGCAAGGACGCGCCATTGATCACGGGCATCGAGGATCTGGCGGACTGGCGGGTGGCGGTCGAGCGCGGCTATGTCACCCAGGAATATCTGGAGCGGGATCATCCCGAATTGCGTCTGCGGCTGGTGGCGACCACGGCCCAGGCGCTGGAGGCGCTGGCGGTGGGCCAGGTGGACGCCTATATCGGCAACCTGACCCTGGGCAGCTATCTGATCGACAAGCTGGGGCTGGGCAACCTCAAGGTGGCGGCGCCCACCCCCTATGCCAACGACCTGGCCATCGGGGTGCGCAAGGACTGGCCCGAACTGGTCGCCATACTGAACAAGGCGCTGACCACCATCGACGAGGACGAGCGCCGCGCCATTCGCCAGGAATCCCTGGCCATCCGCTACCAGATGGAGGTCGACTATTCGGTGGTGTGGCGGGTGGTGGCGGCGGCCGCCGTGCTGCTGCTGCTGACCCTGCTGTGGCTGGCCCAGACCCGGCGCCAGAAGGCGGCGCTGAGCCTGGCCAAGGCGGAGGCGGAGCAGGCGAACCGCTTCAAGAGCCATTTCCTGGCCAACATGAGTCATGAGATTCGCACCCCCATGAACGCCATCGTCGGTTTTTCCCACCTGGCGATGCAGACCGAGCTCGATTCCCGCCAGCAGGGCTATGTGGAGAAGATCCAGGCCTCCGCCCATGCGCTCCTGGGCGTCATCAACGACATCCTGGATTTCTCCAAGATCGAGGCCGGCAAGCTCGAGATCGAACGAACCCGCTTCTCGCTGGACAAGGTCCTGGAGGACTTGGCGCACCTGAGCGTCATCCGGGCGGAGGAGAAGGGTCTGGAGCTGCTGGTCGACCGCGATCTGAGGATCCCGGATACGCTCGTGGGAGATCCACTGCGTCTCAGTCAGGTGCTGACCAATCTGGTGGGCAACGCGGTGAAGTTCACCGATCGGGGGGAGGTCAAGGTGGGCGTGAGGCTGGTAGAAGAGGATGGGGCTCGCATAGGTGTCGAATTCGCCGTGGAGGATACCGGCATCGGCATCGAGCCGGACCAGCTCCAGCGACTCTTCGACGCCTTCACCCAGCTGGACAGCTCGACGACCCGGCGCCATGGCGGCAGCGGACTCGGACTGAGCATCTGCAAGCGGCTCACCCGGCTCATGGGGGGCGACCTGGAGGTGCGGAGCGCGCCGGGCCAGGGAAGCCGCTTCAGCTTCGTGCTGCCCTTCGAGGCCCTCGGCGCCCCCGGGACGCGCACCTGGGTGCCGCAGCCGGATCTGCGCGGTCTGCGTGCCCTGGTGGTGGACGACAACCCCTCGGCCCGCCAGATACTCAGGGACACCCTGGCATCCTTCACCTTCGAGGCTAGCGCGGTCGGGGATGCCGAAACGGCACTGACCCTGATCGAGGCGGCCGACGGCGAGGGGCGGCCCTTCGAGGTGGTGCTGATGGATTGGCGTCTGCCCGGAATCGACGGGATCGAGGCCGCGCTGCGTATCAAGCGGAACGCGTCATTGACGCACACCCCCGCAGTGGTCCTGGTGACCGCCTACGGACGCGAGGAGGTGCTCGGCCAGGCGGAGGCCGCGGGCATGGACGGCATCCTGATCAAGCCCGTGGGCCCCTCGGTCCTGTTCGACACGGTCATGCGCGCACTCGGCGGCGGTGCGGCCGAGGCCAGGGCACGCAAACCCGCGGGGAGCGCCGACCGGCGACGTCTGTCCGGCAAGGTGCTGCTGGTCGAGGACAATCCCATCAACCGACAGGTGGGCCGGGAACTGCTGGAAAACATGGGATTGCTGGTCCGCACGGCCGACAGCGGTCAGGAGGCGCTGGAGTCCCTGCGCAGACACGACTACGATCTGGTCTTGATGGACATTCAGATGCCGGGCAAGGACGGCTATCAGACCACCCGCGAGCTGCGTTCGGATCCGGCGATGGAGCAGCCGCCGGTGATCGCCTTGACGGCGCACGCCATGTCCGGCGAGCGGGAACGGTGCCTGGCCGCGGGCATGGACGATCACATCGCCAAGCCCATCGACCCAGAGCAGTTGTACCGTACCCTCGGCCGCTGGCTCGATCAGGGGACCGAACCGCTCGAGCCGATCCAAGGCACCCTCGACGCCGCCGCGGACATCCTTTTGCCGGATCGTCTGCCCGGAATCGATCTGCGCTGGGGCCTGGAGCGGGTCGGCGGCAACCGCCCCCTGTTCCGCAAGCTGCTGGTCGACTTCGTCGTCAATCACGGCGACGCATCCAGCGAGCTGAGGCGGCAGCTGCGGGATGGCGACCTCGAAGAGGCCAGACGCCTGGTCCACACACTGCAGGGCGTCACGGGCAACATCGGTGCGCGAGAGGTGCAGGAGGCCGCGGCCGACCTGGAGCGCGGTCTGATGGACGGACGGATTCATGCGGGTTCCGAACTGCCCGAGGCATTCGTCGAGGCCTTCACCATCCTGGTGACGGGATTGGCCTCTCTGGAGGGCGGCGAGATACGACGGGAAACCGTCACACAGGCGCCTCGGTCGGCCACCCCCGAACAGCTGGACGGCCTGCTTCGGCGCCTGGAGCGGCTTCTGGAGGAAGGCGATCCGCAGGCCAAGGACCTGATTTCCGAGCTGGAGGCCGCACTGTCCGATTCAGGGCATCCGGAATCCTTGCGTCGCCTCGGCGAGCAGATAGACGCCTACGATTTCGATCTGGCCCAGGAGACGCTGGCGGCCCTATCCGCAGAGTTGGCCGCGTCCGATGGACGTGCGGGCCATTCCGGAGAGGCTTGAGTCGGATCCGCGAGATTTCGATTGAAGCCTCCCGCCAACCCTGTTACTCCTGACGCATACTGTCGAGGGCCGTGGGTGCGATGATCCGGAACACTTCCAAGATTCTGATCGTGGACGACGAGAGCTTCTATATCGACGTCCTGGTGGATCTGCTCAAGGACGAATACAGGACCGTGGTGGCGAAGGACGGGGAGCAGGCCTTGCGCCGGGCACTGGCCAGCCCGCCGCCCGATCTCATCCTGCTGGACATCCTCATGCCCAACATGAACGGCCATGAGGTGTGCCGTCGGCTCAAGGCGGATCCGGCGACGCGCGACATCCCGGTGATCTTCCTCACCATCAAGAGCGAGGTGGCGGACGAGCTCAAGGGATTCGAACTGGGGGCCGCGGACTATATCACCAAGCCCATGAGCCCCCCGATCGTCAGGGCCAGAATCAAGACCCACCTCGCCCTCTGCGCGGCGAACCGCGAGCTCGCGGATCAGAACAATCTGCTGGAATCCCGGGTCAGGGAACGTACCGCCGAGCTGAGCCGGACCAAGGATGTCGCCATCTATTGCATGGCCAGTCTGGCCGAGGCGCACCACGCCGAAACCGGCAAGCACATCCTGCGAACCCAGCACTATGTCAAGGCACTGGCCGAGCATCTGAGACACCACCCCAGCTTCGCCCACTATCTGGACGACAACAGCATCGAGATGCTGTTCAAGACCTCGCCCCTGCACGACATCGGCAAGGTCGGCGTGCCGGACCGGGTGCTGCTGAAGCCCGGCAGGCTCGATCCGGACGAATGGGAGCTGATGAAACAGCACGCCCAGCACGGTCACGACGCCCTCCTGCGGGCGGAGCGTGAACTGGGGACCACGGACTTCCTGCAGCTGGCGCGTGAGATCGCCCATACCCATCACGAGCGCTGGGACGGTACCGGCTATCCTCGTGGACTGGCGGGCGAGGAAATCCCCATCTCCGGGCGGCTCATGGCCTTGGCGGACGTCTACGACGCCCTCATCAGCAAGCGTGTCTACAAGGACTCCATGACCCATGAGGCAGCTGTGAGGATCATCCGCGAATCCGGCGGCAGTCATCTGGACCCGGAGATGGTCGCGGCCTTCCTGGAGATCCAGGATGTGTTCCTGGATATCGCGGTGCAATTCCCCGACAACGACATCGCACGCGCCGGGTCGCCCTCTCCGGACACGGATTCAGGGGCCTGAGAGGCGGTCCGAAAACCCCGATGCCAGAGCTCAGGTCCGCGCAGCGGACCCTGCCGAGGCGTTGACTGTAGGGTCCGCTGTGCGGACCGAATCGCTCACGCGATCCAGTCCAGCGGATCCTCGTCCGGCGCCGGCGCGAGACCGGGCCGCTCGATGAAGAGCCGGTGCCAGATGGCGAACTGCATGAGCCCGAACAGCTCGCGGCCGCCTCCGCGTCCGTGCTGGCGTGCCGCGACCAGTTCGGGGATGGCCTCGGCGCGGAACCAGTCGCGCACCCCGGGATTGCGCATGAGTCGCTCGCCGACACCGGCCGCGACCTCTCCGGTCAGCCAGTCGCCGACCGGGACGTGGAATCCGCGCTTGCGCCGGTCCAGATGGCCGGGCGGCAGGCGCGGCTCGGCCCAGCGCTTGAGCAGCCATTTCCCCTGGTGTCCCCGGACCTTCAGCGCATCCGGCAGAGAGAGCCCGAACTCGACGATCCGGTGATCCAGGAAGGGCACCCGTCCCTCCAGGGCGAAGCCCATGAGCATGCGGTCGGTCTTGACCAGCAGATTGTCCGGCAGCGCCGTGACCAGATCCGTGTATTGACGCCGGCGCATGTCCGACCAGCCGCGCGGGGTCTCCCCCCAGGCGCGCAGGAAGGGGCTCCGGTCCGGTTCGGGCTCGGCGCGCAGCGCCGGGCCCAGCAGCCGTCGCGACCAGTGTCCGGACCACTGGCCCCGGGTGCGGAAGCCGCCGCTGCCCGGATGCAGGATGGACTTGACCCAGCGCTCGGCCAGCGGCGGCCGATAGCGTCCGTAGCCGGCGAAGACCTCGTCGCCGCCCTCGCCCGAGAAGACCACCTTGAGCTCGCGGCCGGCGGTTTCGGCCAGGATGGATGTGGGCAGACAGGCGTAGTCGCGCATCAATTCGTCGGCGCACCAGATGCTGTGGGGGATGCGGCCGAAGACCTGATCCAGTTCCAGCTCGAGCGGATGGTGATCGAACCCGAAGTGCTCGGCGACCCGTGCCGCCTCGTCGAGCTCGTGGGCCATGCGGGTGCCGCGATAGCCGACCGAATAGCTCTTGATGCGCCCCGCGCCCTGCTCCTCCAGCATGGCCGCGAGCACGGCCGAGTCGACGCCGCCCGAGAGGAAGAGCCCGAAGGGGACGTCCGCGCGCATGTGCTCGCGCATGGCCTCGCGCATCAGCGAATCCAGCTCGGCGCGGGCCTCCTCGAATCCGATCGCCCGCGGCGCGACCTCGAGCGCCGACCAGTAGCGATGGCGCCGGATCCGCAGCTCCGAGTCGATCACCAGCGCCTCGCCCGGCGGCACCCGGCGGATGCCCGCGATCAGGGTCTGCTCGCCGCCCGCGAACTGGTTCTGCAGGAACTGGCGCAGCGCGCTCGGGATCAGCTGCGGGCGGCCCGGAAGCAACGGCAGCAGCGCCTTGATCTCGGAGGCGAAGGCGATGCGGTCGGGCAGCCGCACGTAGAAGAGGGGCTTGATCCCGAGCCGGTCGCGGCCCAGTATGAGCTGGCCGCGCTCGGCGTCGTGCAGGGCGAAGGCGTACATGCCGCGCAGCCGGGTCAGGAAGTCCAGTCCATGTACCGCATAGGCGTGCAGGATGGTCTCGGAGTCCGAATCGGTCAGGGTGCGGCGGCCAAGGGCGCGCAGCTCGGCGTTCAGCTCAAGATAGTTGTAGACCTCGCCGTTGGCGGCGAGCGCCAGCCGGCCGTCGGCGGAGACCATGGGCTGGTGCCCGGTCGCCAGTCCGATGATGGAGAGCCGCGTCTGGGCGAGTCCCACCGGGCCTGAGCAGTGGATGCCGCTGTCGTCCGGTCCGCGATGGGCCAGCCGGCCGCACATGAGCGACAGGGTCTCGGTCTCGGGGCGCTGTCCGGGCCTGAGGATGAAGCCTGAGATGCCGCACATGGCTCAGCCCTCCCCGGAGCGTTCGGGCGGAAGAGCGGGTTGGCGGCTGGCGGACGGGCGATGGATGGCTGGCTGCACCGGGAGGGATTCGTCTTGGATTGGGCGAGGATCGAGGTTAGCGGGTCGCGGCCTCGATCTCAATCGGCTGGTAGCCGATACCTGGTAGCCTTAGGACCCTACATTTCGCGTCTCGCTTCAGCACGCTGGGGAGGTGATTCGATGCATGCGCTCTATCCTCCGATCGAGCCCTTTCGCGTTCGCGATCTGGCCGTCGGCGGAGGTCATCTGCTCTATGTCGAGGAATGCGGCCGGGCGGACGGCCGTCCTCTGCTCGTTCTCCACGGTGGCCCAGGGTCGGGTTGCTCGCCGGACCATCGGCGCTTCTTCGACCCCGAGCACTATCGCATCATCCTGGTCGATCAGCGCGGATCCGGGCGATCCGTGCCGCGGGGCGGGCTGGTCGCCAACCGGACCTCGGAGCTCGTCGCCGATCTGGAGCAGCTGCGGCGCACCCTCGGCGTCGACCGCTGGGTGCTGTTCGGCGGATCCTGGGGCGCCACCCTGGCGCTGGTCTATGCCCAGAACCATCCCGAGCGCGTCTCGGCGCTCCTCTTGCGCAGCCCCTTCCTGGCGCGCCGTGTCGATCTGGAATGGCGCTTCGGCGACTCGGGGGCGGCGCGCTTCTTCCCGGAGGATTGGCGGGATTTGAGCGACTGCGTCGGGGAAACCCAGTGGGAGCGTCTGATCGAGCGCTATCAGGAGTGGGTGAGCGGCGAGGATCCGGGCAGGTCCTCGGCGGCGGCGCGCGCCTGGACGAACTGGGGCGCCCGTTTGGCGGGCCTGGCGTCACCCGAGTCTGACGAGTCCGGCGGCCTCGATGCCGAGATCCTCGCCCGGGCACAGGTCGAGACCCATTTCGCGCTGCAGCGCTATTTCCTCGCCGAGAACGAGCTCCTGATGCGGGCGGGCGAGCTGCCCGATTGCCCCTCCATCCTGGTCCAGGGGCAGCGCGATCTGGCGTGTCCGCCCGAGGGGGCTTGGTCGCTGCATCGCGCCATGCCCGGCTCGCGGCTGCGTCTGCTGCCCGAGGCCGGTCACCTGGCCTGGGAGGCGGGTGTGGTGGATGCCCTGGTCGACGAGACGGACCGGTTGCGCGGTCTGCCGGACTGAACCCCTCTGGCCGGAGTCCGAGCCCGAGCTCGGACCGTGGGCGTCGAGACAGGCTCGGGTTGCCAAGCGGACGCCCGGTCCCCAAGATGACGGCCCATGCCGTCCCGCCGATCTCCCTTCCGTTTGCCGCGCCCGGATCTCGAGTGGCTGCGGCTGCGTCTCTCGCGGCCGGAGTCTCTGCTCTGGTACGCGCTGCTGGGGCTGGCGACGGGACTGGCGACCGGACTCCTCATCGTCGGCTTCCGGCTGTCGGTCGAGGGCACCCAGGCGCTCATGCTGCCGGTGCACGGCGAGAACTACGAGGCGCTGACGCTCTGGCTGCGTTTCCTGTTGCCCCTGCTGGGGGCGCTGGCCATCGGGCTGATCTTCGTCCGCTTCGCCAAGGGGATCCATGTCCTGGGCGTGGCGCGGGTGATGGAGCGCATGGAGTACCACCAGGGGCACCTGACCCTGCGCGGCCTGGTGCTCCAGTTCCTGGGCGCGGCCATCGCCATCGTCAGCGGCCATTCGGTCGGGCGCGAGGGACCGCACGTCTATCTGGGGGCGGCCGGCGGCAGCCTGATCGGACAGTGGCTGAGCCTTCCCAACAACAGCATCCGCACCATGGTGGCCTGTGGTACGGCCGGGGGCATCGCGGCCTCGTTCAACACCCCGTTGGCCGGCGTCATCTTCGCGCTCGAGGTGCTGGCGCTCGAATACAGCATCACCGGATTCATCCCCATCATCCTGGCGGCGGTCAGCGCCAATGCCGTGTCGGTGGCCGCGTTCGGCAGCGCGCCCGTGCTTCGGGTGCCGCCCTTCCTCCTGACGTCGCTCTCGGATCTGCTTCCCGTGATCCTGGTCGGGCTGGCGGCCGGGGCCGTCTCGGCCGCCTATATCGAGGCGCTCCAGCGTTGCGCCCGCTTCGGCAAGCGGTTCGCCTATCCGTGGCGGATCGCCCTCGCCGGGCTGTCGGCCGGGATCTGCGGGGTCCTGTTTCCCGAGGTCATGGGGCTCGGTTACGATACGCTGCGCGATCTGCTGACCGTTCAGGTGCCCTGGACCTTCCTGGCGCTGCTGCTGACGATGAAGCTGATCGCGACCTCGACCAGCGTCGGGTTCGGGATCCCGGGCGGGACCATCGGTCCGGCGATCTTCATGGGGGCCGTGATCGGCAGCCTGGTCGCCGGGCTGAGCGGTCTGCTGGTGCCCATCGACTCGGCCCATACCGGCTATTACGCCCTGCTGGGGATGGGCGCCATGATGGGGGCGAGCCTGCAGGCGCCCCTGGCCGCGCTGACCGCCATCGTGGAGCTGGCGCACAGCCCGGGCGTCATCATGCCCGGCATGCTGGCCATCATCCTGGCCGCGCTCACCACCAGCCAGGTCTTTCGCCGCGATTCGCTCTTTCTCAGCGTGCTGCGGGCGAACGGTCTCGACTATCGGGCCAACCCGGTGGTGGGGATATTGCGCCGCAGCGCGGTCGGCGGGGTCATGAACACCAACTTCAGGCGTCAGCCGGCGGTCATCGCGCGCGAGGCCGCCGAGCGTCTGATGGAGGAGGGGCCGGACTGGATTCTGATCGACACGGAGGACGGCCCCACGCTGCTGATGCCGGGCATCGCCATCGCCGCCTATCTCGCCCAGGAGCCGGAGGGCGAGGAGATCGATCTGCTGGCCATCCCGGCCGACCGGCTCGAACTGGCCCCGGTCCATCTGCAGGCGACGCTCCAGGAGGCGCTCGACATCCTGAGGTCGCGCGGCGCGGATGCGCTCTATGTCAGTCGTCCGATCGCGCCAGGCATCGATCACATCTACGGCGTGCTGACCAAGGGCCGGATCGAGTCGGCCTATCGCTATTGAAATCCCCTCGGAGTCGCGGCCTCCGGATGACGCCTTGACGGCCGCCGGGCGTCCGGGCATGCCGGCGGCCCCGACTCCGTGGATCCGGAACCCTTTCCCTTGCGCCCGAACCTTTCATGAATCTCTTGCTCGCCAATCTCGACTTCGCCCTCTCCGTCACCGGTCCCATCATGCTGGTCCTCGCCCTCGGGGTCTGGCTCGCCCACCGGGGGCTCCTGACCGACGCCTTCATCGAGGGCGGCTCCAGGCTGGTGTTCAACGTGACCCTGCCGATCCTGCTCTTCGTCACCATCAGCCAGACGCATTACGCCCAGGCGGCGAATCTGCGGCTGGTGACGGTGGGGCTGGCGGCGACGCTCGTCGCCTATCTGATCTTCGAGCTGATCGCGTCGGCGGCGGTGCGGCCGAGACAGGAACGCGGGGTGGTGGTGCAGGGTGCCTTCCGCTCCAACATGGGCATCGTCGGGCTGGCCTATTGCGTCAACGCCTACGGCGACGTGGCGATGGCGACGGCCTCGCTCTATCTCGGCATCGTCACCATCCTCTTCAACGTACTGGCGGTGATCACCCTGAACCGCTCGCTCAGCGAGCATCGCTCGATCTTGCCCATCCTCAGGGACATCGCGCGCAATCCGCTGATCCTGGCGATCCTCTCGGCGCTACCCTTCGCCTATTACGAGGTGCGGCTGCCCGACCTGCTGCTGCAGACCGGCCAGTATTTCGCCCAGATGACCTTGCCGCTGGCGCTGCTCTGCACCGGCGGTTCCATGAGTCTGAAGGCGCTGCATCTGGATTCGCGCAACGCCCTCATCGGCTCTTTCGGCAAGGTGGTGGCGACCCCGCTGCTGACCACCGCGACCGGCTATCTGGCCGGGCTGCGCGGGATGGAACTCGGCATCCTCTTCCTCATGTCGTCCGCCCCGACCGCCGCCGCCAGCTATGTGATGGCCCGAGCCATGGGCGGGAACGGGGTGCTGGCGGCGAACATCATCGTCCTGAGCACCCTGGGCTCCATGATATTCACCAGCCTGGGAATCACCTGGCTTCATGGGGCTGGGCTGCTGTTCTGAGCCAGCAAGTCCTGTCAGGCTCCGAAGGTGTCCATCTTCGAGTTCCCGACCGATCCTGTATGGAATCGCCAAGTTTCATTCGGCAATGACGCCAAACTTGGAGTTCAATCGACATCTCCGATCTCGGCCGAAGACCTCGTTGGATCGTAAGCAAAGGCCATACCAAAATACTCTATAAATAGAATCGGGAAATCCTTGATGGCCCCATATTCAGAATGCTCATTCGCTGAGTGTGATGATTGGGCAACCCGATCCTGCCAGGGATGTTGTCGTGATAACTTGGAAGCCTTGATCATCGTTTGGTCCAGCTGTCCTGCTGACGGCTTGGTTACCGAAGCAAGACCCTGATTCTCCAAAACTAAAACCGGCTTGGCCAACTAAATTGCACGATCGTGGGCTAAATGATGATCAATGCCTAACTTGGGCATGGACGCCGGCAAAGGTGATCGTCAATGCGGGGGACTGTGGTATCGTCGGATGATTAATAGAGAACGGAGGCTAAACGGGTGCGGCCTCGAAATGATGTCGTTTCGAGGGTATGCTTTGAGCTTCTGTAACAACGAGAGAAGGCTTCGTCGTGGCGAAAGTGGTCA
>NZ_AONC01000067.1 GCF_000585215.1 Imhoffiella purpurea | reverse complement strand
TGGCGTCGTTTAGGTCGTGGTTTTGACTTTGCCATAGCGGAGCCCGTCTGTCTTCACGTCCCCAAGGGAGGAGGAGGGTCTGAACGCTTACGGCAATGGTTCGTTCACGGGATGAGCAGCTCCTGTAGCCGCCACTCGCGCCGCTCTGGGATTGCTCGAACGTCGCAGGCCAAATACAGACAACCATCCGGGATGTCGAGACGTTCCGTCAGCCAGGGCTCGCCGCTCGGGCTGCACAGCCGATGGATGTCGCGGACGACCGCCTCCGGGGCCAGCAGCCCTCGGCCGTCGGCCTTGAGGATCGCCTCGCGCAGCGACCAGCAGCGCAGGGCCTCCATCCATCCGTTTTCGTCCCGGGCGATTCGCGACCGCTCGTCCTGGGCAAGGTAGGGCTCGAAGATGGCCGGATCCAGGGGCCGGTAGACCTCGACGTCCAGCCCGATTCGACAGCCCCTCCCGAATCCGGTGACCACCCAGGGGTTGGAGTGGCTGATGGAGATGTCGAGATCGCTGCCGGTGAGCGAGGGCCGGCCGTTGGCATCGCGGGTCAGGGCGGCGAGGGCGTTGTCGGCGTCGAGGCCCCAGAGGCCCAGGCCCGCCCGGAGCAGGAGTCGGGCGGTCAGGCGTGCCAGCCGATCCTCGATCCGCCGGTAGCGCTCGATCTCCCGGTGGAGCGAGGGGGGGAGGAGGGAGAGGCCCCGGCGCAGTTCCTCCTCGCCCGCCCATGGCGGCAGTCGGCAGGAGCAGATCAGGACCGCGGCCTCGCGGTGGGGCGAAGCTCCGTCTCTCATGAGGGCAGGCGTTTCATCCTGTCCCTCACTTCTCGAACAGACCGGAAATCCGCCAGCCCCCGAGGTCGCGGGCCAGCCGTGTGAGCGGGCCGCCGGGCGGTCCTACCTCGATCACGCGCGTCACCTGTGCCCGCTGCAGGCAGCGCATCGTCTCCAGCCATTGCACCGGCGAGGCCATCTGCAAGGCCAGATGGACCTCCATGCCCCGATGGCTGGTCAGCATTCGGCCGTTCATCGAGGAGACCAGCGGAATCGAGGGTTCGCCGAACGACAGGTCTGCGGCGGCGCGGGCCAGGCAGGCCGCGGCCTCCGCCATCAGTGGCGTGTGGAAGGCCCCGGCCGTCTTCAGGGGCATGGATCGGACGTCCCGGCCGTCGAGGAACGCCTGGAGATCCGCCAGGGCCTCGCGTTCTCCGGCGACGACCAGCTGCTGCGGACCGTTGAGGTTCACCTCCCACACCGATGCATCCGGATCCGAGCCCCGCCAGTCGGCGAAGATCTCACGCAGCCGCTCCAGGGATGCCCCGACCAGGGCCAGCATGGCGCCGGATGTGTCCCGCGTCGCCTCGGCCATGCATTCGCCCCGGACCCGGGCGAGCCTCAGTCCCTCCTCGGGGCCGAGCATACCGGCACAGACGAGCGCGGTGATTTCCCCCAGGCTGTGCCCGGCCATGATGGCCGGGCGTTCCTCGCGGTCGCGGCGGAGATGCTCGAAGGCCACCAGGCCGTAAGCGGCCATGGCCAGATGGCCGGTCACCGGCTCCTCGCAGAGCGGGGCCTCGCAGAGCAGCTCGACCAGATCGGTTCCGGCCGCCTCGGAGAGTTGGCGCAGGCGCTCCCCGGCCCAGGGGACCTCGGCCAGGAGCCGCTGTCCGATACCCGGGCGCAGGTTTCCCTGACCGGGAAAGAGCAGGGCCAGCCGGTCTCTCGGCTCGGTCTCCGCGCTCATGCGCTCTCCAGATAGGCCAGGATCCGCTCGGCCAGTGGTGCGGCGGAGCGCTCCATGAGCATGGATTCGTGGCTGCCGGGGATGCGTTCGAGCGCGACCCCGCCTTCGAGCACCTGTCCCCACCCCTGCAGGGGATCGTCCGGGACGTTGACGGTCGAGCGCGAGGGATCCTCCGGCTGGATCAGCAGCGCCCCCAGCGGTGCGGTGCGGGGCTGGTAGCGGGAGGCGGCCAGGGCATTGACGTGATAGGTCTGCAGCAGGTTGCGCATGCGTTCGCGATCGAAGCCGTCCGGCAGCAGACCATGCTCGCGTCCCATGTCGATGAGATAGTCGAGACGGGCCTCGCCGCTGCGGGCGCGGATGGCCTCCGCCTGCAACGGCATCTGCTCGCTCAGCAGATGCTCCAGCATGTCCGCCTCGTCGCGGCGGATCAGCTGACGTGACAGGCGGTTGTCGGCCACCGCGTCGAGGAGCACCAGCGCCCGCACCTCGCGTCCCCGTTCCAGGCGCTGCCGGGCGACCTCGTAGGCGACCAGCCCACCGAAGCTCCAGCCGGCCAGGATCAGCGGACCGGTGCCGACCGCCTGCTCGATGGCGGACAGATAGCGCTCGGCCATGGCCTCCACCGTCGGCAGCTCGGGCCAGCCGCTGTCGGCGCCGGGCGCCTCCACGGCATAGACCGGATGTGCCCCGGCCAGCCGGGCCGCCAGCGGCCGGTAGCAGAGGACGTTCCCGCCCACCGGATGGAAGAGCAGGATGGGCGGACCCTCGCCCGTCTCCTGCATGGGGATGACCGGGGTGTAGACGGCCTCGGACTCGCCCGCGTTCCCCAGGAGCCGGGCCAGGGATTCGATGGTCGGGCTGGCGAAGAGCCGCGAGAGCGGGATGCGGTGCCCGAACTCGCGCTCGATCAGCGAGACCAGACGCACCGCCAGGACGCTGTGCCCGCCGATCTCGAAGAAGTCCGCCAGGGCGTCCTCGACCGGCGTTCCGAGCAGGCGTGTCCAGAGTCCGGCCAGGGTTCGCTCGATCCCGTCACTCGGCGGGCGGCCGGTCCGTTCCAAGCGGCGCGCGACGGCGACGGGCGAGGGTAGATTGGCGCGGTCGATCTTGCCGCTGGCGGTGAGCGGAAGACTCTCCATGAAGACCAGATGATCGGGCACCGCATGGGTCGGGAGACGTGCCGAGAGAAAGGCCCGGATTTCGCTTGTGCCACAGGGGCTGGCCGGGATCAGATAGGCGGTCAGCGCCCGGTCGCCGCCGAGATCCGCGACGCTCACCACCGCCTCGCGGACCAGCGGACAGGCGTTCAGGGCCGACTCCACCTCGCCCAATTCGATGCGGTATCCCCGGATCTTGACCTGGTGGTCGAGCCGGCCGACATAGACCAGCGAGCCGTCCGCCAGACGGCGGCCGAGGTCGCCGCTGCGGTACCAGCGACGTCCGTCCTCGGTGACGAAGCGGGCCTCGCCGAGCGACGGATCCCCGAAATAGCCGCGTCCCACCCCGGCACCGCCGATCCAGAGTTCGCCCGGGATCGTATCCGGCAGCGGGCGGCCCTGGGTGTCGCGGACCTCGATCGTCACGTTTTTCAGCGGCCGGCCGATGGGCGGCACGTCCCAGCGCTCCACGTCTTCCGCCCCGAACGCCTGCAGGGTCGCGTCGACACAGCACTCCGTAGGCCCGTAGGCATTGAAGAGCCGATGCCCTTGGTGTCCGGGCAGCGCGAAGAAACGTTGGAGCAGGATCCGGTGCAGAGGCTCGCCGCCGAGGATGAAGGTGGGGACCCGGGTGGCGAGGCCATGCTCGGCCCAGTGGTCCACCAGCATGGCGAAGAGGCTCGGGGTGGCGTCGCAGATCTGGATCCGCTCCTCCTCGAGCAGTGCGTGGAGTGCTCGCGGATCTCGGCGCACCGCGTCCGGGACGATGTGGAGACGGTGACCCAGCAGCAGCGCCGGGACGATCTGCTGGAGCGAGGCGTCGAAGCTGAAGGAGGCGATCAGGGCGATTCGAAGCGGATCCTGGCCCCCGGCGGGACCATAGATCGCCTCCTCGAGCGCGTCGCACAGATTGAGCAGCGCGGCATGCTCGACGACCACGCCTTTGGGTCGGCCGGTGGAGCCGCTGGTGTAGATGATGTAGGCGGCGCTCCGGGATTCGGCCGGGACCGGCGGTGGCGCCGCTCCGATCGCGAGTGCGGTCCGGCCGTGACGGGTGGGAGCGGGCGGCGGCGATGGCGCCTCGTCCAGCGGTCGGATCAGCAGGTCGTAGCGGAAGCGGGAGAGCTCGGGCGTCGGGATCTCGGGCCGGCTGAATTCGAGCGAAACGGCACGCCCGCACTCGATGGCCCATTCCTGGAAGAAGGCCCTGGGCACGAACAGCTCCTCGTCCTGCTCCAGACGCAGGAGTCCGGACCAGTCGCCGGAGCCGGCGCCCTGCTCGCGCAATGCGGCGCCGAGCGATTCGCGCTCGGCCGGATCCCAGAGACAGCCGAGAAAGATGCCACCGCCCGGGGCCAGGCGCTCCAATGCCTGGTCGAGCATCCGTCTCAGATAATTGAGGCCCGGAAAGTTCTCCACCACGCTGTTGAGGACCACGAGGTCGTAATCGCCCGCCTGCAGCAGACCCATGTCCAGGGCCTCGAACTGATGGGTATGGATGCGCGGCGATGCGCTCTCCCCGGCGATCGCCTCCAGACGGTCGAGCTCGTTGCGGGAGAGATCCAGTGCGCTGTAGCGGCCGCAGCGGCCGATGAGTGCCCGAGCGACGGCCCCGGCGCCGCTTCCGACGTCGAGGACCCTGCTCTCGGGTCCGAGCAGGGGTGCGGTCTTGCGCGCCACGTTCTCGGCCATGGCGGAGAGTATCTCCGCCGGCAGGGGCTTGCCGTCGAAGAGGCTCTTCCAGCTGGCGTCCGTCCGCTCGGCAGTGACTTGGGACCAGAGATCCAGCGACATGAGATCGCCGGGCGTCTCGACGGCGTCCTCGAAGCGTTCGCGGTCGAGACAGAGCAGATGAGTCAGGCTCGGGCAGTCGTACTGCAGACGGCCCGCATCCCCGGACAGGGATGCCTCGCACAGGAGCAGCGGCGCCTTGCAGTCGTCCAGCATCTCACGGCGGCGGGCGAGCGGCAGACCCGGGTCCAAGGGCACGTAGAGGGCGCCGGCCCGGATCGCGCCCAGGGCCGCGCAGACGAAATGACGGTCGCGCCCGCACATCACGGCCACCGGCGTCTCCGGACCCGGGGCCCGCTCGGCGACGAAGGCGGCGATGGCCGCCGAGATCCGGTCCAGTTCTCCGAAGCTCAGGGTGCCCAGGGTATCCGCGAGGGCCGTCCGCTCCGGATGCGCATCGGCCGTCGCCCTGAAGCGTTCCTCCAGCGAGGGGCCGGAGCCCTGTTCTAGGGTTTCCTGCTCCCGCTCGGGTTCAGGTTGTGCGAAGGTGAAATCCGAAAGTTTCATGGGGTTCCATCCTGTGCGGCGAGCATGCGCATGAACTGCTCCAGATGACCGAGCCAGGCGCGGACGGTGCGGTCCGTCAGGAGTTCGGCGTCGTACTCGGCCCGCAGCCGGCAGCCGTGGGGATCGTCTTGGACGAAGAGCGTCAGGTCGTATCTGGCCCTGGGTCCCGGGCTCGCATCCGCCGTCCCGTCCAGATCCAGCGGCTCGATCCGCAGTCCGCCCGTCTCGCCGATCCGGTTGATCCGGTCCAGGTCGAAGTAGCGCTGATACTCGAACATGACGTTGACCAGCTCCCCGCGTCCGCCGCCCCGGTCCGGGGACAGCTCGCGCACGAGCAGGTCGAACGGATAGTCCTGGCGCTCCAGCGCCTCGAGCATGGCCTTGTGGGTCTCGGCCAGCAGGGCCTCGAACTCGGTCTCCGCGTCCATCCGCAGCCGTATGGGCAGGATGTTGACGAAGAAGCCGACGAGATCCTCCAGCTCCTCGCGCTCGCGCCCCGCCACCCCGACGCCGATCAGTAGATCCGCCTGACCGGTGAGGCGATGTAGCAGTGCGGCGAACAGGGCCAGGAAGAGTGTGGCCAGCGACACGCCCCGCGCGGCCGCCAGATCGCGGAGCCGGGTCATGAGCACCGCGTCGAGCTCCAGGAGCTCGGCCGCGCTCGGTCGCCTCGGCTCCCGGGGCGGGGCCTTGTCCAGCGGCAGACGGATCCGCGCCGGGACCCCGGACAGACGTTCGCGCCAGTAGGCGGCCTCCGCGCTCCAGTCCCGTTCCTGCTGCCAGAGGGCATAGTCCCGATACTGGACGGCCAGCGGCCGGAGTCCCTCCGGCCGGTCCTCGGCGGCCGAGTAGAGCGACAGGAGCTCGCCGAAGAGGATCTGCATCGACCAGCCGTCGCCGCAGATATGGTGCATGACCAGACCCAGCAGATGTTCCTCGGGTCCGATCCGGCAGATGCGGATGCGCAGCGGCGGCGGGACCGACAGATCGAAGGGCGTGGCCATGTCGGCCCGGAAACGGGCCAGCGCTCCGGTTCGGTCCACCTGGGCCTCGTCCATCGCGATGGGCGGACGCCAGTCGTCGCGGACCGCCTGGCGGAGCATGCCGTCCTCCTCGACGAAGGCGGTGCGCAGCACCTGGTGCCGCTCGATGACGCCATTCAGCGCTCGGCGGAACCGCTCGACCTCGAAGGGTCCGGAGACGGCGAAGGCGAACGGCATGTTGTAGGCCAGCGCGCCTCCGTCCATCTGGTGGAGCACGTAGAGACGCTGCTGGTCATGGCTCAGCGGCCAGGGACCGGCGCCCGGGTCCTGGACGATGGGATCGGCCGTTCGGGGCGCGGTCCGCAGACGCGCGCTCAGGTCTGCCGGGGTCGGATGGTCGAACAGATCGCGGATGCTCAGACGGCGCCGGCAGAGGCCGGTCAGCCGGTTGACGATCTGCAGGCCGAGCAGGCTGTGACCGCCGAGGTCGAAGAAGCTGTCGTCCGGGGTCAGATCCGGCTGCTGGAAGAGGTCGCGGAAGACCCCGAGGACGAGACCCTGCAGCTCGGTGTCCACCTGCTCCTGGGTCTCGGCTGGCGTCCGGTCGGGCGGCAGCGTCCGGGGATCGTCAGGTGTCCGTCGTCGCTCCAGCTCGGCTCCGGCGGGCAGATAGTCTGCGAGCGGCCGATCCGGACCAAGCTCGATGACCGCGGCCAGCAGGTCGAGGAAACGGCGGCCCATCCGCTCCATGCGCTCGGCATCGAAGAGGTCGGCGTAATACTCCAAGGCGAAGGAGAGACGCTCGCCGGTGTCGCTGGCGAAGATGGCCAGGTCGGCCTTGCAGCCCGGATTGGCCACCTCGATCTGCTCCAGCGGCGGATCGGCGTCGGGCGCCATGGCGCTGTCGAAGTTCATGTAGGAGAAGGTGACCTCGGCCAGCGGTGTGCGGTCGCGCCGGGCCGGGGCCCTGAGTTCGGATAGCAGACGGTTGAGGGCGAAGGCCCGGTGACGCAGCGCCTCGGCATGGAGCCGATGGTTGCGGTCCAGGAAGTCGGCAAGGCTCGCCGACCCCGCCGGGCGCAGACGCAGCGGCAGCAGGCTGACGAACATGCCGGTGCAGGAGGCCAGCTCCTCGCGGTCGCGACCGTCCGCCGCCACGGCGACGACCAGCTCCTCCTCATCGGCCAGGTCGGCCAGCAGCAGGACCCAGAGGCTCAGCATCAGGCTGTGGGAGGTGGTCGACCGGGATCGTGCCAGGGCGCGCAGCGGGTCGATCCATTCTGCCGGGACCGGGAAGGCGTGGGTCGCCCCCCGGTTGCCGTGTCTGGCGGGGCGCGGCCGGTCGCTGGGCAGATCGAGCTGGGGCAGCGGGAGCGAGAAGCGTCCCAGCCAGTAGTCTCGGGCCGCCTGGTCCGCCGCCTCGCCCCCGAGGTGCTGCTGCCAGGCCGCGTCCTTCTGCTGGGGACCCGGTTCGGGCAGGGCCTCGCCGCGCAGGAGCGCGATCAGCTCGGTGAGCAGGATGTCGATGGTCCTGGCGTCCGCCAGGGCATGGTGGATGTCGAGGAAGAAGAGACGCTGTCCGGCGTCGTCCTCCAGGATTTGGGTGCGGAAGAGCGGTGCGCGGCCGAGATCGAAGGGCCGGACCAGTGACTGGCAGGTGGGTCCGTCGAGCTGCGCCACCCGCCGCACGGCGAGCGCGAAGGGCAGCTCGGCCAGGATCCGCATGCGCGGCCGAGGGCTGTCGAGCCCGACGAAGGCCGTGCGCAGGATCTCGTGCCGGGCGATCAGGGTCCTCAGGGCCGCCTCCAGGTCCCGTGGCTCGACTCCCGGGGCCAGACGCAGGAACTGAGGCAAGTTGTAGCCGGTATGGGGCTCGGCCGGGGCCTCGGCCTGGAGCACCGCGAGCTGCTCCCAGCTCACCGGATACTCCTCCAGCTCGGGCGCGGGCTCCCAGGACCCCGTTTCCTGCGCCTCGGTGCCGGATGCCTCCAGCACCAGGGCGAGGAAGTCCCCCAGCCGGCTGCGGCCGAAGAGATCGGCCAGGCTCAGTGTCAGACCGAGCTCACGGTTGACCCGGTTGACGATCTGCAGTCCCGAGATGGAGTCGCCGCCCAGGCCGTAGAAATCGTCCTCCGGCGAGAGTGGGTCGGTGTAGCCCAGAACGGCCGCCCAGATGTCCCTGACCTGTGCTTCGGCCCCTGGCGTTTCCCCGTCCCTGGTCTCCTGGCGTTCGGTCTCGGGTTCGTCCAGACGCTCGCCGGGCAGGGTCACCACCAGCTGGGGCGCCCCGGATGCCAGTGCCCGCAGGAGCAGCGGACCGGCCTGGTCCGGCTTCAGGGCCGGGATTCCGGGGGCGAGCGCTCCGTGGCGGGCGGCCATGCCGATCTCGTCCCAGGCGTTCCAGTCCAGCGAGAGCGCGGGCAGACCCTGGGCGTGCCGCCAGAGCGCGAAGGCGTCGAGATAGGCGTTGGCGGCGGCATAGTCGGTCTGGCCCGGCGCGCCGCGCAGTCCGGTCCTCGACGAGGCGAGGACGAAGTGACGGATGGGATCGGAGAGCGTCAGCTCGTGCAGATGGCGCACCCCGTCCACCTTGGGCGCCAGCACGGCCTCGAAGGTCTCGCGGGACTTGCCCGACAGAAAGCCGTCCCCGGCCACCCCGGCGGTATGGACCACCCCGAGGATCTCGCCCTGATCGCGCCGCACCGCATCGAGCGTCGCGGCCAGTGCGTCGCGGTCGGTCACGTCGCAGCGGTGGAGGCGGAGCGCGATCCCCGCCGCGCGCAGTTCGAGCAGCCTCGCGGCCCGCCAGGCGAAGGGATGCGAGGGGTCCTCGGCCAGGGCAGGCCATTGCGTCGCGTCCGGCACCTCGCCCCGATGCAGCAGGGCGACCTTGCCTCCCGGGCCTGGCAGGGTCCGGGCCAGGGTCAGGGCCATGGCCCCCAGACCGCCGCTGTAGAGGACGACGCCCTCGCCGGTCGCGATCTCCTGGGGCTCCCGGTCCGCGAGCGCCGGACCCAGTCCGCGCAACTGGCAGCCGCCCTCGGCGTCCAGCCGCAGGGGTGTGTCGTCCGCCGGCAGCGGTCCTTCGAGGATTGCCGCCAGCCTCTCCGGATCCGGCTCTCCGCCGATCTCGATATAGCGGGTGCTCAGCAGGGGCTCCTCGCGGGCGACCGAGAGCAGCAGGCCCAGGGCCAGTGCCGCGTCGGGCGTCTCCGCCGCCGGGGTGCCCGGGGACGGACAGGCGCCACGCCCCAGGGCCACGAACCGCATCGGCCGTCCGAGTCCCTTCTCCAGCAGTCGCTTGAAGAAGCAGGCCAGCGGCCAGGGATCGAATCCATCCCTGGGCAGGAAGCCGCAGATCAGGCTGTACGGCTCGCGCTCGACGACCTGGACCAGCTCGGCGGCCTCCTCCTCGCGGCGCGGAAAGGATCGGCGGATCCAGCCTCGTCCCTGTCCGGCGAACCGGTCGGTCAGTCCGGCGGTCTCGTCGGCGTCGCCCAGGATGAGAACGGCCCCGGTCCCCTCGCGTCCCTCGGCCTCCGGAAGCGGGTTCCAGACCGGCTCGTGCAGCCGGGCGGCGGGCCGGGACAGCGGCAGGAAGAGGAGTCCGCCCAGATCCGTCAGCAGACGGCCCCGCTCGTCGCAGATCCGGCAGTCGACGAGCAGTGGGGCGTCCTCGGCCCGGTCGCCCCTCGGGGTCGCCCAGGCATAGCAGCGGCGTTCCAGCGGATGGAGCAGTCGGATCGAGCGGCACCCGGCCGGAACCAGCCCGAGACCGTCCAGGGCCAGGCTGGCCGCCACGTCGAGCATCGCCGGATGCCAGGGGGTGAGGCTCAGATCCTCGGCATAGTCCGGGTCGAGCTCCAGGAGTGCGAGCGTTCCGGCGTCCCCGCGCCAGATCCGGCGGCGGCAGTTCCAGCGTTTGCCCACGGCGACCGTCGCGGCCGTTTCCGGATCCCACTCTCTTGCCGGGATCTCCACCAGGGTCTTGCGGAGGCCATCGAGATCCAGGCGCTCCTGGGTCCGGCCGAGCCTCTCGACCCGGGCCTCGGCATGGTCGTTCCAGGCGCCCGTCGCGTCCCGTGCGCTGAGGCTCGCCTGCCAAGCCCGTCCGTCCGGCCGCAGCCTCAAACAGACCTCTTCGACCTCGTCGCGGAAGAGGGGGCGCAGCCAGCTCAGATCGCCGATCAGCAGGCCCCCGGCGTCCGTATCGGCCAGCGCCTCGCCGAGCAGCGCGGGCATGGCCATGCCGACCAGGGCCGGGCGGTCCTGGATGCGGTGCTCGGCGACCGGCCAGAAGGCGTCTTCGCCGACCGGTACTTGGAACAGACGTCCATCCGGGGACTCGACTCCGGCCCCGAGCAGTGTCCCGTCGGTCTCGGCCGGGCCGGTTCGGTCGGCTGAGAAGACGGGCCAGCAGCGCGAGCGCTCCATCGGCACCGCCGGCAGATTGAGCCGCCGGAACCCCCGGTCCTCTGGCCAGGCGGGCAGGGCACCCCGAAGGAAGGCGGCGCGGGCCGTCTCGGCATCGTCCGGGTTACCCAGTCCGGCCACCTGGATCTGGGTCTTGCCCGGGGTCGTCGAGGCGGTCCCGTCGTCGGGCGTCAGGGTCCAGCCGAGCAGTGCCTCCAGGATCTCCCTTCGGTCGCGGGCGAGGACGGCCAGACGCCAGGGGAGATGTTCGCGGCCGAGGGTCAGGGTCGCGCTCAAGTCGTTCGCCGACCAGTCGTCGCGGGCGGCCAGATGGGACAGCATCTGCCGGGCATAGAGGCGCAGCCCCCGCTCGGAGGCGGCGGAGAGCGGGACCAGGATCCAGGAGCCGTCGTCCTTGGAAGATGGCGTCGACGGGGCCTGTTCGAGGACGAGATGGACGTTGATCCCGCTCAGCCCGAAGGCGCTGACGCCGCCGCGCCAGGGCCGGCGGCCGGGGTCGAGCGGATGGTTCTCCCGGGCCACGAACACCGGTGCCTTGTCGAAATCGATTCGGGGGTTGGGGCGCCGGAAATGGGGCTGGCGGGGCACCACCCCGTGTTGCAGGGAGAGGATCGCCTTGGCCAGTCCGATGGCCCCGGCCGCGGCGTCCAGATGGCCGTAGTTGCCCTTGACCGAGCCGATCGCCGCCTTGGGTCCGGCGTCCCCCTGACGGGCGAAGGCCCGGGTCAGGCCGTCGATCTCGATGGGGTCGCCCAGCGCGGTGCCGGTGCCGTGGGCCTCGACGAAGTCCAGGCTGTCCAGGGACACGCCGCAGCCGTCCGCCGCGCCCCGAACCACCTCGGCCTGGGCCGCCGGATTGGGGGCCGCCATGCTGGCCGAGCGGCCGTCCTGGTTGACCGCGCCGCCCCGGATCAGTGCCCGGATGGCGTCGCCGTCCTCCAGCGCCTGGGCCAGCGGCTTGAGCAGCAGGACCACGGCGCCCTCGCCGGCGCCGACCCCGTCGGCCTCGGCGTCGAAGCTCAGGGTGCGTCCGCTGCCCGTCTCGATGGTGAATGCCTCGCCCGAGCGCAGGGGTGTGAGCAGCACCCGGGCGCCGCCGGCCACCGCCAGGTCGCAGTCGCCCCGCCGCAGCGCGAGACAGGCGTCCCAGACCGCCTTGAGCGAAGAGGAGCAGGCGGTGTCGACCAGTTCGGCCGGGCCGTTCCAGTTCCTCAGATAGCCCAGGCGCGAGGGCATGCTGGAGGGCACGTTGATCACGTAGACCTGCTCGGCCCGCTCCGGGTAGGAGCGGCTCGCCGCCTCCTTGAAGGTCTGGCTCGGGCTGCCTCCGGCGAAGACCCCGACCCGGGCGCCGTCCAGGGCCGATCCGCCGTAGCCGCCGTCCTCCAGACAGCGGAAGGCGGTTTCCAGGAAGAGCCGCTGCTCGGGATCGAGCAGGCTCGCGTCCATGGGCGCCAGGCCGAAGCGTCGGTAGTCGAACCCGGCGATGTCGTCGAGATAGGCGGCCTCGCGCAGCCGGTCCTCGCGCATGCGGATGCCGACCGACTCCAGCATGGCCCCGGTGTCGGAGCGCCGCTGCTCCGGCAGGGGGCCGGTCCGGTCCGCACCCGCCAGCAGGTCGGCCCAGAGCCCATCGGGGTCGTCGAAATCGGCCAGACGCAGGGCCAGGCCGATGACGGCGATGGGCTCGCGGTCGCCGGGTGCCGGGACGGCGGCGCTGGCGGGCCGGGGCGCGGCCTCGGTCAGGCGCGCGGCCTGGTCGGTCGCGGTCACGGCGGCGAAGAGATCCGTCAGGGCGAAGGCCCCGGGCCAGCGCGCCTCCAGGAGCCCGTGCAGACGCAGCAGCAGGATGGAGTTGCCGCCCGCCTCGAAGAAGTTCTCGTCCGGGCCGACCTCGGCACCGGCCGGCAGCACCTGCCGCCACAGATCCAGGATCTCGGCGGCGGTTTCCGAGGGGGCCTCCTGCGGCGGCCGCTCGACCGCCTGGCGGGCGGGGCCGTCGCGCAGCAGATCGCCCGCCAGCGCCGCGCGGTCGGCCTTGCCGCTGGCGTTGACCGGGATCTCGGCCGCCACCCGGAACAGGGACGGGATCATGTAGTCGGGCAGGAAGCGCTCCAGCTCCCGGCGGATCTGACCGCGCGTCAGCTGAGCCCCGTTTCGGGGCAGCAGGAAGGCCTCCAGCGCGGGCAGACCGGCCAGCTCCGAGACCCGGACCACGGCCTGGGCCACCTCCGGGATGCGCTCGCAGGCCGCCTCGACCTCGCCCAGCTCGATGCGGAAACCGCGCACCTTGACCTGATGGTCGGTGCGGCCCAGGTATTCGACGGCCCCGTCCGGGCGCCAGCGGGCCAGGTCGCCGGTGCGGTAGAAACGCGATCCGGGCCGGAAGGGATCCTCCCCGAAGACGCCGGCGGTGAGATCGGGACGGTTCAGATAGCCCCGGGCCACCTGCACGCCGCCGATGTGCAGCTCGCCCGCCACCCCGATGGGACAGGGCTGGCCGAAGGGATCCAGCACGTAGAGCCGGGTATTGGCGATGGGCCGGCCGATGGGGATGCCGCTCCCCTCCTCGAAGGGCGAGCAGGGCTGCCAGCTGACGTCCACGGTGGCCTCGGTGGGGCCGTAGAGGTTGTGGAGCTCGGTGCCGTTGGTCCGGTGCAGGAGCCGGTTGAAGCGCTCGACCAGGTCCGGGGTCAGGGCCTCGCCGCTGGCGAAGACCCAGCGCAGCGAGGCCAGACGGGGAACGGCGTCCGGGCTGCGCTCCAGGTGGTCGAGGAAGGCCCGCAGCATGGAGGGGACGAAGTGCATGACCGTGGCCCGGTTCCCGCTCACCGCCGCGACCATGGCCGGGGGGTCCATCTCGCCGCCCGGTTCGAGCTGGGCCAGCGCGGCCCCGGTCCAGGACCACCAGAAGAGCTCCCAGACCGAGACGTCGAAGGAGACCGGGGTCTTCTGCAGGATGAGGTCCCCCGGCCCCAGCGGGAAGCGCGACTGCATCCACTGGATACGGTTGAGCACCGAGCGGTGCTCGATCACCACCCCCTTGGGCCGGCCGGTGGAGCCGGAGGTGAAGAGCACATAGGCCGGATCCCCGGGCGCCGGCCGGGGCGGGAGGGGCGCGGCCGGGATGCGTTCCAGGTCGGTCAGGGTCAGCACCCGGGCGCCGGCCTCGCGCAGTGCCGACGCCGCGTCCTCGTCGGCGACGATCGTCACCCGGCCGAGATCCTCGACCATGGCCCGGATCCGCTCCCGAGGCAGTCCCGGAACGACGGGCACATAGACCGCGCCGATCCGCTGCACGGCGAAGATGACCCGCATTAGATCCGGCGAGCGCGGGAAGCTCACGCCCACATGATCGCCATGTCCGACCCCGCTGCCGGTCAGTGCCCCGGCCAGACGCTCGACCTCCCGATCCAGCTGGCCATAGCGGATCTCGATCCCGGCGGCCGAGCGGATGGCGGTCGCCTCCGGGTCCAGACCCGCCCGGGCGCGGAAGCGGGCGTCGATGTCGCCGTCCAGGTCCCAGTCCAGATCCGTGGCGTTGAATCCCTCGACCACCCGTTCCAACTCGTCCCCGGGCATGATCGCGAGCCGGTGGATCGGCTGTCGGCAGGTCTCGGGCAGTGTCTGGAGCAGATGGAGCAGACGCGCGGCCAGACGCTCGGCGGTCTCCGGCAGGAACAGCTCGCGGCTGTATTCGAGGTCGATCTCCAGCCCGCCGTCGCGCGGGCGGAAATAGAGACTCAGGTCCATCTTGCTGAAGCGCTGGCGGATCGGATAGGGCCTCAGGTCGAGGACGCCGCCCGCGCTGGAGGTCGTCCAGTCCTCGTCCTCCAGGGCGACGAGCACGTCGAAGAGCGGATTGCGCGAGGCCTCGCGGCGCACCTGCAGGTCCTCGATCAGCGCCTCCAGCGGGTAGAGCTGATCCGCCAGACAGGCCTGCCACTCACCGGAGAGCGCGCCGAGCAGCTGGGAGACGCTGGCCTCGGGATCGAGACGGCAGCGCAGCGGCAGGGTGTTGACGAAGAATCCGACCAGATCCTCGATCTCGCTCCGCTGGCGTCCCGCGACCGGCACCCCGACCAGGATCTCGGTCTGACCCGTATGGCGATGGAGGAAGACCCCGACTGCCGAGGCCAGCACCGCGAAGAGGGTGGTGGCGTGACGGCGGGCGATCTCGCGCAGGGCTTGGGTGCGGTCGGCCCCGAGCCGGACGCGCCGCACGCCCCCGGCGAAGCCCCGGACCGCCGGACGCGGACGGTCGAGCGGCAGGGCCAGGGGTTCGGGCAGCGGGGTCAGACGGGTCCGCCAGCGCTCGGCGAGCGCGCGGCCCTCGGGACCCTCGAGGAAACCGCGCTGCCAGGCCGCGTAGTCGACATAGCGGACCGGCAGGGTCGGCCAGCGGACGGGGGTATCCGCCCGGAGCGCCGCGCAGGCCAGGCCCAGGTCGCGCAGGAAGACCTCGCCGGACCAGCCGTCGCAGATCAGATGGTGACAGATCAGGAGCAGCAGACCGCCGTCCGCGCCTTCGCGGAAGAGGAAGGCCCGGATCAGCGGTGCGTCCGGCCCGAAGCGGAAGGGCCGGACCACCTCCTCGTCCACCCGCTCGGCCAGCCGGCCGGCCGGATCCGGGACACCGCTCAGATCCTCCTCGACCAGGGCGAGCCGGCCCGGCGGCGCCAGGGTCTGGCGGGGCGCCTGGCCGTCGCTGCCCGCCGGGACCCGCAGACGCAGCGCGTCCTGGCGTTCCTCCACCAGACGCAGGGCCCGCCGCAGCAGGGGGGCGTCGATCCCGGCGTCGATCCGGGCCGCGAAGGGCACGTTATAGACGCTGCTCTCGGGCTGCAGGTGCTGGAGGAACCAGAGCCGCTCCTGACCGCTGGAGAGCGGGTAGTCCCCCAGCTCGCCCAGCGCCGGGATGGCGTCCGGGGCCGGGGCACCGCCGTCCTGCAGCGTGCGGAGGCGCCCGGCGAGCGCCCGGACGCTGGTATGGGCCAGGACGTCGCGCAGCGAGATCTCGACCCCGAGACCCGTTCGCAAACGGGCCAGCAGACGCATCGCCTTGAGGCTGTGACCGCCCAGATCGAAGAAATCGGCCTCGGGCGAGGGGACCTCGGTCTCCAGTACCTCGGCGAAGAGTGCCGCCACCCGGTCTTCGAGCGCGGCGGATGGGCCGGCGGCCGGCCGGGGATCGGGGCCACTGGCCATGGCGAGCAGGGTGGTCCGGTCGAGCTTGCCGCTGGCGGTGAGCGGAAGCGCGCCTAGGATCTGGATGCGCTCCGGAATCATGTAGGAGGGCAGGCGTTCGGCCAGCTCGGCCGCCAGATTCCCGTTCCGGCCCTCTTCGACCCGGACGCAGGCGAGCAGACGCCGGTCCTCGCCCTCTCCGTCCGCGAGCACCGCGGACTGCAGGACGCCGGGCAGCGCGTTCAGCGCCGATTCGATCTCGGCGAGCTCGATCCGGTAGCCGCGCACCTTGACCTGTGAGTCGCGGCGGCCCTGGAATTCGAGCCGGCCGTCCGGCCGCCAGCGGACGATGTCGCCGGTCCGGTAGACCCGCTCGGCGATGGGCGGAGGCAGCTCGACGAACTGGGCGGCGGTCAGGTCCGCGCGGCCGACATAGCCCAGCGCCAGGCCGTCTCCGGCGGCGCAGAGCTCGCCCCATTCGCCGAGCTCGGCCGGGCGGCCGTCCGGACGCACCACATGGACCCGGGTGTTGCCCACCGGCCGGCCGATGGGGATCCGGCCGCTGTCGAGGTCGGAGCGCCCGATCCGGTGGGTGGTGGTGAAGGTCGCGTTCTCGGTGGGACCGTATCCGTTCAGGACCGCCAGATCGGGACAGGCGTCCATGAGCCGGGCCATGTGCGCCGGGCTCAGGGCCTCGCCGCCGGTGAGCAGGACCCGCAGACCTTGGAAGGTGGCGGGATCCTCGTCGACCAGCAGGTTGCAGAGCGAGCTGGTGAGCCACATGAGGCCGATGCCCCGCTCGGCGATGGTCCGGCACAGACCGCCCGGCGTGAGCAGATCCTCGTCCGAGATGAAACCGAGCGCGGCGCCGTTGAGCAGCGGTCCCCAGATCTCCAGGGTGGAGGCGTCGAAGCCGAGCGGGCCGGCCTGCAGGAATCGTTCGTCCGGCCCGATATCGAGAAAGCCGTTGTTGCGGACCAGGCGCACCACCGCGCGATGGGGCACCAGGACGCCCTTGGGCGCCCCGGTGGAGCCCGAGGTGAACATGATGCAGGCCGGATCCAGGGCGGTTCGGTTCGATCCTTCCATCGCCGGAGCCGTGTCCCCGGCCCGGGCGGCGAGAAGCGTCTCGACCGGGAGAAAACGCGGCCCTGCGTCGGCGGGCAGTGCGGCGAGCCCGGTCGCGTCGTGCACCAGGATCCGGCAGGCGGCGGCGTCCAGCATGCCCGAGATGCGTGCCGGCGGATTCTTGAGGTCGATGGGCAGATAGCAGCCGCCCGCCCGGAGGATGCCGAGCATGACCGGAACCGCCAGGGGACCACGCTCCATGGCGAGGGCGACCGGCTCGCCCGGGGCGAGCGGGCCGAGCGCGCCGGCCACCGCGCCGGACAGACGTTCCAGGTCGGCGTAGGTCCAGATCGCGCCGTCCGATCCGAGCATGGCCGGGGCCTCGGGACGTCGCGAGGCCATCTCCAGGAACAGACGGTCGATGGTCTCGTTCCTGGGATAGGGACGGGTAGTGTCGTTGAAGGCGGTCGGGATGGCCGTCTCGGGTCCGGGCGTCGCCAAGTCGATCAGATCGCGGCAGAGGGGGTTGGCATCCCCGGTCAGCCCTTCGACGAGCCGCCGCCAGCGTTCGAGGAGGCGCAGCGGCCGCCGTTCGCCCAATCGGGCGGTGCTCCAGGTCAGACGAAAGCGCAGCTCGGCGCCCGGGATCACCGAGAGCCCCAGGTCGTAGGGATGCCGCTCGACCCCGCGCACCTCGGCGATCCGGGGCGCGTCGGGCAGGTCGAGCCCGTCGGCCGGATAGTTCTCGAAGACCAGGATGTGGTCGAAGAGGGGCGCGCCGATCGGGGCCAGGGTCTGGATCTCGGCCAGCGGCAGGAATTCGTGCGGGGCGCGCTCCAGCGCCTGGCGCTGCAGGCGCCCGGCCAGCTCGGCCAGGGGCTCGTCCGGGTCCGGCCGGACCACGACCGGCAGGGTCTGGAGGAAGAGCCCGATCATGGACGCCATGCCCTCGACCTCGGCGGGCCGCCCGGCGCTGACCAGACCGAAGACCAGGGTCTCGGCGTCGCTGTGCTCGGAGGCGAGCAGCAGGGTCCAGAGCGACTGAATCAGAACCGCCTGGCTGACCTGCATTCGGGCCGCGCAGGCACCCATGACTCGGGTCCGTTCGGGATCGCAGCGCCATTCCACTTCGCGATGCCCGGGTTCGGGGGACTCGTGCTCGTTCCCCGGCGCGTTCGGGGCGATGAAGGTATGGGTCTTCAGTCCGGCGAGCTGGCTCCGCCAGTAGCTCAGCGCCCCGCTCCGGTCGCGGCCTTGGCGCCAATCCAGATAGCGCTGCAGCGGCGGCGGGGGCGGCAGGTCGGGCGTCTCGCCCGAGACGAGCGCGGCATGGGCGGCGAAGAGCTCGCGGAGCAGGATGGCGATGCACCAGCCGTCCATGAGGATGTGATGGAAGGTCCAGCAGAGTTCCTGCTCCTCCTCGTCCAGACGCAGGAGCGTGCAGAGGATGAGCGGACCGCGATCGAGGTCGAAGCCGCGCCGCAGGGCGGAATCGATGGTTTCCTGGAGCCGGAGATCGCGCTGCGAGGCGGGCAGGGCGGTCAGATCCTGGTATTCGAAGAGGGTGCGTCCGCGGCGGAGGATCAGCCAGCGTGGCTCGCCGTCGCGGTCCTCGGGAAAGAGACCGCGCAGCGCGGCGTGACGGTCGACGACCAGGCCCCAGGCCTGGGCGAGCCGGGTCGGGTCGAGCCGGCCCAGCAGGCGGAATCCGATCTGCTGGGCGTAGATCCCGGAGCCGGCCCCGTCGAGTTCTCGCTGGAACAGCATGGATGCCTGGGCCGGTGTCGGCGCCAGGATGGTCTCGATCTCCTCCGGACGGCAGTCGGCGCGGGCGGCCAGGTCGAGGCGTTCGGGCGTCGGTTCCGGTCGCGCGGCGAGGGCGTCCACCCAGGCGTCGAGCAGGGCCTCGATATGCCCCGCGTCGAGCCGGGCGGGGGAGAAATAGGCGAGCAGGACCAGCTCGCCGCCGCTGACGTAGGCCATGAGGTCGAGCGGCGCATCCGGGCAGAAGTCGGGATGCATGAGTCCCGGGATGGCCCCGGGCAGGGCCAGATCGGGCAGCGGGGAGAGACCCTCGCCGTCGGAAGCAGTCAGGCTCCCTAGGTAGTTGAAGGCGATCTGGGGGCGATAGTCGAAGCGTTCGGGCTCGGCCCGGGCGAGGATGGAGAAGCCGAGACCGTTATGACTCAGTTCGGAGAACCAGCGCTCCAGCACCGCCTCCTCGATCCGGTCGCTTGGCATGAGCTGGAGCGGGGCGCAGAGTGTGAGCCAGCCCGGCGTGTCGCCGACGTCGAGATCCGGGAAGGCCGGCTCGCGTCCGTGGCTCTCCAGCTCGACCATCACCGGACCTCGGGTGCCGAGCGCGTGCAGTGCCCGGGCCAGTCCGGCCAGGAGCCGGACGCGGGGTCGTTCGGTCGGCAGCTCCGCCGTCAGTCTTCGGATGAGCGGCACCCGGTCCCCGGCCCGGTCAGTGGCGTTGGGTCTCAGTCCCGGCAGGGGCGCCGTGGCGGTCCGGCAGATCTCCAGCCATCGCTTCGCCTCGAACTGCCAGCGGTCCTCGGTTCGGGCGGCATCGAGCCGCTGTGCCCAGGCCAGTGCGCCTGGGAAGTCCTCCCCGGGATCCGGCCAATCGGAATGCTCGCAGAACCACTGGAGCTCGCGGCGCAGCAGGTCCAGCGACACGACGTCCAGGACCAGATGATGACCGCCGAGGAGCAGCAGGCGGCGTTCGCCTCGGTGGACGAGAACCGCGCCGACGAGTCGGCCGGATTCGGGGTCGAGACGCGCGAAGAGCCGTTCGGCTGCCTCGGCGACGAGCCTCTGGTCTGGCAGGTCCGCCGATGCCTCGATCTCCTCCCAGATTCCGGCGGCGCCTTCCTCCGGCAGACGGGCGGTGCCGTCCGCGGAGAAGACCAGGCCCAGGATCGGGTGACGTGCGGGCAGCTCCTCCACGCCGCGTCTCAGGCGTGCGCTCTCGTACCCGGAACTCACGGCCAGCGGCAGCACCATGTGGAAGCGCCGCCAGTGCTCCGGATGACGTCTCAGCAGCCGCTCCTGCATGGGGAGCAGCCGGACCGCTCCATCCGGGCGGGCGGCTGGGTGCCGGGAGGTCGATGGCTCGGCCTCGGCGAGCCGCGACCTGATCTGACCCAGGGTCGGGTGGGTGAAGAGGTCGCCCGGGACGATCCCGGACAGGCCCAGGCGTCTGAGCTGACCGACGATCTGGATGGCCTTGATGGAGTCGCCGCCGCAGGAGAAGAAGTTGCTCTCAGCGTCGGCCGTCTCGACGCCCAGCACCTGCCGCCAGACCGCTTCGAGCTGCTCGGCGATCCGGTTCGGCGCGACGCCCTCGGCCGGCGCGGCTCTTCCGGCGAGCTCGGCGGCGCAGAAGGCGTGGAAGCGGTTCAGCAGATCCTCCGCCTCCTCGCGTCCGGCGAGACGGGTGTCGTATTCGAGCACCAGCGCGCTGGCGTCCGGGCGGCGGTGGAGGATGAAGCTGGTGTCCAGCTTGGAGGCACGGAGGACGGAGTCGATGGGGCGAACCCGCATGCCGGGCGGCGGGACCAGTCCCTCGAAGAGTGCGGACTCGTCGATCTCGGTCACCAGGACGTCGACCAGCGGCGAGCGGGAGGGATCGCGTTCGCCGCCCAGACGCTCGGCCAGCATGGGGAAGGGATAGCGGCCGTGTCCGACCGCCTCGCGCAGGATCCGGGAGGCCTCCAGCGCGGCCGTCGCGGCCTCGTCCGTCCCGATGAGAGAGTCGGAGGCGCGCAGCACCAATGTGTTGACGAAATATCCGGCGAGATCCTGGAGCCCCGATCCCTCGCGCAGACCGGCCGGCAGGGCCACGGCCGGATCTCGCGCTTCGGTTTCATGGGCCAGGAAGCGCAGCACCAGCGAGAGGAAGCAAGCCAGCCGTGTCACACCGGCCCGGTCGGCCAGTGACTCCAGACCGTCGCGGACCTCGGGCGCGAGCGGCAGACGGATCAGATCGCCCTCGGCGGATTTCAGTGCCGGTCGTGGACCCCGGAACAGATCGAGCCGAGGTGGGAGCGGGTCGAGACGTCCCCGCCACCAGTTTAGATCCTCCTCGGCTTCTGGGCCTTCCAGGTAGGCCGACTCGGAGGCGACCCAGTCGGCGAGCTGCCGTCGCGGGCGCACCATGGGGGCATGCCCGTCCAGGGCGCGGAAGAGATCGGCGAGGATCAGATGCAGGCTGAGCCCGTCGCCGACGATGTGGTGGACGACCAGCAGCAGGCGCGCGCGGCGCCGGTCCAGCCGGACCAGCATGGCGCGCAGCAGCGGTGCACGGGTCAAGTCGAATGGGCGGTGGATCTGTTCCTGGAAGAGCCGGTCGCAGACCGCTTCCGGATCCGCCTCGGCGCTCAGGTCCTCGCGCGAGGGACGCAATCCGGACGTCGGCAGCGGGCGCCAGCGGGGTCGGTCGATGTCGCCCTCGATCGCCTGCCGGCAGGCAGGCTGGGCGTCCACCGCCGCGACCAGCGCCGCGATCAGCCGCTCCTCGTCCAGTGAGTCGCACTCGATCTCCAGGGCGAAGGGCATGTTGTAGCGCGCCGAGGGTCCCTGGATCTGGTCGAGCGTCCAGAGCTGGAACTGTCCCCGGCTGAGCGGTAGCGGTTCGTCCGTCTCCCGCGCGTCGGGGGCGGTCTCGTGGGTGTCGCGCAGGGCCGAGGCGATGCCGCGCACCGAGGAGTCGGCCAGCAGGCGGCGGGTGGAGAGGTCGCGCCCGAAGCGGGCGGCCAGGGCCCGGCCGAGATCGATGAGGCGGATGGAATCTCCCCCCAGGGCGAAGAAATCCGTCTCCAGCGACGAGACCCGGATCCCGAGCACCTCGCGGACGACCTCCAGGACCTCGGTCTCCAATCCGTCGGCGGTCTCGGTCCCGTCTCCCGATTCCTCGGACATCCGTCGGACGAGCCCCGCCAGTGCCTGACGGTCCACCTTGCCGGTGGGGGCGAGCGGAAGCGCGTCGAGCGGGATCAGCCGGCTCGGCAGCATGTAGGCGGGGAGGCGCTGCGCCAGCCAGGCCCGCAACGCCTCCTCGTCGATGCGGTTGGGCTCCCGGGGCACGAAGAAGGCGATCAGATCCAGTCCCCGGTCCTGGACCGGCAGGGCCAGCGCCGCCGCCCGGGCGACGTCCGGATGCCCCTCCAGGACCGCGCCCACCTCGCCCGGCTCGATCCGGTGCCCCCGGATCTTGACCTGCTCGTCGAGACGTCCCATGAGGACGATCCCGCCCTCCGTGTCCCAGAGTGCCCGGTCTCCCGTCCGGTAGAGCCGCAGACCGGGCGCGAAGCCGGCCTCGACGAAGCGCTCGGCCGTCAGGTCCGGCCGGTTCAGATAGCCCAGTGCGAGACCGGGTCCGGCCAGGCAGAGCTCACCCGGGATGCCGGGGGCGACCTGCCGGCCCCGGGTGTCGAGGATGCAGGCCATGCTGTTGGCGATGGGCCGGCCGATGTGATGGATGCTGCGTTCGGCGGATTCCGGATCGATCCGGGTCATGGCGGCGCAGACCGATGCCTCGGTCGGGCCGTAGGCGTTGAAATACCGGAGCTCGGCCGCGTAATGACGCGCATCCTCCGGAACTGGAGGCTCTCCGGCGGTGATCAGCACCCTGAGTCCCAGGGGCTCGCGTCCGAAGAGACGCAGATAGGCCGGGGGGAAGGTGGCGACACCGATCCCGAGCGCGCGCATCCGCTCGCGAAGTCTCCAGGGCTCGTCGATCAGGGCGCGCGGGACCGGACAGAGACAGGCCCCGGCCAGGAGTGCCATGAAGATCTCCGAGAGCGAGGCGTCGAACGAGGGCGAGGCGAACTGGAGGACGCGGTCCTCGGCACGGATCCCGAAGTCCTCGATCTGGGCCTGGATCATGTTGACGAAGCCGCGATGGGCGAGGAGCACGCCCTTGGGCGTGCCGGTCGAACCCGAGGTGTAGATGAGATAGGCCGGGTCGTCCTCGCCGATCTCGGGCAGTGGAGGGGCGGGTGGCAGTTCGGCGGGTGGGCGCTCCAGACCGAGGCGCTCGGCGAAGCGCCCGAGATCCTCGTCATCGAGTGCGAGGATCTTGCGCGCCCCCGAGTCGCGCAGCATCAAGTCGACCCGCTCGGCGGGATAGTCCGGGTCCACCGGCAGATAGACGGCCCCGGCCTTCATGATGCCGAGGATCGTCTCGGGCAGGGCCGCGTCCCGGCGGGCCAGTACGGCGACGACCTCCGACGGCCGGACCCCCGCGTCCAGCAGCCAGGCGGCGATGCGATCGGACCGGGTCGAGAGCTCCTGATAGGAGATGTCGCCACCTTCGGCGCGGACGGCGGCGGCCGGTCCTCGGAGGGCGGCAGACCGCTCGAACAGGGCCGGGATGGTGCCTCGCAGGTAGTCCCGGCGCGCCCCGGTCTGCCAGTCCTCGATAGCGGAGCGCTCCGCTTCCAGGAGCACGCCTCCTTCGGCCAGAGGCCGATCCGGATCGGCGAGCACCTGGTCGAGCACCAGATCCAGCCGCTCCAGATAGCGGAGCACGTCCTCGCGGCCGAAGTGGTTGTCGCTGTAGTCGATGGAGAGGTGCAGGCCCGCGTCTCCGATCACCTGAATGACATAGATCCCGAAGAGCACCGGATCGAACCGGCTGGTCAACGGGATTCCCACGCGCACCTTGGCCGCGCCGAACCGGCCGTCGGCCGGCATGGAGATGAAATTGAAATTGGCGTCCCAGGTGCGGGCGAGATCCAGATGCCCGCCGCCCTCGCGCAGCACGCTCTGATAGGGGGTGCGGGCCCGCCTGAGCAGGGCCAGCATGCCCTTTCGGATCGCGTCGAGCAGCCCGGCGAAGGAGAGGCCGGGGCCGATCTCCACCCCCAGTGGACAGAGGCTGACTCGGTGTCCGTGAAAGCACCACTGATCGCGCTGTTCCCCGAACCGCAGGGGCAGGTGCAGCACCAGACGCTCGGCGTCGTAGAGACGCGACAGGGCGGTCAGATGCAGGCCGAGCAGGACGCTGGACGGGCTGGATCCGTGTCGGGCCGCGCAGGCGTCCAGCCGCCGCGAGAAGTCGGCGGACAGATCGTATTCCAGACGGGAGATGGTCTCGATGCGGTCCGGGCATCCGGGTCTCGGGGTGAAGAGGGGTTCGGTGGGCAGCGCCGGGAGCCGTTCGCGCCAGAAATCCCGGTCCTTGCGTCCGCGCTCGGAGGCCAGATGTCTGCGGTCCTGTTCCAGGTCGTCGGCCCAATCCTGCACGGGACCGAGGGCGACCGGCCGGCCCTCCCGAAGGTCGTTGTAGATCGAGGTCAGGACGTTGTAGTGGGCGATACAGACGATGCCGTCTGCGGCGACATGGAAGAAGCGGTTGACGAAGGAGGCCGAATGCGGACCCGTCGCGATCAGGGCGAAGCGGCAGAGTGCCCCGCCCAGCGGGACGAAGGGCCGCTCGACGAAATCGGCGATCCAGTCATGCGCCGCGGCCACCGGATCCGGCCGGTCGGCGAGGTCGACGAAGGTGAAATCGGGCTCGTTCCAGACCCGGGTTTCGATGACCGGAAAGGGACCGGATTCTTCGCGCAGCGTGGCGGAGAGGAGCGGAAAGTGCCGGACCAGGACGCCGAGGGCCTCGCGGAGCAGGTCGGGGTCGGGACGGTCGTCGAGCTCGAACAGACCGCCGCAGCTGATCCCTGGGTGGTCGTCCGGCAGCGTGCGATGGGACAGCCACAACTCCTGTTGCAGACTGGTCAGCCCGAGTCTGGGATGCGAGCCTGGGGTATTTTCGCTATCTAAGCTGTGGGATGCCTTCGCCACCGAGCTGCCCTTCTGCATCGACCTCTATTCCATACAGGGTCCAGCCTGGGGCTGGATCTGGGGCCATCCCCACGGGGCGGCGCGCCGACGCCTCCGTGGGAAAACGAGACTGTTCCGTTCGGTCCGAGAACCTTGGGAATCCAAGACTCCACCAAGCACCCCGCGCGTCCGGTTCAGCGCTTGACGGGCGATCTCCGGTCCTGTGCGAGAAGCACGATCAGGCCGATGACCGGCGTGAAGACCAGGCTGATGACGAAGTTTCCCCAAAATCCGTATTTGAAGTCACGTCCCAGGTATCCCAGAAACCAGGAGACGACGAGGAAGGGCAGCAATAGGATCAGATAGGGGTTCACGGGAATGAGCATGAGCGGCAGCGGCCATCATCGGGGGGCTTCCTCATGCCTTGGTCTCGGCGGCTTGTCGGGCCTCGTGCTTGCCTTCTTCGAAGAGCGCCTTGTAATGGTCCTTCATCTGCTCGGGATCGAAGTCGAGCAGTGTGCCGCCCGCCTCGAAATGGGTGGCGAAGATCTTGCCGGTGGCGTAGGTGATGGCGCCGGCCATGACCGGCATGCTCAGCGAGCTGAGCAGATGTCCGATGCCTGGAACCACCTTCATGACGGATGCGACCAGCCCCGTGGTCACGGGTACCAGGCCGAGGGAGCCGAACAGCGGCCACAGCAGATTCTTGAACGTGTGCTCGGAAAAGGGAATGCCGTAGATCTTGGTCATTTTGGCGATCATGGTGACCTGGGCGGCATAGATGGCGCTGATGTCGAGGAGAGGGACGGGGATGAGCCCGCCGCCGGCGCTCCAGAGCACGAACTGTCTGATCAGCCGATTGGACCGTTCCAGGGTACTGAGATCCTCGGTCTCCGCTGCGTCGACTTCGGGCCCTTGCTCCTGGATCGCTTCGTTCGCTTCGGTCACTGGATCGTCCTCCATAATGTGTGGCAGCAGGTCATGTGGCAGCAGGACGCGCGGCAACAGCTGGATCTCACGGGTCCGGTCCACTGTCCGGCATCAAGTTTATATCATCCGATAATGGGTGCGGTGACGGTTTGGGGATTCAATCCTCCGTGGATACGGACGCTCGAACGGCTTCGATGGTCGCCGACAATTCGTCCGCCAGCGCGGTGCAGGTTCGGCCGATTTCATCCATCCCCGCTTCGCTTCGGACCAGCGCATTCAGGTCATGCGCGCGCTCCTGGACCCGGATCGCCCCGACGCCGCCCGCCGAGCCTTTGAGGGCATGGGCGATTCGACCGATCTCGGCCGCGTCGCCCCTGGCCAGGGACTGGAGCAGCCGGTCGGGATCCGAGCCATGATGCTCGGCGAAGATGGTCAGCAGCCGGCGATAGATGCGCATGCTGCCACGCGCGCTGACGAGTCCGCGCGAGGCGTCGAGCCCGGGAATCGACGCGATCCGCTGGTCCATGCCGGTTTCATTCGTGCCGGCCGCATCCATCGGCCGGCTCGTTTTGACCGGAGCCCCGGATGGCAGCCAGTGCAGCAGGGTGTTGAATAGGTGTTCGGGTTCGACCGGTTTGGCCACGAAGTCGTTCATCCCCGCATCCCGACACTCGCGGCGGTCATCGTCGAAGGCGTTGGCGGTCATGGCGATGATGGGGGTGCTCAGGTGTCTGGACAGCGAGCGAATGGCCCTGGCCGCGTCCAGGCCATTCAGCCCGGGCATCTGAAGATCCATGAGGATGATGTCGTAATCGCGATCCCGGGCCTTTTCCAGGGCCTGGCGGCCATCCTCCGCGACCTCCACGATCAGTCCCGTGCGTTCCAGCATCTCCAGCGCCACTTCGCGGTTGATGGGATTGTCCTCCGCCATCAATAGCCTGGCGCCCGAATGGCGGCGCCGCAGGGCCGCCTCGGCGTGTTGCGTGGAATCGTCGGCAACGCTCGGCGCCTCGGCCTCGCCGCGCTCGAGCCTGGCGGTGAACCAGAAGAGGCTCCCGGAGCCTGGTTCGCTTTCGGCGCCCGCGTCGCCCCCCATGAGCCGGGCCAGCCGGCGCGTGATGGCCAATCCGAGCCCGGTGCCGCCGTATCTGCGCGTCGTGGAGACATCCGTCTGCTCGAATGCCTCGAACAGCTTGTGCAGCTTGTCGGGCGCGATGCCGATCCCGCTGTCCCGAACCTCGAAGCGCACCAGCAGCTTGCCGTCGGCTTCCTCCAGGAGGATGGCGCGCAAGTCGACGGTGCCGCTGTCGGTGAATTTGACGGCGTTGCTGGCGTAGTTGAGCAATGCCTGGCGCAGGCGGGTGGGATCGCCGCGCAGCCAGAGCGGCACGTCGTCGCCGTCCAGCGTCACGGTCAGACCCTTGGCTTGGGCCTGCTCCCAGATCAGGGACCGTACATGGTCCAGGATCGTCTCCAGGGGGAAATTGGTGTTTTCCAGTTCCAGTCGACCGGCCTCGATTTTGGAGAGGTCGAGGATGTCGTTGAGGATGAAGAGGAGGTGCCGGCCGGAATCCTCGATCTTGATCAGCCGCTGGACCTGCTCGGGTGTGGATCCGTCGCGCCGGAGCAGGTGGGTGAGGCCCAGGATCGCATTCATGGGCGTGCGGATTTCATGGCTCATGTTGGCGAGGAAGGTGCTTTTGGCCTGATTGGCCGCGTCCGCCGCCTGTTTGGCCTGGACCAGCTCGGCCTCGGCCTGCTTGCGCGCGGTGATATCGGCCGCGACACCGGCCAGTCGAGTCACACGGCCCGCGTCGTCGCGGATCGGCGATGCCTGCTCCTGGACCCATGTCTCGGTGCCGTCAGGTCGGATGATCCGGTACTGGATGTCGTACTCCGCGCATCGGATCCTCAGCGCCGAGAGTCTGTCCCGGTCCTCGGGGTGGACGCTCTTCAGCCACAGGGTCGCGTCCTCGTAGAGGGCGCGGGTCGGGGCGCCGAGGATCGCTTCGTAGGCGGGGCTGACATAGACGAACCTCTGGGCGTCCGCGTCCATGAGCCAGAAGATTTCGCGGATCGTCTCGGCGATTTGACGGAATTTGTCGGCGCTCTCCTGACTGTCCCGCAACGCCTTTTGAACGGCATCGGCCATGAAATCGAACGTCCTCGACAGCAGGCCGATCTCGTCGGGGCGGCTGAGGCCGCTGCGGGCGCCGAAATCGCCCTGGCGAAGCCGGTTGGCAACCCCGGTCAGGTGGTGGATGGGGGCATTGAGCGTGTTGGCCAGCAGCACGGACAGCAGTGAGACCCCCAGGATGGAGACGAGCATCAGGAAGGAGATCTGCCGAAGCATCCGGGCGATGGGGGCGTGGATCTCGCTCAGATTCTCCTTGACGACGAATCCCCATCGCGTCTTGGGCAGATAGCTGAAGGCCGCCAGCACCTGGATGCCGCGATAGTCCTGGGTCTCGATGACGCCCGTCGCGCCCTGCGACGCCATGACGGCCGGCTTGGCGTGGATTCTGAGGCTCAACGGCGACTCCGGCTCCTCGCGCAGCCTGCTTACGGCGACGACCTGCTCGTTGACGATCAGGCTTTCCCCGGTCGCTCCGAGTCCGGTGCGGTCGCCGAGTATGCCGTACAGAGAGGATTCGAGGTCGATCCGGATGGCGAGAACGCCGGCGACCTCCTGGGGTGCGGTCCGGGTTCGCAGGGCGAGCGACAGGACCAGTGCGGGCCTGCCCAGCGTCCGGGAGTGGGCGATGTCGGATACGAACACCTCGCGCCGTTCGAGCGCCTCGACGAAGTACTCGCGATCCGCGGCGGAGGTGCCCTCGGTTCCAGGTCGGGTCGAAACCTCGATCCGTCCTGTTCGGGCGTCGATGAGGAAAATCTCGTCGTAGTCCTCGGACAGCTCCAAATAGCTCTGGAAGCGCTGCCGAAGCGTCGAAGGCTCGGCGGAGGCCGGGACGGGCCGCGCCGAGGATAGGCTCCAGTGCTGCGCGAGCATCAGGAGGTCGTGCTCCCGTTCGTCCAGCCAGGTGTTGATCTGGGCGATCTTCAGGTCGCGGATCGCGGTGAGCTTGCTGATCGCCTCGTCCCTGATCGAGGATGCCTGCATCTGGTACTGGATCGCGGCGGCCAGGGACAGGGGCAGCAGGGTGACCAGGAAGAACCAGAATCCGAGGCGTTTCCGCACGCTGTCGAACGCGAGGGGGCCTTTCATGGTCTGGCCAGTCCCTGGATCACCGACGGCTCGAAGAGCTCGACCGTACTGGGGCGCGCGTTCAGCAGGCCCTTGGCGAGCATGAAGTCGATGATGCGCTGGGAGTATTTGTATACGTTGTTCGTCGAGGAGAGATCGAGCATGCGACTGTTCTCTTCCAGGTCCGGCGCAACCAGACCGTCGAGTCCCCGTTTGTAGAGGTCGGTCGAGATACCCTTCCGCGCGGCGATGATCCGCGCGGACTCATCCAGATGCCGCTCAATGTAATCCAGGCTGTCGAACCAGGTCAGCAGAATCTTCGGCACCGTGTTCGGATGCCGCTCGAAGAAGCCCGTGTCGAACACCAGCACGTCGATGATCTCGAACGGGATCTCCCGGGAGCTGAAGATCATGTTTCCACCCATGCGTTCCAGGAGGAGCGCGGCCGTGGGATTGAAGCAGACCAGCGCGTCGATCGCTTCGCCTTCGAATGCCTCGATCCAGTCCGCTGCGGCCACATCGACCAGCGTGACATCGGAGGCTCGCATCGAGTGCCGTTGCAGTGCCCGTTTCAGAAGGAATTCGCCGACCATGGTGCCTTCGTACCCGACGCGCCGGTTCTCGAGATCCCGTATCGAGGCGATGCTGGGCTTGCCGACGATCATATCGCCGCCCATGGAATAGTCGATCAGTAAGACGATCTTGAGTGGGACGCCGGATGCCGCCACGGACAGGGCCTCGTCCAGGGTGAAGGCGGCCCCGTCGAGGTGTCCCTCCTGCATGGCCTTCATTTCGTCCCCGGTGGATTCGAAGCGTCTGAGCTGAACCTGGACCCCATGATGCTCGAACAGGCCTTTCTCCTCGGCCAGAATCAGGGGGTCGTAACCGGTCCAGGTATTGATGCCGAGGCTGACCTGAGGCATGCGACGACCGAGCAGCCATCCCGTGACGGCGGCCGCCAAGGCTAGGGCGATCAGGAGAGACAGCAGACGGATGTATCGGGCGGACGGGTTTCCCAAGGAACACCTTCGATGCGGCAGAACTCCATAGTCACACTAGCTTAGCGCGGAACGGGTTATGAGTCCGAGCGCTGCGGCCGAAACGCTCGGGGGGCCTCGCGAATCACACGAGCCCGCGACCGGTACACAGAGGGAGCGAGAGCGAGCCGGATGAGGTGCGTATTTTCACCCTTGTTGGATGAGGTTTCAGAGGTATATTATCGATTTTTCGACATCAGTAATGATGTATAGAACATGATCACTGCCTCGCAACTCCGGGCTGCGCGCGCGCTTCTCGGCATCGATCAGCGTCAGCTGGCCGAGTCGGCCGGTCTCTCACTGCCGACCATCCAGCGCATGGAGGCGAGCCAGGGCCAGGTGCGCGGAAACGTCGACTCCCTGGTCAAGCTGGTCGAGGCGCTGGAACGCGCCGGACTGGAGCTGATCGGGGAGGGCGCGGCCAGCTCGGGCGGCGGGCGCGGTGTTCGGCTCAAGACGCCGCCGACGATGGACGAGACCTCATGAGCCTCTATTTCGCGTTGCTCCTGGCCGGTCTGGCGCTCCTGCTGGCCCTGGGTTCGGCTGGAGTCTCTCTGCTCGCGGGCCGCCGTCCCCTTGTGCTGCGTCAGGTGGCCATGCCGTTGTTCGGGCTCGCCGGGGTTTCGGCCGTCCTGTCCGGTCTGTTCGCCCTCCTCGGCGACGGCTCCGCCACGACCGTCCTCCCGCTGGGTCTGCCCTGGATGCCTTGGCACCTGCGGGTCGATGCGCTCTCCGGGTTCTTCCTGCTGGTGATCGGGCTGGTCACCTCGGCGGTCGGGCTCTACGGTCCTTCCTACGTGCGCGGTTTCGAGCGCGGTCGCGATTCGCTCGCCGCGCTCGGCGGATTCGGCGGGCTCTTCCTCGCCGGCATGCTGCTGGTGGTGCTGGCCGACGACGCCTTCCTCTTCATGGTGGCCTGGGAGCTCATGTCCCTGTCCTCCTATTTCCTGGTCGCCTTCCAGCACGAGAACGCCGCCAATCGGCGCGCCGCCTTCCTCTATCTCTTGATGGCCCATATCGGCGGGCTCGCCATCCTGCTTGGGTTCGGGGTGCTGGCGGCCTTCGGGCACGGCTTCGATTTCGACGCCATGCGCGCGGCCGAGCTCTCGCCGCTCTGGGCGACCCTGGCCTTCGGGCTGGCCTTCCTCGGCTTCGGCATGAAGGCGGGCCTGGTCCCGCTGCATGCCTGGCTGCCGGAGGCCCATCCGGTCGCGCCCTCGCACATCTCGGCGCTCATGTCGGGCGTCATGCTCAAGGTGGCGGTCTACGGCTTCATCCGGGTCGTCTACGACCTCGTCGGCCAGGTCCAGTGGCAGTGGGGCGTGGTCCTGCTGGCGGTCGGCAGCGTCTCGGCGCTCATGGGGGTGCTCTTCGCCCTGATGCAGACCGATCTCAAGCGTCTGCTGGCCTACTCCTCGGTCGAGAACCTGGGCATCATCTTCATCGCCCTGGGGCTGGGTCTGCTGTTCCAGGGCACGGATCATCCGACCCTGGCGGCCCTGGCCTTCGTCGCCGCCCTCTATCACGTGGTCAACCACGCGCTCTTCAAGGGGCTGCTGTTCCTGGGCGCCGGGGCCATCCAGCACAGCGCCCACGAGCGCGACCTGGAGCAGATGGGCGGTCTGCTGCGGCGCATGCCCTGGACCGGCTATTTCTTCCTCGTCGGCTGCGTCTCCATCTCGGCGCTGCCGCCCTTCAACGGCTTCGTCTCCGAGTGGCTGACCTTCCAGGCGGCGCTCCAGGCCTGGCAGCTGGAGAGCGGCGTGCTGCGCAGCCTCATCCCCATCGCCTCGGCGGTGCTGGCCCTGACCGGCGCCCTGGTGGCGGCCACCTTCGTCAAGGTCTACGGGGTGGCCTTCCTCGGCCAGGCGCGCTCGCGCCACGTCCGCCGCGCACGTCCGGTGCCGCACGGGATGCGCGCCGGGCTGGGTCTGCTGGCCGGACTCTGTCTGCTGTTCGGCGTGCTGCCGACCCAGATCATCGCCCTCATCGATCCGGTCGCCGAGCTGATGGTCGGCAGCGGCGTGCCCCAGGCCGGCGCCCAGGGCTGGCTGTGGCTGACGCCCATCGCGCCCGAGACGGCCAGCTACAGCGCGCCCATCTCGATCCTGCTGCTCGCGCTGATCGCCGGATTCGCCATCTGGTGGTTCAGACGCGGTAAGGTGCGCCGCATCCGTCGCTGCGATCCCTGGGATTGCGGCTTCGCCCCGCCCGATCCGCACATGCAATACACGGCGACCTCCTTCGCTCAACCGATCCGGCGCGTCTTCGCCCTGCTGTTCGAGATCGAGGAGTCGCGTCCGCCGTTCGAGGATGCCGCCCCGCGCTATCGGCTGCGGATCGGCGACCGCGCCTGGGGGCTGATCTATCAGCCGGTGGCGCGCGCGGTCGAGTCGGCCTCGCGGCGCGTGGTGCGGCTGCAGTCGGGCAACGTCCGCGTCTATCTGGGCTGGACCCTGGCCACGCTGCTGGTGCTGCTATGGATCATCTCCTGATGTTCGCCCGTTTCGGAGGAGGCGTCTGATGTCCGCCTGGCTCGTCGCACTGCTGCAGGCCCTGCTCTATCCGGCCCTGGCCCCGCTGCTGGTCGGCTGGGTGCGCAAGGTCAAGGCGCGGCTGCAGAACCGTCGCGGGGCCTCGGTGTTCCAGCCCTATGCCGATCTGCGCAAGCTGCTGGTCAAGGAGACCCGGGTCGCCCATACCGCCTCCGAGCTGTTCCGGGTCGCGCCCTACATCGTCTTCGTCGCCACCTGGCTGGCGGCCGCGACCGTGCCTCTGGTGGCGCTCGACCTGCCGATCGCGGCGGTGGCCGACATCATCGTGCTGGTCGGTCTGCTGGCCCTGGCCCGCTTCTTCCTCGCCCTGGCCGGGATGGACGCGGGCACCGCCTTCGGCGGCATGGGCGCCTCGCGCGAGATGCTGGTCTCGGCCCTGGCCGAGCCGGCCATGCTGATGGCGGTCTTCACCCTGGCCATGACCGCCCACAGCACCAGTCTGCAGAGCGTCATGGCGCATCACCTGGCCGACGGCTTCCTGCTGCGTCCCTCCTATCTCTTCGCCTTCGGCGCACTGGTCCTGGTGGCCCTGGCCGAATGCGGCCGCATCCCGGTCGACAACCCCTCGACCCACCTGGAGCTGACCATGGTCCACGAGGCCATGCTGCTCGAGTACAGCGGTCGCCACCTGGCGCTCATGGAATGGGCGGCCCAAATCAAGTTGCTGCTCTACGGGGTGCTGATCGTCAATGTCTTCTTCCCCTGGGGCGTGGGGGCGAGCTTCGGCGCCCTGGCGCTCGGCTCGGGTCTGGCCGTGGTGCTGCTCAAGCTGCTGGTGCTGGGCGCGCTGCTGGCGGCGGGCGAGACGGTCCTGGCCAAGATGCGTCTGTTCCGCGTGCCCGGCTTCCTCAACCTGGCTCTGCTGCTGGCCCTGCTGGGTCTGCTGAGCCACGTCATCCTGGAGGTGGGCGCATGAGCCTGACGCTCCTGACCCTGCTGCAGCAGTTCGTGCTGCTGCTGGCGGCACTGGCGCTCTTCCTGTCCTTCGTGCTGCTGTCCCAGACCCGGCTGATCGCGGCCATCCGCGTCTTCGCCTGGCAGGGCGCGCTGGTCGCGGCGGTGACCCTGACGGTCGCACTCGCCGGCCACGCGCACCATCTCTATTTCTCGGCGGCCCTGACCCTTGGGCTCAAGGCGATGCTCATCCCCGCGATGCTGCACCGCATGACCCGGCGTCTGGGACTGGAACGCCAGTCCGAGACCCTGAGCCGTCCGGCCCTGGTCATCATGGCCGCCGTGGTGCTGGTGATCTTCAGCTACTGGGTGGTGGAGCCTATGGTCGCCAACGGTCTGGCCTTCACCCGCAACATCATCGCGGTGAGTCTGGCGGTGGTGCTGATCGGCCTGCTGATGATGGTCTTCCGCCAGCAGGCGGTGGCCCAGGTGCTGGGATTCATGTCGATGGAGAACGGTCTCTTCCTCGCCGCCGTCTCGGCCACCGCCGGCATGCCCCTGGTGGTCGAGCTGGGCGTCGCCTTCGACGTCCTGGTCGCCATGGTCCTGTTCGGCGTCTTCTTCTTCCAGATCCGCGAGAGCATCGACTCGCTGGACGTGGATCGGCTCAACCGGCTGACGGAGACGGAGGAGGGGAGATGATTCGGATAGCTTCCAGCTTCCAGCTTCCAGCTTCCAGCCAGAGGGTGCTGTGCGGACGTGGGCGCGGGGGATCCGCCTCGGTGGGTTCTTTGCGGGGAGGGAAGAGCGTCTTCCATGAAAGCTGGAGGCTGGAGGCTGGCGGCTGGAGGCTCAACAAATGACCTCGTTGTCTCTGACCCTCCTGACGCCTCTGATCGGCGGTCTGGTCCTCATCCTCATGCGCTCGCCCGGCCCGGCCGGGTGGCTGAACCTGGGCGTGTCGGGCCTGACGCTGGCCGGGTCCCTGGGGCTGGCCTGGTCGGTCTGGCACCTGGGATCGGTGGCCGGGATGGGCTTCCGGGTCGACGCCTTCAACGTCTATCTGGTGGTGCTGACCGCCTTCGTGGGGCTGACCACGGGTATCTTCTCGCGGCCCTACATGCGTTACGTCCAGGCGAGCGGGCGGATCAGCGCCTGGAGTCTGCGCGTCTATCACGGCATGTATCAGGCCTTCATGCTGACCATGCTGGTGGCCCTGACGACGGACAACCTGGGCGTGCTCTGGGTGGCGGTCGAGGGCGCGACCCTGGCGACCGTGCTGCTGGTGTCGCTCTACCGCACGCCCGAGGCGGTCGAGGCGGCCTGGAAGTATTTCATCCTCTGCGGGGTAGGCATCGCCCTGGCACTGTTCGGGACCGTGCTGACCTATTTCGCCGCCCAGCACGTGATGGCGGATCCGGGCACGGGGCTGACCTGGAGCGCGCTCTACGAGCGCTCGCACGATCTGGACCCGACCGTGATGCGCATCGCCTTCGTCTTCCTGCTGGTCGGCTACGGGACCAAGGTGGGTCTGGTGCCCATGCACCAGTGGCTGCCGGACGCCCATTCGGAGGGACCGACGCCCATGTCGGCGGTGCTCTCGGGTCTGCTGCTGAACGTGGCGCTCTATGCCGTGGTGCGGCTCAAGATGCTGGTCGACGGATCCCTGGCCGAGACCGCGACGCCGCATCTGGCCGGCGCCCTGCTGATGGGATTCGGCCTGGTCTCCTTCCTGGTCGCCGGTCTCTTCCTGCACCGCCAGCGCGACATCAAGCGCATGTTCAGCTATTCCTCGATCGAGCACATGGGACTCATGACCTTCGCCTTCGGTCTGGGCGGACCGCTCGCCACCTTCGGGGCGCTGCTGCACATGCTGGTGCATTCGCTGACCAAGTCGGCCATCTTCATCACCGTGGGGCACGCGACCCATGTCGCCGGCACCCAGTCGATCGACCGCATCCGCGGGCTGATCCGCACCCAGCCGGCCATCGGCTGGTCGCTGCTGTTCGGCGTGGTCGCCATCGCCGGCTTCCCGCCGTTCGGGGTCTTCACCAGCGAATTCCTGCTGCTGACCGCCACCATGCAGTCCCAGCCCTGGTTCACGGTAGTGCTGCTGAGCGGTCTGGCGGTCGCCTTCGCCGGGCTCTTCCGCCATCTGCATCCCATGGTCTACGGCGCCGCGCCCGAGGGTCAGCGTCCGGTCGAGGCCAACATGCTGCCGGTCTACTTCCATCTGGGCCTGGTGCTCTGGCTGGGTCTGGCGATCCCTGACGTGCTGTCCGCCTGGCTGGACCGGGCGACCCAGCTCATCACCGGGGGGCATCTGCTGTGAGCGAGACCCAGAACCGCTTCGAGTGGCTGTCCGAATATCTGGTTCGGCCGTCCTACGGCTGGGCCGGCGAGCGCGCTGCGGATCCCGACGTCCTGGCACCGGCCCGCCGCTTCCTGCTGGACCCCGAGGCCTGGGGGATGGCGGCGCGTCTGGCGGCCTCCATGGGGCTGCGTCACGCCGGGCTCTGGGCCGATCCGCTCGACGCCGAGGGCGAGGCGGGCGTGATGCGGGTCCAGGCCTGCCTGGAGCTCGAGGGCGATTATCTGGTCCTGGAGACCCAGGTTCCGCTCGATCGGCCGACGATCGACTCGCACACCCCCACCTATCCCGGCCTCGACCGTCTCGAGCGCCATGCCCAGGACCTGACCGGACTGACCTTCACCGGTCACCCCGACGGCCGCCGCTGGACCCGTCATCAGGCCTGGCCCGAGGACCGCTTCCCGTTGCGGTGCGATTTTCCGCTGGGCGGCGAGCGCTCGGCCCGCACCCCGGCGGACGCCGACTATCCCTTCGTGCGCGTCCAGGGCACTGGTGTCTACGAGATCCCGGTCGGTCCCGTGCATGCCGGCATCATCGAGCCGGGCCATTTCCGCTTCCAGGCCATGGGCGAAGAGGTGCTGCGTCTGGAGCAGCGGCTCGGCTACGTCCACAAGGGCATCGAGAAGCTGGCGGTGGGCCGCGATCCTGCTGGACTGGCCCGGCTCGCCGGCCGCGTCTCGGGCGATTCGACCGTCGCCCACGCCTGGGCCGCCTGTCAGGCGATGGAGCGTGCCGCCGGCTGCGAGGTGCCGCCGCGCGCGCTCTTCCTGCGCGCACTCATGGCCGAACGCGAGCGCATCGCCAACCATCTGGGCGACATCGGCGCCATCTGCAACGACGTCGGCTTCGCCTTCGCCCTGGCCCAGTGCGGCCGGCTGCGCGAGCAGTGGCAGCGGCGCAGCCAGGCACTCTTCGGCCATCGCTTCATGATGGACGTGGTGATTCCGGGCGGCGTCGCCCGCGACCTGACGCCCGAGGGCTTCCAGCAGCTGAGGCTCGACCACGCGGCGCTGCACAGGGTCATCGAGCCGCTGTTCGACGTCATCCAGGACCATCCGTCGCTCGACGATCGTCTGATGCGCACCGGCATCCTGCCCGCCGAGGACGCCCGGGCGCTCGGCTGCACCGGTTACGTCGGCAAGGCCAGCGGCCAGTCGTTCGACGTCCGCCGCGACAGCCCCTACATCCCCTACGACCAGCTACGGGTCGAGGTCCCGGCCGAGACGGCCGGCGACGTCTCTGCTCGCGTCGCCGTGCGCATCGCCGAGGTCCGCGCCAGCCTCTGGATGCTCGACCGCCTCCTCGACGCCCTGCCGGAGGGCGAGGTCGCCTCACCCTTTACCCCACCGCCATCCGGCGCCATGGGCCTCGGAATCATCGACGGCTGGCGCGGTGAGACCCTATGCTTCATCCGCTTCGGCAGCGACGGCCGAATTGCACGATACTTCCCCCGCGACCCCAGCTGGTTCACCTGGCCCGCGCTGGAACGGCTCATACTTGGGAATATCGTTCCCGATTTCCCGGTCTGCAACAAATCGGTAAATGGGTCCTATTCGGGGGGGGATTTGTAGAGGGAGTGTGAGGCGTGTAGTGGGGTTGGGTGGATAGGACGAAAGACTGATTCGCGATGTGATTCAACGCTTTAGACCGCTCTCCCGCTCCTTCGTCTCACGCCTCCAAACGCCCATCCAGGTACTCCCCATCGCCCAAGTGTTCCCTTGCGAACGCGTCAGGGGCTTGCCTTTGGCGTAAATATTCATATAAAACAAAAACTAAAACGATAAAAGGCCCAGGCGCACCAAGCTGGCCCGCCTCCTGCTTTTCAGCTCGTCGAGGGGTTCGCCCCAGATACTGCCGGTCAGGAGTCGCCCATGAGCACGCCATCCCATCACAGCCTTCTATCTTCGGTCCCGAGCGCACGCGCACCCGCCGAGCTTCCACCGACCCGCGAGCCCGAGACGCAATCGGATCTCGGCCGGCTGGACCTCCTGGGTCGCCTGCCGATCCCGCTGCGCCGACCCTTCAAGGCCGGGCTGGACCGGACGGTCATCGCCCATCGCCGGGCGACCGGAACCGAGCTGGAATGCCGTTTCCTCTCCGGAGCCGAGTGGTACAGCCCCTTCGACGGCCTGGCCGGCGCGCCCGACGCCGAGGCGCTCCCCGGCATGCTGGTGACGACGCTCTATCAGGACATCCTGGTCCCACGTCTGCTGGCCCACTATACGCCCGCGCCCGAGCGGCGGCCGGCATCGCCCTGCCATCCGTCCTGTCTGGACGGGGGCCTGATGGATCCGTTCGGGATCTTCCGTACCTTCTCGGTCATCCCCTTCGTTTTCCTGGTCGACGAGCGCCGCCTCAAGGGCCGCCCGGCGCCGCGCACCTGGAGCGATCTGCTGCATCCCAGATGGACCGATGACATCGTCTTCGGCGGCTGGCGCCCCAATGATCGGGTTCCCTACCAGGACTACAACGCCTATCTGCTGCTCTGTCTCGCCGAGGAATTCGGCCGGACCGGGCTCGAGGCATTCGCCGGGAACGTCCGCCATCTCCAGCACAATATCCGTACCGCGACCCAGGCGGGCTCCAACAGCGCCGGCGTCGGCGCCGTTTCCGTGCTGCCCTGGCTGCAGGCGGTACTCTGCCCGCGCCGCGATCGCACCCGGGTGGTCTGGCCGGAAGACGGCGCGCTCGCCATGCCGATCGGCTATCTGGTCAAGCCGGATGCGGAGGCACGCCTGGCGCCCCTGATCGACTATGTCACCGGCCTGGAGTGGGGCGCGGCCCTGACCCGCAACTGCTATCCCCCGACCAATCCGGCGGTGCCCAATGCCTTTCCACCCGGGGCGCGTCTCAAATGGCCAGGCTGGGATTATTGCCGCGCGCACGACCTGGGCGCCGAGACCGACCGCGCCTCGCAGTGTTTCTTCGACGCCTGGTACGGACGCATGGAGGTGCGCGCATGCAGCTGATCACGGTCGCCGGATCGCCCTCGGTGGGCAAGACCTCGGTCATCCTGCGCGTCGCGGAGCTGCTCGGGCGGCAGGGGCTCGCGGTTGGCGTGGTCAAGCTCGACTCGCTCTCCACCTCGGACGACCAGCTGTATGCCCAGAAGGGGCTGCCGGTGGCGGTGGGCCTGGCCGGCTCAATCTGCCCGGACCATTATTTCGTCTCCAACATCGAGGATTGTCTCGCCTGGGGCCAGCGCCAGGGACTGGACCTGCTCTTCAGCGAGAGCGCGGGGCTCTGCAACCGCTGCTCGCCCCATATCCAGGGGGTCATGGCTGTCTGCGTGGTCGACGCGCTGGCGGGCGTGCACACGCCCAAGAAGATCGGCCCCATGCTGCGGCTGGCGGACCTGGCGGTCATCACCAAAGGCGACATCGTCTCGCAGGTGGAGCGCGAGGTCTTTGCCTATCAGGTGCGCCTGGCGAATCCCGGCGCACGGGCCTTCTTCTGCAACGGCATCACCGGCCAGGGTGCGAGCGACCTGGCCGCCGCCATCGCGCGGGCGGCGCCGACGCACTCGCTCGAGGGCCAGCGGCTGCGCTTCCCCATGCCGGCGGCGGTCTGTCCCTATTGCGTGGGCGAGACGGCCATCGGCGAGACCCATCAGCGCGGCAACGTGAAGAAGATGCGCTTCGCCGACCAGACGGAGGTGACGCCATGAGTGCAATCGCCAGCCTTCCTCTCGACGAGCTGCTGATCCAGCATTCCTGCGTTCGCGACTTCATCGACTCCCTGGGGCTCGAGATCCAGGAGAGCGCGGAGCCGCTCGGGATCTGGCTGGACCGGTTGCCGGACGAAGACATCCTGGACGCAGGCATGGAGCGCCCCCAGATCCTGGCCCACGCCGAACGCCTCATTCAGGAGGTTGCCCGCATGGAGGACGGATCCGGCGCTGGCGTGGCCAGCCTGACACTGATCGGCGGACGCGACAAGAACGGCACTCCGGAACAGGCGCGGATCAGCGTGCGCGCCGGGGAGGTTCTCTGCATCGTCGGCCCGACCGGCTCCGGCAAGAGCCGCCTGCTGGCGGATATCGAGTGTCTGGCCCAGGGCGATACGCCGACCGGGCGTCGGATCCTGATCGATGGAGCAGTCCCGGACGAGGAGCGCCGCACGGTACTCGACCGCAAGCTGGTGGCGCAGCTCTCGCAGAACATGAACTTCGTCGTGGATCTCGGCGTGCGCGACTTCATCGGCCTGCACGCCCAGTGCCGCATGGTCGCGGAGCCGGAGATCATGGTCGAGCGCGTCATCGCCTGCGCCAACGATCTCACGGGCGAGAAATTCGGACCGGAGACCTCGGTCACCCAGCTTTCGGGCGGACAGACCCGCGCCCTCATGATCGCCGATGCTGCGCTGCTCTCGGCCTCGCCGGTGGTCCTGATCGACGAGATCGAGAACGCCGGCGTCGACCGCCGCCGCGCACTCGAGCTGCTGATCGGCGGCGAGAAGATCGTCTTCATCTCCACCCACGATCCGCTGCTCGCCCTGCGCGGAGACCGGCGCATCGTCATCCGCAACGGCGGCATTGCCGGCATCCTCGAGACCAGTCCGGAGGAGCGCGAGAACCTGGAACGCATCGAGCGTGTCGATGCCACCCTGATGGAGATCCGCGAGCGGTTGCGGCGCGGGCTGCGCATCGAGTCACCGGTGAGGTGGCCGCAATGACCGAAGCGGAGCTCAATCCCGGGCTGAACCTGCTGCTCGAGCGCCGTTCCGATCACAAGCTGACCGCTCCGGGCCCCTCCGACGCCGAGCTGGACCTCATCCTGCGTGCCGCCCTGCGGGTACCTGATTTCGGGCATTTGCGTCCCTATCGCTTCCTGGCCGCGCGCGGCGAGGGGCTCGACCGGCTCGGCCAGGCGATGCGGCGCGCGGCGATCGCCGCCGGCAAACCCGCCGACGTCGTGGCGCGCGCGCCACGCATGCCGCATCGCGCGCCGCTGGTGATCGTCGCGATCTCCAGCCCCAAGGAAGACAAGGCGGTTCCGCGCTTCGACCAGCAGCTCTGTGCCGGCTGCACGGTACTCACCCTGCAGCTCGCCGCCCGCGCGCTCGGCTACAGCGGGATCTGGCGCTCGGGCTGGATGATGTACGATGGCAATTTTCACCGCGAGCTGGGACTCGAGGAGCAGGAGCGGATTGTCGGCTTCCTCTATCTCGGCACGCCGGTCATCGTCGAGAAAACGCCGGTCGTCAGTGCTGCGGAGGCGCCGCTGCGCTGGCTCTGAGGGGAGCGGAATGCGCTGCGGGATCGAATTCGAGTATCTTTTGGTGGATTTGGCCGGCCCCGAGCCTGGCCGAGTCCGCGACTTCACCAATCTCTCCTTCGAGGAGATCGCCCCGCAGCTGGAGGACAAGCCCGGTCGTGACGATCCGAGCCTTGCGACCGGCGATATCGGTATCCGCTCGGGCTACTGGTACCTGGAGGGCGACGAGCGCGCCCATGAGGACGGCCGCTTTCGCACACTGATGGTCAAGGGTGTGGAGATCCGCACCCCGCCCGTGCCCGATATCGAGCGTGCGATCCAATCCATGCTCTCCATCGAGTGGCAACTCACCGCCGCCTTGGCCAAGGCCGGCCTCGGACTCGCCATTGCCGGTTTCAATCCCGTCCGAGACCGCTACGACTTCGATCCGCCACTCAACACTTGGGAGCGAGCCGAGCGGGCCGGCGATCGCGGCTACGATGGCAGCCACGTCTCCACGCTGAGCTACGGCCCGGACATCAACCTCTCTTGGCCCGGTTGGAACGCCGCTCGATGTCTGGACGCGGCACGCAAGCTCAACGCCTACGCCCCCTACATCGTCCCCTTCAGCTTCAGCAGTCCTTTCTTCGCAGGCCGAGTCTGGGAGGGGCTGTCCAGGCGCACCTATGCGCGCGCTGCGCACCGGCCGGCGGTCAAGGTCTATCTGGATCCGGAGACGTTCGCCCCTGCCGAGGCATGCGGCCTCGCGCACCCCGCACGCCTTTCCGGCGAGGTGGGGCGCATCGAATTCAAGGCCTTCGATGCCCTTATTTCGGTCGAGTTGCTCAGGGCCTGCTGCCATCTGCTCGAAGGCATCTGTCTGGCATCCGATCTCGCCATGCGCAGCGAAGGGACTGACATCGGACTCTATCGGCGTGCGGCATTGAGCGGATTTGCCGATTCCGGCATCCGCGAGGGTGCCCGCGAGATCTTGGCCAAAGCGACACAGGCGCTCCGAACGGCGGAAAAGTCCCCAGCAGTCGCCGCCTTGGCCGAGCTTGAGGAGCAGATGACCCGAGAGTCGACGCCAGCACATCGGCTCCTCGAGCGCTACGGGCGCACAGGTTCCATGGTATGGCTGGGCGGGCTCGGAAAAGAGTCGATCTAGACGGGTTCCCTGGTAGAGGGGAGGGGCTCCGTGGCCATCAAGGCGAATGACCAGGCTATTCAATTGATGGATTCAGGTAGAATGAGCGGGCGGAACGCTGGGAAATCTCTGCTGATCGGAAGTCATTTCGATGGCTGCTTGTCGGGTATATGGGATGGAGAGCGACTGATTTTTTGTCACACATGGTTGGTTTTATGAATGCAGTGCTTGATTGTGTATTTATCGAAACGACAACGGCGTGCACCAGGCGGTGTCGCTTTTGCACGCATTATTATCATGATGTCATCCCATATTTCATGCATCAAGACATTTTCTTCAAGATCATCAACGATCTTCGTGACATGAAATTTTCGGGGCGTCTCTCTTTCTATATGAATGGGGAGCCGCTGTTGGATCGGCGGCTAGAAAGTTGGCTTTCGATCGCTAATTCATGCTGTCCTGATGCGTTGAACTTCATCAATACCAATGGAGACTTGTTGACGACGGATCGGGCTTTGAGCCTGTTCGAGGCCGGTCTTGACGTGATGAAGGTGAATTCCTATACCAGCAAGTCCGCGGAAAAGATAAAGGCTCTGGTGCGCGATCTTCCAGATCACCTTCGTCGAAAGATCAATCACAACGATGCGAGTCGGTATGATGGATGGTCGAGTCGAGGTGGAGTTGTCGAACTGAAAACAGAATCCAAGCCGCTTTATCCCGGGCCGGTATGTCCGAGACCATTTAGGCAGCTGTATATCAAGGTGACCGGAGAGGTCGCCTTGTGTTGTACCGACGACCAATGTCGGCATACTATGGGCGATGTGAGGTCGAATGACGTCGAAAGCATCTGGCGTGGAGAATCCTTCGAGTCGGTTCGCAATGGCTTTGTCAAGGATTCAGAATTGCCATCTCTCTGTTATCAATGTGATCTTGAGCCGACCTATCAGGAAGTCGACGAAGTAAGAGCGTTATACTCCTAGGCGCGATCAAGGTATCATTATTCGAGATGTAGGAATATGCCATTTAGTAATTGTGAGCAAATAACGCCCATAATGTCGGAAATACGGAGCATACGGCCCAAATCCGTTTTGGACGTTGGCTGTGGGTTGGGATTGTACGGCATGCTTTGTCGGGTGTTTCTGGATCTATATGATGATGAATCATATATTTCGAAACTCGAGGATGGGAGCAATAGCCAGTGGACCGTCCGGGTCGATGGGATCGAGGGAACCGCTGCTTATATACCCTTCATCCCTTCGTGGGCCTACGATGATGTGAGTTGCGGCAATGCCTTGGATCTTTTGCGCAATTTGCATGATGACTCATATGATCTGGTTATTGCTCTTGCGATACTGGAGCACTTCGACCAGGACGAGGGTCTCGAGTTTCTATCGCATCTCAAGAGAATAGGGAAAAAATGCATTATTTCGGTGCCGAAAAAGGTAATGCCGCAGGAGGTTACAGGCTATCCATATGAGACGCACCGCTCTCATTGGAGCGATACCGATCTCGCTGCTTGTGGCTTCAATCGTTTCATACCGCATTTCGGAGTGTGGATCGCGATTCATGATCCTGAGGTCGGCCCCGTCGCCCAAGTCGTGCGGCAGGCAACGCAGGTCAAGCAAGCGCTCAACTTCAGCGGGGAGTCATCCATGCCCTACCGCTCTGCGGATACCGATTTGGTCGAGATAGGGAAGTCTTTGGGGACTATCATGGATTCGCTTTCCGCAATCCGCGAGCAGCAAGAGATTACGAATAGCGAGCGATTGAGTATCAAGTATAGGCTGCGCTCCTGGATGCCCAAACTCAAGGTGAAGGCGGGTTGATTGCGTTCCCGCTCGGGCCGAGGACGGCTATTTCCTCCTGACTCCGACGAGCGGACAGCGATCGGATGTATACCGAATCGGGCGCGAACGCCGCGCCCGATTCGGGGCGACGATGGTCTCGGTGTCCAGCGGGGTCAGGGTGCGCAGATCGACGATCTCGACGTCCACGCCCTCGCCCGCCAGAAAGAGTCGCGAATCGCGCTGCATCTCCTCGCGCAGCGTCTGATTGACAGCCTGACCCATTCCAAGCATTTGCATCGTCATACCCCGATCACTCCGCCCCAGACTCTGACCAGACATCGTCGAGCGCCTCTTCCGGTTCGGGCCAGGGGCTCTCTTCGGCAAAACGCACGGCCTCGGCCACGACTCCGGCCGCGCTCGCGCGCAGATCCTCCGGCGTCTCCGAAGTGGGCGTCATCACGCGGTCGAGGATCGGGGCAAGCGGTTCCGCAAGCCCAGGTCAGCGATCGGTCTTCAGATCCTTCTTTACCGATTTGATGAAGCGACCGAAGTCGCGGTCCTTCTTGCGCCGCTCGGCATGGGTCATCTGGTTGAACTCGGACTCCTGTCTGAGCTTGAGATAGTTCTCGAAGTGCGCGCGGCCGATCTCGCCCGAATCGACCGCCTCGCGCACGGCGCAGCCGGGCTCGCCGCTATGGGTGCAGTCGCGGTAGCGGCAGCGGGAGGCGAGCTCGGTGATCTCGGCATAGCGGCTTTCGATGCCGTTCCCTGCGTCCAGAATGCCGAATTCGCGCATTCCCGGTGTGTCGACGACCAGCGCGCCGCCGCCGAGTCGGATCAGCTCGCGACGCACCGTGGTATGGCGTCCCTCGCCGGTCGCGCTGACACCGCCCGTCTCCAGGGCGTCCCGGTCGATCAGATGATTGATCAGAGTGCTCTTGCCGACGCCCGAGGATCCGACGAAGCAGTAGGTCTTACCAGGCGCCAGGAACCCCTTGAGCGCGCTCAGACCATCCTGGGTCACGTTGCTCAGGGTCAGGACCGGGGGCATGAGACCCATGGCCTCGATCTCGGACAGCTGATCGGCCAGGACGTCCGGATCCACCAGGTCCGTCTTGGTGAGCAGGACGCAGGGATCGGCCCCGCCGTCCATCACCATGACCAGATAGCGCTCCAGCCGTTTGAGATTGAAGTCGAAGTGACAGGACTGGACGATCATGACGGTATCCAGATTCGCCGCGATCATCTGATACTCGACGGCATTCCCGGCCGACTTGCGGCGCAGCGCGGTCCGGCGCTCGACGACCGAGTGGACGATCGCGAAATCGTCCCCCGGCTGACGTTCCAGACAGACCCAGTCGCCCACGCAGGGCAGGTCGTGCGGGAAGCGGTGGCGGTGCAGCAGGCCGCCGGCCAGCTTGGCGCGGAAGGAACCCGTCCCGTCCAGGAGCAGCAGCCGATCGCGGTCGACGGCCGCGACGCGGGCGATGGTGTGCGAGGTATCGCAATCGACACGTTGCTCGAACCATTGGGTCCAGCCCAGCGCGGCCAGTTCGGAGTGCTGAATCGTCATCGTGAGGCGGCTCGGTTCCGTGGATTGGGTCAGCGGCATGAGGGGACGCCTTGATGCCATGATCGGGGTCCCAATGCAAACGAGGCGGCACCGATGCACGCTCTGTTACACTGATCCGCCGACCTTCAGTATCCCGTCAAGATGCCCCTATGACACAGGTCCGGACCAGCCAGACACATCCCATCCAGATCTCGGAGGTCCGCGCGAGCCTCTCGTATGGACGGATCGGGATCACCTTCTGTCCGGGCAAGCAGGATCCCTTCGCCCACACGGGCGCCTGGAAGCGCGACCTCGGGACCGATCTGGACGCCATCCGCGACTGGGGCGCCAGGCTGGTGCTGACGCTGGTGGAGCCCGAGGAACTGGCGATGCTCAAGGTGCCGCATCTCGGTCGGGAGGTCCAGAACCGGGGCATCGCCTGGCGCCATCTTCCCATCGCCGACTATTCGGTTCCGAACCAGGTCTTCGAGGATCAGTGGGTCGTCCATGGCCGCGAGATCCGCCGGATGCTGCGCAACGGAGAGGATGTGCTCCTGCACTGCAAGGGCGGCCTCGGGCGCGCGGGCATGATCGCCGCGCGGCTGCTCGTCGAACTCGGCATGGAGCCCGACGAGGCGATCCGCGACGTCCGCCGCGAACGCAGGGGGGCCATCGAGACGCCCTCGCAGCTCGCCCTGGTGCGTCGAACCCGCCCCATCCCCTGATCCAGGATTCGCGATGATCTCCGATATTCCACCCATCGATACCGCCGCCATGCATCGGGTCGGCGGTCAGTTGGGCACCAATCCGGCCGGCATCTTCGAGGACGACGACGGACGCCGCTTCTACGTCAAGACGCTGGAGTCGCCGCTGCATGCCCGCAACGAGGCGATCGCCGCCCGGCTCTACCGGCTGACGGGCGCCCCGACCCTGACCTATGTGCGCACGGCCGAGCCCGAGCAGATCGCGACACAGTGGGTCCAGCTCGACAAGCGCTGCGTGGCGCACCTGAGCGAGGGCGAGCGCCGCCAAACCCAGCGCTGGTTCGGGGTGCATGCCTGGACGGCCAACTGGGACGCCGCCGGCTTCGACGGGGACAACCAGGGTGTGGTCGACGGACAGGTGCTGACGCTCGATCTGGGCGGCGCGCTGTGCTTTCGCGCCCAGGGCGATCCCAAGGGCAAGGCCTTCGGCACCCGGGTGGACGAGCTGGACGTCCTGCGCCGCGACGAGGACAACCCGCACGCGCTCCGGCTCTTCGCCGACATGCGTCCAGACGCCATCAAGGAGGCCATTGAGGTCGTGGTTCGGATCCCGGACGAGCGGATCCGCCAGGTCATCCTCGACGGCGGCGGCAGCCGCAAGCTGGCCGAGAAGATGATTGCGCGCAAGGCGGATATGGCCGGGAGGTTGGGAACCTTCGAGTCGGCTGTGAGCCTCTGCGCCTCGATGATGGAATCGGTTAACGCATGATGTCGATCTGGATCCCGCGCTCGGCGAGCGCCTCGCGGCGTGCCGAGAGGTAGCGCTGGAAGCTCGGCTGCCAGCGGTAGGCGCCGGTGGCGACGTAGTCGAGCGCGCCCTGGACATGGAACGCCTTCAGATAGCCCTCGGTGCGGAAGACCTCCCTACCCTGGGTATCGTAGAAGACCAGGCTGGGCGTGTATTCGATCCCCAGCTCGGCGGCCCAGTCGCGCCCGGTCGTCTCCCGTCCGTCCGGCGTCTGCAGGGGCTCGCGCGAGAAGACGTCGACGATGGCGGCATCGAAGGCCGCGAGCGAGAGCGCGACCGCCTCGCGGCGCAGGACGTCCTGATGCAGCTCGTCGCACTCCCGGCACACCGGCTGCTCCAGCATCACCACCAGCGGACGCGGCGATTTCCGGCGGTTGTCGCCGAGTCGTAACGGCGGGGCGAGAAAGCCCGCCTCTTGGTGCAGGTCGCCCTCGGCCTCGCGCGGATTGGTGCGGACATAGAATTCGCTGAAGCGTTCGCCAGTGCGCTCGTGGCGTTCCGCGACGTATCTCAGCGCGGCCGCGAAACGGTGCGGCGGCAGATAGCCGTTCAGCCGCAGCACCACCTTGCCGGCTTCGTCCAGGAACAGCAGGGTCGGCGTGAACTGGACCCCGAGCAGGGTGGCGAGCTTTTTCTCGGTCGTGGTCTTGCCGTCCAGCCCGGTCACCTCCCGATCGCCCCAGAGGTTGATCGCGATGACGTCGAAGCCCTGGCGCGTCAGCTCGACGATCTCCCGGTCGGTAAAGTTGTCCCTCAGCAGCTTGGCGCAGTAGGGACAGCCGTCCTGGTAGAAATAGAGCAGCACCCGCTTGTCCTCGGCCGCGGCCTCCGCGACGTCCTCGGTCAGGTCCAGGAAGGAGGTCTTGAACCAGGCGGGCAGTTCCTCGTATCCGGGGTTCTGCAGCCCGGCTCCCAGCTCGGCAGGGTCCTCCGAGGCGGCCATCGTGAAATCGGTCAGGAATAGGAGAGACAGAATCGTCAGGGCTTGGAGCATGGGGGAGGTCCTCGTCGTGGGCTGGGCCGAGTTCTGAGGAGTATGAGCGATGCGGGTATTTGTAAACCCTTTGGGCTTTGGTCGGAATGTGGATGGGTCGATCGGCGTTGCTTCGCTCATGAGGCGCGGTGGTTTGCCTATTTAAAGGGCGCTGCGCTTCATACGGCTATTTGTACTTCGATGTAATCCGATCCAGCGGCAGAAATGGCGTCGTCTCGGTTGAATTGCAGGGCTTCCTGTAGGGTTGTGCGAATGGTTGAGGGTTCCGGTAACAGTCGATGCACCCTTGTGACATGGGTCAGCGTCCGCTGTCCTGGCTACTGCGGAATCCGGTGTACAAAGCTCCTCTGTCCGGACCTGGGATCAGCAGTCATTGGGGCCGACTGACCCAATGACCGCTCCGAATCAGTTCCGCCAGTAATCCGGCAGGAAGAGGATGAAGAGGGTGAAGATTTCCAGGCGTCCGGCCAGCATGCCGAACACGCCCAGCCATTTGACGATGGGGTCGACGGTGGCGAAGCTGGTCGCGACCTCGCCCAGGCCCGGGCCGAGCAGGTTGACCGTGGCGACGGTGGCGCCGAAGGCCGATTCCAGGTCCAGTCCGGCGGCCATCATGGCCACGGTCAGCAGCAGACAGGTGACGACGTAGAGCACGTAGAAGCCCCAGACCGAGAGCAGTATGTCTTCGCTCATCGTGCGGTTGCCGACCTTGAGCACCACCAGCGCCTGGGGGTGGGCGATCTGGAAGAGCTGGCGGAAGCCCAGCTTGACCAGCAGCATCACCCGCAGCACCTTGATGCCGCCCGCGGTCGATCCGCCACAGCCCCCGGTGAAGGAGAGGATGACCAGCACCAGCGGGATGTGCAGCGGCCAGAATGCGTAGGTGGCGGTGCCGAAGCCGGTGCTGGTGAGGATGGAGGCTACCTGGAAGGAGGCATAGCGCCAGCAGGACCAGGCGCCGTCGTAGGTCTTGGTCAGATAGAGACTGACTGCCACGAACAGGGATCCGGCGAGGAAGATGAGGCCGAAGGCGCGGACCTCGGGATCCTTGAAGTAGTCGTTGAATTTGCGCTTGCGCCAGGCGATGAAGTGGATGGTGAAGTTCACTCCGCCGGCCAGCATGAAGAAGATGGCGATGGCCTCGATGAGCGGGCTGTCGAAGTAGCCGAGGCTGGCATCGTGGGTGGAGAAGCCGCCGGTCGAGACGGTCGCGAAGGCATGGCCGATGGCGTCGAAGGTGTTCATGCCGGCGAGCCGGAAGGCAATGGCGCAGGCGGCGGTGAGGGTGAAATAGATGGTCCAGAGCACGCGCGCGGTCTCGGCGATACGCGGGGTCGGCTTCTCGTATTTGGCGACCCCGGAGGTTTCGGCGCGATAGAGCTGCATGCCGCCGACACCCAGCAACGGCAGGATGGCGACCGCGAGCACGATGATGCCCATCCCGCCGAGCCAGTGGATCTGCTGCCGATGGTAGAGGACGGAGGGCGGCAGCCGGTCGAGCCCCTCGATGACCGTGGCTCCCGTGGTGGTGAATCCGGAGATCGACTCGAAGATCGCATCCGTCACACTCAGATGCAGACCCAGGATGAAGGGGAGGGCGCCCACCAGGCCGAGCAGCGCCCAGAAGAGAGTGACGATGAGGAAACCGTCGCGCACCGAGAGCTCGGTCTGCTCGTGGATGTTGGGCAGCCAAAGGAAGGCTCCGATGCCGGCCGTGAAGACCAGGGACACCCCGAATACCAGCCATTCGCCGTCCTGATAGATGAGCGCGACGACGAAGGAGGGCAGGAAGCTCAGGCTGTAGAGCATCAGCAGGATGCCGAACAGCCGAATGATGGCGCGCCAGTGCATTCGAGATTCAGTCTCCTCTAATCGCCGCCACAGCCGCCTCCGTCCCCGCCGCAGCCGTCCCCACCATCCCAGCCGCCGCACAAGGAGTCGAGGAATCCGCCGCCCGAGGCGTCGAAGCCGCCGGTCGTCAGATCGCCGACGTAATGGATGGGGGTGTCCTCGTCGAGCGCTCGGCGCGGGTAGCGATCGAGTGCGTAATGGAATCCCTCCTCGATGGCGAGCCGCTCGTCCAACGCGAAGAGTAGTGGCAGCCGGGCCGGATTCCCGGGGTCGATCCCTTCGATTTGGCAGGCATGCCACCAGACGCGTCTCAGTCCATCGTTGCTGCGCCTGTCCGGTCCCAGGTCGATCGCGGGGGTGTGGTGGAGGAAGCGCCCGAAGGCGCGCCGGCAGAACGACCGATAGTGACGGGTGAAGAGGATGAAGTCGTGCCAGAGGTCGTCCGTCACCTGCGACGGCATGGATACCGGCTTGCGTCCCCCCGAGAGGTAGGCGAGAAAGAACTGGCGCAGGGCGCGCGAGACCAGGTGGCGGTCGTGCGCCGAGAGTTCGGGGTGCCTGGCCGCGAACCGGTCGAGCAGTCCGCCGGGGAAATCGTAGCTGCGGATGAAGGCGGCCCGTCGTGCGCACATGCGAGCGGCTCCCAGCCTGGCGAGCAGAAACAGGAGGATCAAGCCGACGATGATCGCGAGTCCTGTCATGGTCGAGACCTCCGCTTGATAGACACCCCGAATCCAGCCGCGAGATCCCGGTCCGGCAAGGCTCCGGGGGTCTGAGCGCGGGCGCATCGGGAATCGGGCCATTCGCCGCCGAGCCGGCGCCTACGGTAGCCTGCTTGGCGGCTATCGACAACGGCGAGGCGTCCTCGTCCCGCCGAGCCCGTTCCTCGTCCGTGCCCCCGGAGGCGGAGGCTGGCGAGGGGTCAGAACTGCCGCATCTTGATGTTGAGGGTCTGGATCCGGTAGGCGATCTGGCGCGGTGTCATGTTGAGCAGACGCGCGGCCTTGGCCTGCACCCAGCCGGCCTCCTCCAGCGCGGCGATGACCCGCTCGCGCTCGTCGAGGTTGGGGTCGTTGAGGTCGACATGGTGTGGCGCGGCGGCGGTGCTGGCCGGGGCGGGCTCGCTGGCGGTCGCGCTCACGTCGAGCCCGGTCAGGTTGATGACGTCGCGGTCGATGATGCCGTTCTCGCACATGACGGCGGCGCGCTCCATGCAGTTCTCCAGTTCGCGCACGTTTCCGGGCCACTCGTAGCGCATCAGGACCCGCAGCGCGCTGTCGGTGATCTGGAGTTCGCGGCCTTGCATGCGGGCGACCTTGCCGACCAGGAAGCGCGCCAGGTCGGGGATGTCCTCCATGCGCTCGCGCAGGGCCGGCATGCGGATCGGCATCACGTTCAGACGGTAGTAGAGATCCTCGCGGAAGTCGCCGGCACGGACCTCGGCCTCCAGGTCGCGGTTGGTCGCGGCGATCACGCGGACGTCGACCTTGATGGTGCGTCCGCCGCCGACCCGCTCGAACTCGCCTTCCTGGAGCACCCGCAGCAGCTTGGCCTGGAAGGCGGGGGTGATCTCGCCGATCTCGTCGAGGAAGAGGGTGCCGCCGTCGGCCTGCTCGAAGCGTCCCTTGCGCTGGCTCACGGCGCCGGTGAAGGCCCCTTTTTCATGCCCGAACAGCTCGGACTCCAGCAGGTTGTCCGGGAGCGCCGCGCAGTTGAGCTTGACGAAGGGCGCGCGGGCGCGCGGCGAGTTGTAGTGGATGGCGTTGGCGATCAGCTCCTTGCCGGTGCCGGACTCGCCGCGGATCAGGACCGTGGTGTTCCATTTGGCGACCTGGCGGACCTGTTCGAACACCAGGCGCATGGCGTCCGCGCGGCCGATGATGCTGTCGAATCCGTGGGTGCCCTTGACCTCGCGGCGCAGCTTGTCGCGCTCCTCGCGCAGCGCCTGCTGCTCGGCTTCGACCGTGCGGGCGAGGCGCACCGCCTGTCCGGTGAGGTTGGCGACCATCTCCAGGAAGCGCGCCCGGTAGCCGAGCAGGGTCTCGCCCGATTCGGGCTGGGCCGTGAGGACGCCGACCGGGTGCTCCTCGCCGACCCGGATCGGCACGCCGATGAAGGGCAGGTCGTGGTCGTAGAGATTGAGCCGGTCGAGGAAGCGCGGCTCGTCGCCGAGACGGGGCAGGACCCAGGGTTCGTTGGACGAGAGGATCTGTCCGATCACGCCCTCCCCGGGCTGGTATGTGACCTTCTCGAAGGGCTCGGCGTCCTTGCCGTGCAGGGCGCTGATCATCAGTTCTCCCCGATCCTCGTCGAGGAGGCAGACCAGGCCGTAGCGCATGCCGCCGCGCTCGTGCAGGACGCCGAGCACCTCGCGCAGGGTCTGGCGCAGATTGAGGGAGCGGCTGAGAACGCTGCTGACTTCGAAGAGTGCCGCCAGCTGGAATTCCAGCAGTGCGAGACGGCTCGAGTCTTCGGCAGCGCCGAAGTCGGGTGCTTTGGGGCTCATCGATCGATCGGGCAATTCAGTCGTCCGGAAGTACGGCGTTCAGGGACAGGCGGATCAGACAGCCGTCGGTGCAGTCTGGGTCGATCTCGATCGATCCGCCGTGGGCGTTGACGATCTCCTGGGACAGTGCGAGTCCCATGCCGGCGCGGCCGCGTCGGTTGCGCCAGCCGATGAAGAAGGGCTCGAAGACCCGGTAACGATCCTCGGGGGCGATGCCGCCGCCATTGTCCTGGATCTCGACCTCGACCCCGCGGTCCAGGCAGCGGGTCGTGATGCGCAGCTCGCGCTGCGACTGGCCGCACTCGCGCAGTGCCTGGATGGCATTTTCGATCAGGTGCTTGAACATGGCGCGCAGCTGGTTCTTGTGTCCGTTGAACTCGGGCAGGACGGTCGCCGGACGCCAGTCGACCACGATGCCGGTCGCCAGGAGGCGCGCGGTCTCCATCTCCAGGATCTGACGCAGCAGGGCGTTGACGTTGACCAGGACGCCGGACTCGCGCGGCTCCTCCGGCAGTGCGGCGTTGAGCGTGGCCAGGGCCTTGGCGCCCGAATCGCTGATCTGGTCGAGCATGCCGATCAGGGTGTCGACGTTCCCTGCACCGCTTCGGAGCATGCTGGCGGCGGCGTTGATCACGTTGAGCGGGACCTGGATCTGATAGATGGCGGCGGCCAGCGCCTCGCGCATGCCGTGCATCAGCTGCTGCTCGGCGAGCCGGGCGCGCATGTGCTCGAGATAGGCGCGCTCGATCTCGCGCCGGCGGCCGGTGATGTCGTTGGCCAGCAGCAGCAGACGGCGCTCGCCCGGCGTCTGCTGGCCGAAGTAGCTGCGCGCGGTCGGGTCGGACTCGTCGACCGGTGTTCCGGAGCAGGAGAACCAGCGCGGTCCCAGGTGGCCGCGGTTGTCGATGCTCACCTCGACGTTCTTGAAGCCCTGCCCGTCCAGGCAGGCGGCGAAGGCGTCGACGCCCAGCTGCTCGCTGATGGCCTTGCGCAGAACGTCCACCGGCTCCTTGCCGTTGAGGTCCTTGAGCAGCTTCTTGTATTCCTGGTTGTCGAGGATGACCCGGAACTCGCTGTCGAGCAGCACCACGATCACGGGCGCGGCGTCGAGCACGGTCTCGATGCGGGTCTTCTGCTGGCGCAGCGCGCCTTCCAGCTCGTGCACCTTGGTGACGTCGCGGTGCATGCCGAGGAAGTGCTTGAGGTCGCCGTCGGCGTCGAGCACCGGCGAGATGGTCAGCTCGGCCAGATAGTCGCCGCCCTGCTTGGTGCGGTTCACCAGGGTGCCGGTCCAGGTCTGCTTGTGCTTGATGGTGCGCCAGAGCTGGTCGTAGACGTTGTTGGGCGTGGCGTTGTTGGAGAGGATCGCCTCGTTCTGTCCCAGCACCTCCTCGCGGCTGTATCCGGTGAGGGTTTCGAAGGCCTGGTTGGCGTAGAGGATGGTCGCCTTGGCATCCGTGATCGAGATGGCGATCGGCGACTGCTCGACGGCCTCGAAGAAGAGTCGAGGCGAAAGGGGGTCGCTCGGGTCGCCGCCCATGAGGGCCAGCGCCTCCACCAGCTCCGGGGGCGTTCCGTCCGGCGGCGAGGCGAGAAATTCGCCCAGGGCGTTGATGACGGCCTCCTGGGCTGGTTCCGGGGCTTGTCGGACCGGCACGGTATTCTCCTGCGGAATATGTCAGCGGACTTGACCGGTTGGTCAAGCAATAAATGGGCCGAAGTTAGAGATTTTCGGCAGACCCGCGGATATCGCTTTCCGAGAGACTACCCTTGTCAGTTTTCCAACATTTCTAGGTGCGCTGCAACAAGAATTCTGTTGCCAGCGCGACACTCGAGATTTCCACCGCGCCCGGCGGCCTCGTCCGACGACATTGGGTCCGGTGCGCTCGGCTTCATCCAAGTCACTGTTTCATTGGCTGCATCGTCCCGGCCGATCGGCGTCGGCGATTGCGGACGAGGTGGCGTCGATCGGGTCTCGCTGCAAGGTGGCATTTGCATTGCATAGCTCAAGGTCATCCTGGTCGACGCGAAAGGTTTCCCTGCCCATGGGCGAGTATCTCATGCTGATCCTCGGCACCGCACTGGTGAACAATGTGGTGCTGGTCAAGTTTCTCGGTCTCTGTCCCTTCATGGGGGTGTCGAACAAACTGGATTCGGCGCTCGGAATGGGGCTCGCGACCACCTTCGTGCTGACCCTGGCCGCGGTCGCCGGCTGGCTGCTGGAGCATTTCGTGCTCTTGCCGCTGGACATCGGCTTTCTGCGCATCCTGTCCTTCATCCTGGTGATCGCGGCCGTGGTGCAGTTCACCGAGATGGCGGTGCGCAAGATCTCGCCCAGCCTCTATCAGGTGCTGGGCATCTATCTGCCGCTCATCACCACCAATTGCGCGGTGCTCGGCGTGGCCCTGCTGAACGTGCAGGAAGACCACGGCTTCCTCGAAAGCGTGCTCTACGGGTTCGGCTCGGCGCTCGGCTTCACCCTGGTGATGGTCCTGTTCGCCGGGATGCGCGAGCGTCTCGCGCTGGCCCAGGTGCCGGCGGCCTTCGCCGGTGCGCCCATCGCCTTCGTCGCCGCCGGGCTCCTGTCGCTCGCCTTCATGGGCTTCGCCGGGCTGACCTGAGTCCGGTGAAGGGCGCGCCGAATTCGCGCCGAACGGCGACACCATCGAAACCCAAGACATCCAACCGGAGATCTGTCAGACATGCTTGCCGCGATCGCCAGTCTCACCACGCTCGGCCTCGCCCTGGGTTTGCTCCTGGGCATCGCCTCGCGCTATCTCAAGGTGGAGTCCAGCGCCGCGACCGAGCAGGTGGCGGCCCTCCTGCCCGGCTCACAGTGCGGACAGTGCGGCTACCCCGGCTGCGGTCCGGCCGCCGAGGCCATCGCCTCGGGTGCCGCGCCCGTCACCATCTGTCCGCCAGGGGGGCGGGCGCTGGCCGAGGAACTGGCCAGCCTGCTCGGCGTGACCGCCGATCTGTCCGGGGTGGAAGACAAACCGCCCATGATCGCGCACATCCACGAGAACATCTGCATCGGCTGCACCAAGTGCTTCAAGCGCTGCCCGACGGACGCCATCATGGGGGCGAACAACATGATCCACAGCGTCTTCGCCGATGCCTGCATCGGCTGCGAGCTTTGCTTCGACGTCTGCCCCACCGAATGCATCGAGATGCGTCCGCTGACACCGACCCTTCAGACCTGGTTCTGGCCCAAGCCCGAGGCGGTGGCGGCATGAGCGGCACGCGGACGGTGCTTGGCGCCTGGGTCGGTCCCAGCGGTTCTCAACTTCGGACGGAGGAGGGCGCACGGCCATGAAACTCTTCAAGATTCGCGGCGGCGTCCACCCGGACGACCGCAAGCAGCTGGCGGCCGGGCAGGCGATCGAGTCGCTGCCCATGCCGGCCCTGCTGCACATCCCGCTGCAGCAGCATATCGGCGCGCCGGCAAGCCCGGCGGTGCGGCGCGGCCAGCGGGTCGCCAAGGGCGATCTGCTCGCCCAGGGCCAGGGCGTGATCTCGGCCCCGGTGCATGCGCCCACATCGGGACGCATCATGGGCGTCGGCAGCTATCCGGCGCACCATGCCTCGGGCCTCTCGGTGCCGACCATCACCCTGCAGCCCGACGGCGAGGACCGCTGGGCAGATCACATCCAGGGTGTCGAGGATCCATTCGCCCTCGAGCCCGAGGAGGTGGCCGCGCGCGTCGCCAAGGCGGGTGTCGTGGGCATGGGGGGCGCGACCTTCCCGGCGGCGGTCAAGCTCAATCTGCGCAAGCGTTACCGGATCCACACCCTGGTGATCAACGGTGCCGAGTGCGAGCCCTATCTCACCTGCGACGACCGGCTGATGCGCGAGCGGGCCGATTCGGTGATCGACGGTATCCGCATCATGGCCCATGCACTGGGCGTCGAGCGCATCATCGTCGCCATCGAGAACAACAAGCCCGAGGCCCAGGCCGCCATGGCCGTCGCCGCTGCGGACGATTCCCGAATCCGCATCGCCAGGCTGCCGACCCGCTATCCGATGGGTTCGGAGAAGCACCTGGTCCAGACCCTGACCGGACGCGAGACCCCGGCCCGCGGTCTGACGGCGGACATCGGCGTCGTGGTCCACAACCCGGCCACCGCCTTCGCCGTGCACGAGGCCCTGCGCTTCGGTTATCCGCTGGTCTCGCGCGTGGTCACCGTCACCGGCGGCGCCATCGCCCAGCCGCGCAATCTGCGCGTCCTGCTGGGGACCAAGGTCCAGGATCTGCTGGACCACTGCGGCGGATTCAGGGTCGATCCCGAACGTCTCATCAGCGGCGGCCCCATGATGGGCCAGCCCCTGCCGAGTACCCGGGTGCCCATGGTCAAGGGCAGCAACGGCGTCCTGGCGCTCACGGTCGAGGAGACCAACGAACGCGAGCCCATGCCCTGCATCCGCTGCGGGAGCTGCGTCCAGGCCTGTCCCTGCGGTCTGGTTCCGCTGGAGATGGCGGCCCATACCCGGGTCGGCGATCTGGAGGGCGCGGTCGGTCTGGGGCTGATGGATTGCATCAGCTGCGGCTCCTGCGCCTACGCCTGTCCGGGCCACATCCCGCTGGTGCAGTTCTTCAACTATGCCAAGGGGGAGATGGCGGCGCGCGGCCGGGCCAAGCAGAAGCAGGCCGAGACCAAGCGTCTCGCCGAGCAGCGCACGGCGCGCATGGAGGCGATCAAGCAGGCCAAGCGCGAGGCGATGGCCAAGCGCAAGCGCGAGATGGCGGCGAAGAAGAAGGCGGAGGCCGAGAAGAAGGCCGCCGCCGAGGCGCAGGGGGGTCAAGAGGGCCAGACGGATCGACCGGTCCGGTCCGCGTCCGAGACGGAGGCATGAGATGAGTATCGAGACGCCGGCCGCCAAGGCCGGTCCATTCGCCCACGAGCCGGTCAGCATCCCGCGCACCATGGGGCTGGTGATGCTGGCCCTGCTGCCGGCGACCCTGTTCGGCATCGTCCAGTTCGGCTGGCCCGCCCTCTATCTGTTCGTCGCCACCATCCTGGCGGCGATTCTGGCCGAGGCCGCCTCCCTGCGCGTGGCCGGCAAGCCGGTGCGTCCCTATCTGATGGACGGCTCGGCGATCCTGACCGGCTGGCTGCTCGCCATGACCCTGCCGCCCTGGGCGCCCTGGTGGATCGGCGCGGTGGGCAGCCTGCTGGCGATCGTGGTCGCCAAGCAGGTCTTCGGCGGCATCGGCCAGAACCTCTTCAATCCGGCGATGGTCGCCCGCGTGGCCCTGCTCATCACCTTCCCGCTGGAGATGACCAGCTTCACGGTGCCGACCCCGCTGTTCTCCGCGCACGCGCCCGGTCTCCTGGAGAGCCTGGCGATCACCTTCGGCGTTCAGGGCTTCGACGCCTTCAGCGGCGCCACCGTGCTGGGGCATGTCCGCACCGAACTGGGGCAGGGGCATGCACTCTCGGCGATCCTGCCCGAGGTCTTCGGATCCGTCTCGGGGGCCGTAGGCACGGTGGCCGGCAGCATGGGCGAGACCTCCGCGCTGCTGCTGCTCGGCGGCGGGATCTTTCTCATCTACAAGCGGATCATCAGCTGGCACATTCCGGTGACCATGATGGGCACCATCGCCGTCCTGGCGACGGTGATGCACCTCGTCGATCCCGAGCACTACACCGGCCCCTACTACCATCTGGTGTCCGGCGCGACCCTGCTCGGCGCCTTCTTCATCGCGACCGACCTGGTCACCTCGCCGGTCACCCGGCTTGGTCAGATCATCTTCGCCGCCGGCTGCGGGCTGCTGGTCTACGTTATCCGCACCTGGGCCGGCTACCCGGAGGGCGTGGCCTTCGCGGTCCTGCTGATGAACGCCTGCACGCCGCTCATCGACCATTACGTCAAGCCGCGCGTCTACGGCCGCGACCGCCGCGGCCAGCCGATCGAATACGCCGACGATGCCGAGGTGCAGTCATGAGCGATGTCGCAGAGCCAAGCTATCGTCAGACCGTCGGCTATCAGGCGGCACTGCTCGGCGGATTCACCCTCCTGGCCGCGGCGTTGCTGGTGATCGGCGACCTCGCCACCGAGGACGCCATCGAACAGCGTCATGCCGAGGACCTCAAGGCCTCGCTCAGCCAGGTCATCCCGGAGGGCATCCACGATAACGACCTGCTGGCGAACCCCATGATCATCAAGGACGACGCGGGTGAGGACGTGGTGGTCTACCGGGCGCTGAAGGGGCTCGACGTGGTGGGAGTCGCCTACCGGATCGTAGGGATCGGCTATGCCGGCGAGATCGATTCCATCCTGGGGCTCGACGCCCAGGGCCGGATCCTCGGGGTGCGCGTCCTCGCCCATGCCGAGACGCCCGGTCTGGGGGACAAGATCGAGGTCGCCAAGGACGACTGGATCCTGGGCTTCGACGGGCTCTCGATCGGCGATCCGCCGCTGGAGCGCTGGGGGGTCAAGAAGGACGGCGGCGATTTCGACCAGTTCAGCGGGGCCACCATCACCCCGCGCGGCGTGGTCCGCTCCATCCGCGAGGGTCTGCAGTTCTTCGCCGAGCATCGCGATGCCCTGACGGCCCCGGCCGAGATCGGCACCGCCGACGCGGATCAACCGACTCGGAGCCAGCCATGAGCACAGACACGGATACCAAGCCGAAGACCAACTGGGGCCAGATCGCCGCCGACGGTTTCTGGGGCAACAATGTCGTCTTCGCCCAGCTGCTGGCGCTCTGCCCGCTGCTGGCGGTCACGGGAACCGCGACCAACGGGCTCGGAATGGGGCTGGCGACCACTGCGGTCATGGTGGCCTCGGGTCTGCTGATCGCCCTGATCCGGAATCTGGTGACGCCCGAGGTGCGCATCCCCATCTTTATCCTGGTGATCGCGGTGCTGGTGACCCTGGTCGATCTGGCCATGAACGCCTGGCTTCACGATCTGCACAAGATCTTGGGTCTCTTCATTCCCCTGATCGTCACCAACTGCGCCATCCTGGGACGCGCCGAGTCTTTCGCCTCGCGCAATCCGGTCGGCGCATCGGCCTTCGACGGTCTCATGATGGGTGTGGGCTTCACCTTCACCCTGGTGGTCCTCGGCGGATTCCGCGAGATCATCGGCAGCGGCACCCTGTTCGCGAATGCCTCGCTGCTGCTGGGGCAGGGCATGTCCTTCCTGGAGATGACGCTGATCCCGGACTATCGCGGATTCCTGCTGGCGATCCTGCCGCCGGGCGGATTCATCGCGCTGGGTTTCATCCTGGCCGGAAAGCGTCTGATCGATACCCGCATCGCCGAGGCCAAGAAACGTCAGGACGCAGGCGCCCAGGCACTGGCGTCATGATCGGCAGGGGCGCCGCTGACGTGCCCCGGCTACATTTTCGACTCGATACGGAGTAGACCCCGATGCTCGTTGGCGTCGCCTACGCAGACAAATTCAAGCAGACCTGGCTCAAGCTGGATGTGCCCGAAGGCAGCACCATCCGCGATGCCATCGAGCGGTCCGGGCTGCTGAACCAGTTCCCGGAGATCGACCTCGAGGCGAACAAGGTCGGCATCTTCGGCAAGATCTCCAAGCTCGATGCCAAGCTCGCCGACGGCAACCGGGTGGAGATCTACCGTCCCATCATCGCCGATCCCGAGACGGTGGAGCGCCGCGACCGCGACGATGATCTTGATGACGACTGATTCGCTGGCTAGGATGTGATTGACCGAGTTTCGAACTCGGCTATAGGTCCATACAAATCCACATCCGAGGATCCAGCGATGAACGTGAGAACCATGGGTGTCGCGCTGGGCACCATCCTGATGTCGTCGTCGGCCCTCGCCGACCGTTTCGATGTCTACGATCGCAGCGCTCGCAGCGAGGTCCTGCGCAGTCAGGCCGAGGTCAACTATGCGACCGCCGGCGCCATCGACCGCGAGTCCCGGGCCAATGCCCGACTGACCAACAGCCGGGCCGATTACATGGACAACCGGGTCCGCGTCAAGAACCGGACCGAGAATACCGAGGTCTTCGGGACCAACGTCTCCAACGTCGCCGACGGCTTCAATTCGGTCGGCCGCGCGGCGCAGAGCATCGGGCACGGGGCCTCCGCCCTGCGCTGGGGATTCCGCTGATCCGCCGTCTTCCGAGAGACTGGCTGCGTTTCGCCAGGAACCGCCCTTCGGGGCGGTTCTGCGTTCTATCGGAAGCGAATCGGCCCCAGAGGCACTGTGGCCCGGTCTTTTCTCAGGCGGTCTGGAGCAGCCAGTTGAAACGCTCCACCACCTCCGCGAGTACCCGCAAGAACGCCTCGCGATCGTCATCGTCTTCGTAGATCGGCTCGCGCCGATCACCACGCGAGGTGATGTGGTACAGCGCACCGGCGAACTCGATTCGGAGAGGTCTAGCCATCACTCAACGATAGCGTATCTGGGAAGATGATACTATGCGAGACTTGACCCTGAACTCGTGACCCTGAACTCGTGTTGACCCTGAACTCGTGTTTCCTCGAAGGTGACCTCCAGCGACCAGCGCCAGACGAACAGTTCGACGATGCGCGCCGGGGTCATGGTCAGGTCGGTGCTGAAAAATGCCTGGGTGGGGAGTTTGCCCTCGGGATCGGCGACCAGTACCCAGCGAATCGGCAGCGGCGCCCAGCCACTGCGGTGCCACAGACAGACCGC